>JAZQGZ010000038.1:0-59929 GCA_045540255.1 Oscillospiraceae bacterium | reverse complement strand
CGCCGAATTTAAAAAGGAGGGAAAATCAACGATGCCAACCGAATTAACTTATGTGTTGATCGGCATTGCAGCGTTTCTGATAGGCGCAGTAGTATGTGGCTTTATCTGCTTCAAGCTTGGTATAAAGCACCGCATCAAGTCTGCCGAGGCTCAGTTCGAGTCTGCCGAAAAGGAAGCTGCAAGGATCATCGCTGAAGCCAATGAAAAGGCTGAAACAAAGAAGAAAACAGCGCTCGTTGAGGCGAAGGATGAGATCCACAAGCTCCGCTCCTCTGCGGAAAAGGATATCCAGCACCTCAAAAACGACACAGAGCGCGAACTGAAAGAGCGCAGAAGTGAGCTTTCCCGCTCCGAGCGCAGACTTCAGCAGAAAGAGGAAAACCTCGACAAGAAAACAGACAAGATGGAAAAGCTGGAAGAGCAGCTTCAGGCAAAGCACAAGAAGGCGGACGAAAAGATCGCCGAGGCCGAGCAGCTCAAAGCAAGCCAGATGGATATTCTGGAGCGCATCTCCGGCTTCACCACAGAGCAGGCCAAGGAGCATCTGCTTATGATGCTCGACAGCGAGCTCAGCCACGAAAAGGCGGTAAAGATTGCCGCTTATGAGCAGCGCATCAAGGACGAGTCCGATGAAAAGGCTCGTCAGTATGTATCTCTTGCCATCGCAAGACTTGCCGCAGATACCGTATCCGAAAGGGCGGGGTCCGTTGTGGCTATCCCCAACGATGAGATGAAGGGCCGCATCATCGGCCGCGAGGGACGTAACATCCGCGCGATCGAAACTCTTACAGGTGTTGATCTCATCATCGATGATACTCCCGAAGCTATCACACTTTCCAGCTTCGACCACGTAAGACGCGAGATCGCAAGGATCGCACTTGAGCGTCTTATCCAGGATGGACGTATCCACCCCGCACGCATCGAAGAAACAGTAGAAAAGGCACGCAGAGAGGTAGAGCTCCGCATCAAGCAGGAGGGCGAGCGCGCTGTTATGGAGACCAACGTAAACGGTCTTAACCACGAGCTTGTACGCCTTATCGGCCGCCTTAAGTACAGAACATCCTACAGACAGAATGTACTCAACCACTCTATCGAAGTGGCTCACCTCGCAGGCATCATGGCAAGTGAGTTAGGCGTAGATCCCGCACTGGCAAGAAGAGCAGGTCTGCTCCACGATATCGGTAAGGCTCTTGACCACGAGATCGAGGGCTCCCACGTTCAGATCGGTGTGGATGTCTGCAAGAAGTACAAGGAAAGCCCCGAAGTTATCCACGCTATCGAGGCTCACCACGGCGATGTAGAGTGCCGCACGGTAATTGCAGCACTTGTCCAGGCTGCCGACGCTATCAGCGCAGCAAGACCCGCCGCAAGAAGCGAAAACTACGAGAACTACATAAAGCGTCTTGAAAAGCTTGAGGAGATCTGCAACAGCTACAGCGGCGTTGACAAGTCCTTTGCTATTCAGGCAGGCCGTGAGGTTCGTATCATGCTTAAGCCCGAGTCCATCAGCGACGACGGCATGAAGGTACTTGCCCGCGACATCGCAAAGCGTATCGAAAGCGAGATGGAATACCCCGGACAGATCAAGGTAAATCTGATCCGCGAGAGCCGCGCAGTGGATTACGCAAAGTAAAGCATATATCCTGTCTAAACACAAAACGACCCGAGAGAGCAAATGCTTTCCCGGGTCTTGTTTTTATCAGAGCATATCAAATGCTTTCAGATACCGCATATTCGAAATCGTGATGGCTGATCTCCAGAAATTTGCCGAGACCTCGTACTCCTTATAGTCCGTCCACCACTGCCAGGTTACAGGAAAAGAACCATCATCCGACTGTACTTCTTTTATAAAATCACACTCGTACTCTGCAAGCTCCTCGTTCCCCTCGTAAAAAATAGTGTCCCTTGTAATATTGAAATTTGATGGCTTGGTCACATATTCAGTCGCCCACTTTTCCTTTTCAGCACAAATATTATATCTTACCTGCTCTTTCAGCTTTCGCCCGAACAAAGATATATCAGCAGTGATCACATTTTTCTTAGCCAACGTATTGAAAAGCTCAATGAAACAGCTTGTAACGTGCTGCTCATGAAACGGAACGGCATTTACAAACCACTCTATCGCCTGTTCGGCTATTTTACAGCATTTATTGTATATTACGGAGTTTTTATCCGCATATTCCAGGACAAACGCAGCTAGTGCCGCCGTAGGATTGTATCTGAACTCGTCATTACCGTTGTATTCCCACCATATCGCGTGAGGGTGATCGTTATTGGCAGGAACCGTGTTCAGCCATTGTTTGTGTTCGTCATCAAAGTGCCTGCCGCTGTCAAGATAACGGAGTATTCCAAGCACTATAGGATGATTCTTGTCAGAAAATCCGATCTCTTTCAGAATTTCGGTCGCCGCCCATGTCGCTATCGGTGTAGAATCAGGATTAAGGAAATCAGGCTCAAGTCCATGACCAAAGCCGCCATCCTCGTTCTGATAGAAACTCAACGCATGTAACACAGCCTCCCTGTTGCCGCTTTCAAAATGAAACTGCCACCTTGCAAGATCCAGCGGACGTGCATTTATGTAAACAAACATCCTTGCTTTCTCAAATGTATCCATATCGGTCTCTCCTTGCGTTTTTCTTTATTATACCACGAAAAACGAGATATGTATTGTAAAAATCCGACACTAGCGGTTTTTCAGCGCGTATTCCAACGCCTGCGACGGCGTCGTGAGATGACGCCGTTTGAAATCCCTCAGAAGATGTGCCTGATCGGTGTAGCCGTACTTTTCTACCGCATCCATAATTCTCAGATCAGGATATTTCACCATATCCTGCCAAAGTAACTGATATCTCAGGAGCGAGGAGAACGTCTTAGGCGAAACACCCATATTATAATTAAAGATACGTTCAAGCCGTCTTTCGGTAACAGAAGTATATTCGCATATATCGGATATTTTAGCTCTGCCGCTTGTTTTCAGCATATAGTAAACAGCATTCAAAAGATCGTTATTTGTGCGGTCTGCGGATAATCTTTTCAGCAACGCCCCTTCGGCAACCGCAGCCTTGCCGTTAAGTGTAGGCACATCAAACAACAATGGTTCCAGCTCCGTTTTTAGTCCACTGAAAAACTCCCCAACATCAAACGCGCAGTTTTTGCGCCCTGTCAGCTCCTGCTCCGAAAAAAGGACAGCCGTCCACGCATAAAAACGTATTGCAAAGGTTGCAATAATATCGGGGGCTGCTGCACCGCCTGTGCGGTAAGAGTGCTCGTCCACCGTGCAGAAAAAACCATTGTAACTATTGCGGGTGTAATTGATATCAAAAATGATATCCATGCAGGTGTCAGGGATCACAATACCCGACGCGGTCTGCTCTGTTTGCCCCGCTACAGGACATCTTGTACCCCAGAAACAACGGATATACGGCCGCAGTGCTTCGCAAGGGGCTATCTCGCAATAGGCATCGCTATTCCGAAACGGAGCGCCCGTAATAGGATGATACATATCGGTAAGTGATTTCATTCTGTCACCTCGCTCATCTTATTTTAGCATATAAGCGATGCTTTTTCAACAAAAAACACAGCCCGTGAGAGAAGCTCCCGGGCTTATTTCGGTCTATATCACCATTTTTTCTTATAAGGACAATGGCTATCCGCTCTGGCCGCTCTCAGTTCAACATAGCAGCCACACTTAAGGCAGGTCCCCTCTGTAAGGAACTCGCAGCTGCGGCATATCTCAAGACGTCGGGAGTACTCTTCCTCCGCTGTACGCTGAGCCGGAGGGATCTTCCCTACCGCAGTTCTTACCGCCTCTGAAACATCCTGCTTTCCCGCTTCTTCCAGAAGACAGCGGATACAGGGCTTTTTACTGTAGGTCATACCTTAAGAGTGATAGCAGCAACGCTGCACGCAGGAAGCACCACAAAAGCCCTGCCGTTTTCTGTCCTTACATCGAGGGGCTTGATGACAACCTTTTCGGCATCATCAAAAGTATTGTGGTCATGGGCGTCACCGCACAGCATCCTCGCCTCGGCACTCTTTATCTCTCCGAATGCAGAGCCGAGGTCTATCTCAAACTCCTTGTTGAGTGCACAGTTGGAAAGAGTAACGAGAATATCGCCGTTTTCTGCAACAGAAGCAGAGTGGCTGATGCAGGGAACACCGCTCTCGCTATCGGTCTTTTCGTTTTCGATGTGGCTGTAAATAAGAGTTGCATCCTGATGACCCTTGTACAGGTCAAATACATGATATGTGGGAGTCCTTACCGTTACCTCTCCCTCAGTAAGAAGTATGGACTGCAGCACGTTAACAGCCTGCGCGATATTTGCCATGAACACTCTGTCGGAGTGGCTGTTGAAGATATTGAGGTTGATCGCAGCAACGATAGCGTCGCGCATCGTATTCTGCTGATACAGGAAGCCGGGATTTGTGCCCTCCTCCACATCGAACCAGCAGCCCCACTCGTCAACGATAAGACCCACTTTCTTTTCGGGATCGTAGCGGTTCATTATCTCGGAGTGACGGGTAACCAGTGTTTCCATCTGCAGCGTTGCATTTATGGTTTCATAATACTCTGCTTCGGTAAACTTCACAGCATCGCCCTTATGCTCCCAGTTGCCGTAAGGAACTGTATAGTAGTGCAGCGAAAGACCCTTCATGTGCCAGGGGGTGATGTTCTTCATCGTCACCTCTGTCCAGTTGTAGTCGTAAGCATTAGGACCACACGCTATCTTATACAGGTTGTTACCGCTGAAATCACGGCAGTAGCTCTGATATTTGCGGTAAGTGTCGCAGTAGTATTCGGGAGTCATATTGCCGCCGCAGCCCCAGTTTTCGTTGCCGATACCGAGATACTTGAGCTTCCACGGCTGCTCGCGGCCGTTCTTTTTACGAAGCTCCGCCATGGGGGAGATCCCGTCAAAGGTCATGTATTCGATCCATTCGGCAAGCTCCTCTACCGTACCGCTTCCAACGTTTCCTGCGATATAGGGCTCGCAGCCTACCAGCTCGCAGAAGCGCAGAAACTCATGAGTGCCAAAGCTGTTGTCCTCAACAACTCCTCCCCAATGGATGTTTATCATCTTTTTACGGGTCTCTTTATCGCCAATGCCGTCTTTCCAGTGATATGCGTCAGCAAAGCAGCCACCCGGCCAGCGGAGCACAGGAAGCTTTATCTGTCTGAACGCTTCGATAACATCCTTGCGGAAGCCCTCGATATTGGGGATATCGCTGTTCTCTCCGACATAGATTCCATCGTAGATGCAGCGGCCGAGATGCTCGGAGAAGTTTCCGTATATCTCACGGTTGATGTGGCTTTTCTTGTCCAGCGGGTTAAGTGTAAGCTTGAGAGTGTTCATAACGGTTCGTCCTTTCGTGGTTTTGTCGTTAAATATATATTAACATATTGACAAACACTTTTCAATGATGTATCATATTATAAAAACTGATCTATCATACGATTGGAGGATCCCGATGAAGCTTCATACAATGGGCATGAACTTCCGCCACGACAGCAGATTTCTTATCGAGCGCCCCAACGGCTCGGGAGACGATCTGATACTTATCTTCAAGACCTCCGCAAGAATACGCCTTGGCAGCAACACCCTGACAGCACCTGCAAACAGTGCCATTGTATTCTCAAAAAGCTTTCACCAGCATTATGGTGCGGACGGCGATGAATACATAAACCACTGGGTCCACTTTGACTGCGACGAGGAAGGAAGCTTCATTCGCAGGATAGGACTGCCTTTTAATACGATACTCCCCATCGCTGATATAAGCTCTGTAGAAAACACACTGGATATGCTTTCCGTGGAATCGGTATCGTCTGGCAGCAACAGCAGCGAAAACATAAATCTTCTTCTGCGCCTGCTTTTGTCAAAGCTTTCAGAGGGTGCCGAAAAGGATGGCGGCAGTAACATCCACAGCGCAACATTAAGAGCACTGAGAGCCGAGCTGCATCGCAATCCCGCGCACAGACATAATATAAACGAGCTTGCCGCTGGCCTGTCGTTGAGCCCCTCGCATTTTCAGTATCTGTATAAGGCGGAATTCGGGGTAAGCTGCTACGAGGATATCCTCAACGCACGTATAGATATGGCAAAATATTATCTTCAGAGCACCGACCTTTCCGTGAAAGAAATAGCGGAGCTTTGCGGTTATGAGAACGATGTGCATTTTATAAGACAGTTCAAAAAGCGCATGGGAATGACTGCGGGCGAATACAGAAAAATTCTGTAAGGCTATTGCAAAATAATGAGAAATATGCTATTATAATTACGGTATCTTTAAAGATGCTATAATTTAATACGGTGTTTTCTTTGCCTAACCACCGTTAAAAAACAAGGAGCTTTTTTATGTCCAAAAACAAAATCTTTGAGGTCAGAAACCTCGCAAGACTTGCTGTCGTCGCAGCACTCTATGCAGCGCTGACATTTGCTTTGTCAGGGCTGTCTTTCGGGCCGATACAGTTTCGTATCGCAGAGCTACTCACACTTCTTTGCTACTACAGAAAGGATTACAGCATAGCGCTTATTCTGGGCTGTTTTATCGCAAACTGCTTCAGCCCTATGGCACTGATGGATATGATCTTCGGAACTCTCGCGACCGCAATAGCGGTGATCCCGATGTTTTATGTGAAGAATATCTGGATCGCTTCCCTGCTTCCCGTCATAAGCAATTCCATAATAATCTCTGTGGAGCTGTTGCTGGCCTTTAACGAGCCGATATGGCTGAGTATGCTTACAGTAGGCGCAGGAGAGCTGGTAGTCATCACTATCGCAGGCTGTCCCCTGTTTAAATTCGTTCTCGAAAAGAACAGACACTTCATGGATGCAATAGGCAGCAAAAGAGTAAAACTATAACTCTCGCCGCTTGTGCAATTAACTTCTGAACAACAGGAAAACACCCCGAGATACCGATCCCGGGGTGTTTTTGTATCCAAATCTGAACAATTCATTTCCTCTGCCCTGAGTTCTTCAGAAGCTGCTCTGACGAACCAGACTCATGTCATCTCCGCTTTTTTGGGGATAGGCGCATAACTCTGTTCGACCGTGATAACGCAGAAATAGTCGGGATGCGCAGCCTTTACAAACCGAGATATCTCCGATCTCAGCTCGTTTTCATCCATAGAAAAACGAGGTGGCACAACACAATCGAATATCACATTTGTATGACTGGGACCAGGCACCATACGAAGATCATGTATCGACAGACGCTCGTCTATCTGCTTCACTATATCCGATATTTCACGGCGGGTATCACCTACCGCAGAGTCCGAGGTCACGATAGGGTCGTAATGCACCACAAGATTCAGCCCCTGCTGTAAAAAATCACGCTCGATATTGTCTATCACATCGTGGCTCTCAAGCACATCCCGCTCCGCTGCCATCTCCACATGGACGCTGGCGAAGATCCTTCCAGGTCCGTAATCGTGTACCATAAGATCATGTGTACCGAGAACTCCGTCATAGGACATCACCTTTTCACGGATCTCCTCCACCATCTCGGGATCGGGAGCTTTTCCCAGCAACGGACTCATAGCATCGCGGACAAGGTTCACTCCGCTGTAAAGTATAAATACTGCCACAAGCACGCCCATCCAGCCATCAAGCTCTACCGATGCAAAATGGGATATCAGTGCCGCGGCAAGTACCGCTAAAGTGGATATAGAGTCATTCCTACTGTCGGCAGCAGTGGCCTCAAGAGCCGAAGACGAAATAAGCTTTCCTATCTTCATATTGAACAGCATCATCCACAGCTTCACAATAATGGATGCCGCAAGAACACCCACCGTTACCCAGGAAAACTCCACAGCAGTGGGAGTGATTATCTTCTCTATACTGCCCTTGAACAGCTCAAATCCGATCACAAGCACCAGCACAGCAACGATAAAGCCCGAAATATACTCATATCTCGCATGGCCGTAAGGATGTTCCTCATCGGCGGATTTTTCAGCCAGCTTGAAACCTAAAAGGCTTATTATGCTGGAGGAGGCATCCGAAAGATTGTTGGCAGCATCTGCAGTTATAGATACACTTCCCGAAATAAAGCCAACGATGAACTTACCCGCACACAAAAAGATGTTGCACAGGATACCAACCCAGCCCGAAAGCTTGCCATAGGCAGTACGCACAGCAGGCTCCTTTACATTCTGATGATTCTTTACAAATAATTTTATTAAAAGCTTTGTCATGTCAGACCTCGATGTTATTTTTTATATTACAGAGAAAGATAAAATTCCTCCAGCTCTCTGGCGGCGTCATTGATGTCATAGCCCGCTTTCCTCACCTGCTCAGCGCCTTTTTTGTTGCGTAGCTTTGAGCAGCAAACAGCAGCGCACGCCCAGTCCGCGGCACTGGTCTTAAGGCTAAGATACTGCACACTGTCTGTCAGCTTGGCCTCCTTTGTCACCTTGTCAGAGAAAAGGCAATAAAGCCCTGCGCTCTGAGCCTCCACACCAACCACAGGCAGGCCCTCATAATTTGACGGCAGCAAAAAACAATCAATGGCACTGTATAGCTTTTCTGTGTCGCTGCGCTGCCCTGCGAAGATAACCCTGTCGCTGATCCCCGCCGCGATAACACGTGCCTGAATGAGCTCCTTGTCGCTGCCCTCGCCAGCCATTATCAGCACGGAATTTTTGTGCTGCGCCAATATCTGATTGAAGATATCGATAAGAAAACTCTGGTTCTTCTGAGGACAAAAACGTCCGATATGCCCGAACACCGTCATGGAAGCGGGAATATTGAGCTCCTTGCGAAGCTCACTGCGCTTTTTTCCGTCATAACGGAACTTATCGGTGTCTACCGCATTCCGCATTACCCTGGCGACTTTTACGGGAGGAGCTTTCTCTGTCAGCCCGCAGACAGGCATATTGCGATACATCCATCTCGCGGCAAGCTCGGAACACGCAAGGTAATCAGTGGCGTATTGTTTGGCAAATGGCTTTAATACCGATTTTGCTATATTTCGCGTCAGCTCCCTTGCCCCTCCCGAAGTGCTGTGATTATGAAGTATCCTGACCCTGACTCCTGCCTTTTTCGCAGCCTTAAGTGCCATCCCCGAAAGAGTGCTGAGGTGACAGTGAACTATATCATATCCGTTTTCGGATAACAGTTTTTTCAGTACCTTCATATAGCGGAAAGGATGCCTGAATGTAGGAAGCACGAATATACGCCCGCCCATGGCTTTTATATCCTCAACAGGAACATACTTCGAACCCTTGAAAAGATAAAAGTCGAACTGCACCTTTTCACGATCGATGGCCCTGTAATAGTTCATCACCATCTGTTCCGCGCCGCCGCCGTTCATTTTACCGAGTATCTGCGCTACACGTATCATTCCGCTGCCCTCCGTGATCTGTTTTATCTTTTAATTCTACCATATTAACGTGTTTTTGGCAATAGTTCAATACATTTTTACCGCTTAAAATGACACAGACTGTATATTTCATAAATATCAGGCAAAAATACTGACACGATCCCTGCGTAGGATCACTCCATAGTCATGATCATGAAAGGAAATAACAGCGATGAAAAAATCAAAAAGATCATTCCCTGCAGGTAAAGGCATGGCGATTGCCGTGGTGCTGGGTGTCGCAGCGGTAAGTATAGCCTCGCTTACAGCCTATCATCAGACGATGAGCCGCCTGACCCCCACCGAATCCGACAGCACCTCAGATGTATGGGTGTTTGAGCCTGACGACGAAAGCAGCATCCCTGCCAACAACAATGCCGACAACGTCCCGAAAGAAAACAACAGCAAAGAAACGATCGAGGCAGCCGGTACAGATATCACAGCCGAGGCAGAGGAGGCGAACAAGCCTGTCGTCATCGAAGCACGCAACATTATGCCTGTTGATGGAGAGATATCACATCCGTTCAGTAATGGCGAGCTTGTAAAATCCGAGACCCTTGGCGTGTGGAAGACCCATGACGGATGCGATATCCTATGCCCGCTTGGCACAGAAGTAAGGTCCATGTCCTCGGGTGTTATCAAGGAGATAAGCGAAGACCCTCTGTGGGGCATCTGTGTGATATCAGAACAGGAAAACGGACTTGAAGTGCATTACTGCGGTCTCGCAAAGGAGCTTGAGATTAAAACGGGGCAATCTGTGCAGGAGGGTCAGGTGATAGGCAAGACCTCCGATACCTGTCAGGCAGAGATCCTGCAGGAGCCTCATCTTCACCTTGCCGTCAAGCGTGGCGGAGAATGGATAGATCCCATGTCGGTCATATCATCCCGCTCCGAATAAACCTGTTGCCGCTGAAAAGCGGCTTTACATATATTTACACGTGTTTTCATTATAAATAAGAAAGCATTTGCAAAATCGACAGAAACGCAAACGATTTATGCCGCCGAATTATGGATTATGGTGAAAAATAAAAATTATGTAAAAACCACTGTACAATTATCGAAAAATCCTGTATAATGAAAATGTTCGCAAAGGAAAAAGATATGCAATAAAGAAAGATTGCAAAAAACACAGGAGAAAAAAACATGGATCTATTTGACGTACTATCACTGATTGGCGGTCTTGCGCTGTTCCTGTTCGGAATGAATACGCTTAGTGCCGCACTCGAAAAGCTTGCAGGCGGCAAGCTGGAAAAGCTTCTGGAAAAAATGACTTCAAATCCAATAAAGGGCGTTTTACTTGGTGCAGGTGTTACGGCTGTCATACAGTCTTCATCCGCTACGACGGTTATGCTGGTGGGCTTTGTAAACTCTGGCATCATGAAGCTCAGACAGGTTATCGGCGTAATCATGGGTGCAAACATCGGTACTACGATGACCGCATGGCTACTCAGCCTTACCGCTCTTGACGGCGACAATATTTTCGTCCAGCTTTTAAAGCCGACATCATTTACACCTATCCTTGCCATCATCGGCATAGGATTGATGATGTTCACAAAATCCGACAAAAAGCATAATATTGCTACTATTCTGTTGGGTTTTGCCGTGCTTATGTTCGGTATGGACGCTATGTCCGACGCTGTATCAGGTCTTAAAGATGTTCCTGAATTCGGCGAGCTGATGATAGCATTCTCCAACCCCATTCTCGGCGTTATCGCAGGTGCGATCCTGACTGCTGTTATCCAGTCATCCTCGGCTTCGGTAGGTATCCTTCAGGCACTGGCTACATCTACCGGTGCTGTTACTCACGGAACTGCACTGCCTATTCTGCTTGGCCAGAACATCGGTACCTGCGTTACTGCACTGATCTCCTCCATTGGCGCAAACAAGAGCGCAAAGCGCGTGGCTATCGTCCATCTGCTGTTCAATGTGCTGGGCACGGTAATATTCCTGTCCCTGTTCTATCTACTCAATGCATTCCTGCATTTCCAGTTCCTTGATATGCCTCTTGAGGGTACAAGTATCCCGATCATTCATACAGCGTTCAATGTGCTGGCGACACTTTTTTTCCTGCCGTTTACAAAGCAGATTGAAAAGCTTGCTTGTCTGGTTATCCGTGACAATCCCAACGAGGAAGAGGGCGAAATGCCCATGCTGGATGAGCGTCTGCTGAAGACCCCTTCTGTTGCTATTGAGCAGTGCCGCAATGTTGCTATCAGGATGGCAAAGCTGACACGCAAGACCATCTTCCAGTCTCTTGATGTTCTGACAAATTATGATCAGAAGAAAGTAACGGAGATCGTTGAACACGAAAACACTATCGACATCTATGAAGATAAGATCGGTTCTTATCTGCTGAAGATAAGCTCCAAAGACCTGTCCGAGCACGACAGTAAGCTTGTTTCCAAGCTTCTGCACACTATCGGCGACCTTGAGCGTATTTCCGACCACGCAGTAAACGTAGTGGAAGCCGCAGAGGAAATGTATCAGAAGAAGATAAAATTCTCGGATGAAGCTTCTCAGGAGATCGACGTTATCAAGAATGCAGTTTCCGAAATCCTTGACAAGGCTATCGAAGCTTTTATCAATTCCGATATCGCTCTTGCAAAGCAGGTTGAGCCTCTCGAGGATGTTATCGATGAACTCCGTACTGACCTCAAGAGCCGCCACATCGAGCGTCTGCGCGTCGGCAAGTGCACTATTGAGCTTGGCTTTATCCTCTCCGACCTGCTGACAAACCTTGAACGTGTATCAGACCACTGCTCGAACATCGCAGTATGCATGATCCAGGTTAAGGAAAACAACATGGATACTCACGAGTATATGACCGAGCTTAAGCGCTCCGATGACTCCGAGTTCGTTAACGCACTGAACGATTACAAGAAAAAGTACATGCTTCCTGTTTCCGAGAATGCCTGATCGTTAACAAAATAAAATCGCAGCCGCCTGAGTTATCTCAGGTGGCTGTTATATTTCAAAGAAACATCCCCGCTTCCATTTGCGAAAACGGGGATGTTGATCTATGCGTTGCTATATTAGAAATAAATGCGCTCTTCGATATAAGCCTTGACCTCAGAGATCGGGATTCTTACCTGCTCCATGGTGTCGCGCTCACGAACTGTTACGCAATTGTCCTTTTCGATGGTGTCGAAATCGATGGTAACACAGAAAGGTGTACCGATCTCATCCTGTCTGCGGTAACGCTTACCGATAGCACCCGCCTCGTCGAAGTCAACAGGGAAGTACTTTGCAAGCTCCTCGTAAACCTCGGTAGCCTTGTCGGAAAGCTTCTTGGAAAGGGGAAGGATAGCTGCCTTTACAGGTGCAAGTGCAGGATGCAGATGCATTACTGTTCTTGTTGTGCCGTCATCAAGGGCTTCCTCATCGTAAGCATCGCATACGATAGCAAGGAACAGACGCTCAACACCAAGGGAGGGCTCTACAACATAGGGAATGTACTTCTCGTTTGTCTCGGGATCGAAGTACTCAAGGCTCTTGCCGCTGGTGTTCTGGTGCTGTGTCAGGTCATAGTCGGTTCTGTCAGCAATACCCCAGAGCTCACCCCATCCGAAGGGATACAGGAACTCAAAGTCTGTTGTAGCCTTGGAGTAGAAGCAAAGCTCCTCGGGAGAGTGGTCGCGCAGGCGGAGGTTCTCCTCCTTGATGCCGAGATCAAGCAGGAACTTCTTGCAGTAGCTTCTCCAGTACTGGAACCACTCGTGGTCTGTACCGGGCTTGCAGAAAAACTCAAGCTCCATCTGCTCAAACTCTCTTACACGGAAGATGAACTGACCGGGAGTGATCTCGTTACGGAAAGACTTACCTACCTGTGCAACGCCAAAGGGAACCTTTTTACGACTCGTTCTCTGGATGTTTGCGAAGTTTACGAAGATACCCTGAGCGGTCTCGGGACGGAGATAGATCTCATTCTTGCTGTCCTCAGTAACACCCTGGAATGTCTTGAACATCAGGTTGAACTGACGGATATCTGTGAAGTTCTTGCTTCCGCAGTTGGGACAGCAGATCTCCTTCTCCTTGATGTATGTCATCATCTGAGCGTTATCCCAGCCGTTTGCATCGGTCTCGCCGAAATCCTCGATGAGCTTGTCTGCACGGTGACGTGTCTTACAGTCCTTGCAGTCCATCAGAGGGGCGGAGGAGCCGCCAACGTGGCCAGAAGCCACCCATGTCTGGGGATTCATCAGGATAGCGGAGTCAAGTCCTACATTGTACTTGCTCTCCTGGATGAACTTCTTCTTCCATGCGTTCTTGATGTTGTCCTTGAGCACAGCACCGAGAGGGCCGTAGTCCCATGTGTTTGCAAGACCGCCGTAGATCTCACTGCCGGGATACACGAAGCCTCTGCCCTTGCAGAGTGCAACGATCTTTTCAAGTGTCTTTTCTGTGTTTACCATGTTTTTATATTTCCTTTCACACCCCACATGGCTTGTGGGGACAATATTGACTGAACTATATATTACTTTAAACTGTTTGCGGAGAAATAAACGCTTATCTCCCTGCGGAATTTCATCAGCTTCTGCTCCTCACGCATATCCTCGGTAAAGGCTACCACCCATTCCTTTTCCTGAGCGGTCATCTGCTTTCCCGAGTACACGATATCGCAGCATCTGCAGAGATCGGCAACGAACTGCTTCTCCTCTTCTATCAGACGGTCAACGCCCTGTTCTATCGTGATGTTCGGTATATCCACATCGGCTATCCTGTCAAGTACCTCGTTCAGAGTATCAAGGCCGGTATAAAGTGGCTCGCCGTACTGCTTGTCCGACATCATCTGATTGAGTGCAGTGCGTGCAGCAACATAATCATTGTTGACAAGGTTGCTGAGCGTTGCCTTGTAGTTATAATATGAAGCAAAGCTACACAAAGAAACAATAACGCCTGCGGCGGTAGCGATGATACCGAGTATCCTCAGCCACACAAAAGCCTTTGCTTTTGTTGATATACTATCCGATGTTATCTGCCCCGTGGATGTGTCGTTTCTGTTCATTCGGTTACCTTAATAGCCTGCTGCAGATTCTATCGCTGCAAGGAACGCATCACTGAAGAGAAATGTTTCTCTTTCCGTGTATTCCACAACAAACGCATTGATATCTTCCATCTCCTGATCAGTGAGCTCTTTCTCGCCTTTCGAATATAAGCACGCAGTTATTACACAATCGTAAAGTCTGATTTCATACTGCGCTCCCTCGATCACCTTTTGGTGCTCCTCGGAAAGCGAAGCGGGCGGCTCTATGGCAATAATCGCCTCAAACGTGGATATGCACTTTTCAGCAGCTGCAATAACAGCGTCCACATCCATGTCCTCTACATCCTCTACATAATAGACCTCATCAAATGCCTGTGAGTCATTAAGGTACTGATTGTATTTGTTGTAGAGATCATCAGCATACAATTCACGGAAAAAGGAATCATCCTGAGCAGCCTCAACAGCAGATGACGCCGTAGTTGCAGATGTCGTTGCTGAAGATGCCCCGCCGTCTTCACAGCCTGTAAGCATACACATGGCAACAATTACTGCTGCAAAAGCTCTGTATCTCATAGTACTTTCCTCCCATACAATTATACCCTCAGGACAACAGCTTTCCGCACTTTATCGGCAAACTACTTTGCCCGCTTTTGTTCCTCGTGACATGAGGGGCCGTGATACTGATTTATTGCCCCGCCTGTGCATCCGCGAACTCAAGGGCGGCGCACACTGCGTTATATAATGCATCCCATTCGCTGTTATCTTCGCTATAATAAGCATCGATCGTTTTCTGACATTCCTGTATCTTATTCTGCGCATCAGCAGGCATGTCTTCCGGTTTCAGCTCCGGATACTCTCTGTAAGTCTCCGTGATATCTACTATTGCCTGACAGAAATCACGCTCCATCGGGATCGCTTCCGATATATCGTTATGATAGGGCTTCAGCTGTTCCGGCAAATCCATATTTTCAATCGAAGACAATGCCGATAAACAACCGTTGGAAAGAGACAGAAGGTCGCCCGAAGCACCGTCATAGAAAACTCCGGCGATCAGATCTCCGCACCAGACATAATGATTCCATGAATATTCCAGTCTTGCGGAATAGTACTTATATTCGCCATTCGGCAAATGTGAGAATGCAGCACTCTGGACATTGAACCACACAGCACTTATGTTTCCGCTTTCATCGATTTTTTTATTGATGGCGTCAAGTTCAGCGACCATCACCTCAACTTCGGGAGAAAGGGAATCGCCATTCTCTATATAACCGAGATAATCCCTATAACATTTTTCGTATTCTTTTGCAAGTCCGACAACATAGATAAATTTGCTGTGAACATCTTCAAGACCAGGCGGACAAACCGTTTTTTCCAGTTCTCCGAGAGCTTCGATCTCGCTATCGATATGTTCTCTGGCAGCTGCTATATCCTGATATGCCAAAGCTTCTCTGACCGGGTAATAGGCTGCCAAATACTTGTCCATATAATAATCGATGTCTTCAATATAGAACTCATATTCCCACGCCTCAGCCTGTGTGACATCCTCAGTAGCGGTCGTGCTATCATCCCCACCTATGACGCTTACGGCTGTATTTTCATTACCGCAGCCCGAAAGCATCATTATTGCCGCTGCAAGAAAAAGTGACGCAGCCATTTGTTTGTTCATAGGTATGATCCTTTCCCTGATGAAAAGTCCTATAAATTACTGCTGTATCGAATCAAGGGAGGCGATCATATCATTGACCGCCATGCCCATACGATTTTTTCTCAAGATACTCCTGTATCTGCTCGGTCACATCACAAAGCCGTTCCTTGCCGCTGAAGCAGGAACGAGCCTTTTCATTAAAGCTTAACGATCCAGCCCATGTCGTCAGCAAGCTTGCCGTACTGCATGCCTGTCATTGTATCGTAGATCTTCTGGGAAACAGCACCGATCTTGTTGCCGTTGATCTCCATTACCTTGTCGCCCCACTTGAGGTGACCTACGGGAGAGATAACAGCCGCTGTACCAGTACCGAATACCTCCTGCAGCTTGCCTGCATCATAAGCATCGGATATCTCCTGAATAGAGATGCGGCGCTCGGATACCTTCATGCCCCACTTCTTGCAAAGCTCAAGAACGGACTTTCTGGTGATACCGGGGAGTATGGAGCCCTGAAGCTCGGGAGTTACTACCTCGCCATCAATGATGAACATGATGTTCATAGCACCTACTTCCTCAATGTACTTGCGCTCAACACCGTCAAGCCACAGTACCTGAGAATAGTTCTGCTTGTGAGCCTCATCCTGACCTGCGAGAGAAGCAGCGTAGTTGCCGCCTGTCTTAGTGTAACCCATACCGCCCTTTACAGCTCTTACATAGTTGGTCTCAACATAGATATCAACAGGGTTAAGACCTGTGCTATAATATGCGCCGGAGGGAGAGAGGATTATCATAAACAGGTACTTGTCGCCGGGACGAACGCCGAGGAAGGGGTCAACAGCGATGATAAAGGGACGGATGTACAGGGAAGCACCGTCAGTATGGGGAACCCAGTCCTTATCAACCTCTACCAGAGCGTGGAGAGCCTGGAGAGCATCCTCAACGGGGAGCTCGGGGATAACAAGTCTTTCAGCGGACTGATTAAGGCGCTTGAAGTTCTCCTCGGGACGGAAGAACTGGATCTCGCCGTCGGGAGTTCTGTAAGCCTTCATACCCTCGAAGATCTCCTGACCATAGTGGAATACCATAGCTGCGGGAGAAAGAGAGATCTCCTGATAAGGAACGATCCTTGCATCGTGCCAGCCCATGCCTGTGTCATATTCCATGATGAACATGTGGTCTGTAAAGATCTTGCCAAAGCCGAGTGCGGACTCGTCAGCGGGCTTCGCCTTGGGAGTTGTGGTTTTTTCGATTGTGATATTCATAATATGTTTCCTTTCCTGTCTGAGAGGCTGTAGCCTCCTGTTCATTCAGACAACTGATGATACATAGTCATTATAGCACTAATCTACCAAAAAGTAAAGCATATTTTTAGAGTTGTCAGGCAGAAAACATATCGATAATGACAACTGTAACGTCCAAACATATAAAATAGCACAATTATGCACCTGAAACTCATATCATAATGTCGCTATTATGCATTTAAAAACATTTGATATGTGATACAATAAATTTACTGAATATCTTTACGGAGGTATACAACATGAGAAAAACAACAGCATTAATTATGGCAGGCATAACAAGCCTGTCCATGCTGACTTCCTGTGCAGGCGGCAGCGTCGAAGATACAGAGGCTGTCAGCAGCGAGGCGGTATTTACGCCCGAAATTATAACTCTTACGGCTGCAGGTATGCCTGTCGATGGCACAGACACATCCTCAGCAATAGGAGAAATAAATTGCGATGCTCTTTTCAAGGCGGAAAACAACGAGAGCAACCCACTGCTGACCAATATATTTTTCGCAGATCCCACTTCGGTGGAATACGAGGGCAGGCTGTATGTCTACGGCACCTGCGACCATCAGCAGTATCTTGAAAAGGGCGACTCGGACAATACCTATGAAAAAATAAAGTCGTTTGTTATTGTATCCACCGATGATATGGCAAACTGGCGATATGAGGGTACGATAAATACCGCTGAGATAGCCCCGTGGATAATCGCAAGCTGGGCACCCTCCATCGTTTCCCGCGAAGAGGAGGATGGTCTTACTCACTTTTATCTGTACTTCTCCAACAGCGGTGCAGGCACAGGTGTGCTTACCGCTACACATCCCGCGGGACCGTGGACCGATCCCCTCGGCAAGCCGCTGGTGGAGTCGGGTATGGAGGAGCTGAACGGATGTCCCAATCCTTTCGATCCGGGCGCTGTTATTGACGATAACGGAACGGGCTGGCTCGCATTTGGCGGAGGCACGGTTCGCGGCGGCAGTAAATATATGCCCGGCTCAGTAAGGATAGTAAAGCTCGGCGAGGATATGATCTCCTTCGACAGCGAATTTGCAGAGATCCCCGCGCCCTATTTCTTTGAAGCAAGCGAGCTTAACTATATAAACGGAACCTATGTTTATACCTACAACAACTCATGGGAAACAAGACTTGAATGGGATCGCGACAGCCTGTTCTCCGCACCACCCGCCTGCTCTATGAGCTACATGACTTCAACCACTCCCCTTGACCCCGAAAGCTGGGAGTACCGCAGCTATTATCTGCGCAACCCGGGCGATCTGGGCATGAACTACAGCAACAATCACACACATCTGCACAAGTTCAACGATAAATATTATCTGTTCTATCATACACTTGTGCTTCAGCAGGAGCTTGGCATAACAAAGGGCTTCCGCAGCATCGGCGTAAACGAGGTCGTCCTCAACGAAGAAAAACTGGTGATAAACATCGTCGATGCCAACCGTACGGGTGTAGCACAGATAAAATATCTCGACCCATACGCTGTAAATCAGGCTGAGACCGCATTCCTTACCGATGCGGAATATAAGCAGGAAAACAATACTGTTACAGTATCCTGCACAGACAAAAAGATCATTTGCGTGCGCGGTGTAGATTTCGCCGGGGCAAGCAAAGCTTTTGCCGCAAAGGTAAGCGGAAAGGGATCTGTCGAGATCCGTCTTGACGGTGCGAATAACCCGATGACCGCCGCGGTTTCCTTTGACAGCACAGAACCTGCAATCGTTTATACCGAAACCGTTGTCAGCGGAGTGCATGATGTTTATTTCGTACTGGACGGCGAATTTGAATTTGATGAGTGGCAGTTTGTGTAACACATGAATTCCTGGTCATATACAGTAAAAGCGCGGAGGATACCCCCGCGCTTTTTGCATAGCTATCGTTTTGCCGCCACTCAAGTAACCGTATCGCTTATGTGACGTTGACAATTTAACGCGTTAGTGCTATAATAGATCGTGCAGCAGGTTTCCTGCAATTTCACATAGAAGAGGCATAACATGAGTACTTTTAACGTTGAACTTAAAAAAGTTGTCGATGACAGCTATGAGATAGAAACGGGCTTTGGCCTGCAGGAAAAACTGATATCCGATATCAGGAACGGTCTTGTCGGAAGTATCAATAAGTTCGCTGTTATTACAGACAGCATCGTAAAGGAGCTTTATGCAGACGATATCCTGAACAAGCTTAAAGAAGCGGGATACCAGGCGGATCTGTTTGTGTTTGAAGCAGGCGAAGCCAGCAAGACCAGAAAAACAAAAGAGCTTATCGAGGATGCGATGCTGGAAAAAGGCTACCGCAGGGATTGTTGTATAATAGCGGTAGGCGGCGGAGTGGTTACCGATCTTGCGGGATTCGTTGCGGGAACCTACGGAAGAGGCGTGCCGTTCATCAACTATGCAACCACACTCCTCGCTGCTGCGGATGCTTCGGTGGGAGGCAAGACCGCGGTCGATACCCCTCTTGCAACTAATCTTATAGGTCTGTTCAACCAGCCCGAAAAGGTATATCTGGATATCGCCGCATGGAAGACCCTGCCTGCACGACAGGTCTACAGCGGCATGGCAGAGACCATCAAGCACGCCTGCCTTGCAAGTGCAGAGCTGTTTGATTATCTGTACCTGCACATGGACGAGATACTCGCCATCGACAAGACCGCCTGCGAGCACATCGCAAATGAAAACTGCCGCATCAAATACGAAGTTGTAATGAAAGACGAAAGAGAAAGCGGACTCCGCGAGGTACTCAACCTCGGCCACACGGTAGGCAGGGCGATCGAAACGGTAAGCGGATATCGTCTTCTTCACGGTGAGGCCGTGTCAGTCGGACTGGTTGCAGAGGTAAAGCTTGCTTATAAACTCGGATATATGACTGAAACACAGAGAGATGCTGTTATTGCTCTGCTGAAAAAAGCACATCTCCCGACAGATATTCCCGATTACATCGACAGAGAAGCACTTGTCAAAAAGCTGTACACCGATAAAAAAGTCAAGAACGGTAAGCTGAGATTTGTTATTCAGCGCGGTATAGGAAGTATAGTAGAATTCGAGGACGGAGTATTCGCCACAAAGATCGAAGAGGACACCGCAAGAGAGATAATATACGATATGTAAAAGCAAAGCCTGAGATATTTACTCTCAGGCTTTATTTATAAATCATATAAAACAGACCCGCGGAGAAGCACTTCGCGGGTCGTTCTTTTATCCAATTGATATTATTCTGTTCTCAGTGCCTCTACAGGATCCTTATTGGCAGCGATCCTGGACGGGAATACGCCTGCGATCAGCGTAAGCACCATGCTGATCAGCACCAGAATAACCGCACCTGCCCAGGGCAGCGCAGCCATATTGGCGATATCTGTGAGTGCAAGAATAATGATATTTATAGGTATTATCAGTATAAGTGTAACGATTATTCCTATAGCACCTGCCGCGAAACCAACGATAAGTGTTTCAGCGTTGAATACACGGGAGATATCACGCTTGGATGCACCTATAGCACGCAGGATACCGATCTCCTTCGTTCTCTCAAGAACAGAGATATAGGTAATGATACCTATCATTATAGAGGATACTACCAGAGAGATAGCAACGAAAGCGATAAGGATATAAGAGATAGAATCAATGATATCGCTTACGGAGGAGATCATAAGTCCGACATAATCGGTGTAATTGATAACATCCTCCTGCTTATCCTCGGCAGTCTTGCTGTCGTTATACTTCTTGATAAAGTCAGTGATGAACTCCTTGGATTCAAAATCCTTTGCATAGATCTTGATCTCGCTGGGGTCGGAAAGCTCCGCAACGCCCAGTGTTTCAAGGTTGCCGTCATAGGTGGCATCGGTAGAGGGAAGATATTTCAGCATCATGTTGAGCTGGGCTTCGGGAGCTGAACCGATAGCCTGAAGCAGGATATCCTTTGAGGACATTACAGGCATCTCAGGTGCTGCGGTGTCGCCACCCTCAGATGGCATCATGCCAAGCTCTGCCATCTTGCCCATAAGGAATGTCATCTGCTCATCCTCGGTCATGGTCTGGAGTGCCATAAGCTCATCGGGCGTCAGCATTCCCATGATCTCGGCAGGGATCTGGGCCATAGGATCTGCAGGTGTTGTCCGCTCTGGTGCGGCAGGCTCTGCAGGAGCTGTTGTGTCTGTACCCATAAAGCCGCCAAGCTGTGTAAGCATCATGGCAGCCTCTTCCTCGGAAAGCTCGTTTATATATTCGGTTATCTTGTCAAGTGCGGTTGCATCGGGATCGTCAACGGGGAACTCCACACCTGTGAACACGTCAACAAGAGGCTCATCTTTCTGCTGAAGAACGATATCGCTCTTATTGATGCTGTCTATCATGAACTCAGTAAGTGCATGAGTATAGCCGATACCGCCGGACTGACCTGTGGAGCTGATAAGGGAATCACCTGTAGGACGGATGATACCTACCACCTTTATCTCGGGGAGGGATTCCATCTTCTTTGTCATGTAATCCTCATCCTCGCGCATATCGATCCAGACACCATCGTCGTTCTTCTCATAGAAGTCGGGGGCCGTGAACAGGCGGAAGCTGAGTCCCAGTATCTCGTCATGTGTGAAAGTAAGGTCGCCTGTTTCAATATCGAAGCTTTCGCCAGCCATGATAGCGTCCATCATTCCGCCAAGCTCATCCTGATCACGCAGTCCCAGTGCATAAAGGGTTACGTCTGAAAGCTCGTTGCGCTCGTTTACGATAAGCACTACCTCACTATAGCTTTCGGGAAGCTTACCTGCAACTACCTCGTACTGCTCCTTGAGAGTGTCTGTACCGAGAAGCTCTGTCCACACGTCATAAGGGCTTCCGCTGCTTCCTCCCATAAGAGAGGAGTAGCTGTCTGCCATGCTGCCAACATTGTTTGCCATGTCGTTGCCCATCATAGCAGTCATGACAGTGGAGGGATTAACCTGTAACAGGTCGTCGTTTATGTCCTTGCCGTAGATATACAGTTTGGGAGAATAGCTGTATTTGATCTCGCTGATATGGTCAAGCACACCATCGGGATTACCCTCGATATACTCCTTGAATTCCGAAAGGTTGTTGGTCTGGATCTCAGACAGCATCGATTTTACCATCTCGGTAGAGATATCGTTAGTATAGATCAGATCAGGGTCACGCTCGGTCTGGGAATCCTCCGCAATACCCATCATCGAAGTCATAAGGCTGGTGTAATCGATAGTCTCTTGCTGGATGGAGATCGGATACGAAGCAAGTGTAGAGTGCTCCACACTATCTATATATGCCTGCACACCATTTGACAAAGACAGGATAAGTGCGATACCGATGATACCGATACTTCCCGCAAAGGATGTGAGGAAAGTACGTCCCTTCTTTGTCATGAGGTTATTAAGCGAAAGAGAAAGCGCTGTGCCGAAGGACATGGAGGTCTTTTTACCCTTGTTCACTTCGGATTTCTTTTCCTTGGGAGCGTTTCCGTCAAAGGGATCGGAATCCGAGGTGATCTTGCCGTCCACCAGTCTTACGATACGGGTGGAGTAAAGCTCGGCAAGCTCGGGATTGTGCGTTACCATTATTACAAGACGGTCCCTTGCGATCTCCTTGATAAGCTCCATGATCTGGAAGCTAGTTTCTGTATCAAGGGCACCTGTAGGCTCATCCGCAAGCAGGATATCAGGATCGTTTACAAGCGCACGGGCGATCGCCACACGTTGCATCTGTCCTCCCGACATCTGATTGGGCTTTTTATTGATCTGGTCGCCCAGGCCAACCTTTTCAAGTGCCTCAACAGCACGTTGGCGGCGCTCTGCCTTGGATACGCCCGAAAGAGTCAATGCAAGCTCAACATTGGAAAGTACGGTCTGATGCGGTATAAGGTTATAGCTCTGGAATATAAAACCTACGGAATGGTTACGGTATGTATCCCAGTCTGAGGATTTATACTTGGTGGTGGACTTGCCATTGATGATAAGATCGCCGGAAGTATACTGGTCAAGACCGCCGATAATGTTAAGCAGCGTGGTCTTTCCACAGCCGGAGTGACCAAGAATAGACACAAGCTCATTTTCGCGGAAGCTTATGGATACATCACGCAGGGCGTGGACTACCTCGTCGCCCGTGACATAATCCTTGGTTATGTTTTTGATTTCAAGCATTACTGTTTCCTTTCTCAGATATATCAATTGATTTCGGATATGGTATCCGAAACAGCTTTTACAAATTTACTGTGCAGCGCTATCATGCTGTGCAGCTCCTCGTCGGTAAACCTGGCAAGGATGTCATCCATCACCTGCGTGCTGCGACGCAGATTTTTAATAAGGACGTCATTTCCGGTATCAGTTATCGAAATACGGACGCTGCGGCGGTCGCTTTCATCGGTAACACGACTGACATAGCCTTTTCTCTCAAGGTTCTTAAGAGTACGGGATATGGCAGGAACCGAAACACGAAGCACCTCTGCCGCCTCTGCTACCGTCATGTTCTGACCGTTAGTCTGTTTCCTGTGAATCGCAGCATGATACACAAGCGCAAGCTCACCGGGAGTCATATCGATAACAAGTTCGCTCAGATCAAGACTGCATATCTTTCGAAGATTCATCAGGAAGCCGGTATATTCATCTTCGCTCAGCCTGTTATACACCAAAGGCTTTTCATCTGTTAAAAGAGCAAGCATCGGGAACACGTTTTCGCCTCCCCACCGATGTATGAGTACATTTGTTAACATGGTTATTTAACATTGTTTTTATTTTAACACTATAGTAATATACTGTCAAGGTCGGAAAAGGCTTTTCAGCGTATTGCATAAATATACTCAACTTACGAAAAGATATTGATATCCCAATGTGAAAAACAGGTGATTTTTGATGAAGAAAAGCAGGATCGCTTTTTATGGCATTAGTATTGCTGCAGGCACCCCTGTTCCTGTTACTTTGCTTACAGGTCTGCATGAAGTCTGTCTGATATCGTGTGCCGTCTTTCTGATATTTATGCTGTGGTGGAGTCTGTACTTTCATTATCTTGATTACTCATACAGAAATAACGAGTTTTATATAAAAAGCGGATGGATATTCAGTAAACTCCGCGTAATTTGCTCTGAAAATATACTATGGGTAATGAAACTGAAGATTCCCTTCTCAAAGGAGACAATACTATCCGTAATACACACATCAGGCGGTAATATTGTAATATTAGCGGATTTTTTAACGGACAGTTAACAATATGTTGAAAAATCATAGCATAACACATCATATTGTGTCTGCAGAAGCGGTTTTTCAACCGCGTTTTTAACAGCCTGTTGAAAACCGCCTCGTTTATACAGATCAAAGACTTCTGTCTGCTTCTGCCGGGTCTGCGAGAAAATTGTATACCTCGTTATAGCTTTCAAACTCTTCGTCATTCAGTGCCGCCGAAGGAATAAGCCCTGTGCAGTCTCCCGAAGATGCACTGCGATTATAATCCTGCTGCAGGAATTCCTGCTTATCTTTCGGAGGATAATTATTACTTTTCGTCATATTGTTACCTCTTTTTACAAAACAACATCATCGGACAATGATTATTATAGGCTTTTGCGCATGAATAATTCCACACAGAGTTTTACCAAAATTCACAGGATTATCGCATTGGCACTGTTGACAAAAGCAAAGTCTTATTGTATAATATAATGTGAGTATTTATAAATAAGAATGCCTTAAGAAAGGGGATTATAAATAAATGGGATTAATAAAATCTATATTCGGAACATACTCTTCGAGAGAGCTGAAGCGTATTGAGCCTATCAAGCAGGCCGTACTTGACCTCGCGGACAAATACGGTGCTATGAGTGACGAGGAGCTTAAATCGCAGACAGCCATTCTTAAAGAGCGTCTTGCAAACGGTGAGACCCTCGATCAGATCCTGCCCGATGCATTCGCAGTCTGCCGTGAGGCTTCAACAAGAGTAATCGGCATCCGTCATTACCCTGTACAGATCATCGGCGGTATAGTTCTGCATCAGGGACGTATCGCAGAAATGAAGACAGGTGAAGGTAAAACCTTCGTTGCCGCTCTTCCCTCTTATCTTAACGCGCTTACAGGTAAGGGCGTTCACATCGTAACAGTAAACGACTACCTCGCAAAGCGCGACAGTGAGCTCATGGCAAAGGTCCACCGTTTCCTGGGCCTGACAGTCGGTCTTATCAGCCACGATCTTGACAACGACAAGCGCCGTGAGGCATATAACTGTGATATCACATACGCAACCAACAACGAGCTTGGCTTTGACTATCTGCGTGACAACATGTGCAAACACAAGAAAGATAAGGTGCAGCGTGAGCATAACTTTGCTATCGTGGACGAGGTAGACTCCATCCTCATCGATGAGGCAAGAACTCCCCTTATTATTTCGGGCCGCGGAGACAAGTCCACCGATCTCTACGAAAAGGCAGACAGATTCGCAAAGACCCTTATTATGGATAAGGTAGTCGAGCTGGACGACAAGGATGATTACGACTCCCAGTTCAGCGGCGACTATATCATAGACGAAAAGGAAAAGACCTGCAACCTACTTCCCGGCGGTGTTGCCAAGGCAGAGAAGTACTTCGGTATCGAGAACCTTATGGATCCCGATAACACCACACTTCTGCACCATATCAACCAGGCCATCAAGGCAAACGGTATCATGAAGCTGGATATTGACTACGTCATCAAGGACGGCGAGATCGTTATCGTTGACGAGTTCACAGGTCGTCTTATGTTCGGTCGTCGTTTCAACGAGGGTCTGCATCAGGCTATCGAGGCAAAGGAAGGCGTTAAGGTCAACCGTGAGAGCAAGACCCTTGCGACCATCACATTCCAGAACTACTTCCGCCTCTACGGAAAGCTTGCCGGCATGACAGGTACCGCTATGACAGAGGAAGCTGAGTTCCGTGAGATCTACAGCCTTGATGTTATCGAGATCCCCACAAACAGACCCGTTATCCGTATCGATAATCAGGATCAGGTATACAAGAACGAGCATGGTAAGTTCCAGGCGGTATGTGATCAGGTAGAGGAGTGCTACAAGAAGGGACAGCCTGTACTTGTAGGTACAGTAACCATCGAAAAATCCGAGCTGCTTTCCAAGCTGTTCAAGGCACGCGGAATAAAGCACGAGGTGCTCAACGCGAAGAACCACGAGCGTGAAGCGGACATCATCGCTCAGGCAGGTAAGAAGGGTGCCGTTACTATCGCCACAAACATGGCAGGCCGTGGTACCGATATCAAGCTTGGCGGTAATGCTGAATTCCTCGCAATACGCGAAATGAAGAAGCTGGGCTACAACGACAGACTGATCCGGGAAGCAACAGGCTTCGCAGATACAGACAACGCTGAGATACTTGAAGCAAGAGAAAAGTATCAGGAACTTAACAAAAAGTACGAAGCAAAAATCCTCCCCGAGGCAGAAGAGGTCCGCGAAGCAGGAGGCCTGTTCATCATCGGTACAGAGCGTCATGAGAGCCGCCGTATCGACAACCAGCTCCGTGGCCGTTCCGGTCGTCAGGGTGACCCCGGTGCAAGCCGCTTCTACATCTCTCTCGAAGATGACCTTATGCGTCTGTTTGGTGGTGACAGAGTTCAGCGCTTTATGGAAACAATGAACTTTGACGAGACTCAGCCTATCGAAGCAGGCTTCCTCTCAAGCACTATCGAATCCGCACAGAAGAAGATAGAAGGCAGAAACTTCTCCATCCGTAAGAACGTTCTTGACTTTGACGATGTTATGTCCCAGCAGCGTACAACTATCTACAGTGAACGTTCCAGAGTTCTTAACGGAGAGGACATCAGTGAGAACATCCAGAAGATGATGAACGACAGCATCGAGGAAACAGTCAAGCTGTATTGTGCCGACAATGTAGCAGAGAACTGGAACCTTGACGGTCTGCGTTCCCACTACATGAACCTGTATCTGATGGAAACAGATCTGCATTATACAAACGAAGAACTGAACACAATAACAAGAAAAGATATAATCCAGTTCATCAAGGACCGTGCAAATCTTATATTCAAGACAAGAGAATCCGATATGGGCAGCGAAAATATGCGTGAAGTAGAACGTATATGTCTGCTTAATGCTGTCGACAAACACTGGATGGATCATATCGACGCAATGGAAGAACTGAAGCGTGGTATCTATCTGCGTGGATTTGCTCAGAAGAATCCTGTTGTTGAGTATCGCTTTGAAGGTTTTGCGATGTTCGACGAGATGATTGCAACTATCCGCGAAGAAACTGTCAGAATGGTGCTTACTGTTCCCGTAAAGATCCACAGAAACACACAGCGTGCCAGTGCAGATTACCCCGATATTTATTAAAAACAATAACTGAATATCAATACCGCGGCGGCATGACCACTGCGGTATTGTTGATAAACAAAGGTGAAGATATGAATTCAACAGAATTTCGAAACGAGCTTACAGGACATATCATACCATTCTGGAACAAGCTGAAGGATAGCGAGAACGGCGGCTTTACAGGCTTTATGGACAGCTCTCTCAATATCGACAAAAAAGGCGAAAAGGGTGTTATCCTGCACTCCAGAATACTTTGGTTCTACTCCAATGCCTATCTGCTGTTAAAGGATGAGTCCCTGCTCACTTATGCGGAGCACGCTTATAAATTCCTTACAGAAAAGTGCGTTGATAAGGAATACGGCGGTGTTTACTGGTCGATGAATTATGACGGAAGCGTAAAAGAGGATATCAAGCATACCTATTGTCAGGCGTTCTTTGTATATGCACTGTCCAGCTACTACAGAGCAAGCGGAAACAAGGATGCTCTCAGACTTGCCTATGATGTGGTCGAGCTTATCGAAAAATATGCGGCAGACGATGTGGCATACCTCGAAAAGCTGTCTCGCGACTGGACAACAGAGCTTGCAAATGACGAGCTTTCTGAAAACGGGCTTATGGCAGACAAGACCATGAACACCACTCTTCATCTGATGGAGGCTTATACCGAGCTTTATCTTGCGGACAAAAACGAAAAGGTGCTGCAGCGTCTTAAGTTCCAGCTCCAGCTTACATACGACAAGATCTTCGACCGCGAAGGAAACAAGCTGCTGGTATTCTTCGACAGAAATATGGATGTTATCGGAGATATCCACTCCTACGGCCACGACATCGAGGCTACATGGCTGATCGACCGTGCATGTGATGTAATAGGCGACGCTGAGCTTACCAAAAGATACGGTGCTATGAACAAGCGTATCGTCCGTAATATCGCTGATATCGCATATCACAAGGAAACAGGCTCACTGCTTAACGAGCGTGAAAACGACAAGATCAACACATGGCGTATATGGTGGGTACAGGCCGAAACTGTAGTAGGCTTCCTCAACGCATACGAAAAGGGCTACGGCGATGATGAGTATCTGGACATCGCATCAAATGTATGGAATTACACCAAGAATAACATCGTAGACAGCCGCGAGGGTGGCGAATGGCACTCCCAGTTAGATGATAACGGAAAATACGCCGAGTTCAAGCCTGTCGTAGATCCATGGAAATGCCCCTACCACAACGGAAGAATGTGCATCGAAGCTATTCAGAGACTTGAAAAATAACACTTAGGTTGACGGCACTGCGAAAAGAGGTTCCAAATGACAAAAAGAGCAGCGGCATTTACACTGGCTTTAGTAATGATGACCTGCACCATAACAGGCTGTAAGGGCACAAGCTCCACTGAGCAGGAGATAAAGCTCCCGATATACGGTGCGGAAGAGATCAGCTATGAGGTTGCAACCGCACAGATCATGGATATATCAGAAACAGAAAGCATGGGTGCCACTATCGGTTATCCCTACGCCCAGAATCTGTATTATCCTGCGGGCGCACAGATGATAGCCTTCAATGCAGTAAAAGGCAGAAAGGTCGCACAGGGTGATATTCTTGCCGAGCTTGATTCTGCAGATCTTGATTATGAGATAAACAATCAGCAGACAGTTGTTAATACCGCCTATGCTTCAGCATATTCAAGCGAATCTGCACGTCTTAAGTACGAGATCGAGAAAAGCAAGCTGGATATGATGCTTGCCGAAAAAGAAAAATATATCATCCGTGCCCCCTACGACGGTATAATCACCTACATAAACCGTTCAAGAGCGGGCGATCAGGTAAAAGGCGGCGATGTCTGCTGCACCATCGCTGAAGAAGATAAGGTCGCTATCTATATAGACGGAAATGACGCGAACAGTTTCCGTTTTGGTCAGAAAGTGATAGTCAAGATCGATGGAACAGAGTATGATGCCACCTGCGTAATGGCACCCGATATAGCACCTGCCACAGCAAGCGGAAATGCCGCAAGAAGAGCTGTATTCCAGCTTGGCGAGGGTGTAATGGAAAAGATCCGCGAGGAGAATGCCCTTGCTATCTCAGCAGGATGGGCCACGATATATGCCACTACAGAAAAGAAGAATGTTCTTGCTGTGCCTGATACAGCAGTAAAGACTGTAGGCTCCTCGTCCTCTGTAACTCTGGTTGACGGTGAGGAACGTTTCAGATTCAGCGTTACTATCGGCGAGAGCCTCGGCGGCTATACAGAGATACTCAACGGAATTGCCGAGGGCGATCTCGTGATAGCAGACGGAAGCGGTACATTCACCTCTGACCTCAAGGAAGACGAAAACAACGACGGATGGGGCGGCGAGTGGAACGGTGAATGGAATGGCGAATGGAACGGAGAACGCCCCGAACGCTGATCTCAATATAATTTAATAAAAGCTATGCACCTGAAAGATATCCTTTCAGGTGCGTTTTTATATTACCTGCAACATGATCCTCTGTCTATTTTGCACAGTTTTCTTTGCAAACCTCCTGTGTTTTATTGTGCACAAAAGAGTTTTGACAAGAAAACTGTGCAAAACCTATTGACAAGTTTACTTGTCAATGTTATAATCATGGTGTCAAGAAAACTTGGCAGAACGTTCTGAAAGCATCATCATTCACCGATACATATTACGGAGGTCAATCATGGATAAGGAACAGATACTGGCAATGAGCCGACAGGAAAATCAGAACAAGGATCTATATGAGCTTGAGATAAATAAAAAGGCAACTGAAATAGCTTCAATAGCCAGCACTATTGTCTGCGCCGTTCTGTATATGGCAGAGATTATGATCTGCGGAAACAAGAACTTCGGATTATGGAGCATCATAGCGGCATTTATTGCAGGTAAATTTCTTTATACGGGCATCAGATCAAAAAAAGCAAACAATACTGCGCTAGGTGTAATCTGGGCGATCATTTTTGTAATAGCAGCTGTATCTGCTATTGTAAATCTTTTCGCGACAAGCACAACTTTATAACATAAAAGGAGAGTAAAGACATGAATAAGGAAGAAATTTTAGAAAAGAGCAGGCTGGAAAACCAAAACCAAGACCCATATGAGCTTCAAATAAGCGAAAAATCTGCAACCGCAGGAGCGCTCACAGGTATCCTTATCTGTACTGTACTCTTTGTCTCTGAAATATTCATCTGCGGAAACCCGAACTTCAGCTTATGGAGCATTATTGCAGGCTTCAATGCAGGTGTAGGCATCTATAAAGGCATAAAGCTCAGAAAGTGCTCCACGCTCGCAATGGGAATCATGTACGCCGCTATATCATTACTCATGCTGACTTATTCAATATATCGTCTTTTCGCAACAACCACTATTTTATAACACAAGGAGAAAAAGTCATGAATAAAGAAGAGATCTTAGCAAAGAGCAGGCAGGAAAATAAGAACATCGACTTGGTCGAGCTTGAAATAATGAACAGATCCAAACTTTTGGCAGGAAGTATTGCCGGTAATCTGTGTTTCATACTTTTTTTGGCACAAATTTTAAACACCGGTAAAGGAAATTACGCTTTGCTGGCAGTATTGACAAGCTATATCGCAGTAAACAGTATCCATAAAGGCATAATGCTAAAAAAGAGATCATCTATAATCTTTGGTGCAGTATGGGCAATTGCGGCGATCTTTACAACTGTAATAACAGTCGGTATGTTTTTTAATACAAACACATCTTTATGATCGAGGTAACAAATGGAAGACAGTCTGATACTAAAAAACAACATTAAGGAAGCACGCACGGAGAAAAAGCTCTCACAGGCGCAGCTTGCTGAGATGGTAGGTGTATCTCGCAACACGATAAGCTCTATCGAAACAGGGCAGTTCAGTCCTACCGCAAAGCTTGCACTGGTGCTCTGCATAGCACTTGATAAAAAGTTTGAGGAGCTGTTTTATTTTTAATTGATAAAGCATTTATTACAATCAAAAAGCGTATAGCTTATTATAAAAATAAAAAGGCAGGACTTGCTCCCGCCTTTTTTGGTTATTAAAAATCCAGCTCCTCGCCGCTACCAAGATACATAAGCCTGTCGCCAAGGGTCTCATCCATCACATCAAAGCCTCTGAAGCCCGTGCAGTGGCAGGCATAAACTTTTTCCGCACCGCTGAGCTTCAATCCCCTTGCCTGTGCGGTAACATGATCCGCAGAGCAATTAAGCATTTTAGGATTGCTTCCCGAAAAATGGAATCCTCCTATCACCGCAAGGATAGGTATGCCATACCAGCGCTTTCTTACAGTTTCAAGCATATTCACCGCACCGCAGTGGAAGCAACCTCCGACAAGTATCAGACCCTCAGACTTCCGCTTTTTAGGGAATAATACTGCAAAGCTCTCATCACTGTGATCGTGCGGAACACTCTTCTTTCCCTCTAAAACAAGGTAGCTGTTGTCAGGATTCATCTGCTTTTCTTCAAACTCCTCACAGGAGGCAAGATAGAATCCCTCTGCCACCTCTGAAAAATTGTTGAACAATATCAGATTGTCGGCATACTTTTTGAAAAAAACCTTTCCGACTCCGGCAGGTGTCTTGAAAAGACCGCTCTTCTGGAACACTTCATTCTGTGCGCCGGCACGTAAAAAGATCTTTGCCTTTGGATTAAGGCGCATCACCGCATCTATTCCACCGATATGTGCATGATGATTATGGGTGATCACCACCGCATCTATATTATCTATAGGCAGGCGCATACGCCTTGCATTGTCTACAGCCTTGCCGGTAAGTCCCGTATCTATCAGATAATTCTTCCCATTGTATTCAACAAACAAGGATAAGCCATCCTCAAAATGCAGCTTCTCATTTACGGTTGTGTTCTCTATAACACAGATAAGCTTCACGCCTCTCCCCCCTGTCTGTAAGTGATATAAATGCCGTACCGCATTCCGCAGTACGGCATAAAGTCATTTATTTGCCGATGTTTCTCTTACGTGGCGTTTTATCGCCTCAAAGCTCTCTGTACTAAGGCAGTGCTCTATACGGCAGGCATCCTCTGCAGCGATATCCTCCGGTACTCCCATAGAAGTCAGCCATGAAGTGAACAGGATATGCCTTTCATATACCTTTTCTGCTATGGCTCTGCCCTTATCAGTAAGGGTAATATATCCGTTCTTATCAACGTTGATGCACTCCTGCTCGCGCAGATTCTTCATCGCAACGCTTACGCTTGGCTTTGAATAATCAAGCTCTGCGGCGATGTCGATCGAACGAACCTCACCGTTTCGGTTCTGGAGAACAAGTATAGTTTCGAGGTAATCTTCACCTGATTCAAGTATCTTATGCTTCATGCGCGACCGCCTTTCAACCTGTCAAACAGGTAAATCTATACTAATATGATATCACAATCCGCCGATTTCGTCAAGTGTTATCACTCTACCGACTTAAGCGATTCTACCATGCTTATCTTCTTAAGCACTGTTGTCATTATCAGATTTACTATGAGCGAGAATGCAAAGGTTATCACAAACGAGTAAACATAAGACATAGCGTGTATCTCTCGGCCGAACATCACTTCATCTATCTCTGCGGTCTGCACGACAAACTGACACAGCACTATACCGAGAAGCAGACCTGCTGCACTTCCCATAAGCGACAGGATGATGTTTTCCCTGAACACATACGTGGATACCTCGTGATCGTAGAAGCCCAGGACCTTTAAGGTAGCGATCTCTCTTATACGTTCTGTTATATTTACATTTGTGAGATTATACAGAACGACAAACGCCAAAGCTCCTGCCGATACGATAAGTACGACAATTACCATATCGATCATGCCCAGCATATCACTGAAACTGTTGGAGGACTTTGCATTGAGGATAACACTGAGTACTCCATCGCACGCCATCATCTTTTCGGAGAAATCTTCTGCCACTGCTTCGTCCTCCGACATTCCATTGGTGAAATACACCATGTTGTAATCGGGTGTTTTGCCAAAAGCGGTACTGAACATCTCCTCTGTCATATAGAGATAATGGCTGGCATAATGCTCTGTTATTCCACCGACTGTAACCGTACTGCTCTTACTGTCGCTGATCTGTATGGTTATCTCATCGCCCTCTGATACTCCGAGCAGCTTAGCCAGCTTTTCGGTCATTATCGTACCGTTTGCAAGGCTCAGCTTTTCGCCCGATATGCGCTCGTGGAAGTCTATCATTCCCTCGAACACTGCGCTGTCCTCAGCAACCGTGATGTATCCCTGCACATTGTTCTCTCCGCTTGTAAGAGTATACTGCTTGATGAATGCAGGAGTATACAATGTAGACGGCTCATAATCCAGCAGCTCATCGTAAAGTGCCTGTTCCTCCGCCTCGGTGCGGTCATCCTCCACTGCAATATATCCGCTGTAATTGTATATCTCGCCATATTGAAGATCGATGATATCTGAAACTGAGTTCTTAAGTCCGAAACCAGCCATCATCAATGCGGTACAGCCTGCGATACCCACGACTGTCATGAACATCCTGCGCTTGTATCGGAAAAGATTACGTCCCGACACCTTTGCAAAAAAGCCCATATTGTTCCATATAAAACCTATACGCTCAAGCAGCACACGCTTGCCTGCTTTGGGAGCCTTCGGGCGCATAAGACTTGCAGGAGTTTCTGCCAGAACCTTTTTGCAGCTGAAAAATACTGTCAGCGCAATAGCTGCAATCATCGAACCTGCTGAAATAATAATGTTGAACAAGCTAAACTCACAGTATACTTCTGTAATAATATACATAATGGAATATGCGTAGATAATAACATTGGGGAATAATATCATACCGCCAAAAGCACCAATAAGGCTTCCTATCACCGCTGCAACAAGTGCATACGCCATATAGTGCGCCATTATCCTGTTATTTGAGTAACCAAGAGCTTTAAGTGTTCCCACCTGAGTTCTGTTCTCCTCTACCATTCTCGACATGGTAGTAAGGCATACAAGACCTGCAACCAGCAGGAAGAACACAGGGAATATCGCTGCAATATTATCGATACGCTCCGCATTACTGGAATACTCGGTGTAGCCGGGATTATCGTCACGGGTAAAGACATACCACTTTGCTTCGCCTGCGTCAGCAATCTTCTGCTTTGCATCAGCTATCTCCTGCTCTGCGTCGGATATCTCCTTATTAAAGGTCGCAAGACCATCCTCATATTCCTTCTTGCCGTCCGCAAGCTTTATTTTTGCGTCCTCTATCTCTGCGATACCATCTTCGTACTGCTTAACACCATCCTCATATTCAAGACGCTTTTCCTCAAGAGTAGCCTTGCCCTCGTTATATTGACGTTCTGCATCCTGTATCTGCGCAAGTCCGTCATTATATAGCTCCAGACCCTCAAGATATTCCTCATAGCCCACTATATAGTCTGCCTTGCCCTGCTCAAGTGCCTCAACGCCTTCCTGATAATCGGCAAGACCCTCATTATACTGTGCCCAGCCCTCATCTATCTGCTGCTGAGCTGCCTTAATCTGCTCCTCACCCGCTGCCAGAGTCTGCTCGTTTATCAGTATCTCAGCCTTGCCTGCATCTATCTGCTCTTTCGCCGATTCAAGAGCAAGCTTTGTCTGTTCAAGGATAATTCGGTTGGCTTCAAGCTCGCCTTTTTGTTGAATTATCAACGGATTATCCTCTCCGTATATTAAAATAGCCTCCTGAAGCTGCTTTTCGCCTGCCTCAAGCTGAGCCAATCCCTGCTCGTACTGGGCATAACCTGCGTTGTATTCAGCTTCTGCTTGCTGTATCTGCTGCTTTGCTGCTTCGATCTGCTGTCTGCCTGATTCCATTTCGGCAAGGTTTTTGTCGATCTCTGCCTGACCTGATTCAAGCTGTTCCTTGCTTTCCTGCAACAGCTTTTCCGCCTGCTGCAGCTCAAGCTCGCCATTCTCTATTTCAAGCCTTGCATCCTGAAGCTGACGCTCTGCATCCAGAATAGTACCCTGATTTGCCAGCAGCTCTGCTTTTCCATCAACTATCTGCTGATAGGCATCATCCAGTTCTTTCTGTGCATCTTCCAACTGAATTGCGCCATCATCAAGCTCTGCCTTTGCATCGGCAAGCTCCTTTTCACCATCGATTATCTGCTGCTCCGCATCTTCGATCTCAGCTCTGGCATCAGCAAGCTCCTGCTCACCCTCTGCCTTTGCGTCTGCAAGCTCTTTCTCACCGTCTGCAAGCTCTTCGAGTGCCTCACCCACCACCTCGTCATAACGTATCTCGCTGCGAGGAACTCCAAGCTCCTCCAGTCTTTCTGTAATAGCATCACGAAGCTCTGCGTATTCATCGGAATAGCTCTGCATTTCGGTAAGCTCGTCAGATTTTATATATATCTCAGTGTATACTTCTTGTGTAAAATTACTCTTCGTAACATACATAAAAGCATCCAGTGCACCATCACCGATGGTTGTACTGCCCTTCTGGGTCATGGAAATATACATAGGAGTGTCAAAAGTTCCTACTATCGTGTATTCCTCGTGCTCCAACGGGAATTCATCGGCATCGGTGAGATCGGCAAGCGAGATTGTATCGCCTATCTTGAAACCATCCTGAAGTCTGTTTCCACTTATGATACACTCGTTTTCACTTTCAGGCTTACGTCCGCTGTTGATAAAGACCTTATTAACTTCATCGTTGTTCCAGGAGTACACACGTGTAAGGTACTCCTTATCATCGTAATGCACTGCAAGGTCTGAGTATTTAGAGGTGTATACAGCCGACACACCGTCGATCTCAAGGATCGCTGCAGCATCGTCCTCGGTAAGTCCGAAGGTCGACAGCACACGAAGATCGAACAGCTCCTGCTCGTCATACATATTATCCGCTGATATCTTCATGTCGCTGCCCGTTGCCTTTACGCCGCTGAAAAAGCCTACACCGATGGTGCATATCAGCAATATCGACATAAAGCGGCCTTTTGAATGGCTTATCTCACGGAAGATATTCTTATTTATTGCTTTCAATTTACTTCCTCCGCCGCTTACCACTCTATCTCTTCAACAGGAGTAGGATTCTCATTCATGATAACCCTGCTTACCTTGCTGTTTTTTATCTTTATTACTCTGTCTGCCATAGGTGCGATCGCAGAGTTATGGGTAACCAGAATAACTGTCATTCCGTCATTCCTGCAGGTATCCTGAAGCAGCTTCAGGATCATCTTGCCTGTGTTATAGTCAAGGGCACCCGTAGGCTCATCACACAGCAGTAGCTTAGGACGCTTGCTGAGTGCTCTTGCGATGGACACTCTCTGCTGCTCACCGCCCGAAAGCTGCGCAGGGAAATTATCCAGACGCTCGCCAAGGCCTACTTTTTCAAGTATCTCTGCCGCAGGGATGTAGTCCTTAGTAGTCTGCACCGCAAGCTCTACATTTTCCTTTGCCGTAAGGTTAGGAAGCAGATTATAGAACTGGAATATAAATCCTATATCATGACGACGGTATTCTGTAAGCTTTTTGCGGTTATAACCATCGATACGTGCACCGTCAACACTTATGATACCCTCGTCGCAGGTGTCCATGCCTCCAAGCATATTAAGCACTGTCGTCTTTCCAGAGCCACTGGGACCTACTATGATAACAAATTCGCCTTTTTCTATGTCAAATGTCATACCGTCAGCGGCGTTTATTGTTACCTCACCCATGTGATAACGCTTATATACGTTATCCAATGTTACAAATGCCATTGTTCCTCCTTGTTATTGACGAAGTTTACAATTTTTGTAAACTGTTTTTCAAAAAAGGCAGAACCAGAAGCGTTTTGCAACATTACGCTCCGGTCCCGCCATACAATTTAACCCATAACCATCAACTCTGCAGCAGCCTCAAAACAGCGTCTGCCATCATCAAAACAGCCATACATATAGTATCCGTTGTCTGTCATATCAGTATGTATGCTGATCTTTTCACCCATACGTGCTTCTCTGAGAAACGAGATATCTGCACTTTGCAGCACTCCGCCGCAGGAAAGCTCCTCAGCCACAGCAGCAGGAGCCATATCTACAAGAAAATTGCCGTAATTGCTGTTGTTAAGGTGACCGTTTCCATCGGTTTCGGAAAACGTTACGATATGATCACCTGTCGCAGACAGCTCGGGAATCTTTATCTTATTTATCTGAGCCGAAGTAGGCTGCTCAATAAGCAGAAACTCATACTTATACTCGCTGGGACGGAGTATCTTTCTTGACTTAGGTGCTACCAGAGACCAGTCGCTTATGGACTCACAAAGAAGCTCTCCGTCACGCTCCAAAGCGAAGCAACGGTAAAAATGTGCGCCTTTAATTGAGTGTTCCCATGTCTTAAGCGTTACTATATCGCCATATTTTGCAGGCTTATAGCACTTGTATCCGACCTTAGTCAGCAGAAACACCTGATCGTCCTCAAGCATTATCTCTCTTGTTATGCCTCGTGTTTCAAGATGGGTTCCTGCGATCTCCCCACACCAGTTAAGATATGAGGAAAAAAGCAGGTTTCCGTTTTGATCTGCATTATAAAAATTCACCCTGTGCTTCTCGGAAAAAACACGATCATCCAATCTTAGACTTGCCTCCCATGTAGGGTCTGAGTACTTCGGGGATATTTACTGTGCCGTCCTCATTGAGGTTGTTCTCAAGGAATGCGATGAGCATTCTGGGAGGAGCAACAACAGTATTATTAAGAGTATGAGCAAAGTACTTCTTGCCGTCTGCGCTCTTTACACGGATACCAAGACGTCTTGCCTGTGCATCACCGAGGTTGGAGCAGCTTCCTACCTCAAAGTACTTCTTCTGACGGGGAGACCACGCCTCAACGTCAAAGCTCTTTACCTTAAGATCAGCCAGATCACCGGAACAGCACTCGATAGTTCTTACAGGGATATCCATGGAGCGGAACAGATCAACTGTGTTCTGCCACAGCTTCTCAAACCACATAGGAGATTCCTCGGGCTTGCAGACTACGATCATCTCCTGCTTCTCAAACTGGTGGATTCTGTATACACCACGCTCCTCGATACCGTGTGCACCCTTCTCCTTGCGGAAGCAGGGAGAATAGGATGTAAGAGTATGGGGCAGTGTTTCCTCATCAATGATTGTATCGATGAACTTACCGATCATAGAATGCTCGGAGGTACCGATAAGATACAGATCCTCGCCCTCGATCTTATACATCATGGCGTCCATTTCAGCAAAGCTCATAACGCCTGTAACAACGTTGCTTCTGATCATGAAGGGAGGGATGCAATAGGTAAAACCGCGGTCGATCATGAAATCTCTTGCATAGGAGATAACAGCAGAGTGAAGTCTTGCGATATCGCCCATCAGATAATAGAAACCGTTACCTGCAACCTTTCTTGCACTGTCAAGATCGATACCGTTCAGCTTCTCCATGATCTCTGCGTGATAGGGAACCTCGAAATCGGGAACAACAGGATCACCGTAACGTGTGATCTCAACGTTCTCGCTGTCGTCCTTGCCGATCGGTACAGAGGGATCGATAATGTTGGGGATAGTCATCATAATGGTCTTGATGCGCTCCTCCATCTCGGGAACAGTCTTATCAAGCTCCGCAAGCTCCTCGGAGAATGCCTTTACCTGTGCCTTTGCAGCCTCTGCCTCTTCCTTCTGACCCTTAGCCATGAATCCACCGATGCTCTTGGAGATCTTGTTCTTATCAGCCTGCAGGGACTCCTTGCGCTGCAGTGCCTTGCGGTAATTTACATCAAGTTCGATCACCTCATCAACGAGGGGCAGCTTTGCGTCCTGAAACTTCTTCTTGATGTTTTCCTTTACTGCATCGGGGTTTTCTCTTAAGAATTTAATGTCTATCATTTTCTTTGCCTTCCTTTATTTTCTGTATTCAACAGGTTGTTCGCCTGAATCGTAGGTTATTTTGTCAGCTCTTTCATTATTCCTTCAAGCTGCTCCTTGCTGTCGAAGCTTATCTGAAGCGTGTTTGTCTTTTTGCCCTCGGATATCTTTACCTTTGTACCGAGAAGCTCTGCAAGACTTAATTCCACCTCGGTATAATATGCAAGTCGTGGTTTTATCTCATCGGATTTCTGCTCGTCCTTCTTTGCCTCGCGCTTTGCGATATTTTCAATGCTGCGCACTGTAAGCTCGCCATCTGCCGCGCGAAGTGCTATCTCCGTCATAAGCGCAGGATCCTTTATGGATTTCAGCGCCTTGCAGTGACCTGTTGAAAGCTCACCTGACGCCAGCAGATCCTTTACTGTTTTGGGAAGCGTAAGCAGTCCAAGGCTGTTTGCAATTGAGGAACGTGCTTTTCCTACAGTCCTTGCAAGCTCATCCTGAGTCATCTTGTAGTTATCGATCAGTTCCTTATAGCCAAGTGCTTCTTCTATCGGGTTAAGGTTTTCACGCTGCAGATTTTCTATAAGTGCTATCTGCATTACCTGCTCTTCTGTCAGATCATCGCGGATAACTACAGGAACCTCAATAAGACCTGCGATCTTTGAAGCTCTCCATCTGCGCTCGCCCGCAATTATCTGATAATTTCCTGTGGCGAGGGGCCTAACCAACAGTGGCTGAAGCACACCGTTTTCGCGGATAGACGAAGCAAGCTGCTCCAGTGCTTCCTTGTCGAAATTCTTTCTCGGCTGATTTTTGTTTGGTTCTATTTCCGCGAGCCTTAAAGTGCTGACGCTCTCGCTCTCATCCCTCAGACTGTTGTCATCAAAGATGCTGCTGTAATCACTTTTTATTCTTTTTTTAGCCATTCTTCTTCTCCATTTCGCGGCACTTTATCCAGATCTCCTTTGATAATCTTTCATAAGCATCCGCACCCTTGGAATTCTTATCATAATAGATTATCGGCTCACCTACACTCTGTGCCTCTGTTACTCGCACATTTCTCGGTATAACTGTCTGGAACACCAGATCCTTTTCAAAGGATCTTTTAATATCTCTCATGATCTCGTTGCTTGCAAGCAATCTCTTGTCCACCATGGTGAACACTATTCCCATGAACTTCAGATCCTTATTTGCAGCACGCTTTACTTTTTTTACAGTCTGCATAAGCTGAGCAAGACCCTCCAGGGCGAAAGGCTCACATACCATCGGAACTATTATTCTGTCAACTGCCACAAGTGCATTTATAGCCAGTATTCCAAGTGACGGCAGACAATCTATGATGACAATATCATAATCATCCTTCACCTGCAGTATCACCTTGCGTAACTGATGATTTCTCTGCTCCACATCTGCAAGCTGAAGTTCTGCCTCACAAAGCTGGCTTGTTGCAGGCAGTATCTTCACATTCTTATATCGTGTAGGGATTATTGCCTCCTGAGGACGCTTTTCTCCCATTATCACTTCGTATGTAGTTGCTTCAAGAAATTTCTTCTTTATACCGAAGCCTGTAGTTGCGTTTCCCTGCGGATCGAAATCCACCAGCAGCACCTTTTTCCCCATCGCGCCAAGTCCGGCTGCGATATTGACTGCTGTAGTAGTCTTGCCTACTCCGCCCTTCTGGTTTACTACACCAATGACGATTCCCATAAAAATTCCCCCTTTACACATAGTATCTTACTTTATAAGTATACCATATCTCTGTCGAAAAATAAAGGGTTTTCACAAAAAATTGTTCCACATGGAACAATTTTCGACATTTTCTATCGAAATGTTCCATGTGGAACATTATTATTTGCACATATCGACAGTAACGGGTATTTTTATGGTATATTCAAAGTAATTACCGTTGCGATTTGTAATTGTTTCGCACAGTATATTTTCGCTTTTCATCCTGTTCACTATTTTGTTAATGCTATTGATGTAGATCTTTGGGACAGGAATATTGAATATACTTTTCCGCCCTCTGACCTGCTTTGTCGGAACTTCAGCTATTGCGTTGTTTACAATGCGCTCGGTCTGTTCGAGATTAAGGTCGCGACGTATCACTTCACTGAGTATCCTGATACGCGTCGCAGGGTCATCGATCCTTATGAGCGCTCTCGCCTGTCGTTCGGATATATTGTTACCTGCAAGCATATTACGCTCTGCATCGGTAAAACGCAGCAGACGAAGTTTATTTGCAACGGTAGATTGTGCTTTGCCCAGTCTTTTTGCAGCCTCCTGCTGTGTCAATCCATAAACGGTGATCAGCTCATTTATTGCCAGTGCCTCCTCAAAAAAACTCAGATCACTACGCTGTATATTCTCAATAAGTGCTAACACTGCTGATTTTTCATCATCCACATCCATTATTATACACGGCACCTCTGCAAGCCCTGCCAGCTTTGAGGCACGGCATCTGCGTTCCCCACTGATTATCTCATAAAGTACGCCATTTTTACGTACACAGACAGGCTGGATCACTCCATTTTCTTTTATGCTCTGGGATAATGAATAGATGGAACTCTCATCAAAATGTTTTCTGGGTTGTGATCTGTTTGGTACTATACTCTCGATCGGCAGCATTACTACACGCTGAACTTGCTTTTCTCGTGTTTTAAATATATTAGTCATATATGTACATCCTTTCGTGTTTTCTTAGTAACTCAATTGTAACACTAAAAGGAAATAATATCCATAAGTAAATATCGCATTATGTGAACCTTTTCGATTTCAACCGACAAAAAAAGCCGCATTAAAGCGGCTTCTTTGCTATATTTGCTGTGCTCCGCGGATATTTTGTCGGAGTTTGTTTTACTTTTTTCGTTATAACAAGACGTCTGTCATCCCCATTCGGGAGCTTATAATCAATTACCTCAGGATTATTTCCACCCAGAAGCTTAGCTGCATTCTCAGCACAGGACATATCCTCGTTCACAGATTTAAGCGCGATGAACCTGCCACCTGTTTTTACGAAAGGCATACAGTATTCCATCAGAACAGGCATAGCAGCCACTGCTCTTGCTGTCGAAAAATCATACTGTTCACGTTTTTTGCGTCCCAGCTCTTCGCTGCGCGCATGGATTATTTCGGCTTTGACACCTATTTCAGCGCAAGCTTTTTCAAGATAAACGCAACGCTTATTTAAACTGTCGCATAGTGTACCTTTAAGATCACTACGATATATCAGAAGCGGTAGAGACGGAAAACCGGCACCCGTACCCACATCGATAAATGAAGCGCCATTCTCAATATCGACCATTGTAAAAGGAAGAACACTATCCACAAAATGCTTCATTATAACATCTTCAAATTCTGTGATGGCAGTGAGATTTACGTTCTTGTTATACTCAACCATAAAATCGCAGAGTTTTACATACTTTTCAGCCTGCTCGGAGGTTATTTCGATCTTTACTGAGGCAAAAGTATCAATCACATACTTAATTCTGTCCATTATTACCTCCTTTTCCTGCAAGCCAGATAAGAAGCACCGAAACATCAGCAGGGTTTACACCCGAGATACGACCTGCCTGACCCACATTAAGCGGTCTGAACTTATTCAGCTTTTCCTGCGCTTCTAATCTTAATCCCTTGATCTCACGATAATCTATATCCGCAGGAAGCAGCTTTGCTTCAAGCTTACGCATTTTTTCTATCTGTTCTTCCTGTATTTTGATATAACCCGAATATTTAAGCTCGATCTCAATTTTGTTTACGATTGAATACTTAAGCTCAGGACGCTTGAGATCGAAAGGTTTTAGATCCTCGTACGCCACCTGCGGACGTTTAAGCAGCTCTATCATCCTTATTCCGTTGGAAACAGGACTAGTTCCCCGCTCGGTCAGAAGCTTGTTAAGTTCATCTGTGGGATGAACCACGGTCATTTTTATTCTTTCAAGCTCATCCTGAACCTGCTGCTTCTCTGCAAGGAATTTCTCATATCTTTCATCGGACACCAGACCTATATCATGCCCGAGCGGCATCAATCTTTCAGCAGCATTATCCTGTCTGAGAATAAGTCTGTATTCACTGCGTGAAGTCATCATTCTGTAAGGCTCGGTGCAGCCCTTGGTTACAAGATCATCAATAAGAGTTCCGATGTAGCTTGAAGCCCTGTCGAGTATTATCGGCTCCTTATCCTGTATCTTTCTCGCTGCATTGATACCTGCGATTATACCCTGCGCGGCAGCCTCTTCATAGCCACTTGTACAATTAAACTGTCCTGCACCGTAAAGACCTGATATCTTCTTGAATTCCAGTGTAGGAAGCAATTCCAGTGGATCGCAGCAATCGTATTCTATTGCATAGGCAGGGCGCATTATCTCAACGTTTTCAAGACCCTGTATGGTACGCAGGAACTTAAGCTGAACATCCTCAGGCAATGATGAGCTCATTCCCTGAACGTAGTATTCATCAGTATCAAGTCCCATAGGCTCTAAGAAAAGCTGATGACGCTCCTTATCCTTAAACCGCACTATCTTATCCTCGATACTGGGACAATATCGTGGACCTATACCCTCTATCTTGCCCGAATATAACGGTGAACGATGCAGATTATCAAGTATTACCTTATGTGTTTCCTCGTTTGTATAAGAAACATAGCACTCTACAAGATTTTCAAGCTTGTCCTCATTGTCAAATGCAAAAGGGATTATCTGATCGTCGCCTACCTGCTTTTCCATTACATCAAAGTTAAGAGAACGCTTGTGAACTCTCGCAGGTGTACCAGTCTTGAATCTACGCATAGTACATCCCAGTTCTTTAAGACAATCTGTAAGTCCTGTTGACGGTAGAACATTATCAGGCCCCGCCGAGTAATTCAGCTCACCGATATGTATCTTGCCATTCAGATAAGTACCTGTTGTAATAATAGCAGCCTTACAGGGATGCACTGCTCCAAGCTTTGTGTGTACTGCAGTTATCTTTCCATCCTCAACATCCACATAAACCACCTCTGCCTGCTTTATGTATAAGTTAGGTGTATTTTCAAGACACTGCTTCATATAGGCGTGATATTTCATACGGTCGCTCTGCACTCTCAGACTATGCACCGCAGGACCCTTTCCTCTGTTCAGCATACGGGATTGTATAAAGGTAGCGTCTGCTGCCTTTCCCATCTCGCCGCCAAGCGAATCTATCTCACAAACTATCTGACCCTTCGCTGAGCCGCCTATACAGGGGTTACAGGGCATATTTGCTATACAATCCAGTGACAATGTGAAGATCGCAGTCTTTAAACCAAGCCTTGCGGCAGCCAGTGCAGCCTCGCAGCCTGCATGGCCTGCACCTATGACCGCAACATCATACTCCTCCAGAGTATATCCCATCATGATCTTCCTTTCGACATAATATGTGTTCCATGTGGAACATTCACAAAACACGCCCGAACACGGGTTCTCCCCTGCTCGGGCGGTTATTATTAGTTATTCTTCATTTTCAGCGGTTTCTGCTTCTTCATCATCGTTAGGCTCAACATCGGGCTCAAGCACCTCGCTGGCCTCAGCGGAGAGAGAAGCTGCGATCTCCTCATCCGAAACCTTTTCGATCTCTGTTGTTTCCTCATCCTCGTCATGTGCAGTTCTTGTGAAGGATGCAACAGTGCTTTCCTCACCAAGACGCATTACACGCACACCCGAAGCAGGTCTGCCCATAGTACGGAGATCATTTGCACGGAAACGAATTATAACTCCATCAGTGCTGATAAGGATAACATCATCATCGGGACCAAGAGTCCTGATTCCGCAGACATAACCCTTTTCGTCACTGACAGGATAATTCTTAAGACCGAAGCCGCCTCTATTCTGCAGACGGTAGCTCTGCATAGCGCAGCGTCTGCCCATACCCTTATCAGTAACAGTGAGGATAGTTGCCTGGTCGTCGAATATCTTAGTAGCACCAACTACATAATCTTCCTCACGGAGCTTGATAGCACGGACGCCTCTTGCACCTCTGCCGAGCGGTCTTACCTTTGTCTCATCAAAGCGGATTGCCATACCGTTTCTTGTGGCTACAAGAATAGTACAATCGCCCTCTGTAAGGAATGCACCTACTATCTCATCATCCTCAGCAACGGTAATTGCGCGCAGACCTCTCTTGCGGATATTCTTATATTCAGAGAGGTTTGTGCGCTTCACGATACCATTCTTAGTAACACAGATAAAGTATTTATTATCTGCAAAATCATTGGTAGTCATCATCGCAGCAACACGTTCACCCTCGTTGAGCTGAAGCAGATTTACGATATTCATACCACGTGACTGTCTGCCACCCTCGGGGATCTCATAACACTTGATACGGTGCATATTACCCTGGTTTGTGATAAATAGGATATTTTCGTGACTGGAAGAAATAAACATATTTTCCACAAAATCCTCATCACGCTGCTTCATACCCGATACACCGCGTCCGCCACGCTTCTGGATATTATATATCTCCACAGGCTGACGCTTGATATAACCGATATTTGTATAGGTTACAACACAATCCTCCTCGGGGATAAGATCCTCAATATCCACCTCACCGCTTACAGGCTCGATAGATGTTCTTCTGGGATCATTGTACTTTTTCTTGATAGCTTCAAGCTCAGATCCTATCTGGTGCAGCATCTTGCTGTGATCAGACAGAAGAGCAAGATATTCCTTGATAAGCTCTCTCTTTTCGCCAAGCTCATCAGCGATCTTGGACTCCTCCATACCTGTCAGCTGACCGATACGCATCTGCACGATAGCGTCAGCCTGCACCTCAGTAAGAGAATAGGTATTTGACGAAAACAGACCTGTTCTGGACACATCAACATTCCTGAAGCGTTCTACAAGGCGCTCCTTTGCCTCCTGAAGAGTCTTGCTGTGACGAACTATCGCAATAACCTCATCAATAAAGTCGATAGCAAGCAGGAAGCCCTCGAGGATATGTGCACGCTCCTGAGCCTTTTCAAGATCATACTTAGTACGGCGTGTTACTACTTCTACCTGGAAATCGAGGTACTTTTCAAGCATATCACGCAGAGGAAGGATCTTAGGCTGTCCATCAACCAGCGCAAGCATGATAACGCCGACTGTATCCTGAAGCTGTGTATAGGAATACAGCTTGTTAAGTACAACATTTGCATTTGCGTCACGCTTAAGCTCGATAACGATACGCATACCGTTTCTGTCGGACTCATCACGTACTACCGAGATACCCTCGATACGCTTGTCACGTACAAGTTCACCGATGCTCATAAGCAGACGAGCCTTATTGACCATATAAGGTATTTCATTGATGATTATTCTTGTATGGTTATTTTCTTCTACTATCTCAGCTCTGCCACGGAGGATTATCTTACCTCGTCCTGTATAGTAGGCGGAACGTATTCCGCTGTATCCCATAATTATACCGCCGGTTGGGAAGTCAGGACCCTGAACTACTCCCATTATCTCTTCGATGGTAGCCTCGGGATTGTCTATCATAAGCAGAATAGCGTCAATGATCTCTCCGAGATTGTGGGGAGGGATATTTGTAGCCATACCTACCGCAATACCATTACTGCCGTTTACCAGCAGATTAGGGAAACGAGAGGGTAATACAACAGGCTCCTGAAGCTTGTCATCGTAGTTTGTTGTAAAATCTACAACTTTTTTATTGATATCACGTATCATCTCATCGGATATCTTAGCAAGCTTAGCCTCTGTATAACGGTAAGCAGCGGCGGGGTCGCCGTCCACTGAACCGAAGTTACCCTGACCTGTGATAAGCGGATAACGCAGAGAGAAATCCTGTGCAAGTCTTACCAGCGCATCATAAACGGAAGCGTCACCATGGGGATGATACTTACCCAGCACCTCACCAACTGTATAGGCACACTTACGTGTAGGCTTATCAGATGTGTTTCCTGCCTCGTTCATTGTATAGATGATACGTCTGTGTACAGGCTTAAGACCGTCACGTACATCCGGCAGTGCTCTTGATGTGATTACCGACATCGCATACTGTATGAAGGAGTCCTTCATTGTTTCTTCGAGGTCGATATTTATAAGCTTTTCTGAACTGAAATCTATATCCATTTTTCCTCCAAATCAAAGACTGATTATATCAGCCTATGCTTCCAAGCTTTTCTTTCAGAAAATCTCTTACAGAAGTAATCTGTTCTTCTGTAAGGCATCGCTTAGGGAAGCAATATGTCTGTCGTCTTGCTACAAAAAGCAGCAAAGACTGTTCGTTTTCCGCAAAATCCAGCATATCCTGCTCAAAAATGAATATGCTTTTTATCGGAGCTATATTTTCTGTATTCTCGTCATTTTCGAGCTTTACCTCATCATCCTCTTTAGGCTTGATTATGGTTTCTATCTCTATCTTTTCGGGATACAGTGTAGCTTTATAATCCTCGGGATTCATACCCTTAAGTGCGTCAAGCACCCTGTTTCTTGTACGTTTCTTATCTGTGATATTATATACAAGACTGAAAACGCACACAATAAAAGCTACATAAGGAAAAATACTGCTGTAATTAAGGATTATCAACACGACAGAAGCTATCGTGAGAAGTCCGTAAGCACTTATCATAATGATATTGCGCTTTTTGCCGAAAATACCCTGATAAGTTTTCATAGCGCAGTCTATTTCTTCAAGCGTATTATCATAGCTGAACTGCGCTATTATCTCGGGCTTTTTCATTTCGGCTTCACTGCTGAAATCAGGAATAAGTCCGGAAATAACTATCACTCCTTAAAAATCACAGACATCAAATGTCAAGATTTACTGCAAGCTTAGCGTTCTTTTCGATAAACTCACGACGAGGCTCTACCTTATCACCCATGAGTATAGTCATTATCTCATCTGCCTTTGCAGCATCCTCTACACTTACACGAAGCATCGTACGGGTCTCGGGATTCATTGTGGTCTCCCAGAGCTGATCGGGATCCATCTCACCAAGACCTTTATAACGCTGTACATCTACCTTTGCGTTAGGGTTATCGCCCATAAGCTCTTCTATATACTGATCTCTTTCTTCATCGGAGAAAGCATATCGTACCTGCTTACCTCTCCACACCTTGAACAGCGGAGGCTGGGCACAGTAAACATGACCCTGCTCCAGCAGCGGACGCATGAAGCGGAAGAAGAAAGTCAGCAGCAGCGTTCTTATATGCATACCATCGACATCGGCATCGGCCATGATAACAACTCTGCCATATCGAAGCTTTGTAATATCAAAATCCTCTGCAATACCTGTTCCCAGTGCTTTTACCACAGGAGACAGCTTATCGTTATTGTAAACCTTATCTGCTCTCGCCTTTTCTACGTTAAGCATCTTACCCCAGAGGGAAAGTATAGCCTGGAAGCGTCTGTCTCTGCCGCTCTTTGCAGAACCACCCGCAGAGTCTCCCTCTACGATATATATCTCGGTTTTTGTGGGATCGGATTCAGAGCAGTCTGCAAGCTTACCGGGAAGACCGTTGCTGTCCATTACAGACTTTCTCTTTGCTTCCATTGCACGCTTTGCAGCGTCACGGGCAGCCTGAGAATTTATTGCCTTGTTCATGATGATCTGGGCTGTCTCGGGATGCTCCTCAAAATAATAAGTAAGCTGCTCTGTAGCTATCTTGTAAACAACAGGCTGTACCTCGGGATTACCGAGCTTACCTTTTGTCTGTCCCTCAAACTCACACTCTGGAAGCTTTACGGAAATGATAGCATTTATTGCTTCTCTTATAGCCTCACCGCTGAAGCCTGTAAAGGGCTTTTCATCTTCCTTTTTCTTTGCGTTCTTCTTTACCTTGTTTTTCTCATTAGCTTCCTTATAAGCCTTTGCATAGTCGTTTATTACCTTGCTGAGTGCTTTTTTAAGAGCTATCTCATGGGTACCGCCCTCTCCTGTATGGATATTATTTGCAAAGGAGCGGAATACCTCACTGTTGAAATCTGTGGTATACTGGAACGCTATCTCAACATCGATACCATTCATCTCGCCATGGAGATAAATTACATCGGGATGCAGAACATCAGCACCACGCTTTTTATTGAGCCATTCAATATAGCTCATGATACCGCCGTCGTACTGCATTACTTCCCTTATGGGATTTTCAGCATCACGAAGATCAGAAAGAACTATCTTAAGTCCACCATTCAGGAATGCCTTTTCACGTAATCTTTCCTGTAATGTTTCATATCTGAATTCTGTTGTATGGAATATCTCACTGTCAGGCTTGAATGTAACCTGAGTACCTGTACGGTCGGTAGAACCTACTATTTTTATTTCTTCTGTATATTCACCGCGGTCAAAATGCTGGAAATGCACATTTTTTCCGTCATGTATCTCTACTTCAAGCCACTCGGAAAGCGCATTTACTACCGAAGCACCTACGCCGTGCAGACCACCTGCTACTTTATATCCGCCACCGCCGAACTTACCGCCGGCATGCAGTATAGTAAATACCACAGTTGCAGCCGATATACCTTCGGAATGATTTATTGCTGTAGGAATACCACGACCATTATCTATAACTCTAATAACATTTTCGGGAAGTATAGCTACATCAATTTCCGTACAGTATCCCGCAAGTGCCTCGTCAATAGAGTTGTCTACTATCTCGTATACAAGGTGATGCAGACCACCCTCACCCGAAGAACCAACGTACATACCGGGACGTTTTCTTACAGCTTCAAGACCCTTTAAGACTTGAATATCATCGGCGCCGTAGTTGACGTCCAAAGCCTTTTCATTTTCTGCCATATTACCCTCCGTGAATAAAACCGGCAAGGACGAACAAGCCACCCTTGCCTCTCACATATATTATTGCCTATATTATATATAGTATATCATAAAAACCTTTAAATTTCAAGCATTTTTGCCTTTAATTTTGATTTTTGTGCGAAAAAATAAGGGTATATTACAAGACCCCTAAACTCTCTTAAAACTCAACACAGCCGCCTGTATGCATATTTGACATCAGGCGGCTGTTTTTATATTTTACCTCTTTTATTTATCGTATCATTGGATACATTTGAAATATAGATGTTATCAGTACATACTATAAAGGATTTCGGCATATCCTGTGAAACATATACCACCTGACCTTTTTTCTGACAGGAATTCAGATAATCAGCAGTTGTTCTGCTTACAGAACATTCTTCTATATCAAAAATTCCGATCACATCCTTTTTAGGAACAGTTACTTCTCCTCCAAGGAACAGAAACATATCAGACCTCCGTAAAAACACCATTTTCTGTGATCCATGTTTTTCCGTTTTTAAGCGAAGACAGATCATCAATATTACAACAAGTTATAAAAACCTGAGATTTTTCAATATTGTTAATAACGAAATTTCTACGTACATGATCCAGCTCGCTCAGAATATCGTCCAGAATGACCACAGGGCAGGTTTTATTCTTTCTGCGGATAATTTCCGCCTCAGATAGTTTAAGGGCCAATGCGGCGCTTCTGAGCTGCCCCTGGGACGCAAAATCTCTTGCTGCCATTCCATTTATATAAAAATTCACATCATCACGATGAACTCCGCTTAAAGTATAACGGAGCTTCATCTCAGATTGCAGATTTTTTTCCAGTTCTTCGATATATTTAGAAAACAGATCGTTAACATTACTAAAATCTATACTTTCAGTTTTAAAAATTGAACTATAATAATCCATTTCCAGCTTTTCTGTACTTTCCGTCAACTGAGAATATATCTCAGCAGCATATTCTTTAAGAAAAGCAAAATATTTAAGTCTGCCGTAAGTTACATTAATACCCTCACCTGCAAGTATCTCATTCCAGCTTACAAGCTGTGCCGATAATTCAGCCTCGGATATATTTGAATTGATAAACGACAGTATATTATTACGTTGTTTTAACCCTCTGTTATATCTTGATAACTTCTTTAAGTGAGTTTTTGTCTGCATCACAGCAACATCATCAAGGTAATTTCTGCGAAGCTCAGGGCTTCCTTTTATAAGATTTAAATGTTCGGGTATAAAAACTACATATTTTAACACTCCGTATAATTCTGCAGCATCATTCATTTTAAGTCCGTTATATGTTACCGACACTTTACTTCCGTTTATCTTATATTCCACTACATTTTCGCGGATTGCCTCATCATCGGTAAAATTAAGACGTATAAACACTTCAGCCTTAGGATCATCGGCAGGTATATATTGAGAAAAACGCACATGGCGGAAGCTGCCGCCCAGACATACGGACAGCGCCTCCATAAGATTAGTCTTACCTTGTGCGTTTTTCCCAACAAATATATTCAGATCTTTATCGAAGCTCAATTCAGCTTCTTTGATATTACGGAAATTCCGTATATAGATTTTTTTGATTATCATTAATTATTCTGCAGGTATTTCAGCATTTTCGTCCAGAACTACCTTATACTTCTTATTTTTGAAGTCAATAACATCACCGGGTTTGATTTTCTTACCTCTTTTGGTACAGAGATCACCGTTTACATTAAACTCACCCAGTTCAATAAGTATCTTAGCCTTTGCACCTGTTTCAGCAAGTCCAGCAAACTTTACAAGCTGATCCAGCTTGATAAAAGGTGTAACTATCTTTATTTCTTCCATGTCAAATTTCCTTCCGATTGTTTTACTTTAAATATTTATCTGAAAGTCCCATTCTGATATCACATATCCGCTCCCAGTAATCTATTCATTTAAGGCGCATGGGAAGTACAAGGAATGTAAATTCCGTACCCGAAAGCGGCTTTATTATAATAGGCGCAACAGAGCTGCTCATGATAAGCTTTACAGCATCGGAATCACAAGCCTTGAAAGCATCCAGCATATATTTTGCATTAAATCCTATAGTAATAGGCTGACCGCTGTATTTTACATTTATCTTATCATTGATCTTACCAAGACCTGTAGTGCAGCTCATAGTGAGTGTATCACCGTTAAGCTCGCAGCGGATAGGATTCTTGTTTTTCTCATTGATGATAAGCATGGTACGATCCAGCATATCTATCATATCGCGGCAGTTTACTTCTGCATACACTTCATCATTACATACAAGATGATTCTTGTACTGAATAAATTCGCCATCGATCAGTCTGGATATCATGATATAATCGCCGACACTGAAGGATATCTGATTTTTGTCTATACAGAAAGTAACATTTTTATCATTATCATCAGAAAGTATATGAATTAATTCATCAAGAGTCTTTGCAGGAACGATAAATTCTATATTATCATATACAACAGGCTCCTGTCTGAGTGCGATCCTTACACCATCAACAGCAACAACACTGAGGATATTATCAGATATCTCAAACTTACAACCCATAAGTGCAGGCTTGGTATCAGTTACTGCTACAGCAAACTTTGTCTGGGATATCATACTCTTTATCATCTTCTGAGGAACAGAGAAGCTTGTTTCAGGGTTTACCTGAGGAACAACGGGATAATCATCTGCACTCATGCACATAACAGAAAATTCTGTTTCGCGGCTTATTATCGTAGCCATATTGCTTTCATCACAGGAGAAAGTAATTTCACCGGATGGCATCTTTCTTATAATATCTCCTGCCATTCTGGCATTGATAACTATATTACCGCTTTCTATTCCGTTTACTTCTATATCTGTCTTTATACCGATATCAAGGTTATAGCCTGTTACAGTAAGAGTGTTACCTTCAAGCTCAAGCAGGATACCTTCCAGAGCGGGAATACTTGACTTTCCTGCTGCTGCCTTGGATGTAGTCTGAACTGCACCTAATATTACTTCTTTCTGGCAGATGAATTTCATAGCGGTCTCCTTTCAGAATCTGAAAAAAAATAATAAACAAATAAAATATTAATCATAATAATAAGGGCGGTTAAAACTGTGGAAACATAAAAATTCCGCAATATCAAGCCGTTTTTATCAAAAAATTTTCAAGTACACAATGTTGAAATAATTTTGAAAAGTTGAAACCATGTAATATTTCCAACACAGCGTTGAATAAGCATGAAAACTTGTTGATAATTCTGTTAAATAAGGATTACTGATTAGCCTTTATATTCTTTATAAGATCTTCTATAAGAGAACGTGTGCTGCTGTCGCGCTCCATTGTTTCCTTAACGTTTTTGATAGCATATACTACAGTAGAATGATCGCGTCCTCCGAATTCCTTGCCTATGGTCTCGTAAGGCAGACCTGTTATATCCTGGATAACATAGATAGCTACCTTTCTTGCAGCGGAAATATTTGAAGATCTCTTGGGAGATCTCATCTCATCGGGATGAACATTATATATTTCAGCAACCTCACTGATGATCTTATCCACTGTGATCGGGATAGGCTGATGATCGGATACTATATCCTTGATGACATTCTGTGCCACTACGATAGTAGGCTTCATATTGGATACCATATAGAGGGCGTTCATTTTGGTTACAACGCCTTCAATCTGACGGATATTGGATTTAAGCTTTGTAGCTATGAAATCCACAACATCATCGGGTATCTTAAAATTAAGAAGCTCAGCCTTGCGCTGGATGATAGCGAGCCTTGTTTCATATTCGGGAGCCCTTACATCTGCTGCAAGACCCGAAGAGAATCTTGTCTTAAGTCTGTCGGAAATGGATTTGATCTCCTTTGCGGGACGGTCAGAGGTAAGAACTATAGCCTTATTGAGCTTGTAAAGCTCATTGAAAATATGGAAGAATTTTTCCTCTGTCTGTTCCTTACCTGCTATGAACTGAATATCATCTATAAGCAGAGCATCCGCACTTCTGTACTTTTCGTCGAATTTCTCTGTAGTGTTTGACTGAATGGAGTGCAGGAATTCATTAGTAAAGGTCTCGGCTGAAATATATATGATATTGATACCGGGATAGTTCTTCTTCATCTCGTTCTGGATGGCAGAGAGAAGATGTGTCTTACCCAGTCCGGAATCACCGTATATGAACAGCGGATTATACTTTTCATGCTGCTTTTGGGATACTGCCTTAGCTGCAGCGAAAGCAAGATTGTTTGAAGGGCCGACAATAAAAGTTTCAAAGGTATATGTAGTTTTATTGTCGTTTACCATATTATCTATTTTGGTTGATATATTTTCGTCATTCTTAATATTATCAAACTTAGATTCTGTGGTAGGATTATCAGTACTGATAATAATTTCCACATTTACAGGGAAACCCATAACATTTGTAAACTGGGTCTCCAGATTGTTGACATAATATTTATAAAGAGTATCACAACGAAAATCATCTTCAGTGGCAAGAATGACCTTTGTACCTTTCATTTCTACTGGTACAAGAGGATCCAGCCAGATCTCGCGTGCAGATTCCGATATTCCGTATTCTTTGACGTAATTATCAATTACAAGATTATAGATATCAGAAAGAGAGGATAAAGAATTCATTATTTTCACCATTCCATTTTCTGTTTACTGTATGGTATTGCAGATAATTAATACTATTAATTAATGTCGCGGGACACAGTAATATATTTTAAAAGTTCATATTTAATCATAACATAAATTGTTGAATTTTTCAAGCACAAATCGACATAAATATTCCGAGTTAATATGTGAATATTAAACAAACCACATATATATCATAATTGCCGCGGTCGTTATCAGAGAGCCTGATAGACCGCATATGAGCATTTTTAAAAAATATCTATTATTGCTTCTTATACAATTAGGGGATTTACCTAACATAAGCATAGCTGAATTTATTATTTCATCATCATCCGGCTGATCCGGTGGATTTTTCAGTATTACGATGATCTTTTCAAAATCTTCGTTATTTCTCGGATTTATTTCAATATAGTTTTTTACTACGCCTTTGATCATATCAGTTTCTCCTTGAATATTTGATTTCAACTTAATTATAGTTCATGAATGTGAATTTATACACATTTTTAACTAGTTTTCAACATTTCAACGTGAATTCCATAAAAACTTAGCGTATAAATGATGAAAAACACTGTTTTGGTGTTGAAAACTCAGTTGAAACTGTGAAAAAACGGCTGTTTAATCAAATATTCAAAAAAAATTTTTTCAACCTAAAAAATTATATGGTGTTGATTATATAGTTAAAAACAGCTTTATCAAAAAATTTATACAATCTGTAGATTTTTAAATTTCAGCGTTTGTTATTGATGATTATTAAAATTTGATAATAGTTATTAATATTAAAGTTGAATTTATTTTTAACACTTCAATATCAACAGGTTTTAAAGCAGGTTTTTTAACGTTGAAACCATAAAATCTTGATTTTTTGTTGAAAATGCAGTTGAAAGTGTTAAATTTACCTTGTTTTATACGCACTGAATAAATTGTTGAAATAATTGAAAGAAGGTTGAAAACAAGTTGATTATGTATTGAAAGAACAATTTATCAACAAAACTATGTTTATTGTTGAAAGGAAAAGTAATAATGATATAATGAAAAAGTATTTAATTGTATCTTTTTTTGCTTGATTTTTCCGATATTATTTATTATAATGAATACATAAACAGAAGGAGGTGCGTCAATGAAAAAAACATTATTTGTATTGGTATCGGCGTTTGCGCTTTTACTGGGCGGATGTGCTCTTGAGGATAAGGATATCAATAAAGATTCATCTTACGCTGCAGAGGATACTGAAGCTTCAGTGACTTCTACAACAAATACTTCTGTTGTATCTACGACCGGAACATCTGTTACTACAACACAGACCACGGCATCCTCAACATATCTGGAGCCTGACGAGATCATCCCCGTTGCGGTACAGACTCCGCGTATCGATGGAGACAGGCTCTCTTATACTATTATAAATGTATATTCGGAAGAAGGATATTATACTGTAGATATATCAGGTGTTAAGCTTGATGAAACTACGGATATGGATATAGATACCACATACGTTGACGGGGAAATGTACGGAGATTTCCGCCTGGATCTTATGAGGTCCGGAGAGATAATAGATACATTGAAGATCAATGTACCCCGTGATGACAGGTTTCTGATCCTTGAAAGTGTAAAGGATGGTTTATCTTATGGCTGTGAGCTTATCTCAAACCGCCGCGGTTTTTATAACCATACATATCCCGATCTTATACAGCTTGATTTCCATATCATAAATGAGGTAGAAACTCCGCAGTACGCAAGGTTTTTTGCGATATTTGACGGAAAGATAACGGAAGTTCCGGTATATCAGGACGGAGTTGAAACTGCACCCTACGGCACACACCTTGAAATGGAGAAGCCCGGTCTTATGACACAACATATAGTTGCGTCAAATAATAATGGTGTATATGAGATATTGAAGTTTGAATATAAATTCGATATAGAGAACAGATGTCTTATAAGGAAGAAAGTAAGATTCTACGGATGAGGTAACCTATGACTGATAAGGAACGATTCATACAGATATATACAGAGAATATAAAAAGAGATGGTGCAGACAAGCTGCTTGATTTTCTGGAAAATAAAAGTGATTTCTTTACTGCGCCTGCAAGTACACGGTATCATAATGCTTTTGAGGGCGGACTTCTCCGCCATTCTCTCAATGTATATGATTGTATGTGCGCATATATGGAACGTCAGAGGGTCAGGGAGCAGTATTCGCTTACTGCGACTGCAGAAACCATCGCTGTTGTAGCGCTTCTGCATGATGTATGCAAAGTAAATTTCTACAAAGTCAGCTTCAGAAATTCCAAAAACGAAAAAACAGGACAATGGGAAAAGGTGCCTTATTATGAGATAAACGATACCCTTCCCTATGGTCACGGCGAAAAGTCGGTATATATGGTCAGCGGGTTTATAAGGCTTTCTCGGGAGGAGGCTATGGCAATACGCTGGCACATGGGTTTTTCAGGTACAGAGGATAAAAATTCTGTCGGAAAGGCATTGGAAATGTTCCCGCTTGCTTTTGCACTTTCCGTTGCAGATATGGAGGCTTCGTATTTCCTTGAGGGTTCGGAAAAATGATGTGGAACGGCGGTTTGATATCGCCGTTTTCCGTTAAGGATATGAATATGAAAAATGATAATTCATTAAAGGTGATCCATCCGTTTCTTACAGATAAATTCTGTTGTATTGCAGATAAGTGCCCTGCCAACTGCTGCGGAGGTTGGTCTGTTATCTGGACCGGCGAGGAAGTAAAAAGGCTCAGGGAGATCTGTTGTACAGGAGAAATAGCGGGTATTGCATCAAAGGCTTTCGGCGAAGAAGCAGAATATATGACTATGAAGTTTGATGCTGAAGGTTATTGCCCCTTTCTGAGAGATGGACTATGCCTTATACATAAAGATATGGGAGAGGAATATCTTTCCTATACCTGCCGCGAATACCCACGCATAAAACGACTATGCGGTGACACTGTGTTATACTCCTGCAGAATGACCTGCTATTCCGTAGCAGAGAGTCTTTTCAATGACAAGAATTGTATGGATCTTTCGGTCTCCTGTAAAAAAGATCTGACTGCTATAATAACTCCTGCAGAAGAAGCCTCAGCCAGAATGATCTTGTTCAATTCTTTGGCTCCTTTAATATGGGATGACAATGATATTTTTGTTTCGGTTATAAAGGCCGCAGAAAAGATAGGTATAGATGATAATGAGACCGGTAATATGCCTGATCTTAACATGGTATTCAGTAATGTTTTTGGCTGGGAGATACTTGTAGGTAATGATACGGAAAATATAATTATTGATGATTTTTCATATAAGAATATAATACGCGCGCTGTTTCTTGAATGGATGATAAACGGTATAGTAACAGATCATTCCGCTGCAGATAATTTCTGTTGTTTTGCTTTCTGTGCCGCATCATTAAAGCTGGCCTTAAAAGGAATTTCAGAGCTTTCAGGATCAAAGGAACAGCTTATATTCAGCTTCTGCGATTTCGTTGCTGCCTTGACATCCGACAGAAATAATTTCAGAAAAATAATATCCTATCTTAAAGATAACGGATTGAATAGTATAATGTTCATAAAAAGTATATTGAATTGAAGCACTTGTCATTGAAAAACATAAAAAATAAGTTAAAAGCTAAATTTTTATTGTTCGCGGCCGATATAATATATGTAGTGTTATTTTTTTATTAGGATTTTGCTGATATTTTAGAAACAGATTCAGAATAGTATGAAAACACGCATTAAATAAAAAACAGGCGCGCCACGGGAGGATCCCGTATAATGGTGTGTGTATTTCAGGGGGTATTTTATATGGCAGGTATGATAGTACAGCATAACATGAATTCTATCAATGCTTATAATAGATTGAGCACCAATATTGCAGGTCTGAAAAAGTCATCCAAAAAGCTTTCTTCGGGTTACAGGATAACCGGTGCAGGTGATGATGCCGCAGGTCTTGCTATTTCCGAGAAGATGAGAACACAGATCCGTGGTCTTAACCAGTCCAGAAGAAACTCTCAGGATGGTATTTCCATGATCCAGACATACGAGGGTGCTCTTCAGGAGACACATTCTATCCTTCACAGAATGAAAGAGCTGGCAGTGCAGTCTGCCAACGGCACATATAACGATAAAACCGACCGCGATGCGATACAGCTTGAATTTGAGCAGCTCAATGATGAACTCAATCAGATAGCTGACACAGATTTCAATGGCGTTATCGCACTCAACGGCGGTACTATGTCCGACGGTGTTGCAGCTTCCAACGGTTTGTTTACATATCCCAATGCAAATAAGGTGGTAAAGCCTGTCGGCTCCGGTAGTGTTGCGGGTCACGCCAAGATCAATGTAGAGGTAACTCCGGGCACGACCAATCTCGGAACCTATGAATATGTAGACAGTGTTATTGCCGGAACAGGTATTCCAATCAAGGGATGGTATTACAACAACGCTCCCGTAACAACTCCGCCCTTTTCAGTAACGGATGAAAACGGAAACCCAATTACTACATTTTCTGATGGAGATACCATACTTATCAAGAATTCAACCGGTGGTGTGTCGGTTCCTAATACTTATGAAAATGCAAATGCGGATATGACTTTTGTATCCTCGATAGCTTTGCAGGTAGGCGCACGTTCAAAGGATGCCGTTAATTTCACATTTAAATATGATTCCGATGGTATCGGCGGACTTGAAGCAGATCTTGATGTTTCCGCAACAGGACTTGAGACGGATACGCTGACTCTGATAACACAGGGCGGAGCGAATGCAGCTATAGACCAGATAGATTTCGCAATCAATAAGGTGTCTATGGTGCGTGCAACGTTTGGTGCGATGCAGAACAGACTTGAACACAAGATCGATAATCTGACATCCACAGCGGAAAATATTACAGAAGCTGAATCCACTATCCGTGATACGGATATGGCATCTGAAATGATGAACTACACCAAGGCAAATATACTGCAGCAGGCAGCGCAGTCTATGCTTTCGCAGGCTAATCAGCAGCCTCAGTCCATACTCCAGCTTCTCGGATGATAAAATTACAGCCTGAATGTCAAAATTCAGGCTGCTTTTATTGTAGCTTTAGCGAAAATAAACCACCGCTTGAAGCGGTGGAATAAAAAATCTTTAGATAAAAGAGTCCTCCTATGATATAATAGAAGCGGGTTTGGCGACCGCATCGGAAATCAAAGGAGGACAATGTCATGA
>JAZQGZ010000037.1:0-86242 GCA_045540255.1 Oscillospiraceae bacterium | reverse complement strand
AAGCAAAAAATAACAGCCGCTTGAGCGGCTGCTAGTGAATGAGATGCGGTTGCCAGACTTTCAGTGTGCCTTCAGGCACAAGCCGGTAATACGCCCTTGAAGGGCGAGAGCAAACCACCAGTTCAACTGGTGGTTTTGATTCGTTAATTGCATTAAAATATGGTTTTCCTACGCTGTTTCAAATTAATTACGCGCTACTAAATTCCAATTTATCTGTGAGATATTAAAATAACCCGTGAAGAAATCCTTCACGGGTTATGTGCTTTTAGCTTTAAATCAAGCTCACTTGATCTCAGTGGGCTTATCCTTGTTCTTTTTCTTCTTGATCTCAGGAGCTACCTCTGCGGGAGCCTCGTGAACGGTGTTGTTCTTTGCGATAGCCTGCTTGAGTACACGGATCTTGGTTCTGTCGCTGCCTGTTTCGATGAGAACTGTATCCTCCTTAACAGAAAGCACACGTCCGATAATGCCGCCGTTTGTAACAACCTCGTCAGCTACCTGGATGTTGTTGAGCATATTCTCCATTTCCTTGCTGCGCTTCTTCTCGGGTCTGATAAGGAAGAAGTAGAAGAAAAGCACCATAAGTCCGAGGGGGATGATCATACCCAGTAAGCTTGCCCAGGAAGCTTCGGCGCCTGTGGTACCTGCTGTTGCAATAGTCAGTAATTCAGAAAAGTTCATAGTTGTCCTCCAAAATTTGTTTATATATCCCGCAGTTGTTTTATGGCACTACGGAATCTTGTTCTCATAACATTATAACGCTTTTTCATAAATAAATCAAGCGTTATGATGCTTTTTCATTAATTATTCAGAAAATACGGTAACACCCGCATTGGAAAATGCTGTTATGATAGCCTCATAATCGGATGCGATGTAGCCGTCCTTTGCAATACGGACGCTGTAGCTTTGTCCGCTGTACATACCGCCCATTTTTCCTGTGAATGCACCTGCAGCAGTAGTGCTACTGCCGTTTTCGCTTGTGAAGATGATAAGCAGCTCCACTGTTTTCAGCTTTTCCTTATCGCCTGCTGCCTCAGCAGGGGTAGAGAGCCTATCCGCTGCATCCATATCGGATGCACTCATTTCCAGCATCACATCGGCACCCGAGCCCCTGGCAGCGGTGCTGCACGCTGTAATTACGTTCCAGAGGGCGGTGAGTCTTGCCTGCTCGTCGTGTATAGGAATGTGAGTGAGATACTTGTCGTCTGCGTCACGGAAAGGCGGGAACTTCATATCAGCAAGAATGATCTTTTTGAAGCCTGCTGCGGCAAGCTCGGCAGTTATGTCTGCCATATACTGTGAAGTCTTTGGCTCGAATGGTGACAGCCATGTTTTTCCGCCGTTTGCGGCAGCCGCATCAAGCCAGCCCCAGCCGTCGCTTGTGGTAAACTTTATATCTGAAACATGGGCGCTGGAGGTATGGTCCTTAAGTGTGCTGATGCGCGCCTGAGGTGTCAGACCTGCGTTGGTGATTATATCGCATATCTGCTTTGCGGTAAGAGTACCGGCAACAGCTTTGCTGTCTTTTACCCCTGCAACCTCCGTCTTATACAGGAAATTGCCCGTGTCATTTTTGAGAGTAACCACAACGGTGGTATATCCCTGTGCCTTTGCGGAGCTTACCGTGGAATTAAGTCTTGCCTCATTTACTGCCGCGCCTTCGGGGAGTATAAAGATGCTCCTTGCCTCGGGGATGGGCTCCGCGGACTCGGTACTTTCGGCGTCCTCGGTCTCGGGTGCGGTATCGGTATCGGTGGAGTCCACTGTTTCGACAGGAGGTGTCCATCCGGAGCTTGAGGTGTCCGGCGTCTTATTGCCGTTGAAGTAATCCATCAGCGGCTTGCCTATTCCAAAGCCTACAACGCACAGCGCTGCGGCCAAAACGATCGTCAGTATTATTGCAAGCACCTGTCTGCCCTTGCTTTTCTTTTTGTTTTTATTGTAGAAGTTATATTTGTGGTGCTTGATCTTTATATTTTTGCGCTTCATTTATTCCCCTTTCTGCCGTGATGAAATTACCCGATGAAAGGTATATAATATTTTAATCAGAAATCTACGGTATATCCCACCAACGCATAGAATGCAAGGGATATTACACCGATATAAACAAGCATTATGGGATATCCGCGGAAAGCCTTGGGGATCTTGTCGGAATCCAGCTTTTCGTGGGCGATATTAAGCAGCAGGCTGGCAAGGAAAAATCCTATTCCCGTTCCCAGACCGTATCCGATATAGGACCAGATATCGCTGCCGTAGTTTGAGTTGAGGAACAGTGCACCTATAACAGTGCAGTTGAATATTGCAAGGTGTGCGTACTTTTTTACTCTTGCGAATACTTTGGGGAATAACCTCCAGAGGAAAAGCAGAGCAGAGATGTAAAGTACACTTATCACTGCCACGTAGATCAATGGCATGAACAGCCATCCGTATTCCAGTTCCAGTAATGAGCTGTCCAGGAAATATGTTATGGCACTTGCCACAGTGGTCATGGCGGTGATTCCGATGGTGAATCCTGTTATGTGAGATTCTTTTCGGGAGGCATAAATGGTGACGTTGGAACCGAATGCACGCTCAAAGATGGCGTTCTGAACGAATATCGACACCATAGCTGCTGAGATTATAGCGGTGATTATCTCCATTATTCCTCAGCCCCCTTTCGGATGACCTCGGGTTCCATTGCCTCTATGGCCCTGCGTCTGTTGTAGTAGGCGCGGCAGGCTGCGGCAAACAGTCCCACAAGGAAAAAGCCGAAGAACGGCGATTTTGCGGCGGGCATCAGTGCGTTTCCGAGATGCAGTCCGAATACAGTGCCGTAGGTAAGCACCTCGCGTATCATGCCGACAGCAAAGGCAACGATGGCATAGCCCGCGATATATACAAGGGAGTCTATTGCCATCGAAGAGAAGGGGATGAGATAGAATCGGCTCTCGGTCTTTGCAAGCACCAGTGAGTTCACTACGATTATCTCAATATACAGCATGACGGACATCGCTGTTTCAGGGAACAGCACGTTCATCAGAATTGCTGTAGGTATAAACACAACAGCCGCTACCAGCGCATATAGTATTATGCGCACGGTATAAACAAGTCTGCGCGGGATCACGCGACATATCAGCATAGTGATATAGGATATCATAAAGAAGCTGAGCGACAGTACCGCAGCACGTTCTGCGGTAGTAGCCGCAACGATCACAGGTGCGGTCACAAGTCCGCTGGTCAATACGATATTCTGTCGGAAAAGTCCGTCAAAGCATATCGGGTAGGTCTTTTTTTCACTCATTCTTCTGTACCTCCCTTTTGCTTTTTCCTGCGTCTGTGCTTCTTCACCTTGCCGTCGATAGGAGGTGTATGATAGCGGTATTTTTCGGGAAGCTGTATCTCCTGTGTATCGGTGAGCTTTATGTTACCGCGCTGTGCGGCATTCTTGCTCTGCTCAAAGGAGCTGATATAGGTCCTTTTCCAATACAGCAGGTTTTCGATGATGGTATCGAAACCGCAGGAGAGCGCGTTTGTTATCAGCAGTGCGAACAGGAAGCAGCCCTCTGTCTGTCCGAAATAGCGGAACATCATCGTTGTATAGCCAAGCACTACGCCATATATGAATCTTGCGGCGCGGCGTTTGGGTACTATGTACGGCTCTGCCGCAAGGAACACTGTTCCGAACAGAAGATATCCGCTGGTAAGCTCGTAGAAGATGGACTCCACAGGAGCAACATCCACTCTGGGATAGCAGAACGCAAGCAGGGCTACGGTACCAAGACATGAGAGCATGGTACAGATACTGGTGCTGCGGCGTATCAGCATACAGATGCCGCACACTGCGATAACCAGTATACTTACTGCACCGATAGCTCCCGGTACTCTTCCCATCACGATGTCAAGCATCGAATATGACGGAACGTTGCCAAGCTTCATCATATTGTCGAGATCGCGTATCAGGATGTTGGTGTGTCCGCCAAAGGCAGGTATTACCTCTCCGACCTTGGGGAAGTATAACATTTCATTGGGGTAGCATATAATTAAGAATGCTGCGGCGATAGCGGGCGGTGAAAACACAACGTTCTCCTTACCGCCGAACATATGCTTTCCTATCACTACGCATATCAGTGCGGACAATGCCACATGGATATACGGGATGCTGGCAGGCATTATCAGTGATACCGCAAGCGCCCAGAATATCACGCTGTAGTCTTTGATATCATACTTGATCCTGCGTATCTTGCAGCATACGATATCGGCGGACATACAGACGCCTATGCTTACGGCACTGACAACGATGGGACGCATTCCGCCAAGAAATACCGCGGGGATAAGCAGTGCCGCCATAAATACAAATCTTTCAAGATAGACCTTGCACGGATCCCGTGCAATAAGTGACTTCATTTATAAATATCCTTTCAGAATCGGGTTAAGAGGCATGGCCTCGGAAAAGGAGCAGGGTATGAAAGCTGAGCTTCTCGGAGAAGCTACTTATAAGATAACGCTTGACAAAACGGAGTCCGCGGCAGTGCCTACGGACGGGAAAAGCTTTGAGATGCAGCGTTTTATCTGCGGCATTATCGACAGACTCACGATAGAGCAGGGACTTGTATTTCCCGATGGACGCCTGCTTGTGGAAGCGTTCCTGCGCTCTGACGGGAGCAGTGTGTTTTTTGTTTCTGCACTGGAATGCGAAATGAACTGCAACGAGCACAGATACTATTCCTGCGAGATATCGGGTGTGGAACGGCTCCGTTTTTTGTGCGCGGCGTTATCTGCTGCGGGGATATGCTGCTGCATATACTGCGGCAACGACCCTGTCAGGTACCGTTTTATTTTTACCGACCCTCCGTCGGAAACAGAACGCATCTGCAGTGAATTCGGGGAATACTGCGAAATTTCATCGCTTTTCGCAGCACAATCCGAGGAATATCTTACCGAGATTGCCTCGGGAAATGCGCCTGAAATGCTCAGTGCGATCCTTGGCTGATCATTCCTCGATGGGCTTCTTCAGCTCATCGCAGACAGCCTTCATGTTTTCAGCCTTGAACAGAGCAGTGCCTGCAACAAGCACGTTTGCGCCTGCTTTTTTAACGAGCTGGGCAGTCTTTTCGTTTATACCGCCATCCACCTGGATGTCCAGCTTCTTGAAGCCTGCGTTGTCGGCGGTCCTGCGCAGCGACTTTATCTTTTCAAGTGTCTCAGGGATGAACGCCTGTCCGCCGTAACCCGGCTCAACAGTCATAACAAGCACCATATCGCACAGGTGCAGATAGGGATATACCGCCTCGATAGGGGTGTTGGGCTTTACTGCCAGGGCTGCCTTCTTATCGTACAGCTTGATATCCTTAAGTACTGCTGCGATATCGCAGAAGCTTTCAACATGGATAGTAATAAGGTCGGCACCTGCCTCGGCAAAAAGTGCGATCTGCTTTGTGGGATCCTCCACCATAAGATGCACGTCAAGGAACATATCTGTAGATGCTCTCACTGTCTTGAGGACGGGGCTGCCATAGGTTATCTGATCCACAAAAACGCCGTCCATTACATCGAAATGCACCCAGTCAACTGCGGATTTTTTACAGCGGGCGATCTCCAGCGCAAGCTGTGCAAGGTTGCTGGCAAGCAGGGAAGCGGATGTCTTTATCATAAAATATTCCAATCCTTCTGATTATTTTCTGCGGGATGAATGGCAATTATACAGCCGAATTCAACCCATATATTAATATTCTATAATAAATATCTTTTCAAGTCAATAGCTGGAACGATTTTTTTCTCAAAAAAGTGCATAAGCGTGAAAAGTTCCGAAATAAGCCTTTTTGAAATGCAGATATTTGGTTATTTTTATTTGCGCTTTTGCAGAAAATTTGCTTGAAAAAACACCGACAAAGTGATATAATGATTATTAATCAAAATATAAGCAGAAGGATAGTCCGTTTATCCCATGCCTTTTAAAGCCCGCAGACCCGAAAGTTTCTGAGGCTTTTTCTGTACATAAGGGAAATGGAAAATACTGCTTGAAAAGAACATTCTGCAAATTAGCAGAGGAAGTGAGGAGTAAAAGAAATGCTGAACTGCAACTACAACGAAAAATTCGGTAAAGAGGGTCTCACCTTCGATGACGTCCTGCTCATCCCCGCAAAGAGCGACGTAACTCCAAACATGATAAACATCAAAACAAATCTCACCAAAAACATCGTACTCAATACACCTATCATGACATCCGCTATGGATACCGTTACAGAGTCCAAGATGGCTATTGCCATCGCACGTGAGGGCGGTATCGGTATCATTCACAAGAATATGTCCATTGAGATGCAGTGTGACGAGGTTGACAAGGTTAAGCGTTCCGAAAACGGCGTTATCGTAAATCCTTTCTTCCTCTCTCCCGACGACAGCGTACAGGACGCTGACGCACTGATGGGCAAATATAAGATCTCCGGTGTTCCGATCGTTGAAGAGGGCAAGCTTGTCGGTATCTTCACAAACCGCGACCTGCGCTTTATCGCTGATCCCCAGCAGAGAGTAGGCGAGGTAATGACAAAGGAAAATCTTGTAACTGCTCCCGTTGGAACCACACTGGATCAGGCACAGCTCATCCTCAGAAAACACAAGATCGAAAAGCTCCCTATCGTCGACGACAACGGCTATCTCAAGGGTCTTATCACAATCAAGGACATTGAGAAGAGCGTTCAGTATCCCAACACAGCACGTGACAAGGGCGGCAGACTTCTCTGTGGTGCTGCTATCGGTATCACTCCTGACGTACTTGACAGAGCAGGCGCGCTGCTCAAGGCTCAGGTTGACGTACTGGTGCTTGACTCCGCACACGGTCATAGTGCTAATATCATGAAGACACTCGACAGCATCAAGAACGCATTCCCCGAGGCTGTTGTTATTGCAGGTAACGTTGCAACAGGCGCAGCTACCGAGGATCTTATCAAGGCTGGCGCTGACGCAGTAAAGGTTGGTATCGGCCCCGGCTCCATCTGTACAACACGTGTTGTTGCAGGTATCGGTGTTCCCCAGATCACAGCGGTATACGACTGTGCTTGTGTGGCTGCCAAGTATGGCGTTCCGATTATCGCTGACGGTGGTATCAAGTACTCCGGCGATATCGTTAAGGCTCTCGCTGCAGGTGCAAACACAGTAATGCTCGGCTCCATCCTTGCAGGATGTGAGGAGGCTCCCGGCGATGTTGAGATCTACCAGGGCAGACAGTTCAAGGTTTACCGTGGCATGGGATCCCTCGCTGCTATGAAGAAGGGCTCTGCCGACAGATACTTCCAGGCTAAGAACCAGAAGCTCGTTCCCGAGGGCGTTGAGGGTCGTGTACCCTACAAGGGAGCTGTTGCTGACACCATCTTCCAGCTTATCGGCGGTATCCGTGCAGGTATGGGTTACTGTGGCTGTCCCACTATTCCCGAGCTTCAGGAGAGAGCTGAGTTCGTAAGAATTACAGGCGCAGGTCTTAAGGAATCTCACCCCCACGACATCTACATCACCAAGGAAGCTCCCAACTACTCCGCAAGCTTCTGAGAATGAATATTTAAAGGCTGCCTTAAAGGCAGCCTTTTTATTTTAAGAGACTGTATAAGACATAGTACGCAAAACTCCCCCCGCAGTGCGGAGGGAGCTTTTATTATCTGAATTTAGCCGCATTGATACGGTTAAGGGCGCGTTTCAGTTTGTATTCCGCCATCTTGATCTGCTTATCGCTCTGTGCGGATTTGATACGCTCCTCGGCTGTGTCCTTTGCCTGCTCGGCGCGGTCAACATCGATCTCGTCGGCCCATTCGCAGGAGTCTACAAGAACAACGGTCTTTTCGCGGCTCACCTTGATGATGCCGCCCGATGTCGCAGCATGACGGAATTCTCCGTCTATCATTATGCGCATCTGACCGATACCCAGTGCCGCGCAGTACGGCTCATGCCCGTTAAGGATACCAACGTCGCCGACGGTGGTGCGGACGATGATCTGTTCAGTTTCACCGTCGAAAAATTTCTTTTCGGGCGTTATGATCTCTAGCTTAAACGGAGTCATCAGACCATTCCTTTCTTAAAAGCTCTCGGGGCATCAGGAGCCCTTCTTAGCCTTTTCTACTGCCTCGTCGATAGTGCCGACGAACAGGAAAGCGGACTCGGGCAGGTCGTCGTGCTTGCCCTCGATGATCTCCTTAAAACCACGGATGGTTTCCTTGAGGGGAACATACTTACCTTCCATACCTGTGAACTGCTCCGCAACGGAGAAGGGCTGGGACAGGAAGCGCTGGATCTTTCTTGCGCGGGATACTGTCAGCTTATCCTCGACAGAAAGCTCATCCATACCGAGGATAGCGATGATATCCTGCAGCTCATTATAACGCTGGAGGATAGACTGTACCGCACGGGAAACCTCGTAATGCTCCTTGCCCACGATCTCGGGAGTGAGGATTCTGGAGGTGGACTCCAGAGGATCTACCGCGGGATAGATACCCATAGACGCAATATTTCTGGAAAGTACGGTCGTAGCGTCCAGATGTGCGAATGTTGTAGCGGGAGCGGGGTCGGTAAGGTCATCCGCAGGAACGTAAACGGCCTGTACGGATGTGATGGAGCCCTTCTTTGTGGAGGTGATACGCTCCTGAAGAGCGCCCATCTCGGTGGAAAGTGTGGGCTGATAACCTACGGCAGAGGGCATACGGCCAAGCAGCGCGGATACCTCGGAGCCAGCCTGTGTGAAACGGAAGATGTTATCGATAAAGAGAAGCACGTCCTGACCTTCCTTATCACGGAAATACTCCGCCATTGTCAGGCCGGAAAGGGCAACTCTCATTCTTGCTCCCGGAGGCTCGTTCATCTGACCGTATACAAGTGCGGTCTTGTTGATAACACCAGATTCGGTCATCTCGTTATAAAGGTCGTTACCTTCACGGGTACGCTCGCCTACGCCTGTGAATACGGAGATACCGCCGTGCTGCTTTGCAACGTTGTTGATAAGCTCCATGATAAGGACAGTCTTACCAACGCCGGCACCGCCGAACAGACCGATCTTACCACCCTTAAGGTAGGGGGCGATAAGGTCTACGACCTTGATACCTGTTTCGAGAACCTCGTTGGAGGCTTCCTGCTCCTCGAATGTGGGAGCGGGACGGTGTATCTCCCACTTTTCCTCTGTCTCGGGCTGGGGCTTGTTGTCAACAGCGTCACCGAGGAGGTTGAAGATACGTCCCAGTGTTTCCTTTCCGACAGGAACCTTGATGGAAGCACCGGTGTCTACTGCTTCCATGCCTCTTACAAGACCGTCGGTTGCGCCCATAGCGATGCAGCGCACGATATCGTCGCCGATATGCTGTGCTACCTCTACTACCAGCTTCTGACCGTTGTTGTCGATCTCGATGGCATTAAGCAGATTCGGCAGGTTATCGGCGGAAAATCTGATATCCAGCACCGCTCCGATTACCTGAACAATCGTGCCTATGTTCTTATTTGTCATTTTTCTAACTTTTCCTTTCCGTTAGTTGGAAATGCTGATCTGCATTACTGCTCTTATTCCAGAGCGTTTGCGCCGCCAACGATCTCGGTCAGCTCCTGAGTGATGCTTGCCTGTCTTGCACGGTTGTACAGCAGCGACAGACTTGCTATCATTTCGTCGGCGTTGTCGGTTGCGGATTCCATAGCGGTCCTGCGTGCGCCCTGCTCGGAGGCGTAAGCCTCAACTATTGCGCACTGCAAAAGGCTTGCTGTGAACTTGGGGACGATACGGTTGAACACCGCCTCGGGCGAGGGGTCGTAAGTCATCGTGCCGTAGTTCTCCAGCTTCTGGGTCTGCATGGGGAGCACAGCCATCTGCTGCGGCTCCTGCGTCAGGGAGGATACGAACATTGTGTAGAAGAGCTGAACATCGTCCACCTCTCCGTTTCTGAACATATCCACTGCGATATTTGCAATATCAAATGCCTTTGTAGGCTTTATGTCCTCTGCTACATCCGCAAAGGAGCCTACCAGCTCATAGCCCCGCTTGGAAAAATATTCTATCGCTTTCTTTCCGATCGCGATTATCTTTGGTTTTACTGCGTCATTTTCATGGGCAGCCGCTGCAAGCTTCAGCACATTGGAGTTATAACCGCCCGCAAGACCTCTGTCACCTGCAATAACGATGAAAAGACGATTTTTGATCTCTCTTTTCTGTGTATAGACAGTGGAGAAGTCGATGTTTGCGGAGGCTATCTCACACATGGAGCGGTAAAGCTCTGTGAAATAGGGACGTGCCTGCTCTGCGCGGGCTTTTGCCTTACGCAGCTTGCTTGAGGATACCAGCTCCATCGCTTTGGTTATCTGTCGGGTCGAGCCGACAGACTTTATGCGGCGCTTGATATCCTTCATATTTCCGCTTGCTATGATATATCACCTCCATATTAGGATTGGTGTAGGGTTATCACTGAATGTTTTCCTCGGTAGTGATATACTTAACCTTTTTTTCAAGATACAGCCATGCTACTGCAAACGCAGTTGCAAGTGCGACTGTTGTAGAGATTATGCTTAATACAAAAGAAGCCAGTTTCATTTCAATACTCCTTCCGATCAACCCGTATAGGATGCAGCGAAGCTTGTGAGAACTTCCTTTACTGCCTCTTCATTTTCGGGGGTCATTACCTTTTCGTTTCTGATGCCTTCAAGGATCTCGGGCTTGTTTGCCTTGATGTGAGAGATAAGATCCTTCTGGTACTGCTTGATGCTTTCGATATCGATGGAAGCGAGATAGTTGTTGATTACCGCGTAGATAATAACGACCTGCTCCTCTACCGCGAGGGGAGAATTCTGATCCTGCTTCAGCACCTCAACGATACGCTCACCCTTTGCAAGACGGTCCTTGGTATCCTTATCGAGATCCGAACCGAACTGTGCGAAGGACTGAAGCTCTCTGTACTGAGAGTAGTCAAGCTTTAATGTACCGGAAACCTTCTTCATCGCCTTGATCTGTGCGTTACCGCCTACACGGGATACCGAGATACCGGGGTTTACTGCGGGACGGACGCCTGCATTGAACAGCTCGGACTCGAGGTAGATCTGACCATCGGTGATGGAGATTACGTTTGTAGGAATATACGCGGAAACGTCGCCTGCCTGTGTTTCGATAATGGGAAGCGCAGTCAGCGAGCCACCGCCGTAGTTTGCATTAAGACGTGCTGCACGCTCAAGAAGTCTTGAGTGCAGGTAGAATACGTCGCCGGGGAACGCCTCACGTCCCGGGGGTCTCTTAAGCAGCAGGGAAAGTGTTCTGTAAGCCACTGCGTGCTTGGAGAGGTCATCATATACCACGAGGACATCCTTGCCCTTGTCCATGAAGTATTCACCCATGGTACAACCGGAATAGGGCGCGATATACTGAAGCGGTGCAAGCTCCGAAGCGGTTGCGGATACAACGATGGTGTAATCCAGTGCATTGTTTGCACGAAGCTGCTCAACAACGCCTGCAACTGTGGAGTTCTTCTGACCGATAGCAACGTAGATGCAGATAACATCCTTATCGTGCTGGTTGATGATTGTATCGATAGCGATAGCAGTCTTACCTGTCTGTCTGTCGCCGATTATCAGCTCACGCTGACCTCTGCCTATCGGGATCATGCTGTCGATAGCCTTGATACCTGTCTGGAGAGGTACGTTTACAGGCTCTCTTGTGATGATACCGGAAGCGATCTTCTCGATGGGGCGGATCTCCTTCGAAAGGATGGGACCCTTACCGTCGATAGGCTGTCCCAGTGCGTTTACAACGCGGCCGAGAAGCTCTTCGCCGACGGGAACGGATACGATATTGCCTGTTCGCTTTACTGTGTCGCCTTCCTTGATGCCTGCGTCGGAGCCGAGCATTACTGCGCCGACAAAGTCCTGCTCAAGGTTGAGCGCCATGCACTGAACGCCGTTCTCGAACTCGAGAAGCTCGTTGATCATGCACTTTTCCAGGCCGTGGATACGCACGATACCGTCACCGACGGTTACTACCGTACCGATATCCGCAAGCTGGATCTTTGCGTTGTAGTTTTTGATACGGGACTTGATAAGACCCGTTATTTCATCGGGGCGTAAATCCATTACTACATCCCTTTCTTATTTATTTTGTTTTATGCGATGACGGAGCCAAGCTCGTTCTTTATCGCATTGAGTCTTGTTCTGACGCTGCCGTCATAGCGGGTGCTGCCATAGTCTATCACTATACCGCCTATAAGCGAGGGATCAAGCTTTTCCTTGAGGGATACTGTCATGCCTGTCACCTCGGACATTCTGGCGATTATCTTTCTGCGCATATCCTCGGAGAGGGGTGTGCTTGTTGTAACGACTATTTCAGCGATCTTGAAATGCTGATTATACTTCGCACGGAAGTTATTAACTATGCCATCGAAGCAGCCGAACCTCGAGCGTTCAGCAAGAACGCACAGCATATTTCCGGTATACTCGGAAATATTACCGCTTTCGATGATCTCTCGTATAAGCGCAAGCTTTTCTTCTGCGGATACCGTGGGGGTGCCCATAAGCTTTTCAAACTCGGGATTTTCCGCGAAGATGCCGCTGAGAGCGGTAAGCTCGCCGAAAATACCTTCAAGCTTATCGGGACATTCCTCAAGGCACAGCTCGAAAAACGCCTCGCCGTATACTTTTTCTGCCTTGTTGTTCATATAAAATCTCCGTTGGTTTTATCCGCAGCGGGATCATTTATCCGCGCCGACGTTCACTAAGAAATTGGAGATGATCTCCTCATTATCCTTTGCAGAGATCTCTTTCTCAACGACCTTGGTCGCAGCAAGAATAACGATATCGGAAATTTCATCCTTGATCTCATTCATAGCACGCTTCTTGTCACGCTCGATAGCCTCTTCGGCCTTTACTCTTATCTCAGCAGCCTTGCTGTTTGCTTCGGAAATTATCTCTTCCTCACGTGCCTGTGCCCTTGCAGTAGCCTGCTTCATGATCTCGGCAGCCTCACTCTTTGCCTCGGCCAGTCTTTCGAGATATTCCTGCTCAGTCTTCTGTGCGGATTCCTTTGCGGCCTGTGCCTCGGCGATCTCCTTTGCGGCGATCTCCTTACGCTGATCCAGGATGTTGCATACGGGCTTGTACAGGAAGAATCTGAAAATAAGGAAGATGATGAGCGCGTTGATAAGTGTGAATATGATTGTTGTGGGATTGATAGAAACCAGAGCTTCGTACCACTCGCGTGATGCTGCAGCTTCTACCGCTCCGGAAGCCTCGCTGATCAGATTCAGCATATCGCTATACTCCTTCCTTTATGCTTTATTTTACGTTTCGGATCACATACCGAGTGCAGACTGCAGTGAACCGAGAATGGGGTTAGCATAAAGAAGAAGCAGTGCAACTACCAGCGCGTAGATACCTGTGGTCTCTGCGATAGCGTCGCCGATGATCATTGTTCTTGTAACTGCACCGGATGCCTCGGGCTGTCTGCCGATAGCCTCAACTGCCTTACCGCCACAGTAACCCTCACCGATACCGGGGCCGATACCTGCGATCATTGCTGCGCCTGCGCCCAGAGCGGAAGAGCCGAGAACGATAGCGTGTGCTAAAATTTCCATGTCTGTCATTGTAATATCCTCCATGAATATTTATTTTGCTTGTATATTACTCCCGAAAGGGAAATATATCCTTTTGGTTTACTCACACTCCGCGTTGGAGATGTAGGACATTGTGAGCATTGTAAAGATGTATGCCTGGATCACTCCCGAGAAGATGTCGAAATAGAGCGATGCCACTGCGGGGATGAGCACGGCAAAATTGCCGAGGGCAAAGTAGATAAGACCGCCGATTACCATACCTGCAACCATGTTACCGAAAAGACGGAGCGCCATGGATACGGGGTTGGATATCTCGCCGATGATATTGGACGGAAGCATGAAAGGCAGCGGGTCGATAAACGCCTTAAGATAGCCTTTAAGCTTACCGGTCTTGGCACGGTTGTACTGCGTCATGAAGAACGTTATGATCGCAAGGGTCGCTGTTACCGAAACATCTGCCGTGGGGGCTCTCAGACCCACAAGGCTTATCAGGTTGCACAGTATAACATATACGATCAGAATGCCGATATAGGGCTTGTAGGACTTGTATTTCTCGCCCATACTGCCATCTACCATATCATTTACAAACGTAACGAGCCATTCCGCAAGTGCCTGTCGGCGTGTTGTAGGGATGACCTTAAGTCCCGTACCGAGGACGAGGCAGATAACAAGTATTATCAGCATTACGATCCACTGTACGATCACTGATTCGGTAAGGTTCCATGTCATACCGAACATTTCCCAGCTTGCAACTATCAGCGGGCCGCTGACGGTAAAAGCGTTCTGGGTGGCTTCTGCAGCCGCTTCGGATGCCATTAGCATAGCTGTTGGCATTGAATATCAGTCCTCCTTTTCAGGCGTTTTGCGCCTTTATATAAACCATGCGCAGCATGGGATATATCAGTTGTCTTTTTCCCTGAACGTACGGATAGTAATAACTATCTTAGGGAACAGCAACGGTATTATTGCTGTAAACAGGTTGATGAACGGCACAAGTGCCGCTGCCGACATAGCTGCAAACAATCCGAGATAACGGATGCAGTACATCGTATTCATGTATGTCTGGGCGGCCTTTGCGCTTTTCCGTACTGCGATCTGTGCCGTTATACCCAGAATATAAAAATTCAGCACGCAGATAAGATCTCCGTAAACTGCACCGATAATAAGCGTGTAGTCAAAGCCCAGCGCAAAGAAAAGCACCAGGACTATTGCGAAATACACTGCGTTTACCACGAGAAAATAGGGCAGCAGCGAACGCATCTCCTGTGTTATTATATCGTTTTTCTTTGCTGCCATACTCACTCACTTGTAATCATCGTAATAGTCATTATCCTCGCGGCTGTTGAAGCTTCCGGGGGCATTTTCGTTGTCCTTGCCGTACAGTCTGATGAGCTTGCCGAGCTGAGATATCCCTCCGCCCAGCATAAATACTATGCCCAGGATCACGCATATCACCATTGCCCAGTCGGGCCAGCCGAAATGCTCTGAAGCGTAATAGCCGCCGACGATAAATACCAGCAACGGGCATATTATTGAAAACGCCACCTGACTTGCCACTGCATAGACAGCAAGCGGATTTTGTTTTTTATCCATATCAGTACTTAAACGCTGTAAGGCGCCAGTCCTCGCCGTTCTTTATCATGGACATCTCAAGGATGGAGTCCTTGTCGGCATCTGTAACGGTTTCGGGATCAAGACCGTCAAGGTACACCACGAGCTTGCACTCGGTCTCGGAGAGGGGGGTAACTGCGATACGGCAGCTTGACCAGTCCTTTTTGTAGTTTTCAGCGGGAGTGAAATCCTCGCTGATGCCGAGAACATACTCGGTAGTATACTGTACGCTGCCGTCCGAGGTACTCTCGGGAGCGGCTTCGGCAGTAGCCTCGGAGGTTCCTGGGTCGGTTTTTTCCACCTTTACCAGTCTTTCGCGGTTCTGATATACTGCAAGACCGTTACCGTCTACATTTGTGAGGATACGCTGAGCCTCTTCTTCGGTGTATACCGATTTTACAAGGGTCTGTATCTGGTCAAGGGTAGTGAATTCCGTGCTGCTGACGGTATACAGACCATCCTCGGGACGGTTGCCGTAGGGCTCGTCAAGGTGGTCAAGGCCCTGGGTCACGAAAAGCTTGACAACACGATAGCTTGCAGCCACAAGGTCATGGGCGGCATAGGTACATTCGCTGACAAGCTCCTGCGAGGGCTTGAATACGGTATCAGAAGCTGAAGAACCGTTGTTCTGTGCTCCGGTGCCGTTGTTATCATTATCTCCCGTCATTATTAGTATTGCGGCAACTGCTACGCCGATAGCCAGCAGTGCTACGATTATAGTAGAAATAACGGGCGCGAGGGACGCTTTTTGTTTGCTCATTGAAAAAACCTTTCAGACAGTGGATTAGTTGACGTTTGTTTCCTTGCCTGAGTCAAGCGAGATTGCGTCGGGGAATGCGTTGCGGCTGTCCTCCTTGGAGAGGAAGGTCGTGTTGACATAACCCTGGATTATTGCACCGTCGGTAACTGCGATAGTGGATGCATTTATATCGCCGAATACGATAGCGTCGCGCTTGAGCTCTGCCTTGCCTGCGATCTCGAGCTTGCCTCTGATACGTCCGTTGACGTCCGCATACTGGGAGGTAAGATCGCCGATAAGTATAGTATCCCTGTCCATACGCATTTTACCCTTGATGGCTACATTACCCTGCATAGCAGCAGAGTTCATGTTTACGTTGTTGCACTTGATATCGCCTACGACCTTGCCTGTCATATCGATGTCGCGTGTAGTTTCCACGTTGCCCTTGATGTTTCCGTCAAGCTGCATATTTGCGAGGGAGCGCACATTACCGTCGATGACAGTGTTCTTCGAGATAACAGTAACCTCGTCGGTAACGCCTGCGGCGCGGTTTGCATTTACATTTCCGGGTGCGGAAGGCGCATAGCCGCCTCCGAAGCCGTCGTTTGCGTTGTAGCCTGCACTTGCATTTCCTGCGAAGCTGTTATTCTGCACAGGTGCAGCCGCCTGGGGCTGTGCAGCCTGAGCGGTATTCTGGGGAGCTGCGGCAGGCTGAACCTGCGGACGGAAGTAGGGTGTCTCGAGGGGAACACCTGCGGCATTGGTCTCCTGCTGGGGGGCAGCGGGAGCGGGCTGAGGTGCGGGTGCCTGCTGAACGGGAGCTGCAGCGGGCTGAGGCTCTGTGTTCTGTACAGGTGCCACAGGCTGTGCGGGAGCTGCCTGCTGAGCTGCGGGATCCGCCATTGTCATCTGCTGATCCTGTTCCGCAAGATATCTGTCAAGCTGGGTAGGTCCGCCTTCGCGCGCTGCGGGAACCTCTGTGGAATCCTCCATACCATCCTTCTTCCACAGTTCTTTCACTGCCTGTGAAAAATTATCCTTAATTCCCATTTTGGTTATCCTTTCTATCCGAAATTACGCAAACGGTCCGATGAACTGGACGGGCTGCGTGTTATTGTTGATCTTATCGAATTTATATCCCTTTCCGATCAGTGCCTTGATTATATCTTCCAGCACAAGAACGGTATTTGTTCTGGGGGCCGAGTCGTGCATCAGCACAACGGAACGGTAGTTGTTATCGATGGCGCTGAGAACGTTATTATACATTTCTGTCCATGTGGCACCGCCTGCATCGTTACTGTCTACGTTCCAGTCGTAGTAGCGGAAGCCGCGTCTTGTCATCTCCTCGATGATGGCGTCGCGGGTATCTCCGTTGAAATCGTTAAGGCTGCCGCCGGGGAAACGGAATATCTCGGTCTTTACGCCTGTAGCCTCGTATATCATCGTCCATGCTTCGTTGAAATCCTCAAGGAAAGCTTCTACCGAAGCGTAGATATCCTTGTATTCATGGGTCGTACTGTGAACACCGATGGAGTGACCCTTATTGACGATCTGACGCATGAGATCATAACATTCCTCTGTGCGCTTCGGCACAACGAAGAAGGTGGCCTTGATATCGTACTTGTCAAGATAATACAATACCGAATATGTATTGTCGGAGGGGCCGTCGTCAAAGGTGAGGTAAACTACATTTTCCTCCCGCACATAGGAAGCGGGCACGCGTACTGTCATATCCTCATACAGGTTGGCATAGCCGTTGTCGGGCTGCACCACGGGAAGCTCCTCTGTTTCTGCGGATTCTGCCGTATCAGCGACAGGCGGTTCTGCAGTTTCGGTTTCGGGATCCGACGTAACAGGCGGAACGGGTTTTTCGGTGCCGCTGTTATTTCCGTTGTCGGGATCGGCTTCTTCGGTGGATATCTCCACGCCGTTTATATACGCTATAAGATCCTCGTCCGAAAGTCCGCTGTCGGAGTAGATCTTATAAAATCCCTCTACCGTGGGCTTTTTCTCTCCTCCAAGGACCTGTACCTGGTAGGAGAGTTTGTCGTTTTCAAACTTTACATCCTCCAGCTCGGCACTCTTGTTCCACAGCACCACAGCGAAGATGACGCACAGTATCAGCGGAACGAAAAAGGCGATGCAAAGGACGGTCTTTATAAGCACTTTGAAAAATTCTACGCTACCAAATCGCATTTACAAACCTCTTTTTGCATTATACGGAAAAAAGGCATACTTCGCCTATACTCCTATTCTTTAATGATACTATAAAATAGGTGTTTTGTCAATAGGAACTGTTCTTAAACACGTTTTTCAGCACGAAAAATGGACACATTGTGATTAAAATGCAGCCGTTTTTTGTGTAATGTGCATAATGATACAAAAATGAGTCATTTGGTGTCCTGCATGAGGCGGACAGCATTAAAATCCACAAGATGTTTTTACAATAAAATATCCCCGAAAGGAGGATATCCTTTCGGGGATGGAGGTTATTATCAATTAAGGCATCTTTTTTCTACCTTGCCTATTGCAAGCGCTGTGGCTGTGGGATATTCTCCATCAGAGAACTCGCCTGTGTGCACTATCGATACCACATCTCCGATATTAAGTCCCGAGGGATCGATGATGAAGATGTACTTTTCGCTGTTGCTGTATCGGCTGTCGTTGCAGTGGATGTAGTCTGCCGCTTCAACAACTATAAAGCCATCGCCAATCTCTGCTATCTTGCATTTGTTGTTTTTGGTAGTATCGGGAGCGGGATGGACCTCTGTGCTGTCGTTTATCTCATAATTCAGGTAGGGCAGAGGATCGACAAATTCATTGTCCGCTGTTCTCAGCTCGAAGTGGAGGTGTGAGCCGTAAGCCTGACCTGAATTGCCAAGTGTGCCTATCTCATATCCTGCTGTAATAACATCTCCCTCCTGTACGGAGATACTGTCGAGATGTCCGTAAACAGTGGCGTAGCCATCGTGCATTATCATCACGCAGTTGCCATATTCGTTGTATTCACGTGCAAGGAACACCTGTCCGTCTGCCGCAGAATATACAGGCTCTCCGTGAATAGCAGTAATATCCACCCCTTTGTTATTGCCCGTCATAAGCTGAGTTATCAGACCCATTTCAGGGGATACGGGAGGATAAAGTGAATCGGGCATATTGGTTTCTCCTGCGTGGAGGAATGCTTCTGCGATAACGGCATCAGCACTATTCGGCTGTAAAGGCTCGTTCGCTGTTATCTCATCAAGACCTATCGGCATACTTATTCCGGCTTTTTTGGAGCGACCAAGCCTGAATTGAGCGCAAATAAGACTGCTGCCCTTTTCGGTCACGTTTACCGTAACGAAAAAGTCGGGGTCTCTGCTCTGTACCGATGCCTCGTATTCAAGCGAGCTGTCGCCGCCGCAGCGAATGTAATGCTCCACTGCAAAGTCGCAAAGCTCCTCATCAGTGAAGAAAGAGGGAGAGTCCTCTCCTACATATTCAAGGACAAGCATATTTCCGCCAAGATCTTCAAGCTCAATTTTATTATCGGTCTGGTCTGCTACGTTGTAAACATAAATACCATCGCCGTTTCCGTAGCGTATGGTGATCTGCTCGTCTTCAGTAACACCTGCGCCTAACAGGAACTCCATGCTGCTGCCGTCCTCAAAGCTGATCACACTACCTGTTGTTCCGTCAGCATTGAAAACATAATATCCGACAGGGATTCCGTTCTCGATTGCAAGCCATGCGCCCTCTGTGAATTCGGGTATCGCAGATTCGGGGAAATCTGTCTCTGTTTCATAGAGCGTCATAGCGGATATCTCCTGTGCGGCCTCGCTGCCAGTCGAATCGCCAACTGCACCGAGAGGATAGAGGCTGCCATCGACCACTCTGTAACACCACTCAAAGCCTGTATCGACCTCTGAAAGCTTTACGATATCGCCTTTCAGCATAAACTTTCCGCTGTGAGGGATATCATCAAGCGCAAAAGTGCCATCCTTATCAAAGCGTATTTCGGGACCAACGGGGCATTTGCTGTCCTCGGTATAAGAAACATACAGCTTTTGCAGCTCAACATTATCCAGCGTCTGATCACAGAACGGATAGTATCCGCCGTCCATCGGCTCGGCTGTGATATCGTCCGCCTTGCAGCGTCTTATCTCGATAAGCTGCATATTGTACAGGGGTGCAAGGTCGATATCCGCAGTGCAGTTACGGATATAAACTATCTCGTCGGTTTCTGCGATGTAGGCAGCCTTTGTAGAAAGTGCCGCCGCCTCGGATATATTTGGAATATCCTGAAGTCCGCCGTAAACATCGATATCCATAAGCTCAAAGCCGTCGATGCGTGTAAGGGTGAGATCCTCTGTATTTACATTATAATAATATGTCACAGTGTTTCCTCTGCCGAGAGTTGTTGCGGTTTCGGGATCGTAAGTGATAGACATATACTGCTGACCGTTGCCGTATGAATACAGGCTTATACCGTTCCAGCTGTCGCCGCCGAAGCTTCTGCCCGGGAAGCCTTCAATGTAAAGCTCCAGAGTTGCTGCGATATCCGCCGCAAAGGTTATCTGTCCTGATGCAAAATCGAATCTGTATATTCCGCAGACGCCATCGGTGAATACTGCGGTATCGTTATCGGCATACAGCATCTCAGGGAACTGAGAGCCGAAGATGATGCTCTCCACCTCTATCTGTGACCGCTGTACCAGTGGCATTACAGCAGGAAATTCTATATCTCCGTTGATAACAGGGTACTTAAAATCATGCTCCTCCTGCTGTACAGCGGAAGTTGTTCCCTGTGCGCTGTTCGCTGATGATTCGGGCAGCAGGTCGACACCCTGTTTGCCTCCGAACACTCCCATCTGCGAAAGTCCCAGACAAAGACCTGCAACGGCTGCGGCGCAGCCGACGGGTATTGCGATATTGCGTATCAGTCTGCCTGTGTTATGTTCAAGGTGGTCGGCATTTGCGGCTTCCTCGATGTACTTGTCATATACTTCGTTGAGTGCGTTATCAAGTTTTTTCTTCATATATCATACCCCTCCTTTTTGAGGTATTCGCGTAGCTGTTTCAACGTGCGTGAGATGCGGGATTTGACCATGCTCTGACTCGCGTGAAGCGCTTTTGAGATATCGGCGATGCTCTCGCCGAACCAGAAGCGCCGCAGGAATATCACACGGGTGTTATAGTCGCTTGCCGCAAGGAAGCCGTTGATAAGCTCCGCAAGTGCGTTTTCGTTAAGCCTGTCCTCTGCACAGCCTGCCGAAGCAAGGCACTCGTAAAGCTCGTCTATAGGCAGTGTCTCTCCTCGTTTGGCGGCAGTGCCGTAGTCGTATCTGTCGAGCGCCGTGCGTCTTGCTATCTTGCAGAGATAGGCGCACAGCCGCTGAGGCTTGTTCGGTGGAATACTGTTCCATGCCTTAAGGCAGGTCTCGTTCTCGCACTCCTCCGCATCCTGGAGGTTGTGCAGGATGCTGTAGGCTATACTCTGTAACAGCTTGCCGTAGGCGGTCTTTGTTTCGGAGATGGCGTTTTCGTCACGGTCGAAATACAATTGTATTATCTGCTTATCTGTCATTCTCCTCCCCCTTTTCATTTGAGCTCACTAATACAGACGGAAAAAACCTGATGTCGTCGCAAAAATCCCCCCGGCGAATGACACGCCGAGGGGATCGTCAGATCATGCTATATTATACATTTGCACCCTTGGAAATGAAGATGGGGTAATCGGCAGATCCTGTGATAACACGGTTCTTGGACAGTGTTACGGATCTGTCGGAGATCGCATCGATGAAGGATGCCTTTTCCTCGATCACTGTATCCTGCATTACGATACTGTTCTTAACAACTGCGCCCTTCTGGACAACAACGCCTCTGAACAGCACACTGTTCTCAACTGTACCCTCGATGATGCAGCCGTCAGCGATGAGGGAGCCCTTTACGTCAGCGTCGATGCCGTACTTTGCGGGAGCAACATCGCGTACCTTTGTATAGATGGGGCGCTCAAGATTGAATACCTCGTGGCAGATGTCACGGTTCATCATGTCGGCATTTGCCTTGTAGTAGGTCTTCATGTTGTCGATGATCTCGTAGTAGTTCTCGTACTTGTAGCCCATGATCTTGTAATCGTGCAGCTTGTGGAGCAGGATATCTGTCTCGAAGCTGTACAGGCCACGGCACTCGGACTCTCTGATGAGGTCCTCAAGGAAGCGTCTCTTCATAACGAAAACGTCAAGTCCTACGTTCATCTCGCCGCTGATAGCGGGTCTTGCCAGAACATCATAGATCTTGTTGTCCTCGTCAACGGAGAACACGGTCTTTGTCATAGCTCTTTCGGTCGTATAAACGCCTCTGCCGTAAACGCAGGTGATGTCTGCGCCGCTCTTCTCGTGGAAGTCAACCATGGGCTTGAGATCCATGTTGGCGATAACGTTTGCGTCAGCCATTACAACGTACTCGGCGTCAGACTCACGGATAAACTCTGCTGCGCCTGCGAGCGCTTCAAGTCTGCCACGGTAGATGCCGCTGCCCTCGCTTCTGTAGGGGGGCAGGATATGCAGACCGCCTGTCTTTCTTGCAAGATCCCACTCACTGCCCATGCCGAGGTGGTTCATGAGGGAGTAGTAATTCTGCTTGGTGATAATACCAACCTGTGTGATTCCCGAGTTCACCATATTGGAAAGGGGGAAGTCAATAAGACGATATCTTGCTCCGAAAGGAACGCTCGCCATAGCTCTGCCCTTTGTCAGCTCGGGAAGGTTTGCTTCATGCATATTAGCAAAAATAAGTCCTAAAACATTAGCCATACTTGCCATATCAAAAACATCCTTTCCAATATCAAATATCCTGAGAGATCATAGCCTTGGGTGCGGCAACAGCGTTTGCGGAAACATTTACGTTATGACCGATTACCGCAACACCCCAGCTTGATTTATCCTCGATACGCTCGGGACGGTCGCCGATATGTGCGCCCTCGCCGATCACGCAGTTTTCGCCAACGATTGCATATTCAACCACGGCACCCTTCTTGATGACAGAGCCGGGCATGATGATACTGTCTGTAACAACAGCGCCCTCTTCGATAACAACGCCTGCGAACAGTACGGAGAAATCAACTGTACCGTAGATCTCGCAGCCCTCTGCTACCATGGAGTTCTCGATCTTGCTGTTTTCGCCTGTATAGTGGGGAGGCATTACGGGGTTTCTGGAGTAGATCTTCCAGCTGTTGTCCAGCAGGTCGAGGGGAACGTTGGGATCCAGCACGTCCATGTTAGCTTCCCACAGGGAGTCGATGGTTCCTACGTCCTTCCAGTAGCCGTCGAAGTGGTATGCTACCATCTTCTCGTTATTTGCCAGCATCATAGGGATGATGTTCTTACCGAAGTCCTTTGTTGCGCCCTCGTCGTTCTCGTTGTCGATGAGGTGCTTTCTCAGCTTGGACCATGTGAACACATAGATACCCATGGAGGCGAGATTGGACTTAGGCTCGGCGGGCTTCTCTGCGAACTCGTAGATGGTACCGTCGGGGTTAGCGCTCATGATACCGAAGCGGGGAGCCTCTTCCCACGGAACTTCCAGCACTGCGATTGTTGCGTCTGCATTCTGCTCCTTGTGGAAGTCCAGCATCTTGGAGTAGTCCATCTTGTAGATGTGGTCACCGGAAAGGATAACAACATATTCAGGGTTGTATCTGTCAACGAAACCGATGTTCTGGTAGATAGCATTTGCAGTACCGGAGTACCATGCCTTGCCTGCTGCGGACTCGTAGGGGGGCAGTACGTGAACGCCGCCGTGAGCGGTATCAAGACCCCAGGGCTGTCCGTTGCCTATGTACTCGTTGAGAACGAGAGGCTGATACTGTGTCAGCACGCCTACTGTATCTATACCCGAGTTTACGCAGTTAGAAAGCGGGAAATCGATAATTCTGTATTTTCCGCCGTAAGGAACGGCAGGCTTTGCCATATCCTGTGTCAGTGCATAAAGACGGCTGCCCTGTCCACCTGCAAGCAGCATGGCTACGCACTCTTTTTTGATGTGATTCATATATTTCCTCCTGTCCCGACTTATCGTCGTGATTTTTAAAATTCAGTGGCAGCTTTGATCTTTGCTGCGTTGGTAAGGGGCTTTGCGGATACGGGCTTCTTTTCGGCAGGCTTTACTGCAGGCTCTGCCTTTTCTTCGGCCTCGGTGATCTCGCTCGGAGCCTTACGTTTATTCTTGACGGTGAAGTACATGACCGACATAGGCGGCAGATCGAGAGTGATCTTGTACTGCTCGCCGTGCATTGGCTCTTCCTTTGCGGTAAGCTTGCCGTTGGTTATGCCTGTACCACCGTATTTTTCGTCATCGGAGTTGAATACCTCAACATAATCCGCATAGTAGGGAACACCTATCTCGTATACCTCATGACGTACCGGCTGGAAGTTGCATACGCAGATAACTTCGTCCTTGTTCTTGGCGATACGTCTGAACGCGATAACGCTGTTTGCGTTGTCCTCGCTGGAGATCCAGTGGAAGCCCTCCCAGCTCGTATCGCATTCCCACAGTGCGGGAAGCTCTTTGTACAGCTTGTTCAGGTCCTTTACATACTGGTGCAGTTTGTAGTGAGGCTCAAACTCAAGCACCTCCCAGTCGAGCTGGGTCTGGAAGTTCCACTCCTTATACTGGGCGAACTCCTGTCCCATGAACATCAGCTTCTTACCGGGGTGTGCGGTCATATAGCCGAGGAAAGTACGCATCGAGTTGAAACGGTACTCTCTCGGGCCGCCCATCTTATCAAGCATCGAGCACTTTCCGTATACTACCTCGTCATGGGAGATAGGCAGGATGAAGTTCTCGGAGAACGCATAGTAGAACGAGAATGTTACAAGATTATGGTTATAGGGGCGTGACAGCGGATCCATAGACATATAACGGAGCATATCGTTCATCCAGCCCATGTTCCACTTGAAGTTGAAGCCCAGTCCGCCGATATCAGCGGGCTTTGTTACCATAGGCCATGCAGTGGATTCCTCAGCGATCATCATGATATTGGGATGCTCTCTGAACAGTGCCGCATTCAGCTTGCGCAGGAACGCTACCGCTTCAAGGTTCTCGTGGCCGCCGTAGGCATTGGGGCGCCATTCGCCGCCCTGTCTGTCATAGTCGAGATACAGCATGGATGCTACCGCATCAACACGCAGACCGTCTATGTGATACTTTTCGATCCAGTAGTTTGCGTTGGAAACGAGGAAGGACTGCACCTCGGGCTTGCCCCAGTCGAAGATATGGGTGCCCCAGTTCTTGTGTTCGCGCTTCAGCGGATCGTCATATTCGTAGCAGCTTGAGCCGTCGAACTCATAAAGGCCTGCCGCATCCTTGGGGAAGTGTGCAGGCACCCAGTCAACGATAACACCTATACCGGCATTGTGGCACTTGTCCACAAAGCTCATGAAGTCATGCGGTGTACCGAAGCGTGAAGTAGGCGCATAATAACCTATCTGCTGATATCCCCACGAACCATCGAAGGGGAACTCTGCGATGGGCATAAGCTCCACATGGGTATATCCCATTTCTTTTACGTATGGTATAAGCTCATCCGCGAGGCGGCGGTAATCGTAATAATTCTCGCCATCTCTCTTCCACGAACCGATGTTCACCTCGTAGATGTTTGCGGCACTTTCGTAGATGTTCTTTTTCGCGAGGGCGTCAAGATACTTCTTGTCCGTCCATTTGAAGCCCTCTATATCATAGTATTTTGTGGCTGTATTGGGGCGCGTCTCCATGTGATAGCCATAGGGATCCGCTTTGAGCTTGATAAGTCCGTCGGGGCTTTCTATGCTGTATTTGTAGTTGTCATATTCCTTTATGCCCTCTACAAACAGCTCCCAGATACCGCCGTCGCTGATCTTGTTCATATAGTGGCGGCCTCTGTCCCAGTGGTTGAAATCACCAACTACGGAAACGGAGTTTGCGTGAGGTGCCCATACTCTGAACACAGCGCCCGTTTTTCCGTCTATATTCATCTTATGAGAGCCGAAGAACTCATATGCGTGGGAGTTCTCGCCCTGATGGAAAAGATGCAGCGGAACATTGTACGCTTCCGGTACAACGATTGGCATTTGCATTACCTCCTGATGTGAAATAAAACGATACCCCTTGCACAAAATAACCAAAAACTACAGCAAGGGAGTATAATTCCTTATACTTATTGTATCACATCAACCATTTTATTTCAATAGTTTTGTGAATAATTCATGTTTATTGCTATTTTTTTATCAAGGGTTTTGGCATAATTGACCAAGTTTTTTCAACGTTAGAACAAGTTTTACAATTTCCGACAACTGTTTTACCCTTAAAAAGGCTTTCAGAGTGATAAATACCACCTAAAATGAAAAAGCGCTGAAAACGCCGAAATCTGCTTGACTTATTGCAAAACATCATGTATAATGGTATTTGTGGAGAATGTTTTTGTTGCGCGGAAACTGGCGCTCAGCTTTTGACAGGCAACATAAGCTTCTCATAATTCTAACAATTATAAAGGAGATAACAATTATGGCAAGAAATCCCGGTGTTTTAACCAAAAACCCTAACGTTATCAAGTGGGTAGACGAGATGATCGCACTCACAAAGCCCGAGTCCGTAGTATGGATCGATGGCTCCAAGGAACAGCTCGATGAGCTGATCGCCGAGGTTACAGCTCTCCCCGCAGACAGCAAGGACGCAATGTGCCACCTGAACGAGGATAAGCTCCCCGGCTGCCTGTATCACAGAACACTCCCCAACGACGTAGCACGTGTTGAGGACAGAACCTTCATCTGCTCCAGAGAAAAGGAGAACGCAGGTCCTACAAACAACTGGATGGATCCCAAGGAGATGTATGCCAAGCTTACTCCCATGTATGACGGCGTAATGAAGGGCAGAACAATGTATGTTATCCCCTATTCCATGGGTCCTATCGGTTCTCCCCTTGCTAAGGTGGGCGTTGAGATCACAGACTCCATCTACGTTGTTCTTAACATGAACATCATGACAAGAATGGGTACTCAGGCATTCGAGAACCTGGGCGACACCTCCAACGACTTTGTACGCTGCCTGCACTCCAAGGCTGACGTTGATCCCGAGAAGAGATACATCGTTCAGTTCCCCGAGGACAACGCTATCTGGTCCATCAACTCCGCTTACGGCGGTAACGTTCTGCTGGGCAAGAAGTGCTTTGCACTGCGTATCGCTTCTTATCAGGGCTGGAAGGAAGGCTGGATGGCTGAGCACATGCTCATCCTCGGCGTTCAGAAGCCCGATGGCGATGTTAAGTATGTTACCGCTGCATTCCCCTCTGCCTGCGGTAAGACAAACCTCGCAATGCTCATTCCTCCCGTATGCTATACAGAGAAGGGCTATAAGGTATTCACAGTCGGCGACGATATCGCATGGATGAAGCCCGGCGAGGACGGCAGACTGTACGCTATCAACCCCGAGAACGGCTTCTTCGGTGTTGCTCCCGGTACAAATGCAAAGTCCAACTTCAACGCACTTGAGTGCACAAAGAAGAACACCATCTTCACAAACGTTGCTATCAACAATGATGATATGACAGTTTGGTGGGAAGGCCTTGACAAGAATCCTCCCGTTAACGCTACAGAGTGGAAGGGCGCTAAGGTAAACGGCGTTGAGTTCACATCCGTTATCGCAGAGGACGGCAAGCCCCAGAAGCTGGCTCACCCCAACTCCAGATTCACAGCTCCCGCTGAGAACTGCCCCTGCATCAGCCCTGAGTTCAACAACCCCAAGGGCGTGCCCGTATCCGCTATCGTATTCGGCGGCAGACGTGCTTCCACAACTCCTCTGGTATATCAGTCCTTTGACTGGACACACGGTACCTACATCGGTTCTGCTGTTTCTTCCGAGACAACAGCCGCTGCTACAGGTGCGGTAGGCGTGCTCCGTCACGATCCCATGGCTATGAAGCCCTTCATCGGCTACAACGTAGGCGACTACTGGGCACACTGGATCGAGATGGGCAAGAAGCTTGGCGACAAGGCTCCCAAGATCTTCAACGTAAACTGGTTCAAGCAGGATGAGAACGGCAACTTCATCTGGCCCGGCTTCGGCGACAATATGCGCGTACTCGACTGGGTCATCAAGAGATGCGAGGGCGTGGCTGACGCTGACGAAACTGCTATCGGTTACCTTCCCAAGAAGGGCGACATCAACTTCACAGGCATCGAGGACGAGATCACTCCCGAGATCGAGGATATGCTCCTTGCAGTTGATACAGACCTCTGGAAGAAGGAGATCGCAGAGATGCGCCGCTACTACACCGATGACATCGCTGCCAAGGGCGGCAAGATCCCCGCAGAGCTGTGGGAAGAGCTTGACAAGCTTGAGGCAAGACTCAACAAGTGATTTCGTAAATTGTAAAACAGCATAAAAATTCCTCCGTACTCGTTTGGGTACGGAGGTTTTTGTTTTTGGGGAATGGTCGACAGGAGTTTTTGCCGTTTTTATGTGTACAGGTGTATATATGATCGAATTATACAGTACAAATCAATGATTTTTCGGATATTCCTTGAAAAAATCAAAACTGTGTGGTATACTATAATAGTATAATTATGTGTCTGACAGAAAGGCAGGAGATAAAATGCAGGTAGTAGCAATAGTGGGTCGCCCTAACGTTGGCAAATCCACATTATTCAATAAACTGGTGGGCAAGCGTCTGTCCATCGTTGATGACAAGCCGGGTGTTACCCGTGACAGGATCTACAGCAAGTGCGAGTGGCTCAACAGAGAGTTCATGCTTATCGACACGGGCGGTATCGAGCCTAAGACGGATGATGTCATCCTTGCGCAGATGAGAGAGCAGGCTATGCTTGCTATCGAGCGTGCTGACGCAATCATTTTCGTTACCGATATCACTACAGGCGTCACCGCAAACGACAGCGATGTTGCGGCGATGCTGATTAAGAGCGGCAAGCCTTTGGTACTTGCGGTAAACAAGGTAGACGGCATCGGCGAGCCTCCGCCCGAGATATACGAGTTCTACAACCTCGGACTTGGCGATCCGATCGCGGTGTCCTCCGTTCACGGTCACGGAACAGGCGACCTGCTTGAGGCAGTGTTTGACCAGCTTCCGCCCGACACCGAGGAGGATTATGAGGAAGAGGCTATCAAGGTGGCTGTTATCGGCAAGCCGAATGTAGGTAAGTCCTCGCTTATAAACTACATCGCAGGTGAGGAGCGCTCCATCGTTTCCGATATCGCGGGCACTACCCGTGATGCGATAGACTCTACTGTCGAGAGAAACGGCGAGAAGTTCATCTTCATCGACACGGCAGGTATGCGCCGCAAGGCAAAGGTGACGGAGAATATAGAGCATTTCAGCGTTCTGCGTGCACTTATGGCGGTGGACAGGGCGGATGTATGCGTTATCGTTATCGACGCTACAGTCGGCTTCACCGAGCAGGACAGCAAGGTTGCGGGCTACGCCCACGACAAGGGCAAGGCGTGCGTTATCGCAGTAAACAAGTGGGACGCAGTAGAGGACAAGACTGACAAGACCATGAACGAGTTCACAAAGAAGCTTGAGGTGGATTTCTCCTTTATGTCCTACGCTCCCTTTGTGTTCATCTCCGCAAAGACAGGCCAGCGCGTTCCCAAGCTGTTTGAGATGATAAAGTTCGTACACGAGCAGCATTCTATCCGTATCTCGACAGGCGTCCTGAACGATATGCTGAGCTATGCTACATCAAGAGTCCAGCCGCCCTCCGATAAGGGCAAGCGCCTGAAGGTATATTACATGACGCAGGCTTCCACAAATCCTCCGAATTTCGTTGTGTTCTGCAACAGCAAGGAGCTTTTCCATTACTCCTATCAGCGTTATATCGAAAACCAGATACGCGAGACATTCGGACTTGAGGCTACGCCTATAAAGCTTACTATCCGCGAAAGAGGCGAATAAATGAAACGGATACTGTCCGATTACTATAAGCACTATCTGAATGTCATTATTTCAAATATCCTGCTGTTGGTGCTTATCACTATAATGTATATATTCAATGACTTTTCATTTGAAAATACATGGGATAAGGTCATAATTGCAATATATGCGGTTGCATTTGCACTGGGCCTGTGGTCGCTTATCGACAATTTCATCACAACTCCGTTCAGGCTTAAAAAGCAGCTTGACGTAATGACGGAGCGCGAGCGCAGCGATATACTTTCGCAGTATCCCGACGCAAAATGCGCCGATGGACACCGATATATGGACAAGCACTTTCTTTTCTTTTCCGTACACAGGATATATGTGCTGAGATACTCCGACATAATAGAGGCGGAGCTTACACAGTCGCGCATTACGCTTACAGTTGACGGACATAAAAAGCCGATAAATATGCCGTTTCCCGCATACGGCACAAATGCTGTTGCGCTGGCATTCCTGCGCAGCAAAAATCCCGATTTTAAAATAATCCGAAAGGAAGCTTCAGAATAATGGAATGGATCTGTTATATCATAATGCTTGTAGTGCCGTATCTCCTTGGCGGCATAAACACCTCGATAATCGTCACAAAGCTCAGAACGGGCAAGGACATCCGCACGATGGGCAGCGGCAACGCAGGCCTTACAAATACCCTCAGAACGCAGGGTAAGGCGATCGCAGGAATAGTGCTCCTCGGCGATGTTGCCAAGGCAGTGCTTTCCGTCATTATCATAAGATTTTCGTTCCTGTATATCGGCGGTATCGACACTATGGATCTCTCCCTCGGAATGAACTGGGTCGGATACATGGCGGTGCTTATGGTGGTAGTAGGACACGTTTTCCCCGTCTATTATAACTTCAAGGGCGGAAAGGGCGTTCTTGCCGCTATCTCGGCTATCTTTACACTTGACTGGCGCTCCGCTGTGATACTCCTCAGCATATTCATCATCCTTGTTGCAATAACAAGATATGTTTCCCTCGGAAGCTGCATCGCTTCGTCCTGTTTTTTCATCACTGCTCTTATTTTTACGTATTTCATCGACAAGGATCCCTCGGGAATAGTAAACTCTATCCTCGGCGGACTTACAGCGGCGCTTATCGTATTCATGCACCGCGGAAATATCCAGCGGCTTCTCAACCACACCGAAAAGAAGCTTGGCGAAAAGGCAAAGTCCTAAGGAGGCGTTATGGCAAAGATAACTATACTCGGCTGTGGCTACGGCACTGCCCTCGGCGTAATGCTCACCACCCACGGTCACGATGTAATAACATGGACAAAGTTCGACCAGGAGGCTCAGCAGCTTATCACTGAGCGCGAGCACAAGCGTCTTCTCCCCGGAGTAAGGCTTCCTGATGCACTGGGTGTTACTACCGACCCGTCCTGCGTAAGCAGTGCGGATATAGTGCTTGTAGCTATACCCTCCCCGTTTTTCCGTGAGGCTGTACGCACTGTAAAACCGTTTATGGACAAGTCGACAGTAGTCATCAATGTCAGCAAGGGACTGGAGGCAGACACAGGAAACCGTCTTTCGCAGATAATCCGTGAGGAGCTTCCCCTTAATCCTGTCGGAGTTATAACAGGTCCCTGCCATGCTGAGGAAGTGGCACGACTTGTTCCCACTACCGAGGTATGTGCAGGCTACGACCCCGATACAGCTAAATACATTCAGGAAACTCTTTCAAACGAGAGATACAGGATATATATAAACGACGATGTTGCAGGCTGTGAGCTTGGCGGTGTGCTTAAAAATCCCATCGCTCTCGGTTGCGGTATCGCAAGAGGTATGGGCCTTGGTGACAACACCATCGCTGCGCTGATGACCAGAGGCATGACCGAGATAACCCGTCTCGGAGTCGGTCTCGGAGCCAACTGGAAGACCTTCACGGGCATGGCGGGCATCGGTGATCTTATCGTTACCTGCACATCCCTGCACTCCAGAAACTTCCGTGCGGGAAAGCTCATCGGCGAGGGTGTCCCTGCTGCCGAGGCTGTGGCACAGGTAGGTACAGTAGAGGGATATCTCAACAGCAAGGTCGCACTGCGCCTTGCAAGAGATAATGGTATAGATACGCCTATCATAAGGCAGATAGTAAAGATATGCTATGAGGGCGGAGAGCCCTCGCAGAGCCTTTACGCCCTTATGACAAGGGATGGCAAGCACGAGCGCGAAGCTTTCTGGATGGACTGATATAAGGAGTTAATATGGCGAAAAAGAAGCTGCCCGCTACCATAAAGGAGCAGATATCAAAGCTTAAGGAGCGCGGCTGTATAATAGAGGATCAGCAGTACGCCGAGGAAACGCTGAAATATATCAACTATTTCCGCCTTTCCAATTACTTTCAGCCTTTTACCGTCAGCAAGGACAGGTATGAGGAAGGAACGACATTTGAAAATATCATGCGTGTCTATGAGCTTGACCGCAAGCTGCGAAGCATACTGATCGCGGCTCTGGAGGAGATTGAGATCGCTCTGCGTGCGGCGATCTCCAATTACCACGCACTGAAATACGGTGCACTGGGTTATCTGAATTCCTCTAATTTCGATTTTCGTCACAATCATAACGCCTTTATGTCAAAGATTCGTCATCTTGTGGAATCGAATGAGGACAGGGCCTTTGTAAAGCACTATAACAATAAATATCAGGGCGACTTTCCGCTCTGGGTAATTATGGAGCTTTTCAGCTTCGGTACGCTTGCGTTCTTCTATAAGGATATGCACAATGCCGATAAGAAGGAGCTGGCGGATACATATTACGGCTGTGGCAGCTCTGATCTTGACAACTGGATATTCTGTCTGAATGAGCTTCGCAATTACTGCGCGCACTACAACAGGCTTTACGGCAACACATTCCCTGTTCTGCCCAAAAAGCCGCGAGGACTCAGATATGAGCTTGAGCCTAACGTTTTCGGCTACATTATGGTCATGAAGCAGCTTTATCACGATGAGGAGGCCTGGAACACCAAGGTGGTGTCCCCTCTCGCAAGGGCTGTGAAGAAGAACTCCGATGTCATCCGGCTGGAGCATCTCGGCTTCCCCGAGGACTGGGAGGAGCAGATCACATTTGCATAAATACTATATATTGCCGCCAAGTGCGGCAATAGCTGTATAAGGAGGTGAAGTCATGGCAGACGGTTTCAAGCTGCTGATAAACAGTGCCGCGAAAACAAAAAAAGAGATAGAAAAAGAGGTCCAGCGCATTATCCGTAAGAAGATAGAGAACGTTGTGGATGATGCGATACGCGATGCCAAGGACGCACTTTTCGGCGGCGAAAGGATACCTCCCCGTGATGAGAATTTCTACTACGGACGCAAAACGCATCAGGTCTCTCAGGAGCTGTACGAGGATGAGCTTGCATATCCGCCCGAGACCCCTGATAATTCACTTCCCATCACCGAAAAGATACGGCAGATGCGTGAGCTTGGTCAGACCTTTTACAACGGTTATATGCTTCGTCAGTGTGCTGAGTTAACCATGGTGAAGCAGGGCGAGTTCATGAGGGATGTAACGGACGATTTCGGGCGCAGCGCATTCTGTGCGGTGGAGCGACCCGTTTACGGTGCGTTGTCCATCGAACAGCTACGCACCTACTTCACATGGCGCACCGATGCGCGCCGCGGCACCTACTACAAGACCGACAAACCCTATGTCATACTGTATTGCTACGAGCTTCTCAACAAGATCGGGGTGCTGTCCTCCGTGGATGCGTTCGATCATCTGGTGGGAGTGTGGGAGAACTGCCGTGAGTTCTGCCCGTATCTTGACAGGATCATGCCTGTCTGGCTGAGGGATTTCTATGCTTTCAATGATATAAAAGAGGATTTCTCCGTACTGGAGCAGACATTTCCCGTGCAGGCTGCGGCTTCTGACAAGGTGACCTGTGATCTTATCAACAAGGATTACAGCGGCAAGCTGGAATATCTGATGGGATGTTCGTCCTATAATCTAAAGGGCAGTATTTTCTTTTCCGAGGAGACCGCTGCGATGTTAGATAAGGCACTTGAAAGGGTGTTGGCGGCGCTGGACGAGTATTTCACAAGCCGTGATATCTCCCTGTTCGAGCTTATCTGCGGCCGCACCAAAAAGGATCATAGCTGGACTCCTTTTTCAGGCGCATACGTGGACCGTGACAGGATGGACGGTTTCCGCACCTGCCGCATAAGTGTGGCGGAGCGTTATTGCATAAAGCGTGGTCAGCCCTGCCGCGAGAGATTTGAGCACGCACCATATCGCAGTTTTATCGGCTATGTGCTGAAATGTACCGAGTCTGTGCTGCGTGAGCGCACAGGTTTCCGATACAGTATCGTTCCCAATCTGTCCATAGTTCTTGACGATTTCCTTAATCGTGACAAGCTGTACAGTGCAGCAAAGGAAGCGGAGTTTTCGGCGATAGTTCCCGATGCTGTGAATAGCTGGTGCGATGAGCACGGTATATTCCCGCCGCCTAAGGAGCGCAGGAAAAAGAAAAAGCCGAATTATGACGAGGACATCACCACGGCCTATGGCTATTCTCCTGCTGTTCCCCAAAAGGTAGAGATAGACGTATCAAACCTTGCAGAGATCCGCCGTGCTTCTGACGAAATAGCCAAAAAGCTTATCATAGAGGAATACGAGGATGCACTGCCAGAGGAAAAGCGCAACGAGATAACGAAACGGATAGAGGACGAGGTGTTTGAGCTACGCACGGAGCAGGCATCGCTTGAGGTACACTCGCAGTATGATTTCTCCGCCCTTGACGAGGAGTGGCGCGGGCTGGCAGAGTGCTTTGACACAGATATGCTACTGATGCTGAAAGCGCTTCGCGAGGGTAACGCCGAAGCGTTGTGCCATGAGCGGGGTATACTTCCCGAAACCGCATTTGAGGAGATAAATGCGGCAGCCCTTGAGCACATCGGGGATTGCCTTGTGGAAAACGGAACGATCATTTCCGACTACATTGAAGATGTTGAACACATACTTTCGGTCATGAAGACGAGATAACGCATAATAAAAAACCGCTTTTGAAGTAAAATTCAAAAGCGGTTTTGTTTGTTCAGTCCGTATCAGTTATCAATCCGGAGAGTCCTCGATAGCCTCGATGGTCTCGGTGGTCTCATCCTGGATAACACCTGCATCCTTCAGTATCTGCTGCTGGATAGCGTAATGGTCGCCGTTGCAGTAGGCGGGAACGTTGCTTGCGCGGTAATAGCCTACCTCGGTATCCTTGCACTTGCTGGTGGCAAGCAGACCTGTCTTGGCGCAATAATCACGTTCGAGCACAGAGGAGTCGGGTGTGAAGTTCAGCATTTCCGAGGTATCCTGCACATCCTTCATTACGGTGTGCCATATCGATGCCAGCGGTCTCCATCCGGAGGTGGAGGAAGAAAGCAGGTCGTCATTGTTGTCACGGCCAAGCCATACCGCACCGACATAATCGGGAGTACATCCCACGAACAACAGGTTGGAGTCGTCGTTTGACGTACCTGTTTTTCCTATTACCTCGACATTATCGAGCTGTGCGTTTATGCCCGAACCATAGGGGTCGGTGATAACAGTCTTCATCATACGGTTGGTCACCCATGCGCTGTCGCTGCTGATAGCCTGTGTGCCGTAGAAGTTCTGCTCAAGTATCGCGTTACCACGGGTATCTATGACCTTGCTGTACAGCATAGGCTCGTAATAATATCCGCCGTTGCCGAATATCTGATAAGACGCTGCAAGCTCGATAAGACGTGCACCGTCCGTGAGAGCACCCAGCGTGATGGGGGAGTATGCGATATCGCTTTCAACAAGCGTTGTAAAACCGAGGTTCTGGGTCAGGTGATTGAAGCACACCTGCGGAGTAAGCATCTGGGCCACTCTTACCGCTACGGTGTTGGTGGATTTTCTTACCGCATACCATATCGGGTAAAGCTTTCCGTCGCCGGGGGCGGGGGGATTACCGAAGTTGTAAGGCCACAGCTCCTCCTGATCGGATACTTTTATACCCCAGTTGGGTACCATAGTGGAATAGGTTATCAGATTGTTTTCCACGGCATTTGAATATACCGATATCGGCTTCATGGTAGAACCGGGGGCACGGGTCGCCTGGGTTGCACGGTTGAAGCAGCCGTCGCCCTCCTTTTCGCCGAGGCCGCCGACCAGTGCCACGACAGTTCCCGAGTAATCCATGATTACGAAAGCGGATTGCAGCAGTTTTTCCTTTGCCATGGTAGCATCGTAGAATTTAACAGCGGTATAGGGATCACGGTACTTTTCTTCCAGTGTTTCCTGTATCTCCATGTCCATATTGACATATATCTTATAGCCACCGTTATATATCTCGTTCTTTGCAGAGGTATACTGTATTCCCTTTTCATCGGCGTAATCGTTGATCACCTGCTCGATAGCCGCGTCAACATACCAGTTCTGAGTTACCTCGTAGTTGCCGTTCCACTTGTAGGCTTCGTACTCGAGGTCTGCGAAGATCTCCTCTTCAAGGATCTCGTCGTCCTCCTCGTCTTCTACGAGAGTACGCTCGTCAATATAGCCGAAATCGTCGCCGTAAACAGGCTTTGCGAAATACACCTTTTCTTTGTTGTAACGCGCAGATTCGTATTCCCTGGTATTTATCAGACCCTGTTCATACATACTTTTCAGCGCATAGACCTGACGTTCCTTGCACTTCTGCAGATCGGCATAGGGATTCAGGTTACCGGGGCTTCGTATCATACCCGCGAGGATAGCGGATTCCGCTATGGTGAGCTGGTCGGGGGTCTTGCCGAAATAGTATGTGGAAGCGGAGCCTACGCCATAGATCATACCGCCGAACCAGATACGGTTCAGGTAGGATTCGATAATATCGATCTTGGTGTATTTTTCTTCAAGGCTGAGGGCACGGAAGATCTCACGGAGCTTACGTTCCCATGTGGTCTCATCGTCGCCTGTGATGTTCTTTATTAGCTGCTGGGTTATTGTAGAACCGCCCTGTCCTGCCTGCGAGGTATTCAGCACATCCGCACCGAGGGCTGTAACGGTACGACGCCAGTCAACTCCCTTATGCTCGTAGAAACGCTTGTCCTCTACTGCGACTACCGCGTCGATAAGACAGGGTGCCATGTCTTCATAGTCCACCCATATTCGGTTTTCGTCGGCGGCAAGGCGTTTGATCTCCACCTCATTACCCTCGCTGTCGTAGGCGTAGACAAAGCTTGTGTATTTCATCTCTACATCGCGGAGGTTAGCGTCATAGCTTGTGTTGGCGAAGTCCAGTACATATACTGTCAGCACTGTTACCACTATGCACATCATCACCACGATTATCAGAAGCATCGCGGAGAAAGTGGTGCCTACTATGGTAAGCGCATGGCCGATGTTTTTCATCACCTTGCTTTTTTTCTTTCTGGACTTTTTCTTTGGCTGAGTGTCGTCCTTGATCTTGATGTATTTTATTTTTTTCTTGTTGTCCATATTCACCATATCCTTCATAAATAAAAGACGGTCGTATCAGAGATTTTATGTATAGCTTTATTATTACCCATACATATACATTATAGCATATATTTGCGGACTTGTTAAGTGTTTTTTGCAAAATTAATGTGTTTAAAAGCTGAAAATGAGGCGGATATGTAAGATCATGTCAGCATATTTACTTTATCTGGATATCAAAACCATCGTCCTTAGCCGAAGCTATCCATATTTCCAGACGGTGCGGCAGACAGATTATCGGCACAGCCCCGTCTGATATTGCGCCGCTATGGACGCATATCCTGTCAGGGCAGTCGGCTGAGATCACCGAGACCTTGCCGTCGGCGATGCGTATGGTATTGCTTCCGTATTCCGTTGTGACGGTGAATTCACACTCGGCCGAAAGGCGCTCCGTGCGATAAAGTCTGCCGTCTGTGTAGATGTTCACAACGGGGTCGGGTACGGGCAGATTTTTCAGAACCAGAAACACCGATATCCCCCCTATACACAGGAGGGCAAGGATTATTGAGATGGCGATCGTGGTTTTTCTGTTCATACTACTCCGTCCAAAAAATCATCCGCCCGTATTTACGGACGGATGATAGTGTGTTATTTCAGGATATTTCCCAGCTTCCATACACCGTTTTCCTTTACGAAGGAAACGTTGATGGTACGATAAGCAGGCTTTCCGCAGAAAGTACCGACTTTGACGTAAAGGGTTCCGCTTGCGGTGGTATTGTCAGATGCGGTTATAACAAGCTCGGTCTTGTTGAAGGACAAGGGGCTGAGCCTGCCTGCCGTGTAGTCCAGCACATTGTATGCGGGATTTATCTCGCACTGTGCGGTCAGGGCATTTACACAATCGGCAGAATAGTATGCTCTCAGACATTCCATAAGCTTTTCCTGGGTCTTGATACCCGCTTTGTAGCAGGTGTCAAGTGACAGTGCGTTATTAAGTCCGATGGCGCCGCTCAGCACGTTTTTGAGCTGTGCATCCGCATTGGATGTAACGCTGCCGAATACCAGAGCTGTTTCGCGGTTTGTATCGCTGTAGGAGCTTTGTGTGATCTTTATGCAACCATCGTTTACGGATGCGGTATAGAGCTTCGAGAAGCTGCGCTTGTAGTCGATAGCATCAAGCAGATCCATGCTTTCGGTTGCAGGAGCTATCGCTCCGCCGCTGATCGTAAAGAAGCTGCCGCCGATGCTGAGGCTGTGCCTGCTTGCTCCGAAGGTCACGCTTTCATTGAAGTGGCCTGTAGAGATGAAGCTTTCCGTTTCGGGATCGAATATCTCGATAGTGCCTGTCAGAGCGCTTTCGGCAGGGGATATCACTGCATGGGTGAATGCGAGGTTGCTTACGATCTTAGGATTGTTATCATAGGTCTTTATGATATTGCTTTCTCTTGTGAGGATATTGACGCGATATATCTGTGTCAGCGAAGCATCGTTTACTGAGAGATAAATGTTATTGCTGCTGCTGCCGAGCATAGTTATTTTTGCGCTGCTCCAGAACGGAGTCTCGATATACGAGAGCTTTGAGCCATCCAGAGAAAGTGCATACAGATAGTATATTCCATCGATCTTTGTGTTAAGGAACAGTCTTCTGTTGTTGCTGTCGTAACCTGCGCTTGACAGATTTCCGTACATGATGGCATCTTCTGCATGGATGTCAAAGATGTTGCGCGACTGAGAGTCAACGAGCCACATCTTATTGCGGTTGCCCTCACTGCTGAGGCCGGATACGAGAAGCTTTGTGCCGGTTTCGGATACCCAGTGCACCCTGGATTCAAGGCAGGGAACGCTGTCGATCAGGGTCTCCTTGCCACCGTAATACTCATACAGTGCAATTCCTTCGGCCGTTCTGGTGAAGAAGATGTTATTTTCAAGGAAGTATGCCGATATTGCGGAAACATTCTCCGACTGATAAACGATATCCTTGATATCGGGTGTCAGTGTCACATCCGCAGGCGGCTGCTGCACAGGAGGAGCTACAGGCTGTTCGGGCTGCTCGGGAACAATCTCTGTTTCGGGAGCTTCCGTTGTTTGCGGATCGGTCACAGCAGGCGGAGCCTCTTCTGTTACAGGGGCTTCGGGGAGTACAGGTGTAACGGGCGTTTCGGGAACATCGGTCTCCTCGGTCTCGGGGAGGATCTCTGTGCTGCCTGTGGTTTCATCTGTATTGCCGAAGTCGACGGTCTCTTCGATCTCGGATGTTTCAACCGTATCGGTGGTTTCTGTCACAGTGACAGTTTCCTCGGTCTCGGGGAGGATGGGGATGATCGGGATAATATCCTCACCGCCGGGGGTTATTACAGGTTCATCCTGGATATCAGGTACAGGGATATCTATATCGGGGATGATCACCTCTGTAGTTTCTATTACATCGGGGCTGATGGGGATTGCTGTATCAAAGTCGCTTTCAGACATCAGCTCCACAAGGAAGATATCGGGATCGCTCTGGAGGAGGCTCATAACGGAGCCTGCACACTCGATGCATATAGCAGAAACCGTATTGTCGCTTTCGAACACGGAAGCGACCTCGCTGCTGCCTGTCACTCTGCTTCCATCGGACAGGAACACCGCTTTGACGGGGATATTGCTGTCGGTATGGGCGGAGAGTATGCGTTCTACCTCATCGGCGGTCTGGGGCGCACTGAAGGTGACCAGCACGCTCTGTATTTCTTCACTGTCTTTTGCTTTGGTCTGCTGTTCTATGGCGTTCTGTACGCGCTCGGATGCAGACAGTGCAGACAGGGTCTGACCGCTGGTATCTATAAGGTCTACACCGTTCCTGCTTTCCATCATTGTTATTGCGATGGTACCGCACGCAACGGTACAAGCTGCGACAGCAGCAGTAAGACCTATTGCTATCGGGGAGATCTTCTGCCTTGCAAATTTGCCTTTTCTGGCATTTTCCTTGATCTTATCCGCGTCAAATGAATATTCGCTCATAAGCTGCTTATAAAAATCATGTTTATTCACAAAGCACAACCTCCTTCCGATATAATTTCATATATGTGGGTCTGTTATCAGATCCCGAATTTTTTCTTCTGTCGTTCCAGGGTACGATATAGTTTGGTTTTAACGGTAGAAAGCTTCATGTCAAGCTTTTCGGCGATCTCATCAAGCTTCATATCCATTACGAAGTGCATATAGAATATCTTTCCCACTGTTTCGTCATCTGACATTATATCATCGAATATCTGTTTTGCCAGTATCTTGTCGGACATTACATCCTCAAGCTTTTTCTGGTCGCGGGAAAGCTCTGCTTCAAGGGCGGCGGACTGCTCCTCGTCGAAGTCGGACATATTCATGACCTTATCGCGACGCTTCAGAAAGCCGGAGAAGAAGCTCTTGCACTCGAATTTTGCGATGTTTATCACAAACGCCTCGGCATTGTCGATATCGTCGAAGCCTTTGTCTTTAAGGCGTTTGTAGAAGCGGGTATAGACGTTCTGGACGATGTCCTCGGCGTCCTGAAAACGGGCGGCGTGGCTTACCACGAAACGCGAAACGGAGTTGAATGTCTCCGCGTACACGGTGTCAAAATAGCTGTCTATATCGATATTTTCCACGCGGAGCTCACCTCGTTTCCCCGCCTACATTACTGAAGTCAGCGGTTTTTCTCAAAAAGTTTCAGTTTTTTTAAAGAAATTTATACATTAAGTTGTTTACTATTTGTATAAAATGATGTAATGTTTAGCAATTGCTTAAAATCAAGTGAAAAACACATACATTTTTATTATACACGATATACACATATTTGTCAAATTAGCGCAGGGCTATCGGTATCCTATTAATTAAAACAAAATAAATCCCCGAAAGGTGACAGGTTTTTATTATAAAATTTACAAAAAGCAAAGATCTTGCTCCTGGATCTCCCGTATATACGAAAAGCGACTTCTGATATAGGCATCAGAAGTCGCTTATTAATATTATCGGTAAACCATGATCGAAGCGAAAGCTTCAGTATCAGCCTCTGAAGTAGTCTACGCCGCCCTTGAACAGGAGCTGTTCCTTGTTGCCGTCAACGTTCTTTGCAACATTGGGAGTAAGACGCTCTGTATGGCCCATCTTACCAAGCACACGTCCGTCGGGAGAGATTATACCCTCGATAGCGTACATGGAGCTGTTGGGGTTGTATGCAACATCCATTGTGGGATTACCCTTAAGGTCAACATACTGTGTTGCTACCTGACCGTTTGCGATAAGCTCTCTGATAACAGCCTCGGGAGCTACGAAGCGGCCCTCGCCGTGGGAGATCGGGATATTATGCAGGTCGCCTACCTTTGTGTGCATCAGCCAGGGGGACTTGTTGGTGCAGATCCTTGTCATAGTCATCTGGGACTGGTGACGGCCGATGGTGTTGTATGTAAGTGTGGGGCTTTCTGCGGTAAGGGGAACGATCTTTCCGAAGGGCACAAGACCAAGCTTGATGAGTGCCTGGAAACCGTTGCATATACCGATCATAAGACCGTCACGGTTGTACAGCATCTCTTCTACTGCTTCCTTTATCATGGGGTTGCGGAAGAATGCGTTGATGAACTTTGCGGAACCCTCGGGCTCGTCACCGCCGGAGAAGCCGCCGGGGATAGCCACCATCTGGGACTGCTTGATGAGGCGTGTGAACTCTGCCACGCTCTCCTCCATATCCTTTGCGGACAGGTTGCGGATAACGAAGATCTCGCTGTCGCCGCCGTAGCGGTTGAATGCGTTGGCCATATCGTACTCGCAGTTTGTGCCGGGGAATACGGGGATGAGTACCTTAGGCTTTGCGATCTTGGGGCAGGTATGTGTCTCGATAAGCTCACAGCCCTTGTCGTAAGCGATGGTCTCGGGTGCGGGCATTGCGGGAAGCTGTGCCTTGAAGATAGGCTCAAGAACGTCGTTCCACTTCTTCTCGAGAGATGCGATGTCAAGCTTAACGCCGCCGCAGGTGATCTCGTACTCGGTGGTGGTTTCACCAATGGTGCGGATGCCGTCGATATCGCCGTCCATTTCGAGGACGAATGCGCCGTATACGGGTGTGAACAGCTCATCGTCTGTAAGCTCGACAAGGCTTGCACCTACACGGTTTCCGAGGGTCATCTTGAATACGCCTTCTGCAAGACCGCCGTTTGCAACGGACCATGCGGACATGATCTTCTTTTCCTTGATAAGCTTTGTGATCTTTCTGAATACAGCCTTAACGCTGTCGAAGTTCGGCAGGCCGTTCTCATCGTATTCGGGAGCGATATAGCCGATCTTGCTGAGGGGGCACTTGAACTCTGCGGAGATGATGTCCTCTGCCTTTGCTGTGGAAACTGCGAAGGATACGAGGGTGGGAGGTACATCGATATCCTCGAAGGTACCGCTCATGGAGTCCTTACCGCCGATAGCGCCGCAGCCCATCTCGAGCTGTGCCTTATATGCGCCGAGCAGTGCGGAGAAGGGCTTGCCCCAACGCTCTGCCTTGCCCTGTGTTCTTTCAAAATACTCCTGGAAGGTCAGCCAGCACTTTTCGCTGTCGCCGCCTGCCGCAACTACCTTTGCGATACTCTCAACAACTGCACATACAGCACCGTGGTAGGGGGACTGCTCGGAGATAGCGGGGTTGAAGCCCCAGCCCATTATGGATGCTGTGCTTGTGGTTGCGTTTATCATGGGGATCTTGGCAGCCATAGCCTGTACGGGGGTCTGCTGTGTTCTGCCCGAGAAAGGCATCAGTACAGTCGCACCGCCGATGGAGGAGTCGAATCTCTGTACAAGTCCTCTCTGGGAGCATACATTAAGATCTGTTACAAGGCTCTCCCAATCCTTTGCGGTGTTGGTGCGGCCTGTGGAATAGCTTACATTTACTGCGGGAACAGCTACCTTTGTGTGCTTTTCTGCACCGTTGGAGTTAAGGAACTCTCTGCTGATATCGCAGATGGTCTTGCCGTTCCAGTTCATGCGGAGTCTTGCTTCTTCCTTTACTACAGCAACGGGAGTGGACTCGAGGTTCTCCTGAGAAGCCAGTGCACGGAACTTGTCAGCGTCCTCAGCGGCAACCACAACAGCCATTCTCTCCTGAGATTCGGAGATAGCAAGCTCTGTGCCGTCAAGGCCGTCATACTTCTTGGGAACTGCGTTGAGGTCGATCTCAAGGCCGTCAGCCAGCTCGCCGATGGCAACGGAAACGCCGCCTGCGCCGAAGTCGTTGCAGCGCTTGATAAGGCGTGTAGCCTCGGGGTTTCTGAACAGACGCTGGAGCTTTCTCTCCTCGGGAGCGTTACCCTTCTGTACCTCTGCGCCGCAGGACTCGAGGGACTGTACGCTGTGGGACTTGGAGGAGCCTGTTGCACCGCCGCAGCCGTCACGGCCTGTACGTCCGCCAAGCAGGATGATAACATCGCCGGGAGCGGGTCTCTCACGTCTTACATTCTCGATGGGAGCGGCACCTACAACAGCACCGATCTCCATTCTCTTAGCCATGTAGCCGGGGTGGTAGATCTCTGCAACGTGACCTGTTGCAAGACCGATCTGGTTACCGTAGGAGGAGTAGCCTGCCGCAGCGGTAGTTGTGATCTTTCTGGGGGGCAGCTTGCCCTTGATGGTCTTTTCAACGGGGAGCAGGGGATCGGATGCGCCTGTTACACGCATAGCCTGATATACATAGGAGCGTCCCGAGAGCGGGTCACGGATAGCACCGCCGAGGCAGGTAGCCGCACCACCGAAGGGCTCGATCTCTGTGGGGTGGTTGTGAGTTTCGTTCTTGAACATCAGCAGCCATTCCTGATCCTCTCCGTCAACGTCAACTGTGATCTTAACGGAGCAGGCATTGATCTCCTCGGACTCGTCGAGGTCGTTCAGCTTGCCGTCAGCCTTGAGCTTCTTAGCGGCAAGGGTAGCGATGTCCATAAGGCAGATGGGCTTGCTGCCTCTGCCAAGCTCCTCACGGTCAGCCTTGTACTCTGCATAAGTATCGGCGATGTATGCGGGAGCGATGTCAGCCTCATCGATGATAGTGCCGAATGTGGTGTGACGGCAGTGGTCGGACCAGTAGGTATCTATCATTCTGATCTCTGTGATAGTGGGATTTCTGTTCTCGCTCTTGAAGTAATCCTGACAGAACTTGATGTCATCGTTGTCCATAGCAAGGCCGTACTTCACTACAAAGTCGGCAAGCTCTGCGTCAGTCTTGTCGATAAAGCCGTCAAGGGTCTCGACGGAAGTGGGGATTTCGTATTTTACTTCAAGGGTCTGGTACTCCTCAAAGCCGCACTCACGGGATTCCACAGCGTTGATGAGATAGTGCTTGATCTTGTCGAACTCCTCATCTGTGATCTTGCCCTTGAGGATATAGATCTTTGCGTACTTTACAACAGGTCTGTCGCCCTTGCACAGCATCTGGATGCACTGTGCTGCGGAATCTGCTCTCTGGTCGAACTGACCGGGAAGGAATTCCACTGCGAACATACGCTCGTCCGCTGCAAGCTCGGGAAGCTGCTCGAACACCTCGTCAACGGGCGGCTCGGAAAATACTGTGGGGATAGCCTTGTCAAAATTCTCTCTGGGTAGCTGCTCTGCGTCATAACGGTTGATGATGCGTACATCCTCCACCGACTTGATGCCGAGGGCAACGGTGAGGTCGGAAAGGGTAGCCTTTCCGTCAACCGCAAACTCGGGCTTCTTCTCCACATAGATACGATAAACTGCCATTTCTTTGTCCTCCATTATGTTCAAAAGGAGCTTTTTTGCTCCTTATTTTTTACTCAGATGATCTCTGCGGTGCAATACTGTTCCGCAGCGCCTGTTATCTTCACTCTTACGAGTGAGTGTCTTTCTATCTGCTCTCCGTATATCCTGACGGGAATATAACTCTCGGTAAATCCGTTGCTATACTCGTCGGATTGAGGTTTTTCGATAAGAACTGTGAATTCCTTGCCGATCTGTTTTTTCAGGAATTCCTGCTCCAGCCGCTTTGCAGTTTCGTTCATCTGCTTTGCACGGGCGGATTTTACGTGAGGTACCACATGGTCGCTCCTCATGGCTGCCACAGTTCCCATTCTTATAGAATAAGGAAAAACGTGTATCTTTGCAAAACCTGTCTTCTCGGCGAAGCTTGCTGTTTCGGCGAATTCGGAATCCGTCTCGCCTGCAAAGCCCACCATTATATCGGTGGTTATCGAGCAGTCGGGGTAAGCTCTCCTTAGCTTATGGCAGACCTTCTCATACCGGGCGGTGTCATATCTGCGGCGCATACGCTTAAGTACGCTGTCGCTTCCGCTCTGCAGTGAAAGATGGAAGTGCGGGCACAGCTTCGGACATTCAAGGAGCTTTGCTATCTCTCCGTCCGTCATCATATCAGGCTCCAGCGAGCCGAGGCGTATCCGCTCTATTCCGTCCACATCGGCGGCTTTGACTGCATCGCCGAGGGTGAGGTCAAGCTCCTGTCCGTAGCAGCTCAGGTTTATTCCCGTCAGGACTATCTCCTTGTGTCCGCTTTGTGCGGCAAGCTGTGCCTGTCGGGTTATCTCGCTGAGTGGCATCGAGCGGACCCTGCCACGGGCTGTCGGGATTATACAATATGTACAGAAACGGTCACAGCCATCCTCTATTTTAATAAAAGCACGGGTGCGGTCGAGATCTGCTTCAGCACAAAGCATATCAAACTCTCTCGGCAGAGGGTTTATATACACTGTTTTTCCGGGCTTTTCCAGATACTCTTTGAGCAGATGCGGGATATAAGCCTTTGCACCGTTTCCGATGATCAGATCTGCTTCTGTCTGTGCAGAATCTTCGGGATAGGCCTGCGGAAAGCAGCCGCACAATATCACGATGCTGTCGGGGTTGTCCTTTTTGCAGCGGGAGATATGCAGGCGTGCTTTTTTTACGCTCATGCTTGTTACGGCGCATGAGTTTATTATGCAGATATCTGCCGAAGCTTCAGCGTCTGCTTTTTCAAAACCCGCATCGAGCATACTTTTTATTATTGCGGCGCTTTCGCAGGAATTGACTTTACATCCGAGTGTGTACACCGAAAACGTCATGAATATGCTCCTTTCGCAAAGTCTTTTAGGCAAATTACATTAAATTAAGCTGTTGGTTTTGACATTTTACACAAAAACCAAATTTCAATATATATTCATTATACTTGATTATTCCGAATTTTGCAATAAGCTATTGACTATTTTTTATTTTGTTGCTATATTTATATTGAGGTTAGCAAAAATAACCGAAAAGACAGATAAAGACTTGTACACAAAGACAACAAAAGACAACTAAACAAAACAATGAAAGGCGGCGATTTTAATGAAGGAACTCAAAATTATGCTTGGCACGATCGAAGACGTAAAGGAATTTGTAAACATCACCAACAAGTATGAATTCGACTGTGATCTGATCTCAGGCAGATACGCGGTGGACGCAAAGTCTATCATGGGTATCTTCAGCCTTGATCTCGCGAAGCCCCTCGATATGGTCATCAGAGGCGAGGGCAAGAGCGCAGACCAGCTTTATGAGGAGATCGCAAAATTCGCGGCAAAATAAGTGAAAAAACGGCAGAATTCCCGTTGACAAAAGAAAAATGATGTGGTATCATACAGAAAACCACAGAAGTACAGAAAAGAAAGGACGTAAAATTATGACAACAGCTAAGATCAACATCAACACAATCAATGACGTTAAGAATTTCGTGAACATCGTTACAAAGTGTGACTATGATGTAGACATCATCTCCGGCAGATATGCTATCGATGCAAAGTCCATCATGGGTATCTTCAGCCTCGACCTCTCCAAGGAGCTGACACTGAACATTCACAGCGATTCCTGCAACGATTTCCTCGCTGAGATCGGTGAGTACATCGTAAAGTGATCTGAGATCACTGAAACCTGATATGTATAATTAAAAAAACGGCACTGCAGATCAGTGCCGTTTTGCTTTTTTGTCTAAGTTTTTTGATAATTTGCTGTGAATTTATACAAAGTTCTGCCGTATTAACAGAAAATATTGTGAAAAGTGGTGACAAGTTCGGGCGCGTATGCTATAATGTATGTAGAAATATACGCATGTGACAGGGGAATGTCCTGCGTCTGGAGGTGCTATTATGTCAAGAAAGATCATTACCATAACAAGACAGTACGGAAGTGGCGGCAGAGAGATCGGCGAAAAGCTCGCCAAGTCGCTTGGAGTGGAATTTTACGATAATAAGCTTCTGGAGCTTGCTGCGGAGCACAGCGGCATCCATAAAAACCACTTTGAGGAGAATGACGAAAAGCGCACCAACAGCTTTTTGTATCTGCTATCCACGACTTATGGCCAGGGTGGTATCCCCTTTGATGATACACTGTTCTTTGCACAGCTCAATGTCATCCAGAAGATCGCCTCGGAGCAATCCTGCGTTATTATCGGCAGATGTGCCGATTACGCACTGCGTGATTTCAACGGAGTAATAAATCTGTTTATATCGGCACCGTTTGAGCAGCGCGTGAAGCGTGCGATCGAGGTCTATGGCATCGAGGAACGTCACGCAGAGAACTATGTGAAGCGTGTGGATAAGCAGCGCACCTCTTATTATAATTACTATACAGACAAACGCTGGGGACAGCCTCAGAACTATCAGTTATGCCTCGACAGCTCGGTGCTTGGCATCGATGGCTCGGTAAAGCTTGCCGAGGATTTTATAAAAATGTACTATAACGATTGATACTATTATAATATATATTAAAGAGGGCTTAATGCCCTCTTTTTATTTGTTCAGCGTGAATTTCCACTTACAGCAGCAGGTGTTGTCGGTAATGTCGGGGTAGCAGCTTATACACTCGCAGGTGAATCGGTCATCTATCTCCTTTGCAAAGCCGCTGTATTCTATGATGCCGACACTTTTGCAGGGATGAAACGGCATCCCCTTTCGTTCTCTTGCACGCTGTACACGGCAATCAACTGAGGTGTATATAAGAGTATCGCCGTTTATCTCGATAGTATCTTTGTTGATGTTGGCATAAAATCTGAGCTTCAGCGCCTGCGCAAGCCCGTCTATGCCTGAGTTGTCGGGAAGCTTCAGAAATGCCTTGATCTTTCTTGCTTCAATAACAGTAAAACGGCGCCAGGCTTCGGCGTCGTGGTACATCGCCTCGTCCATTCCGAGCTTACTTTCGACGGACTGGAACCAGACACCGTCCATCGCAAGCCAGTTCTTGGAGTATATTTCGATGAGCTGTATCAGCTCGTCCTTTGAAAATCGGGAAAGATGGTCGTAGTTGTTCATGTTGATCCTTTCTGATATGTATAATGTGCCCGCGACGTTTTTTTGGTTTCGCAGGGCGAAATCGATTTTCCATAAGGGAAAATCGAAGTAAAAACGTTGCAACGTCCAAAAAAGCCACGCGGGAGAAGTGCACGATAAAAAAGGAGAACGCGCCCGCGACGTTTTTTCGGTTTCGCAGGGCGAAATCGATTTTCCATAAGGGAAAATCGAAGTAAAAAACGTTGCAACATCCAAAAAAGCCACGCAGGAGAAGTGCACGATAAAAAAGGAGAACGCGCCCGCGACGTTTTTTCGGTTTCGCAGAGCGAAATCGATTTTCCATAAGGGAAAATCGAAGTAAAAAACGTTGCAACGTCCAAAAAAGCCACGCAAAGCGTGGCTTTTTTGGGCTGTGGCACCCCTTGTAGGAATCGAACCTACAACTGCCCCTTAGGAGGGGGCTGTTATATCCATTTAACTAAAGAGGCGGATGTGACAGGTCTTAGTATACCACAGAAACGTATTTTTTTCAAGTGCTTTTGTGCGTTTTATCTGTTTTTTTTATCGGGAATGCCTGATAAAGCACGTATTATGGGCGGAAAAGTACATTTTTTAATACAAATATGCAGGCAGAATGCAAATTTAAGCTGATTTAAGCAAATTACCTAAACGATTTAAAATGGCATAATAAAGCCATTTGTAGTGATCGTTTTTACTTAAAATCGTTAAGTTGCACAATTCTTCTAAAAACAAAACGAAGATTTATACAAATTGCACATTGACGAAATAGGCTCAAAAATGGTATATTGGTATACAAGGGTAGCTATGTCCCGATGCATAGCTTAACCTTAGCTAAGGTAAATTTCCGCTGCTATTCAGAGCGGCGGAGCCACAAATTTTTAAGGAGGATTTTTCGTTATGAAGATCACAAAGATTCTTTCTACAGTTGCAGCAGCTGCTATCGCTACAACAGCTCTCGCAGCTACAGCAAGCGCTAACTTCAAGCCCTGGGGCTCTGATGTTAACAGCTACGTAGAGAACAGCGGTTCCGGTAACTACGGTATCATGGTTGTTTCCACAGGTGAGGCTGACGCTCCCGTTTCCACACTTGCTGATGACTATGGCTTTGCTCTCGATGATATCGGCGGTGCTTACTTTACAGTAACAATCCCCGAGACCGACAGCTTCGGCGCTGACGGCAACAGACTCTGGTGGGACGGCTCCATCGGCGGCGGTATCGTTACATCCCTGCACTCCGATACAGATAAGTCCACATACAACTGGCCCTCTCAGGGTGAGTTCTGGGGCGTAATGGATGAGGAGCTCGGTCTTGCTACTCTCGCTACAGACAAGGCTTTCCAGTTTGAGAAGGTTGGCGACTACACATACAAGCTGACAGCTATGTTCAACTTTGACGAGGCTGTTAACGGTATCGAAGGCGACCACATCGTTCAGTACCGCATCTTCATGCAGGGCTGGGACAACGGTATGTCTGAGTACCAGGTAATCGAGTGCGGTCTGCTCGACGATAACGGCGCAGCTCTCTGCCAGCTCGATGGTCAGGGTTATCCCCTCGATGGCGGCCCCGCTGCAGGTGGCTCCACAGGTGGCGATGATGCTACAGGTTCTGAGGGTGGTTCCGACTCTTCCGTAGACGTTAACACTCCCACAACTGACAAGCAGTCCCCCGATACAGGCGTTGAGGGTGTTGCTGCTGTTGCAGGTCTCGCAGTTGTAGCTGCAGGCGCAGTTGTTCTTTCCAAGAAGAGAAAGTAATTTAACTGCTCACAAGAATTTTTTGAAATTTTTTAAAAAATTCTGAAACTTTTCTGAATTTATCCGTGACTACCGTGGTGTAGCAGAAAAAACCGAAAAAATTCTGAAATTTTCTGAAACTTTTTCGGTGCTTCCGCCGACTACGGTAGTAGACGGTGAATTAAACTTCCGTTAAACACATCCGAGTGCCCGATAACTCAGAGATGTTTTAAAACAAACTTTTTTTAGGAGGACTATTATGTTAAGAAGAAGAATCTTTTCTTCCGCAATGGCTTCTGTAATGGCACTTTCTTCCATCGCAGTTGTTGCCAATGCAGAAGACATGGCAAATCATGTAAAGTCTAAGGATGATCTTGCAACTCTCATTGCTCCCTATGATGATGCTTGGCAGCTTACTAAGGCTGAGCAGGAGTACGCTGAGAAGGATCTCGAGCTGCTGAACGACGCTCTCGCTTATGCTGAGGCTGTTCTCGCTGCTACAGATGCTAGCGCTGCTGACTACACAGTTGCTTGGAGAATGGTATACGCTTGCTCTCTCAAGAAGAAGGCTCAGGAGACCATCTGCCACACACTGCAGGATGTTAAGGATATCCTTGCTGACGCTAAGGAGATCATCGATACAAACAACATCTACCAGGTAGAGATCATGGACAGATATTACACAGCTGATACTTTCCAGGCTCTTCGTAACGCTTATGACATCGTTAAGATGAACTGGCAGTACCACATTGATATCGGTCTGGGTACAAATCCCCCCGAGGGCTATGTTGAGTCTCTCGACGCTAAGGAGATCGACGGTGCATACCACACTGTAGCAAAGGCTATCGCTGATCTTAAGCCTCTGGATCATGTAACAAAGTCTCAGTTTGTTGCTGCTATCAAGACATACCAGGAGCTGCTCACTAAGGAGTTCGCTTACGAGGATTGGAGACGTCCTGTTAACTGGGGCGCAAACAACCAGTTCATCACATACGGTGATGCATTTGACGCACTCTCCGCTGCTGATGATGCTTACCTGATCACAGAGAACTACGAAGAGCTGATCGGCTACAAGAACATCACAGATACAACTAAGGAAGATATTGTAATCGCATATCAGGATTGCCTTAAGGCTATTGATGCATTCAACGCTTGGAAGGCTGACTCTGTTTCCGCTACAACAAAGATCGCTGTTCTCAGACTGATGAACACATACTCCAAGCAGTTTGCTTACGCTGCTATGGAGATGGCTGGCCAGACATCCTGCGAGGATCTGTACGACCTCATCGTTGAGACTGTTGGCGAAGACAACGTTACAACAACAACTTTCGAGTGGAAGGTTGCTAAGGACAGCACTGGCAAGATCGGTTCCAACATGGCTACTATCCTCCTCAAGGGCGATGCTGATGTATTCGTTCCCCTGGACAAGGATGGTAAGTGGACAGGCGGCGAGCTGAGCCTCGACAACGTTGACGTTAAGGATTACGCTGAGGGCGTTGAGGGTTACCAGAGAATCTCCGGTACAATCGAGTTCGATCTGGCTGGTCTGATCAAGGCTGACTTCGGCGAGACTGCTGCTATGTTCGAGGCTTGCAACGGCAACACAGAGGAAGAGAACCCCGCTCTTGCTTACGCTTACTGGCTCGCTACAGAGTATGTAAACGGCAACTTCGGTATCGAGGATGATATCGATACAAAGGCTGTTGTTAAGGTTGACGGCGTTGCTGAAGGCGCTCCCAAGGAGTGGGATGTTGTATACCGCTACCTGCAGTATGCTATCACAGATCACTTCTGCAACCAGGGCTTCTCTGAGACTACTGCAACAGGTGAGTTCCACAACCGTGCACAGATCCTCTCTCTGCTTGAGAAGTGCTATGACCTCATCGAGGAGACAGCACACGCTCCCATCTTCTCCGCAGCTAACAAGGCTCTCGTTGACGAGTGTGAGAGAGTTCAGGAGTGGCTGGCTGAGACATACAGCGACAAGGATTACAAGGATTACAACGCTGGTACAGCTGCTGATGGCGACATCTACGAGGCTTCCACAGTTGTATACCACTGGCTGAGCGACTGCGCAACCAAGAATGGCGCATACGATCAGCTCCTCAGAGAGTATGAGGCACTCAAGATCGAGTACAAGGATGTATATGATCTGATCGCTAAGGTTTCCGCTCAGATCGACGCTGATGAGATCACATGCGATGACAAGCTCGAGGCTGCTCTGAACGATGCTGCTTACTGGCTGAACGCTATCGATGATGTTCTGTACTACACGGATAAGGCTACAGGCGAGATTGCTAAGTACTATGACAACGCTGCATTCAACGATCTGAGAGACAAGTTCCTCGGTACAAACCGCGTTATCACAAACCAGAAGTATGATGCTGCTACTTACATCATGACTCTCGAGGGCTCCATCTACGCTTACGTTGGTACTGTAAACGGTACAAAGTATGATCTCAACAACGAGCACTACTACCTGTACAATGCTTACAACACACTGACCAACACAGCTGCTGGTAACGTTAAGCCTGAGTACGCTCAGGGCGACGTTAACAGAGATGGTTCTGTAAACGTACTCGATGCTTCTGCTATCCTGCAGCACATCGCTAAGATCCAGGAGCTCGATGCTGAGCAGCTCACACTTGCTGAGCTCGACGGCAACGCTGGCATCACAGTAATGGATGCTTCCGAGATCCTGAAGATCGCTAAGGCTAACGCTTAATCTTTTTAAGTTTTGTGATCACTCCCGCCGAGGCTTCGGCCTCGGCAATGGGATGATTATATAAACAAAAATTTATGGAGGAAAATAATATGAAGAAGATTTTATCTCTCGGCGCTGCTGCTGCTGTTCTCTCTATGACAGCTATCGCAGCTAACGCTGCTATCGTTCCTGTGATGGTTGAAGATACAGCTATCGCAGGTGAGACAATCACTGTTGAGCTCACTGCTAACGGCATGACAACAACAGGTACACAGCTCACTGTTAACGCTTCTGAGAACCTCGAGTTCGTAGAGTTCGTAAAGGGCGACGCTCTTTCTAGCTGGGCAATGGTAGTATTTGAGGACAATTACCTCCTCTATGCTGACGTTGAGGCTCCCGCTGATGGTACTGTTATCGGTACAATCACATACAACGTAATCGGCGAGGCTGATGACGTTGCTACAATCGAGCTCGTTGCTGACGCTGGCTTCGAGGCTGACGTTACAGCTGATTCTGCTATTGAGGCAGTTATCATCTCTGAAGAGACAGTTGTTGGTGATGTGACAGTTGATGCTACAGTTGATGCTACAGTTGACGCTACAGTAGACGCTACAGTTGATGCTACAGTAGACGCTACAGTTGATGCTACAGTTGATGTTACAGTAGATATCACAGTTGATTCTACAGCTGATACAACAGTTGATTCTACAGCTGATGCAACACAGGATACTTCCGGTGCAACATCTCCTGACACAGGTATCGCTCTCGCAGTAGTTCCCGCAGTTCTCGCTGGCGCTGCTATCATCGTAGCTAAGAAGAGATCCTAATTCAGAGTTGATCTGAAAAAAATCTTATTCTAACTAGAACATGACCTCCCCGAAAGGGGAGGTTTTTGTTTTATCAACCTTTGAAGTAACAATAGCCAAAAGCATAATGAGATTTTTGGCTAAAATAACAATTCTTGAGTAATGGCAAATTCAAAATGATTCAACCCATGGCGTTGAACATATAATGAATCAATATCTTGTACACAAAAAAGATTACACTATGCAACCGCACAAAATATAGGTTCGATCCCGTATAACAGCGGGACTTTTTCAGCAGTAAGAGCACCTGTTTTGTGATTTATCTAAAGTGCATAAAAAAATTCAAATCTTATTGACAATAGAGTATAAATTTGATATAATTAATACGGTATATATGATAGCGGTGTTATGACTTTGTGTAAATTAACACCTGTTTCCAGCAGGCGAAAGGACTAAAATGGAACATATTATCGAAGCTAACAACGTCTGCATGGATTTCAAGATCGGCGACGGCAGCGTTGTTCATGCCCTTAAAGGGATAAATCTGCAGATACAGCCCAATAAGCTGTCTGTGCTGCGCGGGCGTTCAGGCTCGGGTAAGACTACGCTGATCAATATACTTGGAGCGTTGGACAGACCAACTTCAGGTGAGGTTCGTTTCCTCACCGATGATAACGATATCACAAAACTCCCAGATCCCGCGAGGGACAGGCTGAGGCGTTGTGATATGGCTTTCGTTTTTCAGTCGGTTGCCCTGATCTCAACGATGACTGCTTTCGAAAACGTGGAATTCGCGCTGAGGTTAACAAAGTTGCCTTATCGGGAGCGCGTGGAGCGTGCAAAGCAGAGTCTTATTCAGGTCGGACTTGAAAAACGTATGTATCATCGTCCCGGTGAGATGTCCGGTGGTGAGCAGCAGCGTGTTGCTATCGCCAGAGCTATTGCAACTTCACCGAAGATAATCTTTGCTGACGAACCTACCGCTGAGCTTGACTCCCCGACGGGTTTTGCTGTTATGAAACTCTTCAAGGATCTGGTGAGAAACAATGACCTCACCATTGTTATGACAACTCACGATACCTCCATGATGGAGGTGGCTGATATCGTTTACACGCTGGAGGACGGCGTAATAAGCGATGTCACAATAAACCCTGAAACGGACGAGGAGGGAACGGATGCCTAAAAAAGTAATGCTGGCTCCGCCCGAAAACGTCATGGTTCAGGCGGACAATCTGGTAAAGATCTACAAATCCTCGGAGGTCGAGGTCATGGCTCTGCAGGGCCTCGATCTTACAGTCGAACGTGGCGAGCTGATGGGTATCGTCGGCGCCAGTGGTAGTGGTAAATCTACTCTGCTTAATATGCTGGGTGGTCTTGACCGCCCCTCCGCAGGCAGCCTTTTCATTGACGGAAAGGATATGCTTAAGTTCAGCGAGGCGGACTTTATCGAATACAAGCGAAAAACAGTCGGGTTTGTGTGGCAGAATAATGCGCGCAACCTGATTCCGTATTTAACGGCGGTCCAGAATGTTGAGATGCCGCTGCTGCTTTCGGGCTTCTCGGGCAGACGCCAGAGGGCGATAGAGCTGCTTGATATGGTGGGACTCTCCCACAGGAAGAACAGCAGGCTGGACCAGATGTCGGGTGGTGAGCAGCAGAGAGTTGCGATCGCGATCGCGCTTTCCAATAATCCCAAGCTGCTGCTTGCAGATGAGCCTACGGGTTCGGTAGATACCGCGACCGCAAAGCTCATTCTGGATGTTTTCCGCGATCTTAACAAGGTCATGGGCGTTACCATTATAATAGTAACGCATGATACAAAGCTTTCTGCCGAGATCGATCGCGTGGTTGCTATCCGCGATGGTAAGACCTCGACAGAATTTGTGCGCAAGGCGTCTGTTCTCAAGTCCTTCGGCGAGCTTTCAGAAGCTGCTGCAGATGCGGGACATGAGGAGCTGTCGGTACTCGACCGCGCGGGACGTCTGCAGATCCCCAAGGAATACCTTGAGGAGCTTGGGCTCAAGGGCGGCGACAAGGTCCGCGTTGAGCTTGACGATGGCAGGATCTGCATATATCCTCGCCTGTAAAATATTTTAGTATCTCAGATCGGGCAGGGAGAAGCCCGGTTACGATATGCTGCAAAACAGTAAACTAGGAAAGGTGGAAAATACTGTGGCAAACATGCAAGGTACGAAGCTGAAGAGAATAACATCGTTGTTTTTGTCTGCAATGATGCTGGCAACTTCTGTTCAGTTTCAGATGACGGTTGGCGCGGCTGCTGAGGAAGAGGGCAGTGCTACAACGTCATCATCGGTAAGTGCCGACACAGTCGGCATGAGCAGCAGAGAGGACGCGTATAAGAACTACATTGAAAAATACGCGGACACCCCCAAGCCGATGGAGGAGGTAATCGTCAATGTTACCGATTACGAAGCTGCTGACGGCGCAATTACAGAGATAAAGGATTTCCAGGGCGAAGAGGACTGTGTTTCCTGGCTGGACAGCGAGGGCACGATAAGCTGGAAATTCAATGTAAAGACTGCTGGTCTTTATAATCTTAAGATGAAGTATTATGCAGTATCCGGTCAGAACACCACCGTTGAGGTGGGTCTCAAGATCGACGGCGAGAATCCCTTTGACGAGGTTCAGCTCGTTGAGCTTGACCGTTACTGGCACAGTGAAACTGCTATCGAATATGACGCAAAGAAGAAGAATCAGAAGCGTCCCCCTCAGGTCGAGTACGATGAGCTGTGGGTAGAGTATCCCGTAAAGGATAAGGATGGTCTGATAAATACTCCGTATTTCTTCTACCTTTCCGAGGGTGAACATACATTAACGCTTGAAGGCGTAAAGACAAACATCTACATGAAGGATATCCGTTTCTTCAACAGTGAGGAGCTTCCTTCTTATACAGAGATCGCGCCTACACAGGATCAGATCGACAGCACGCCTGCTCTCTCCGATGGCAACGCTATCCTGATCGAGGCAGAGTCCCCCAAGTACACAACAGCTTCCACGCTGTATCCTACATACGACAGAACCGACTACACGGTAAGCCCCTCCCATCCCGTAAACAAGCGCTATAATACCATAGGCCTTGATACATGGGATCAGGCTACCCAGTCTATCTGCTGGGAGTTCGATGTTCCTGCTGCCGGATACTACACCATCCGTCTTAAGGCACGTCAGAGCACGATGCGCGGATTCTTCTCCAACCGCCGCGTGTATGTCAACGGCGTAGTTCCCTGCAAGGAGCTTGACGACATTAAGATCAAGTACGATCCCAACTGGCAGGGCGTGGAGTTCTGCGATGACAACGGCGAGGCTATCTACGTTTACCTCAACGAGGGCAAGAACCAGATCATGCTGGAAGCGATCCCCGGCGAGATCGGCGAGGTAATGCAGCGTCTGGATGACCTGATCTTCGATCTGAACTACTACTACAGACGTATACTTATGATCACAGGTCCCAGCCCTGATGAGTTCAACGACTACTTCCTGGATGAGCAGATTCCCAACCTGCTGGACGTATTCGAGAACGCTATTGATACTCTTTATGAGGAAAAGGCATTTATCGAGAGAATGACAGGCGAGGGTTCCGAGGCTTCTACTCTCCAGACAATGGCAGTCATCCTTGAGATGGCAGTTGAAGAGCCTGACGAGATCCCTCTGATGCTCGGCAGCATCAAGGATCAGATCTCTGCGGTTTCCGCATGGATGCGTGACTACCGTGATCAGCCTCTTGAGCTTGACTACATCGAAGTTAAGACTTCTCACGACAATTACAAGGACATGGGCTCCAACTTCTTTGCTGCCTTTGCCTTTGGTTTCCAGGCATTCATCGGCTCCTTCTTCGAGGATTACACATCCATCTCCGATTCCACAACAAAGGCGCTGAATGTATGGGTTTCCCTCGGTCGTGACCAGGCTACCGTAGTAAACGAGCTTGTAAGCTCCGAGTATAACCCCAACCACTCCACACAGATCGCTATCAGCCTTGTACAGGGTGCTGTGCTTGAGGCTACACTTGCAGGTAAGGGTCCTGAGGTCGCATTGTTCATCGGCGGCGACTTCCCCGTAGTCTGCGCTTCCAGAGGTCTGCTGGTAAATATGAAGGATTTCACCGACTATGACGAGGTGGTTTCCAGATTCACCGATGATATCACAACACTTTATGAGTTCAATAATGGTGTTTACGGTATCCCGCTGACTCAGAACTTCCCGATGCTGTTCTACCGTACCGACGTTCTTGAAGAACTCGGCTACAATGAGCCTCCGGAGTCCTGGGATTCGCTGATCAATATGCTCCCTGATCTTCAGAGAAAGTACCTTGAGGTTGGTCTGCTTCTTCCCTCCAACGTTTCTTCTCAGGTATTCGACGCAGGTAACACCTTCGTTCTTCTGATGAACCAGACAGGTCAGAGCTTCTATAACGAGTCGCTGACCGCTACTACATTCGAGACAGAGGCTGCTGTTGAGGCGTTCACAAAGTGGACAAAGTTCTACACCGTTTACGACTTCGACCAGACTTACGACGCATTCACACGTTTCAGAACAGGTGAGATGCCTATATGTGTACAGGCTTACACATTCTATAACCAGCTGAACGTAGCTGCTCCCGAGATCAAGGGTCTGTGGAACTTCACCCACGTTCCCGGCTCCTACAGAACTGACGAGAACGGCAATAAGATTCTCGACTACACCGCAAACTCCGGTTCCGCAGGTGCAGTTATCTTCCAGTCCTGCTCCGACAAACAGGCTGCATGGGACTTCATCAAGTGGTTTACAGAGACCGATACACAGGTTGAGTACGGTAAGACGATCGAGGCTATCATGGGCCCGCTTGGCCGTTATGACACCGCAAACGTAGAGGCTCTTTCCAAGCTCAACTGGTCCACTTCCGAGTACAACAAGATCTATGACCAGATGATGAACCTTCAGGAGGTTCCGATCATTCCCGCTTCCTACGCTGTAACACGTAACGTATACAACGCGTTCAGAGCGGTTGTAAACAACCAGAAGAACCCCAGATATCAGCTCAGCTCTTACAACAGAGATATCAACTCTGAGATCGTAAGAAAGCTGCAGGAACTTGGCTTCTACAACGAAGAGGCATGACCCATTCCCGGGTGTCCCCCGGGAGGGCAGTGCTCTCCCCAATAAAAATTAGGAGGAATCAGCTTGTTCGGTAAAGAAAAATCGCAGTATATCGAAGACAGTAAGTTTCGTTATACCATGCGTGAGATCAAAAAGAACGGCAGTGCCTATATACTCGCACTTCCGTACTTCATTCTGTTCCTGATCTTTACGGGTATTCCTGTTCTTATCTCCCTCCCCATCGGTTTCACCAGCTTCAACATGGTACAGTTCCCGACTTGGGTGGGACTCAGCAACTTCTATACTCTGTTCCTTCAGGACGACGTTTTCCTTATTGCTATCCAGAATACTCTTGTATTCGCTATCATCACAGGCCCTGTCAGCTACGTGCTCTGCTTCCTGCTGGCATGGCTCATCAATGAGATGCCCGGCGCGCTCAAGACTGTTTTCACATACATCTTCTACGCTCCCACACTTGCAGGTAACATCTTTGCAACATGGCAGCTCATCTTCTCCGGCGATACATACGGCTTCCTTAACTCCACTCTGATGGATCTCGGTCTTATCAAGGGTCCTCAGCAGTGGCTGACTGACGCAAGATATATCCTCATGTGCGTTATCGTCGTACAGATGTGGATGTCCCTCGGTGCAGGCTTCCTGTCGCTTCGTGCGGGCTTCCAGGGTATCGACAGATCCGGTTACGAGGCAGGCGCTATCGAGGGTATCAAGAACCGCTGGCAGGAACTGCTGTACATCACCATCCCCAGCATGGGTCCGCAGCTTCTGTTCGCAGCCGTAATGCAGATCACATCCTCTTTCACCGCCGGTGATATCGGACGTTCTCTGACGGCATTCCCCTCTACCGATTACGCAGCGCACACAATCATGACCCACGCTTTCGACTACGGTTCCATCCGTTACGAGATGGGTTATGCCTGCGCGGTCTGCTTCCTGTTGTTCGTTGTCATGCTGCTCGTTAATAACGTAATACGCAAGGCAATGAGCGGAATTTTGGACACTTAAGGAGGACAGAACATGCGTATTATACAGAAAAGAAAGAAGTGGGGCGGCTCCCGCGGAGGCGACATCGCGATATTCATTATCCTGTGCCTTATCGGTGTGTTCATGCTCTTCCCCATCTACCTGTCCGTTATTCAGTCTATAAAGCCTGTCGAGGAACTCTTCGTATTCCCTCCCAAGCTTTATGTACAGCGTCCCACCTCCCAGAACTTTGAGGATATGCTCAAGGTTGCGGGCAGCCTGGACGTTCCCTTCTCAAGATATGTATTCAACTCGGTATTCGTATCTGTTGTTGTAACTATCGCTCAGCTGTTCCTTTCCTCTTCTGCGGCTTATGTGCTCGCAAAGGTTAAGGCTCCCGGCGTAAAGGCTATGAACAAGACGATCGACATCGCGCTGCTGTTCACATCCTCTGTTACATACATCGTACAGTATATCGTAATGGCAACTCTCGGTATGATCGATACATACTGGGCTATCACACTGCCCTTTATCGCTACACCTATGGGTCTGTTCCTTATGAAGCAGTTCATGGGTCAGATCCCTGAGAGTATGATCGAGGCTGCAAAGCTTGACGGTGCAAGCCACCTCAGAGTATGCTGGCAGATCGTAATGCCCAACGTTAAGCCCGCTTGGCTGACACTGATGATCTTCGCTTTCCAGGGTGCTTGGCAGATCACAGGTTATCTCTTCGTTTATAGTGAGCAGCTTAAGCCTATCCCGATCGTAATGCAGCAGATCGCTGCTGCGGGTATTGCCCGTACCGGCGTTTCCTCCGCAACGGTCGTAGTGCTGATGTTACCTCCGATGATACTGTTCCTTATCCTGCAGTCCAACGTTGTTGAAACGATGGCTCACTCGGGTCTTAAGGATTGATGAATTAATTAACGAAAGGATGATTTTGAGTGCCATCAATTAAGCGCATCGCAGTCCGTGCTGCGGCTGCGGTAATGGCTTCCGTAACACTTTTCACAAGCGTTGCGTACGCTGACGAACCCTACGATGGCTACAACTACGACTGGTGGGGCGATCCTGTTCCCTCTCAGAACGGTTATGTTGTAGACAAAGTTATTACAGGTCTGGATATCGGCGTAGGAGCCCTTAACGAGCCCGGTGATATGTTCATCGCGGACAACGGCGATATATATATTGCAGATACTGCGTACAAGGGTACGCTTGACTCCAGCATGAAGGGCAGGATCGTTGTAACAGACAGCAACTTCGGCCTTAAGACCACTATCGAGTATCTTGATTTCGGAAATGCACAGGACTGGGTCGCAGAGCAGGATGCTGCTCTTGCCTCCGGTGCTATCAATGATACACAGCATAAGAAAGCTACTGATATTTACTTCGACGGTCCCTCCGGCGTATTCGTGGATGAGGATGTCATCTATGTTGCGGACAACTCCAACGACCGTGTTGTTTCTTTCACCGCTGAGACCGACGGAAACGGCGTGGGCTACGGTAAGGTAATCACTGTTTACACACGTCCCGACGCTGACGTTTACGACGCCTCCACAACATTCAACCCCAGTAAGGTGCTGGTAGACGCTGCGGACAACGTTTATGTCTGCATCAAGTCCATCACAAAGGGTGCTGTTGTGTTCTCTCAGGACGGCGAGTTCAACGGCTTCTTCGGTGCAAACCGAGTTGAGGCTACTGCAGACGTTCTGCTCAACGCTTTCTGGAAGCTGATCTTCAGCCGTGAGCAGGTAAAGAAGATGAAGAGAAGCGTTCCTGTCGAGATCTCCAACTTCGACATCGACGAGGACAACTTCATCTACACCGTAACTGAGTCCAAGAGTGTTGAAACAGACATCATCAAGAAGCTGAATTCCGCAGGTACCAATATCTTTACAAATCTGGGTTACTCCGACAACACATTCGGTGACTACCTCACAAAGTATTACCGCGGACAGACTTATTCTTCCCAGATCACCGACGTTGATATCGGTGAGAACGGAACCATCAACCTGCTTGACCTCAAGACAGGCCGTGTGTTCCAGTACGACAATGAGTGTAACCTGCTGTTCATCTTCGGCGGCAAGGGCTCCCAGAAGGGTACATTCACCACTGTAAACGCTGTTGAGAGCATTGGCACCAACGTATATGTTCTTGACGGACGTAAGGCAAGCATCACAAAGTTCAAGCAGACAGAGTTCGGCTCCATCGTTCATGAGGCGATCACCCTCTTCAACAGAGGTAAGTACGATGAGGCAAAGGCACCCTGGGAGGAAGCTCTCAGACGTGACTCCAACTACTGGCTGGCTTACATCGGCCTTGGTAACGCTTATCTGAACCAGGGCGAATATGAAGTTGCGATGGATTACTTCATGTACAACTCAAAGGTCGGATACAACGACGCTTTCAAGGGTTGGAGAATGGACTTCATCAGAGATAACTTCACACTGATCGCTGTTATCATCGTAGGTCTGCTGGTTCTTGTTTACGTCATCTCGGGCGTAAGAGGAAAGATGAAAGCCAAGAAGCGCGCTGAGGCTGAAAAGCTGTTCAAGGCGCAGAATAAGGGAAGGGAGGACTAAGCTATGAGATTTGATCTCGATATGCCGGCCTGGAAATGGCCGTTCTACATTATGGTCCACCCCTTCGAGGGCTTCGAGGACCTCAGATGGAAGAAAGCCTACAGCATGAGAGTTTCCATGGTGATCGTTGCGCTGTTCTTTATCATCAGCGTTTGCGAGCAGCTCATGACAGGCTTCCTGTTCAACGAAAACTACGTTAAGATCTTTAATGTCGTTCCTATCATTATCCAGACGATCGTATTGTTCTTTACATGGGTAATCGGTAACTGGGCACTGTGTACACTGTTCGACGGTGAGGGTACAATGAAGAACATCTGCGTTAATACCGCGTATGCTCTCGTTCCTCTGCTGATCGGTAAGGTCGTAAACATCATCCTCAGTAACTGCCTGTTAAGAACAGAGTCAGCATTCATCGCCTTTGTTGGTTATCTTACCATACTCTGGACCGCTGTACTGCTGATATCGGGCATGAGAACGGTTCACCAGTATTCAATACCCAAGACCCTTCTGTTTATGCTGATAACAGTTTTCGCAATGGTTGTTATCATCATACTGCTCGTGCTTCTCGTTTCGCTTTTCCAGCAGGTATATGTTTTCATATACTCCATTTACACAGAGCTGCTGTACAGATTCTCCAATCTGGAACCCACAACTCTGATACTGATATTCATCGGCGTTATCGTTGTAATTGCTGCTGTCATAATCGCCGCTTACACTGCGTTTGAGAAATATCAGCTGAAAAAGGAGCTTCAGAAGCTTAAATCCTGATCGAACAGTAAATAAACTAAGGCTTTAATATTGAAAATGGTGGTGTAAAAATGCTTCAATTACGCAAGAAAATACTTGCCGGCGTACTTTGCTCAGCAATGGTACTTTCGGCAAGCCAGAGCGTTGCATGGTCGGAGAACGCAGAGGTTCTCATCGAAGCAGGCACTGTTGATTCTGTAACCGCTGACACAGCTACTGATGCTGGTGCGGCCGATGGAGATACCGTTGCCCCCGTTTCAGAGGCAGACGCACTCGCACAGTGCAAGCTCTACGGCGAATCCAGCACACACGAGCTGTATGTTAATGAGACCACATGTGCATTCGCTGTTAAGAACAAGTCCACCGGATACTGCTGGTGGAGCAATCCCTATGCTGCTGATTCCGATCCTATTGCAAAAGGCGCTAACTTAGCCGGTCTTAAATCTGCGCTCTGCATGGATACCGTTAAGGTAACCGATACAGAGGCCCCCAAGACCGCTGTAAAATCCTTTACCGAGTGTATCGATAAGGGTAACTTCACTATCGAGAAGATCGATAACGGCTTCAAGGCTGTTTATGACTTCAAGACTCAGGGCATCACAGTTCCCTATTATGTAACTCTTGTTGATGACTATTTCGAGATCTCTGTTCCCGTACAGGAGATCGCTGAGCAGGAGATGCTCGGCGGTACCGCTGAGAGCCTGCGTTCCATCGTTGTGCTCAGTATGTTCAAGGATATGGGCGCAGGAACACCTGACGAAGAGGGCTACATCGTGACCCCCGACGGCTCCGGTGCTGTTATCAACTTCAATAACGGCAAGACAAAGGCCGCTGAGTACACCCAGAGACTTTATGGCAGAGATATTGCCGTAAGCTCTGACATGGCTCCCGCAAAGACCGAGCAGGCTTACCTTCCTATAATGGGTATCGTCAAGGACGACAACGCGCTGCTCGCAGTGGTTACTGAGGGCGAGGCTTATGCTATAGCAAGAGCGAGCGTTAACGGTCAGGGTGCGAACAGCTACAACTCCGCCTGGTTCGATTTCAACCTGCGTTCTTCCGACTCCTACTTCATGGGTCAGAGCAACTCCGCGCTTGTAGCTTACGAAACAAACATTATTCCCGAGGAGAACATTACTGTACGCTACTATCCTATTGCTGAAGAGGGTGCAAGCTATGTAGATGTAGCTCACCGCTATCAGAAGCATCTGGTAGATACAGGCGTTCTTACCGAGGGCAAGACTCAGGATGCAGACGCTCCTTTCTACCTCGATCTGTTCGGTGGTACTGTAAAGCAGCAGTCTGTAATGGGCTTCCCTGTTTCCCTCGAAACTGCAGCTACTACTTATGAGGAAGCTAAGCAGATAATCGAGAAGCTCAACACTCTCGGCGTTGATGATATGATCATCACATACGAGGATTTCAATGCGGCAGGTATCACCAGCCGTATCTCCAGTGGTGTTGATTATTCCGGCACACTGGGCGGCAAGTCCAAGTTCAAACTGCTGGCAGACTACTGCAACAGCATTGGCGCTATCCTCGCTCCCAGCGTTGATATCATGGAGTATGAGAGATCAGGCAACGGCTTCTCCAAGACCGGTGCTTCCGCTATCCGTGTTACTAAGGCTTACGCAACTCTGAATGAGTACGAGCGTGCTTTCGGCACTCCCCACGACACCAGAGAGAGCTGGTATATCCTCACTCCTGCTTATTATGTAAAGGCAGTTACAAGCATCGTTGACAGCTACGTTAAGGAAGGTCTTACATCCATTTCTCTCGAGCAGGCAACAAATATGCTGTACAGTGACTTCACAGCCAATACAAACAAGAAGTCTTCCAGACAGCAGGCAGTTGAGAGCCTGAAGCAGTGCTATCAGATCATCAAGGACAATAACCTTACATTCGTTGCGGATGCCTGCAACAGCTACGCACTGCCGTATGTTGATTTCATCAGAAACGTTCCGCTTTACAGCAGTAACTTCGATGTTTACGACTACGATATTCCTCTTTACGAGATCGTTATCCACGGCTACATCCCCTACACCACAAAGGCTAAGAATGCAAGCTCCGGTGCGGATGAGCTGTTCCTCCTCTCTGTTGCAACAGGTACACCTGTTCACTACGAGGTAATGCATGAGAACCCCAACGAGTTCACAGACTGCGCTTATGATACTCTGTTCTACACTTACTATGATGGCTGGCTTGATATAGCTGCTGCAGAGTACAAGCTGATCCAGGATTACATCAAGGATCTGTCTGATGAAACTATTGCTGATTTCGAGTACGTAGAGCCCACAGTTGTCAAGACTACATTCTCTGACGGCACTGTTATCAAGGCTGACCTTGAGAACCTCACACTTGAGATCAACGGAAGCGAAGTAAAGCTTTCCGACTATGGACTGAAAGGAGCGACAACTAACTGATGAGTGACGAAAGAAATTTCGACCTTGCAGGCGAAGCTGAAGTTAAAACTGAAGCAGCAGCAGAAGTTGTAACTGCTCCTGCTGAGGCTGAAGCCGCTCCCGCGGCTGAGGCTGCAGTTGCCGAAGCACCTGCAGAGGAGACAGCAGAGGTCGCTGCTCCCGTAAGAGTTTCTGCCCACAACACTGCTGCCGCAGCGGCTTTCAATGCTGCGAACGAGGAAGTGGATGTCCGCAGAAAGAACGGTGAAAAGGTACAGCGCAAGATCAAAACCACAAAGATATCCTACGAGAGAAAGAAGAGCCTTTACGGTTACGGATTTATCGCTCTCTGGGCTATCGGTACTGTATGGCTGTTCCTTATCCCCGTAATCACATCTCTCTGGTACTCTCTTTCCGATACATACCTGTACGCTAAGCAGGATGCGCTGCTGCACGGTATGACAACCGCAGGTATCTATACCGAGTGGAACGATTTCGGAAACTATATCAAGGCCTTTACAAGTGATACAACGTTCCTGCCTAACCTCGGTACTGCTCTTGCGGATATCGGACCTAAGGCGATCGTTATCCTTATCTTCTCTCTGTTCATCGCTGTTATCCTTAACCAGAAGTTCAGAGGAAGAACACTTGCAAGATCTATCTTCTTCCTGCCCGTGCTTATCGCAACAGGTCCCGTTATCAGCGTTATCAACGGTGATATGGCATCTCAGGGCGTATCCGAGGCTTCCCAGTTCAGCACACTGTTCAAGACCGACCTTGTTACAGAGTTGATGGAGTTTATCGGTATCTACAATATCAACCAGACATTTACGGATGTTATCAAGGATATCACCAGTGACGTACTGAACCTCGTATGGAACTCCGGTATCCAGATCCTGATCTTCCTGTCCGCTCTGCAGACAATTCCTCCTTCTGCGAAGGAAGCTGCCAGCATGGAGGGTGCTACCGCCTGGGAGTTCTTCTGGAAGATCACATTCCCCTACATCAGCCCGATGATCCTTTCCAACCTGGTTTATACCATCATCGACGCTTTCGTTTCCACGGACAACGTTGTAATGGAACAGGTGCTCGGACTGTCCAGAGACTGGGAGTACGGCTACTCCGCAGCACTGGCGTGGATCTACTTTGCGATCATAGCAGCCTGCCTTGCGGTTATTACTGTGATTGTAAACAGATTCGTATTCTACGAGAATGATTAAGGAGGTTAGAGAAGTGACAGATAATAATATGGAATTTCCTACCCAGGAAAACGTAAATGTTGCTAATCAGCCTGCTGAAGATGTAACATCCGCTCCCCAGAGCGAGAATATTTCCGCTGCTCCCGAGGCTGTTGCAGCGGAGATGACAGAGGTTGCAGCAGATGTTGCTGTAACTCCTATCGAGACTAAGAAACCCAAAAAGGAAAAGAAAAAGAAGGATGATTATCGCGTTTCAAACTTCGATATCATCAGAAACTATCGTCACTACACCGCTAAGGAGAAGAAGCACTATCGCTACATCTTCTGGCGCAGAGTTTCGAGCTGGGTATGGCCTTTCTTCAGATTCATCATCGTGTTCGGCCTTTCCTTCGTAATCCTTTATCCTATCCTTTACATGATCTCTACAGCTATCCGTCCTCAGGCTGAGATGAACGATCCCTCCGTAATGTGGATCCCCAAGACCATCCGCTTTGAGAACTTTGTTGAGATCTGGAACGCTATCGACTATCCCAACACCCTGTGGAACACTCTTGTGCTTAACATCGTCGCCTCCATACTTCAGGTTGCTACCTGTGCTATGACAGGCTACGGCTTCGCACGATTCAAGTTCAAGGGCAAGGGTATCCTGTTCGGTATCGTTATCATGCAGATCATCGTTCCCACACAGATCATCCTGATCCCCCAGTACATGCAGTTCAGATATTTTGATATCTTCGGTATCTTCAATGCACTTCTGGGCGACGCTATCAGTCTTGTTGATACAAACTGGGCGATGTACATTCCCGCATTCTTCTGTAACGGTATCCGCGCCGGTCTGTTCATCTATCTGTTCAGACAGTTCTTCCGCGGCCTACCCAAGGAGCTGGAGGATGCTGCTTACCTCGACGGCTGTGGTCCGTTCAAGACATTCATCAGCGTTATGGTTCCCAACGCAGCAAGCTCCTTCCTTACAGTATTCATCTTCTCGATCGTTTGGTACTGGAACGACTACTATGTATCCTCCATGTACTTCACACAGGGCAACACAATCTCCCTGAAGATCGACAGCGTTGCAACACTGATCTCCATGTACCTGTACAATGAGATCAGAAATGCTTCCGACTTCCTTGTATGGATGGAAGCAGGATGCTTGCTTGCCATCACGCCTATCGTTATCATGTATGTCTTCCTGCAGAAGTACTTTACAGAGGGTATCGAGCGTGCAGGTCTTGCAAACTAATCAGATTGTGCGCACCGGCATCATGTATGCGTGGTGTGTCTGATCCAAACCAGAACATACAGCCTTCGGTAACGGAGGCTGTTTTGTTTCGGAGTGTCAGATGATATATTCGGAGGAAAAAATGAAATTTGTAGAGATATTCACTGACGGCGCCTGCAGCGGAAATCCCGGCCCGGGCGGCTATGGAGCTATACTCCGCTGTGAGGGCAGAGAAAAGGAGCTTAGCGGAGGCGAACCGCATACGACCAACAACCGCATGGAGCTGATGGGAGTGATAACCGCGCTGGAGGCACTCAAATTCCCCTGCAAGGTAAAGCTGACCACCGACAGCAAGTATGTCGTTGACGGTATCACCAAGGGATGGGCTGAGGGCTGGAAAAAGCGCGGATGGAAAAAAGGCGACGGAAAGCCTGCGCTTAACCCTGATCTGTGGGACAGGCTGCTGGGACTGCTTGCAGTCCATGATGTAGAGTTCTGTTGGATCAAGGGGCACGCAGGCCACGAGGAAAACGAGCGCTGCGACAGACTTGCGGTAATTCAGAGAGATCTGAACTCGAAATAGTCTGATACAGATAAATGCGACCCGATAGGGGCAAGGATAAAAAAATCCGTTTCCCCCCTTGAAAAATCCTGCGGGATGTGTTATACTATACTGTAAGCAACAGGACTATGTCCAAAAGCAATAAACAAATCTAAGAAAGAGGTGTTCCTTTTGAAGCACATCACAACTATCAACAAGGCTGATCTCAAGTCTACTGCTGCCAAGGGCGGCTGCGGCAAGTGCCAGTCCTCCTGCCAGTCTGCTTGCAAGACTTCCTGCACAGTTGCAAACCAGAAGTGCGAAGCTGTAAAGTAATTTACGCTTAAATTAGGAAATTATTTTGGGCGGTAACTTTCCGCCCAAAATTTTTGACCTCTTCAATTCAATAGCGAAAGGTATGTTTATAAATGATACATAAGTTTAAACAACTTGGATACAATATAGTGCTGGATGTAAACAGCAACGGTGTACATCTTCTGGATGACTGCGCATACGATATTCTTGGCTGTATCGACGAGAACATGGCTGAGGAATGTCCCGCAGAGCTTTTTGCAAAGCTTCCCGCTTACTCTGAAAGCGATATCCGCGAAAGCTATGCGGAGCTTTACCAGCTTTACAAGGAGGGCGCGCTGTTCACCGAGGACGATTATGAGCGTTATACGGGCACAAAGGTGAAATCTCCCGTAAAGTCAATGTGCCTTAATGTTTCCCATGACTGCAACCTGCGCTGCGAGTACTGCTTCGCCGAGACAGGCGATTTCGGCGGTGACCGCTGTATAATGTCCCCCGAAACAGGTAAGAAGGCAATCGATTTTCTTATAAAGAACTCTGCCGACAGAGTTAATCTGGAGCTGGATTTCTTCGGCGGCGAGCCGCTGATGGCATGGGACACCGTGGTGCAGACCGTGGATTATGCCCGCTCCATCGAAAAGCAGCACGGTAAGAACTTCCGATTCACTATCACCACAAACGGTATGCTGCTGACCGACGACAAGATAGAGTACATAAACCGCGAGATGTCCAACTGTGTGCTCTCCCTCGACGGCAGAAAGGAAGTTACAGACCGGATCCGCAAGACAGTTAACGGCAAGGGATGCTACGATATCATCGTGCCCCGCTTCCAGAAGCTTGTGGAGAACAGAGGCGACAAGGACTATTACGTCCGTGCCACATTTACTAAGTACAACCTTGATTTCACCGACGATGTCCTGCACATGAGAGATCTCGGATTTGAGCAGCTCTCGGCTGAGCCTGTTGTAACAGACCTCAGGATGCCCTACGCTATCACAGAGGCGGATCTGCCCCGTGTGTTCTCGGAGTATGACCGTCTGTGCGAGGTCATGTCAGAGCGCACAGAGAACAAGTTCAATTTCTTCCACTTCATGGTGGATCTGAATCAGGGTCCCTGCGCGATCAAGAGGCTGCGCGGCTGTGGCTGCGGCAACGACTATGTTGCGGTAACTCCCAACGGCGATATCTTCCCCTGCCATCAGTTCGTAGGTATCGATGAATGGAAGATGGGCAACCTGTATGATGGTAGCTTCGATCACGATATCAAGGATACCTTTGCGGGCACCCATGTTTACAGCAAACAGGGCTGCCGCGATTGCTGGGCGAAGTTTTTCTGCTCGGGCGGCTGCAACGCAAACAGCTTCATCTACGAGGGCGATATCAACAAGCCGCATAAGCTCTCCTGTGAAATGCAGAAGAAGCGCCTTGAGTGTGCGCTGGCACTTGCCGCAGACAGGGCTGTCAAGGAGCAAGGATAAAAATCAGTGACCGCCCTGCGGTATTGCCACGGGGCAGTATCGGGGACGGTCTTTTTTATTGATCTGAATTATTTACGGAAAGGGAGCACGATTATGAGAAGAACCAAGATCGTATGTACGCTGGGACCTGCAACCAAGGATGACGAGATACTTCGTCGTCTTATCGAAAACGGCATGAACGTTGCACGTCAGAACTTTTCTCACGGTACTCATGAAAGCCACAAGATAACACACGACCAGATAGTGCGCATCGCAAAGGAGATGGGTAAGCCTGTCGCAACCCTGCTGGACACCAAAGGACCTGAGATACGCCTCAAGAAGTTCGCAGGCGGTATGCGCCCCGAACTCCAGAACGGCAGCACCTTTACTCTCACCACCCGCGAGGTGGAGGGCGATGAAAAGTGCGTTTCCATTACCTATAAGGATCTTGCGGACGATATCGAGGTAGGCACCAAGATACTCATTGATGATGGTAATGTGGCACTGCGCTGTGCAGACATCCTCAGAAATGCGGATGGTACTTCCGATATCGTATGTACCGTAACCAGCGGCGGCGTTGTTTCCGACCGCAAGGGTGTAAATATCCCCGGTGTAAAGCTCTCCATGCCTTACCTCAGCGAGGTGGATATCTCTGACATCCGCTTTGCAGCAAGAGAGAATTTTGACTTCATCGCTGCATCCTTTGTGACCTGTGCCGAGGATGTTGTATCTGTCCGCAAGATACTTGAGGAAGAGGGCAGAAGTGACATCCGTATCATCGCCAAGATCGAAAACGGCGAGGGTGTGAATAACATCGACGATATCCTGCGCGTTGCAGACGGAATCATGGTCGCACGAGGAGACATGGGCGTAGAGATCCCCTTTGAAAAGATACCTCAGCTTCAGAAGATGCTGATAAAGAAAGGCTACAACGCAAACAAGCAGGTCATCACTGCGACACAGATGCTGGAGTCCATGATACACAATCCCCGTCCCACAAGAGCCGAGACCACTGACGTTGCGAATGCCATCTACGACGGCACTTCCGCTATCATGCTTTCGGGCGAGACCGCTGCGGGCGAGCATCCCGTAGAGGCAGTAAAAACTATGGCGCTTATCGCGGAGACCACTGAGAACGCCATCAACTACAAAAAGCGTTTCTATGAGCTGGATACCAACAGCTCCGTCAATGTTTCCACTGCTATCTCTCACGCAACGGTAGCAGCAGCGATGGATCTGGGTGCAACGGCTATTCTCACTGTTACAAAAACAGGCTCTACTGCACGTATGATATCCAGATACCGTCCCGAGTGTCCGATAATCTCCTGCACCACAAGCGAGACGGCTATGCGCCAGCTCAATATGTCCTGGGGCGTTATCCCGCTCATGGCAGAGGAAATGATAACAAGCACCGATGACCTCATCCACCACGCTGTACACAAGGCGTGCGAGGCAGGACTTCTTAAAAACGGCGATCTTGTTGTTATCACAGCAGGCGTGCCCCTCGGTGTAAGCGGCACGACCAACCTCATGAAGGTCCATATCGTCGGCGATGTGCTGGTTACCGGTACAGGTATCGGCAAGGGCAGCGTAACATCTACACTGTGCGTGTGCGCAAGCGAGGAAGAGGCTCAGGAACGCTTCGAGGCAGGACAGATCCTGTGTATCCCCCATACAAGCACCACGCTTCTGCCTGTGCTGAAAGCGGCTTCGGGCATCATTACCGAAGAAAACGACCCTGAGTGTCATGCGGCTATTGTTGGTATGACGCTGGATATCCCCGTCATTTACGGTGCGACAAATGCTTCTCTGATACTTAAATCGGGAACAGCCGTTACTATGGACGCGGAAAAGGGCACGGTATCCTCGGGCGAGGAATGCTGATAACCGAATAAAACAAAATATCCCCGGAAGTCAATTCCGGGGATATTTTTATGTCTTTATTTTTTGGGAGCCTGTGCTGCCTGCTGAGCCTGTGCCTGCTGCTGTGCTCTCTGGGCTGCCTGTTGCTTTGCGGGATCGATCTGGATATCGTTGCCTGCGTTGAGGGTCTTTCTCATAACGCGAAGATTGTTGATATCCTTTGCGAGAAGCTCTTCTACTCTTGCGAGCATCTTGTCCGTAAACTCGTTTGTGGATGTGCGGATAAGATTCGAGCGTGCCTGTGCGTTGCTGATCTCCTCGGTCGCGCGCTTACGTGCTTCCTTCATGATCGCATTTTCGTTCAGCAGCTCGTTTCTGCGCTGCTCTGCCTTGCGGATGATCTCCTCTGCCTCGCGCTTGGCTTCCGAGATTATGCGGTTCTTGTCTGCAACTACGTTCTGTGCCTGCTGTATCTCCTTGGGGAGAACAAGGCGCATTTCCGTTGCGATCTCATCGATCTGCGCTACGTCTACCATGCTCTTTTTGGAAAGAGGTACGGGGCTTGCTTTTCTGACTACCTCGTCAAGCATAGAAATAAGGTCTAAAAGGCTGTAATCCATTGTGATATCCTGTCCTTTCTGCAAAGTCTTGGTTTTATTTTCCGTTGTTCTTTTCCGCTGCTTTGCGGGCTGCGGTAAATTCGCTGTTAAGTTTTTGTTTTATTTCTTCATGGATACATTCGGGGAGGTATTTGCTGACATCTCCGCCGAACATCGCCACCTGCTTTACCATGCTGGAGGAGATGAATGTAGTGTTCTGGCTTGCGGGGATAAATACTGTTTCGGCTCTTGGATTAAGGTCTTTATTCGTATGAGCCTGCTGGAATTCGGACTCGAAGTCGGTGGTGGCTCTTAAGCCCTTTACGATGACATCCACATCCTCACGGGTGTTGAAGTAGTCGGCAAGAAGTCCGTCATAGCTTGCTATCTCCACATTGGGAAGATGCGCCGTTGCACGGCGCAGCAGCTCGCAACGCTCGGGGATGGTGAATGCGAAGGATTTAAAGGGGTTGATGAATACCACCACGATAAGCTTGTCGAACATTTTCGATGCCCTTGTGATGATATCAAGATGTCCGTTTGTTACCGGATCGAAGCTGCCCGGGTAAATGGCTGTTTTCATGACAGGGGGGTTCCTTTCATTTTGCTTATTCTTCCGAAATCTCCTCATCTGCGGATCTGGGTCGATAGATGGTGATGGCGGTGCGGGAGTGTTTAAGCACCTTTGCTATCTCAAACCGTCCGAGGTCACGGGGGAGGGTAAGCTCTTTCTCGTGCTCGCATATTATTATTCCGCTGTCCGACATCTTTTCCTCAAGGTGCGGCAGGGCTTTCTGTATGATCTTGAGATCATAGGGGGGATCGAGGATCGCTATATCAAATGTCGCTCTTGTGCTTTTAAGAAAAGCGGAGAACGGCATATTTACAACGTGCGCTTTATCTTCAAATTTTGTGGTGCGCAGGTTCTCCTTAACTACCTTTATGGAAGCCATCGCAGAGTCCACGAAATACGCTTCCTTTGCGCCGCGGCTGAGTGCCTCGATGCCAAGCTGTCCGCTTCCTGCGAACAGGTCAAGCACTGTGCGGCCCTCTATCTCAAACTGTATGGCAGAGAAGATAGCCTCCTTGACCCCGTCGGTGGTTGGCCTTACAACATCTGTACCCTCAACGGTGATGAGCTTTCTTCCTCTTGCCGAGCCTGTAATTACTCTCATTTATCAGTGTATCTCCTTAAAATCTTTCTTGTATGAACTCATACAGCTCCTGCGCTTTTTCGGGACTTATCTTAGCCACGATGCGAAGCTGTTCGGCAGAGGCATTTTTTATGCCCTGTTTTGTTCTGAATTCCTTCAGCAGTGCCTGCGCCTTTGCCTCACCGATGCCTTTGACCTCGGTAAGCTCCAGTGTATAGGTCTTCTGCTTGTGCTTTATCCGCTGGAATGTGATGGAGTAGCGGTGGACCTCGTCCTGTATATTGGTCAGCAGCTTGAACAGTGCCTTGTTTGCGCTGACGGATATCTCGCCGCCCTGCTTCGCTATGGCACGGGTGCGGTGCTTGCTGTCCTTGACCAGTCCGAAAAGTGGAACGTCTATATCAAGCTCCTCCAGTACCTGTGATACAGCCGCCACATGACCCTTGCCGCCGTCCAGCAGTATCAGGTCGGGCAGGGGGGAGAAGCCCTCGTCGCCGTCCAGGTACCGCTGCATCCTGCGCCGCAGCACCTCCTGCATACAGGCGTAGTCATCTATTCCGACGACCTCTTTTATATTGAAGCGGCGGTAACCGGGCTTAAAGGGTCTTCCGTTGCGGTAGACTATCATGCCGCCTACACGTCCCGTTTCGCCGAAGTTGGATATATCGTAGCTTTCTATGCAAAGCGGTATCTTTTCAAGTCCGAGGAGGTTTTTGAGATCTTCAAGCTCGTTTATCTCCTTTGCGGTCCTGCCGACCTTAAGTGCAAGATACTCGCTTGCGTTGTTCTTGGCGAGCACTATCTGTGCCAGTCCCTCTCCGCGCTGCGGAACGACGAACTTAAGCGCGTGGCCTGCCTTTTCTCTGAGCAGCGAGGTGACAAGCTCCATATCCTCAAACTGTTCGTCAATGTATATCTCTTTGGGGATGTCGTCGCGGTCGGGGTAATAGCTCAGCAGGAAATCTCTGCGCATGGCGGCAGGGTCGTACTCGTCACCGATGAAGAAATTCTCCTTGTCGATAAGCCGTCCGCCACGGTATTTTATCACCGCTATGCTTGCCAGGCTTATATTCTGGGCGAGGGCTACGATATCGTAATCCTCGGTCTTGTAATCGAATATCTTCTGCGAGTTGTGCAGACGTGCTATTGCCTGTATCCTGTCGCGGAGCTTTGCGGCTTTTTCAAACTCAAGGTTTTCTGCGGCTTCTTCCATTTCTGCACGGAGCTGTTCAACGGATTTCTGCGAGCCTGCTTTCAGGTAATCCAGCGCCTCGTCGATTATCTTCTTGTACTCCTCGGAGGATATCTTTCCCCTGCAGACGCCCATGCACTTTTTTATGTGCATATTCAGGCAGGGCCGCTCCTTGCCGAAGTCCATCGGGAAGCTTTTGCGGCAGGTGGGAAGCATGAAGATCGTGTTGGCCTCCTCCACTGCCTGCTTTACCGTAAACCCGCTGGTGAACGGTCCGAGGTAATCCGCGTGTTTGTCCCCGGTGTTCAGCGCGTAGCTTATACGCGGGTATGCACCGTGGGAGATCTTTATATAGTTATAGCCCTTGTCGTCCTTCAGCAGTATATTGTACTTCGGCTTGTGCAGCTTTATAAGGCTGCATTCCAGCACAAGTGCGTCCAGCTCGCTGGGGCATACGATGAAATCGAAATCGTATATGTTGCTGACAAGCTTGAGCGTCTTTGCCGAGTGGCTCGCATCGCTGCGGAAATAGGAGGTCACGCGGTTTTTCAGCGCTTTCGCCTTGCCCACATATATTATTTTACCGGTCTTATCTTTCATGAGATAAACGCCGGGATTAAGGGAAAGCCTGTTCGCCTTGTCCCTGAGGTAGTCTATACGTTCATTCATGGTGTAAGCTCTCCGATAACATAGTTTCTCAACCTACATTGTACCATCTTTTTGTCAAAAATACAAGGGGAAGTACAAATTATTTTATTTTCCATGTTTTTATTGACAAGCGGCACTTTTCTCTGTACAATTGAGTCAGGAGGCGAGGATCATGAAGCTTTTGCAAAAAACTGTCGCAGTTATTGCTTTGTGTGTATTGTCGTGCGGATGTGCAGCAGGCGGTACACATGATTATAACGATATATCGGTAAGCACAGGCGGCACTGTATCCAAGACACAGCAGCAGGCAACATCCGCCGCGGTCACAGAAACGGATGGATACAGCACTGAAACGGAGATATCCGAAGATGCCGCGTCAGCAGAAACAACGGAGCAGGAAGAGATGCCGTCACAGGCACAGCTTATGCTTTCGGAAATGACACTTGAAGAAAAGGTAGGGCAGATGATACTGGCGACCTGTCCGCTGGCGGATGCCGCGGAAGAAGCGGCAAGCTATTCCCTCGGTGGATATCTGATGTTCGCCTACGACTTTATGGAGGAAACTCCCGACAGCGTGCGGGAACGTATAGCTTCTTTCCAGTCCGCTTCGGACATACCGATGCTTATCGCAGTGGACGAGGAGGGCGGCGATATCCTGAGAATATCGAAATTCAGCCAGTATGCCGATGCTCCCTTCGGCTCACCTATGGAGCTTTATGAGAGCGGCGGTGTGCAGGCGGTGCTTGACGATGCACAGGCGAAATGCGAGCTGCTGTTGAGTCTGGGGGTAAACACTAATCTTGCTCCCGTGTGCGACCTGCCACGCTCCGAGTGGGATTATATCTACGACCGTACTTTCGGTACTGACTGCGAGGTGACCTGCGAGTGCATAGCGGCACTTACAGGTGAGATGAACAGCAACGGGCTGGTATCCTCGCTGAAGCATTTCCCCGGTTATGGCAACAATGTGGACACCCACACAGGCATAGCCACTGACGAGCGCACTCTGGAGGAATTCAGGGAGCTTGATCTCAGGCCGTTTTCGGCAGGTATCGATGCAGGCGCGCCCTGTGTGATGGTTTCGCATAACATCGTCAACTGCATGGATGACTCGCTTCCCGCTTCGCTCTCTCCCGAGGTGCATCGGCTTCTGCGGGAGGAGCTCGGGTTTGACGGCGTGATAATGACGGATGAGCTTACTATGGGTGCGATCAGGGAGTTCACAGCAGGTGAGGATCCCGCTGTCGCCGCTGTAAAGGCAGGCAACGATCTGCTTTGTATCGCAGAATACGCCGAAGCTATATCCGCGATCCTGTCCGCAGTGCAGCGCGGTGACATCACCGAAGCACGTATTGACGAGTCGGTGCTGAGGATATTAGATATGAAGATCGATTTTGGTATAATCAGATAGTTTTTTGTGCTCCCGGGACCTACACGGGAGCATTTTTGTCGGATTATGCAAAAAAACGATTTCAAACGGTGTTTTTTTGGCTAAAACTAAGCCGTTTTTTTGTTTTTAAACTATTGACAAAAAAATGCGGATGTAGTATAATACTATAATGTATCATAATGGATATGTGCGCGAAAAGACCGTTTTTTCGTAGGAAATTACTGCGATTTTCCCTAAAAAATGTAAGCGTATGTACCATTGCGGAAATAATTTAAGGAGTGATAAAGCCGATGGTGAATGTAAAACCCGTACAGCTCGGAAAAAACACCCGAATGAGTTTTTCCAAGATCAATGAGGTCATCGATATGCCGAACCTCATCGGTATCCAGAAGGACTCTTACGAATGGTTCCTCTCGGACGGTATCAAGGAAGTTTTCAAGGACGTTTCCCCTATTACCGATTCCAACGGAAAGTTTGAACTCTCGTTCATAGACCACCGTCTTGACGACAAAACAAAGTACACTATCGAGGAGTGCAAGGACCGCGATGCGACCTATGCCGCACCTCTGCGTGTTACCGCCCGTCTTCTCAGCAAGGAAACAGGCGAGATCATGGATAACGAGATCTTCATGGGCGATCTGCCGCTCATGACAGACAGCGGTACTTTTGTTATCAACGGTTCCGAACGTGTTGTAGTATCTCAGCTTGTCCGTTCTCCGGGCGTATACTACGGCTTTGATTATGATAAAACAGGTAAGAAGCTGTTCAAGGCTACCGTTATCCCCAACAGAGGTGCATGGCTGGAGTATGAGATGGACTCCAACGATGTGTTCTATGTTCGTATCGATAAGAACAGAAAGATCCCCGCTACCACATTCCTGCGTGCAGTAGGTCTTTCCAGCAACGAGGATCTCAAGGAGATGTTCGGTGAGGATGACCGTATCATCCGCACCATCGAGGATAAGGACAGCACCCAGAACAAGGAAGAGGCACTGCTTGAAGTGTACAAGAAGCTGCGTCCCGGCGAGCCCCCCACGGTAGAGTCCGCGCAGAATCACCTCAACACACTGTTCTTTGATGCAAAGAGATATGATCTGTCCAGATTCGGACGTTATAAGTATAATAAAAAGCTGGCTATCTCCGGCCGTATCAGCGGCAGGAAGGCAGTTGATACAGTAGTTGCTCCTCTCACAGGTGAGATCCTTGTTGAAGAGGGTGCTGTTATCACTCCCGAGATGGCACTTGCAATAGAGAATTCCGGTGTAACACAGATGACCGTGCTCAACGCAGAGGGCAAGGCTGTCAAGGTTGTCGGAAACGGTATGGTAGATATCTCCGTTTATACAGGTGATATGGACGTTGAGTCCCTCGGCATAAACGAGCAGGTAAGATTTGCTGTTCTTGCTGAGATCCTTGAAGAGGCTGCAGGCGATAACGACAAGCTTGCTGAGCTGCTTAAGGCACGTGCTGAGGAGCTTATCCCCAAGCACATCACTCTTGAGGATATCTATGCTGCAGTAAGCTATTTCATCAACCTGTGCGAGGAGCTCGGCGATATCGATGATATCGACCACCTCGGCAACAGACGTATCCGTTCTGTAGGCGAGCTGCTCCAGAACCAGTTCAGGATCGGTTTCTCCCGTATGGAGCGTACCATCCGTGAGAGAATGGCTCTGCAGGCACAGGATCAGGAGAAGGTATCTCCCTCCTCTCTGATAAACGCACGTCAGGTCATCTCTGCTATGAGAGAGTTCTTCGGCTCTTCGCCTCTGTCCCAGTTCATGGATCAGAACAACCCTCTTGCAGAGCTTACACATAAGAGAAGACTTTCCTCGCTCGGTCCGGGCGGTCTTTCCCGTGACAGAGCAGGCTTCGAGGTACGTGACGTACACTACTCCCACTACGGAAGAATGTGTCCCATCGAGACACCTGAAGGTCCTAACATCGGTCTGATCTCTTACCTTGCTCCATTTGCAAGAATCAATGTATACGGCTTTAACGAGGCTCCTTACAGAAAGGTCGACAAGACCACAGGCAAGGTGCTGGACGAGGTCGTTTATATGACCGCCGATATGGAGGATAACTATGTCGTTGCTCAGGCCAACGAGCCTCTGGACGAGAACGGCTGCTTTGCAAGACCCCGCGTAAACGCACGCTGCCGTGACGCTATCCTTGAGATCGAGCGCGAAAAGGTAGACTTCATGGACGTATCTCCCAAGATGGTGGTTTCCGTTGCTACTGCGATGATCCCCTTCCTTGAGAATGATGATGCGAACCGTGCACTGATGGGTGCGAACATGCAGCGTCAGGCAGTTCCGCTGATGGTTACCGACAACCCCATCGTCGGTACAGGTATGGAGTACAAGGCTGCTGTTGACTCCGGTGTAGTTATCTGCGCCAAGGAGGACGGTACAGTTACAGAGGTGGACGCAGACAAGATCGTTGTTACAAACGATCTCGGTGTTGAGCACGCTTACAGACTCATCAAGTTCAAGCGCTCCAACCAGGGCAACTGCGTAAACCAGCGTCCTATCGTATCTATCGGCGAGAAGGTAAAGGCAGGCGATGTTATCGCTGACGGTCCCGCTACAAAGAACGGTGAGATCGCTCTCGGTAAGAATGCCCTTATCGGCTTCATGACATGGGAAGGCTACAACTACGAGGACGCCGTTCTCATCAACGAGAAGCTTGTATATAACGATGTTTACACATCCATTCATATAGAAGAATACGAGCTTGAGTGCCGTGAAACAAAGCTTGGTCCGGAGGAGATCACCCGTGATATCCCGAACCTTTCCGATGACGCACTCAAGGACCTCGACGAGCGCGGAATCATCCGCATCGGTGCCGAGGTACACTCCGGTGATATTCTGGTAGGTAAGGTATCTCCCAAGGGCGAGACAGACCTCACTGCCGAGGAAAGACTGCTCCGTGCGATCTTCGGTGAGAAGGCGCGCGAGGTACGTGACAACTCCCTCAGAGTTGCCCACGGCGAAAGCGGTATCGTAGTTGACGTAAAGGTGTTCAACCGCGAGAACTGCGACGAGCTCGCTCCCGGTGTAAACGAGGTAGTCCGCTGCTACATCGCCCAGAAGCGTAAGATCTCTGTCGGCGATAAGATGGCGGGCCGCCACGGTAACAAGGGTGTCGTTTCCCGTATTCTCAAGCAGGAGGATATGCCCTTCCTGCCCGACGGTACTCCTCTGGATATCGTTCTTAACCCCCTCGGCGTACCTTCACGTATGAACATCGGTCAGGTACTTGAGGTGCATCTCGGTTATGTTGCGAGAGCACTCGGCTGGAAGATCTCCACACCTGTATTCGATGGCGCACACGAGCAGGATATCCGCGAGCTGTATGATATCGCACGCGAAAAGCGCAGCGAGCTTATCGGCGAGGACAGCGCAGGTCTTGACTTCACAAAGCTGCCCCTCACATCCGACTGCAAGACGCTGCTTACAGACGGCAGAACAGGTGAGAAGTTCGACGCTCCCGTTACTGTCGGATATATGTATTACCTCAAGCTGCATCACCTTGTTGATGATAAGATCCACGCACGTTCCACAGGTCCCTACTCTCTCGTTACTCAGCAGCCTCTGGGCGGTAAGGCTCAGTTCGGCGGTCAGCGTTTCGGTGAGATGGAAGTTTGGGCACTTGAGGCTTACGGCGCTGCTTATACTCTTCAGGAGATCCTTACAGTCAAGTCTGACGACCTGATGGGACGTCAGAAGACCTACGAGGCTATCGTTAAGGGTGAGCCTGTTCCCAAGCCCGGCGTTCCCGAGTCCTTCAAGGTTATGATCAGCGAGCTTCAGGGTCTGGGTCTGGATATCAGGATCCTCGATGAGAACAACGAGGAGATCGATCTCAAGCAGGATCTTGAGGACGAGTACGACGGCACATACGCTCCCGCTGAGAGCTTTGAGTCCGACTACCGCACCGATGAAAGCGAGCTTCAGGGCTTCGGAATCGTAGATCAGGACGGCGAGGAGATCGTTGAGGAGACCTCCGACGATGACATGATCGCCGACGAGGATGACAGCGATTTCTTCGGCGATGACGCTGATTTCGGTGAGGACGACGAATAAGATTTATTTCCGTGGGCGGCACCTGCCGCCCGGGGAAGTCTGATACATTCGGGTATTTTAACAGAGAGATGAGGTATTAAATTGAGTTTTAATGTTTTTGAGTCAATGAAGATCGGACTTGCCTCTCCCGACCAGATAAGAGAGTGGTCATACGGCGAAGTTCTTCGCCCCGAAACAATCAACTACCGTACCCAGAAGCCTGAAAAGGAAGGCCTTTACTGCGAGAAGATCTTTGGCCCGCAGAAGGACTGGGAGTGTAACTGCGGTAAGTACAAGAGGATCCGCTATAAGGGTAAGATCTGTGAAAAGTGCGGCGTTGAGGTAACACGCAGCAAGGTAAGACGTGAGCGTATGGGTCATATCGAGCTTGCAGCTCCCGTTTCCCATATCTGGTACTTCAAGGGCACACCCTCCAGGATCGGTCAGGTGCTGGATATCTCCCCCAAGAGACTGGAAGAGGTACTCTACTTCACAAAGTATATCGTTATCGATCCCGGCGAGACCAAGGAGCTGTCCAAGAACCAGCTCCTGGACGAGAAGGAATATGCAGGCTTCCGTACAAAGTACGGCAGCGATTTTAAGGCAGGCATGGGTGCCGAGGCTATCAAGGAGCTGCTCAAGGAGATCGACCTTGACAAGCTCTCCGCAGAGCTCAAGGAAGAGCTGATGGCAACACAGCAGGGTCAGAAGCGTGTAAAGCTGCTGAAGCGTCTTGATGTTATCGAGGCTTTCAGACTTTCCGGCAACCGTCCCGAGTGGATGATCCTTGACGCTGTTCCCGTTATCCCTCCGGATATCCGCCCCATGGTACAGCTTGACGGCGGCCGCTATGCGACCTCCGACCTCAACGACCTGTACCGTCGTGTAATAAACAGAAACAACCGTCTGGCTAAGCTCATCAGCATGAGATCCCCCGAGCTTATCATCAGAAACGAGAAGCGTATGCTGCAGGAGGCTGTTGACGCACTTATCGACAACGGCAGACACGGCAGAGCTTATACAGGCTCCAACAACCGTCCGCTCAAGTCCCTTTCCGATATGCTGAAGGGTAAGCAGGGCAGATTCCGTCAGAACCTGCTGGGTAAGCGTGTTGACTACTCCGGACGTTCCGTTATCGTTGTAGGCCCCGATCTCAGAATGGATCAGTGCGGTCTGCCTAAGGAAATGGCACTGGAGCTGTTCAAGCCCTTTGTGCTGAACGACCTTGTTATCAACAATGCCGCTGCAAACATCAAGCAGGCAAAGAAGATGGTCGAGCGTGCAGAGGACAAGGTGTGGGACTCCCTCGAAAGAGTTATCAAGGATCACCCCGTTCTTCTGAACCGTGCTCCTACACTTCACAGACTTGGTATCCAGGCATTCTCTCCCGTGCTGGTTGAGGGCCGTGCTATCAAGCTGCATCCCCTTTGCTGTACAGCGTTCAACGCCGACTTCGACGGCGACCAGATGGCTGTGCATCTGCCCCTTTCCGCTGAGGCTCAGGATGAGGCAAGAAACCTCATGCTGGCAGCAAAGAACCTGCTGAAGCCCTCTGACGGACGTCCCGTTGCTGTTCCTACACAGGATATGGTACTTGGTGCTTACTACCTCACCATCGAAAAGAGCGGTGAGAAGGGCGAGGGCAAGGTGTTCCGTGACGCTAACGAGGCGATGATGGCTTATCAGGACGGAATCGTCTCCATTCATGCTAAGATCAAGATCCGTGTAACAAAGGATCTCGGTGATACAAGAATATCCAGACTGGTAGACACTACCATAGGCCGTGTTATCTTTAACGAGCACGTTCCTCAGGATCTCGGTTACGTTGACCGTACCGATCCCGAGCACCAGCTCGATTATGAGATCGGCTTTAAGGTTGGTAAGAAGCAGCTGGGTCAGATCATTGACAAGTGCCTTAAGGTACACGGTACAGCTACAACTGCTCAGGTGCTGGACAAGGTAAAGGCTCTCGGCTACAAGTACTCGACACGTTCGGGCATCACAGTAGCTGTATGTGACGCAGAGATCCCGCCTCAGAAGGCTGACATCATGGCAGAGGCAGAAAACAAGATCAGCAAGATCAACAAGCAGTTTGCACGTGGCTTTATCTCCAACAACGAGAGAAAGTCTGCGTTCATCAATATCTGGAACAAGGCTACCGATGATGTAGGTAAGGCACTGACCGATAACCTCGATCAGTACAACAACATCTTTATGATGGCCGACTCCGGTGCCCGTGGTTCTATCAACCAGATCAGACAGCTGGCAGGTATGCGTGGTCTGATTGCCAATACTTCCGGTGCTACCATCGAGATGCCCATCAAGGCTAACTACCGTGAGGGTCTGAATGTACTGGAATACTTCATCTCCTCCCGTGGTGCACGTAAGGGTCTGGCAGATACGGCGCTCCGTACCGCTGACTCGGGTTACCTTACAAGACGTCTTGTTGACGTATCTCAGGAGGTAATCATCCGTGAGGAGGACTGCGGTACCACAAACGGTATCGAGGTCTACGAGATCCGTGAGGGTAACGAGCTTGTAGAAAAGCTCACCGAGCGTCTTGTAGGACGCTTCCTCTCCGAGGATTATAAGGACGCTGACGGCAATATCCTTATCTCCAAGGATAAGCTGCTTAACGACGCTGACGCTGCAAGGATCGTAAATGCAGGCGTTGAGAGGATCAAGGTCCGCTCCGTGCTTACCTGCGGTCTCAGAAACGGCGTTTGTGCACGCTGCTACGGCGCATCCCTTGCAAACGGTCAGCTTATCGGCATCGGCGAGGCTGTTGGTATCATCGCGGCACAGTCCATCGGTGAGCCCGGTACACAGCTTACAATGAGAACGTTCCATACAGGTGGTATCGCATCTGCAGAGGATATCACACAGGGTCTGCCCCGAGTTGAGGAGCTGTTTGAGAGCCGTCGTCCCAAGAATGCGGCTATCATCACAAAGATCTCCGGTAAGGTACGCTATGAGGAGATCAAGAAGACCCGCCATGCTATCATCACATCCGAGGATGGCACCGAGGAGGCTTATGCAGTTCCCTTCGGTTATCGTCCCAAGGTGTTCGACGGCGATACAGTCGTTGCAGGTGACGCACTGACAGAGGGTTCTGTAAATCCGCATGACGTTCTTCTCGTTAAGGGCGAGCAGGCAGTACAGAACTACATCATCGCAGAGGTACAGAAGGTTTACCGTCTGCAGGGTGTTGATATCAATGATAAGCATATCGAAGTAATCGTTCGCCAGATGATGAGAAAGCTCCGCATCACAGAGCCCGGCGACAGCTTCCTGCTTCCCGGCTCCATCGTAGGCAAGAACGAGTTCATCGAGATCTGCGATTCCATCCAGAAGCGCATTGATGATGGCGAGATGCTGACGATACCTGAGAGCGAGCCTGTGCTCCTGGGTATCACAAAGGCTTCGCTCGCAACAGACAGCTTCATGTCTGCTGCATCCTTCCAGGAAACAACAAGAGTACTGACAGACGCAGCTATCAGAGGCAAGGTAGATCCGCTTCTCGGTCTTAAGGAAAATGTTATCATCGGTAAGCTCATCCCCGCGGGTACAGGCCTTGCGGCAGAGGATGAAGCAGTTGAGGAAAATACCCCTTACGAGGAGATCGTTTCCGCTGAGATCGATGCCGACTGAGTCTTTGAAAACCGCATTACAATACCGTATTAAAGCAGTTGCTGCGGACATTCGGTAAAATGCACAAAAACAACACTCTCATATAAAATCTAAACGGTGTTTGCTACAAAGTTTTGAAAAAGACTTGACAAACACCGTTTTTTGCTTTAAAATATATAATTGCGTGCGAGTATATTTAGTTGAAGCTTTATGCTTGGAACGAATGTAATAATTCGGCGAAAATGGATATACTAAACGCGTAAATTTTAATGGAGGTGAAATAATGCCAACCTTTAATCAGCTTGTCCGCAAGGGACGTGAAGTAGCAGTTAAGAAGTCCAAGTCTCCTGCGCTTCAGAAGGGTATGAACACACTGCGTAAGCAGCAGACCGACCAGTCTTCTCCCCAGAAGAGAGGCGTTTGCACAGCAGTTCGTACAAGCACCCCTAAGAAGCCTAACTCCGCGATGAGAAAGATCGCCAGAGTAAGACTCTCCAACGGCTTTGAAGTTACTGCTTATATCCCCGGTATCGGACACAAACTGCAGGAACACTCTGTTGTACTTATCAGAGGCGGTCGTGTAAAGGACCTCCCCGGTGTACGTTATCACATCATCCGTGGTACACTCGATGCACAGGGCGTTGACAAGAGAATGCAGGGACGCTCCAAGTACGGTGCTAAGCGTCCGAAGGCTGGAAAGAAAGCGTAATTCATAATATTATGCTGTCAGGCAAGGCATTATTCGTATAGATTTGCCTCTGTTTGGACGGCGGAAGTTATGATGCTTTCGAGTACCTATGATTTTCATTTTTTATGAAGGAGGGAAGTAAAGTGCCAAGAAGAGGTAATGTTCCGAAGCGTGAGGTTCTGCCGGATCCTATGTACGGTTCCGAGCTGGTAACAAGACTTATAAACAACATCATGCTCGACGGAAAGAAGGGCGTAGCCCAGAAGATTGTATACGGCGCATTTGAGATCGTTGCTGAGAAGACAGGCAAGGATGCTCTGGAAGCTTTCGAGGAGGCAATGGAGAACATCATGCCCCAGCTCGAGGTTAAGGCTCGCCGTGTCGGCGGTGCAACCTACCAGGTTCCTATGGAGGTTCGCCCCGAGAGAAGACGCACACTCGGTCTGAGATGGATAACCAAGTACAGCCGTGAGCGTAACGAAAAGACAATGAAGGAAAGACTTGCAAACGAGATCCTTGACGCACTCAACGGTCAGGGCGGCTCCTGCAAGAAGCGTGACGACACTCATAAGATGGCTGAAGCTAACAAGGCTTTTGCTCATTACAAGTGGTAATAAGAATCAGATGGATGTGATCGCAGCGTAAGTTGCGATCGGCATCCGATAATTACGGAGGAACTTATGAAAAGAGACGTAACTCTCGAAATGACCCGTAATATTGGTATCATGGCGCACATTGACGCAGGTAAGACCACCAC
>JAZQGZ010000036.1:0-38994 GCA_045540255.1 Oscillospiraceae bacterium | reverse complement strand
TATATGCTTGAAAATGGCGCATTTACCTGCAAGTCCAACGCTGTAGCAGCAACATCCTACACATTCACAGGCCTCACAAACGGAACAACATACAGCTTCCGTGTAAAGGCATTCGTGAACGGCGCATGGAAGGCAGCTTCCGCAACTGTATACGGAACTCCCGTGGCATCTGCATCCACACCCGTGATCCCTGAGAACAACAAAACAACAGGCGGCAACGGAACGGTTACAATGAGCTGGAACGCAGTAACAGGCGCGACCAAGTATGCAGTATATATGCTCGAAAATGGCGCATTTACCTGCAAGTCCAACGCTGTAACAGGAACATCCTACACATTCACAGGCCTCACAAACGGAACACAGTACAGCTTCCGAGTTAAGGCATTCGTGAACGGTGCATGGAAGACAGCATCTGGCGCAGTAAGCGGAACTCCCTCAGCATCTGCTTCCACATCCGTGATCCCTGAGAACATCAAAACAACAGGTGGCAACGGAACAGTTACAATGAGCTGGAACGCAGTTACAGGCGCAACCAAGTACGCAGTATATATGCTCGAAAACGGAGCTTATGTATGCAAGAGTAACGCTGTAACAGGCACAAGCTACACATTCACAGGCCTCACAAACGGAACAACATACAGCTTCCGCGTAAAGGCATTCGTGAACGGTGCATGGAAGGCAGCATCTGCAACAGTATACGGAACTCCCGCAGCATCTGCTTCCACATCCGTGATCCCTGAGAACATCAAGACAACAGGCGGCAACGGAACAGTTACAATGAGCTGGAACGCAGTAACAGGCGCGACCAAGTATGCAGTTTATATGCTGGAGAACGGCTCTTATGTATGCAAGTCCAATGCGGTTACAGGAACATCCTATACATTCACAGGTCTTACAAACGGTACTAAGTACAGCTTCCGCGTAAAGGCATTCGTGAACGGCGCATGGAAGGCAGCATCTGCAACAGTATACGGAACTCCAAATAATTAAAACAACAAAAACTCCCATGGATCGTAATGATCACATGGGAGTTTTATTATGTCATAACAAAAATTAATGCAGCCTCATATAATCGGTCAGGATCTGCTCTGCCGCTGCAGGGAGGTTCTCCTCCATCTCGCCACAGACCTCCGCAAACACGAAGCGGCTGTTCTGATCGCGTCCAGCATAATCGGACCTGCCCTTGCAATTGATATAGATGAGGACAAGAGTTCCGACAAGTCGCGAAGCTGCCGCCTCCGCTGCAGCGAATATCTCCTCATTTACGACAGGCGTGATAAGGAACGTAGCTGCTGCGTCGAAAACAGAGTACTTTCTGATGAGCTCAGTAAACTCTGTCGTTTCGAAGTTCGGGGGGAGCACAGACATCATATCGTAAAACCGATTAAAGCTGCCTGCGTCCGCGATATCACAGGTCAATCCGCTCACTGCACCCGTATCAGCGAAAGCCTTGACCCCCGCACGGGAAGCAGACATCGCTACTGCCACAGCGGTCTCTATAACCGCATCCGATCGACGCATCACCGACGAAGCCGCTGCGCCATCCTGCGAGAAATTACACAGTATAACACACCGACGGTCACCCGTGGTATCGTACTGCTTAACCATCATATCATCATGCTTTGCAGTCAGCTTCCAATGGATAAGCTGCAGGATATCTCCCATCGCATATTCGCGCACGTGGGAAAAATCCTCCTTATCTGCGCCGGGACGGTTTTCGGGAAGCGTTCCCCTGTCACCACCGAACACAAAGCCAAGCTCCTCCAGCGATATCTTTCTCGGCAGAAAAACAAACTGCATACGGGAGTCCAGCTTCCTTGTAAGACGTATTATCTTCAGCGGGTCAAACACCGACACTTTGGATATCGTGGCGATGTAAGAGCCGCGGTAGCGGTGCATACAAGGAACAAAGATCCTCATCCTTTTCAAAGGAGCAACAGCAACATAAAGCTGTTTCTTCATAAACAATCCCGTATCTGCATCGGGAATAGTGCAGTGCAGCTCCGCAGGTGCATAGGGGAAGATGAAATTGTTACGGATAAGCACAGGCACTTCAAAAGTCTCGTTCTTTTCATGAACTGCACGTGCTTCTGCGAAATCAGCACTTACAGTAAACAGGCTTATCGTTGTTAACACAAGTGCAATAACGGGATACGTAAGTGCCGCTGTCAGCAGTACTGCCGAAGCCCTGCTCTGATATGCTGCCGAAAACGCAACGCACGCCAGCACAAACAAAATATATAAAGTTCTGTTTTTTGCCATCTGTGCCCCTCTTAACGGCTCTTGACAGGAGGCGCAACAGACATCAGCACATCCTGCAGTACAGTGTTCACATCCTGCTTTTTCATCCGCATCTCCTGACGGAGAGATATCCTGTGAGAAAATACAGGATAAATAAGCTGCGCGATATCCTCGGGAATAACGTAATCCCTGCCGTTGATGTAAGCATACGCACGCGCCGCCTGCATCAGTGCAAGAGAAGCACGGGGACTTGCACCAAGCTCAACGCCGGGGTGCATACGGGTCGCCGCGGAAAGCTCCGCTATATATTTAGCCAGACTATCGGCAAAGGTGACATTCTTTACATCCTCTATACACTCCGCAAGCTGTTCCGAGGTCATTACGGATTCTATATCCTCTGCAGGATTTCCGCCAAGCCTGTCCAGTATTATGCGGGCCTCCTCCTCGATTGTGGGATAACCCATGCTTATGCGTATTTGAAAGCGGTCAAGCTGCGCCTCGGGAAGCGGAAAAGTACCCACATATCCCTGAGAGTTCTGGGTAGCTATAACAATAAAAGGAGAAGGCAGGTGATGTACCACGCCGTCCACGGTAACACGCTTTTCCTCCATCGCTTCCAGCAGAGCCGACTGGGTCTTTGGCGAGGTACGATTTATCTCATCCGCCAGCAGGATATTGGTCATAACAAGGCCCGTGCGATATTCAAAGCGGTTCTCATCCCTGTTGTACATGGTAAAACCCGTGATATCCGACGCCATTACATCGGGTGTGAACTGCGCCCTGCGGAATGAAAGACCTGTCGCCTTTCCAAGTGCCATCGCAAGGGTGGTCTTTCCTACACCAGGCACATCCTCTACAAGTATGTGACCCTCGGAAAGCAGCGCGGTAAGTATCATCTTAACGGCGCTCTCCTTTCCCTTGATGACCTTGGATATCTCTGCTCCAAGCTTCTTAATAAGCTTCTGATTGGCTTCCATATATGACATCGGTTTTGTTACCTGACCTTTCCTGTTGTAGATATATACTTCCCTATATATTAAGACGTTATAATTAAACAAAAGGTTGCATCTGCAGGTCATTTTCCCTGCAGTTCTGTACATTAAATCATTATAACATAATATTATGATTTTAACAACCTGTTTTTGGTTACAAATCGATTACAATTGAAAATTTAAGAATCAGAAAACAGCTTTGTGATATCAGGGAGCATAGCAACGCTTCGGCGCAGTATTCCATTCATCATGGCAAGGGCTATACCATAATTCGTTATCGGCACCCCTGCATCTGCGGCACATTTCATGCGATATCTCACCTCTCGCTCAGTGAGCATACATCCGCCGCAGTGGATGATGAGCGAATACTCTGAAAGCTCCTCCGGAAAATCCCTGCCGCTTGACGTGGATATCTCCAGACTCTTACCTGTGAATCTGTGAAGCATACGTGGGATCTTTACCGTGCCGATATCCTCGCACTGACGATGATGTGTACAGCCCTCACAGATAAGCACCTTATCTCCGTCATTAAGCTTTTCGATTGCCGCTGCGCCACGCACTGACTCCTCAAGCAGGCCCTTGCACCGCGCCATCAGTATCGAAAACGAGGTAAGCGGAACATCTTGGGGAACGATCTTCGAAACACTGCCGAAAGCCTGACTGTCAGTGATCACGATAGCAGGTCTTTCTTTCAGAGATGACAGTGCTGACGCAAGCTCCGTATCACGGCACACTGTAGCAAGTGCACCTGCCTCTAATATATCACGGATAGTCTGCTGCTGAGGCAATATCAGCCTGCCCTTTGGTGCAGATGCGTCAATAGGAACAACAAGCACTGCTGTTTCTCCTGATTTCAGCAGATCACCCACAAGCTTCATCCGTGTATCATCGGTCTTTGTAAGAACCGCTATGCGCTCTTTAAGTCTGTTTATATTCTCGCCGCTCGCCGCGCTGACAAGAATACTGTTCCCGTCTGCTTCAACGCGCCTGAGATCGGATTTGTTATATGCTATGATATATGGAATGCCCTTTTTAACAAACAGCTCCAACAGTTCCCTGTCGAAATCGGACAACCCTTCCTCGGCAGATACCACCAGCACTGCCACATCTGTCTTGTTCAGCACCTGACGGGTCTTTTTCACGCGAAGCTCTCCCAACGCGCCCTCATCATCTATGCCCGCTGTGTCTATTATCATCACGGGTCCAAGAGGAAGAAGCTCCATCGCTTTGTACACAGGGTCAGTGGTAGTGCCTGCATAATCGGAAACCACCGCAAGCTCCTGCCCTGTTACAGCGTTTACAAGGCTGGATTTTCCTGCATTTCTTCTGCCGAAAAAGCCTATATGCACTCTGTTCGCAGAGGGTGTATCGTTAAGTCCCATAAATTCGCTCCTTAATGATTAATGCCGCATAGGCGGCGCATAACTAATTATAACTCTTTTTGCGCAAAGGGTCAAGAGTCGTATTTGACTTTGCGTCGGTATTTTGTTATAATTAATGCACAAATAAAAATGACAGGAGAAAACCATGTTAGACCAGATCATATCGGGTGTAAGCGACGCACTTTACAGTTATATCCTGATAATACTGCTTATCGCAGGAGGACTTTATTTCACTATACGGACGAAATTTGCCCAGTTCCGACTTTTCGGCGCACAGCTACGTGCCGTTACAGAAAAGCCCAAGGGGGACAAGAGCGTATCCTCTTTTCAGGCACTGATGGTGTCCACTGCCTCCCGAGTTGGAACAGGCAATATCATAGGAGTATCCACCGCACTGTGCATAGGAGGCTTCGGCTCGGTATTCTGGATGTGGCTGATCGCGATAATCGGCAGTGCGTCAGCATTTGTGGAGAGTACCCTCGCCCAGATATACAAGAAACGCGGCACAGACGGATGCTACGGCGGCCCCGCCTACTATATCGAGGCTGCATTGAAAAGCCGCCCTCTCGCTGTAGTGTTCTCGGTGTTCCTGATACTCACATACGGATTCGGCTTCAATATGCTTGCATCCTATAATCTTCAGTCTACATTCTCGGCTTACAGCTTCTACAACGCGGATATCACCCCGTGGATCATCGGAGGCATCGTTGCTGCAATAGTGTGCTGGTGCCTTATGGGTGGAGGCAAGCGTGTAATAAAAGCAACCTCGTTCCTCGTCCCTATAATGGGCGTTGCATATATCCTCGTGGCACTCGTTATTGTCTTCATGAATATAACAGCCCTGCCCGATGTTTTGGTTACAATATTCACCGAGGCATTTGATACACGGGCGATATTCGGTGGCTTCGGTGGTTCCTGTGTCATGTACGGAATAAAGCGTGGCCTTTTCAGCAACGAGGCAGGTGTAGGCTCCGCCCCCAACGCCTCTGCCTCGGCGGAGGTCAGTCATCCCGCAAAGCAGGGACTTGTGCAGGTGCTTTCCGTGTTCATTGATACGATACTCGTGTGCAGTGCTACGGCATTCATGTGTATGTGCTCGGGAGTTCAGCCTACAGAAGCTCTTTCGGGCGCGCCATATATTCAGGCTGCGCTTAAGACCACTCTCGGCGAGTTCGGACCGATATTCATTACAGTGGCTATGATGTTATTCGCATTTACAACACTACTCGGCAACCTGTTCTATGTGGACAAGTGTATCATCTATATCATGAAGAGAGAACCGGGCAAGCTGTTCATGCGTGTGTATCACATAATCGCTTCCGCTGTGATATTGATAGGAGCGGGACTGAGCGCAGACCTGCTGTGGAATATCTCGGATATCCTTATGGGCGGAATGACGCTTATAAATATGCCAGTTATCTTCATCCTCGGAAAGTACTCCATAAGGGCACTGAAAAACTATGAGCAGCAGCGAAAGGCAGGAACAGACCCTGTTTTCCGCGCTGCGGATATAGATCTGCCTCATGAAGTAGACTACTGGAAATAAGCCGCATTTGTTCACAATGCCCATAACTGTGTCTTTATTTCTTGTGGATTATTGCCTTTGAAAAAGATCCGTTTTCGTGGTAAAATTAATATAATGACATAAAATGTACTTTTTTACGATAACGTCATTGTGCACACGCGAAAACGGAGGTTCCCCATGCAGCTTCAGACAGGTAATTATGTGATATATCGTTCATCCGAGATATGCCGTATAGATGGCTTTGAAACCAAAAGCTTTGACGGCGTAACACAGCGCGAGTACTGTGTACTTGTCCCAGAGAACGACCAACGCTCAAAGTATTATGTCCCCATGGACTGCGCTGAAGATAAGCTGCGTCAGCTACTCACAAAGGATGAGATATACTCACTTATCGACGGCATGAAATGCGAACAGCCGGACTGGGGCAACACCGAGACACACCGCAAGGAACGCTTTAATGAAGTGCTTGGCAGTGGCGACTATCGGCTCATAATCAGCATGATGCACTCGCTGTATCTTGAAAAGCAGGAGCGCCTTTCTCAGGGCAAAAAGCTCCTTGCCGCTGACGAAAAAGCGATGAAAGCCGCTGAATCCCTTATAAACCTCGAATTCTCATTCGTTCTCGGCATCAATGAAAGCGAGATGGAAAGCTTCATCCTTGAAAGACTATCGGGAAATTAATATCGGACAATAAAAAACATCCCCGTCCCTGACACATCAGGAGCGGGGATGCTTTGTATAAAGCTTTTGCTTATTCTTCGGTTTTCCGAACTGCTTTACCAGCGAAGCTATCAGCAATACCAGTGCTGCAGCCATCAGAACTATAATCACTGCAAGCTCTGCCCAGCACAGCTTGGTCTGCCATTCTATGCCGGAAATATTCAGCCCGGTGCTTTCGGTCAGAACACTGATGTAATACAGCGTACGCTCCAACACATAGGCAAGATAACCAAGCATCAGTATGTAATTAACAAAGATCAATCTGAGAAGCTGATTAAAGACAAGCCCGATCACCTGCGCCATCAGCAGCCTTTGAGCAACCTGTAATGCAAAAACCGCTATATCCAATACCTCGCCGCTCGCCAGGTGTGCCATAACCATCTGCACCAGTACCACCGCAGCAAGGGATATCATCCACGGAACAAGGGGCTTTACCGTTATCGTTCTTGATGCGTTCATATTGCCTCACAATTGTACGCGGTATATCACCGCGTCATCGTCATCGTAATAACCCTTGCGCACTGATATTTTCCCGTAGCCCATATTTTCATACAAAGCTATTGCGGGAGAATTCCTGCTGCGCACTTCAAGGAAACAACAGACCGCACCGCTCTCCTTCATCTTTTCATGCAGATCGCCGAGAAGCTTTCCTCCGATATGCAGCCTGCGATACTCAGGCAGTACGCCTATCTGATACAGCTCGCCCTCGTCAGCCACTACTCTTCCAAGCGCAAAACCGACCAGTCTGCCCTCCCGCTGTTCTGTGACCAGAACAGACAGCGGGCTGTTTATCTCCTCAAGAAGCATTTCCCTTGTCCAGCTTCCGTGAAAGCACTCCTGTTCTACTGTATCGAGCTGTAAAAACTGTTCCTCAGTGAGCGTCATACCAGGTCATGCCCTCCTTTGCCTCGGCTGTAAGCGGAACCGCAAGGGTTACTGCGCTCTGCATCTCCTCACGGAGAATAACAGCGGCACGCTCCGCGCATTCCAGCGGTGCTTCAACGATAAGCTCATCGTGCACCTGAAGTATCAGACGCGCCTCGGGAAGCTCCTCTTTCAATCGTTTATACACCTTTACCATAGCTATCTTAATGATATCCGCCGCAGTACCCTGGATAGGAGTGTTCATGGCGATACGCTTACCCAGAGCCTTTACCACCTTGTTGGAGGACAGTATCTCAGGTATGAACCTGCGTCTTCCGAACATAGTGACAGCATATCCGTCCTTTTCGGCACTGTCTGTGACCTGCGCCATGTACGCTTTCACTCCCGAAAAAAGAGTCAGATAGTCGTCGATATACCGCTTCGCCTCGGCAACGGATGTGCCTATATCCTTTGAAAGAGAAAACGCACCGATACCATATACTATGCCGAAGTTTACTGCCTTTGCTTTTCGGCGCATATCCTCATCCACCCATTCCGCAGGGACACCGAATACGCTTGCCGCTGTTTCGGCATGGATATCGCCGTTTTCACAGAAAGTCTTTATCATCGTCTTGTCGTCCGCAAGATGCGCAAGCACGCGCAGTTCTATCTGGGAATAGTCCGCATCAACGAGCGTCTTACCCTCGCCCGCTGTAAAGAAACGTCGGAAGTTCCTGCCAAGCTCGGTACGGACAGGGATATTCTGAATATTAGGCTCAGCCGAGGAGATGCGTCCTGTGCGGGTCTCGGTCTGTTTGAACGTGGTGTGCATCCGTCCGTCGGGGGACACCGCTCCCTCAAGGCCCTTGACATAGGTGTTGTACAGCTTTGTCAGTGAGCGGTATTCCAGTATACCACCGATTATCGGGTGCTTGTCCAGAAGACCCTCCAGTGTTTCAGCGTCAGTAGAGTAGCCCGTCTTACGCTTTTTGCCTGATGGCAGACCAAGCTCCTCAAAAAGCACAGCGCTTAGCTGTTTAGGCGAACCGATATTGAACTCGTGTCCCGCAAGGGAATACACACTCTGCTCGGTTTCAGCGATACGTGGCTTAAGCTGCTCCCCGAAATTGTGTAACGCCTCGATATCCATAGCGATACCGTCAAGCTCCATAGAGGACAGCACCTCGGCAAGAGGTATCTCTATCTCGGAAAGCACCTTGTACATCCCCTGTTCGTGTATACGCCTGAACAACTCGGTGTTAAGCAAAAACAGAGACTGACCGATGCGTTTTTCGTCATAGGTCACCCCATACTCGGCGCAAAGACGCCCGATAGAATAATCGTTTGAGTTTACATTCAGAAGATATGCTGCAAGTGTGGTGTCAAAAACAACATTATTCAGCGTTATTCCATTCTTAAGGCAGTGATAATACAGTGCCTTTGCATCGGCGGTGCGCTTGGGAGTATCATCGGAAAGAAGTACGGATATATCGCCCGAAAGCTGTTTTCCCTGCCTGAATACCCGTATCTCGTCACCTGTGAGCACTACCTCGAAGGCGTTCATATCGAATTCAGGAAGCGGCTCAGCATTTACCGGTGCTTCAACTGACTTTTCCTCAACAGGCTCAGACTTCACAGGAACCGCATTCATATTCAGCTTTTTGAGTATGGAGAACATCTCCATCTCTGTGAGTATCTCAGCCGCCCTGTCAGAGGGGTTGCCGAAGCTGTAATCCGACATATTTTCGGATACGGGCGCATGAAGCTCTATCTCGGCAAGCTTTCGGCTGAGATGTGCGCTGTCCCTGCCGTTTATCAGCTTGTTGCGCACACCATTTGTAACCTCAATGGTGTCGATATTGTCGTATATATACTCAACAGTATGGTATTTCTGAATAAGCCCGAGGGCAGTCTTTTCGCCTATCCCCGCAACACCGGGGATATTGTCCGAGCTGTCACCCATGAGCGCCTTTACCTCCAGCATCTCACGGGGAGTCACGCCGTACACCTCGCCTATCTTTTCGGGAGTGTAGATTATATCCTCCTTGGTCGAAGCAAGACGCACTGTAACACGGTCGCTGATAAGCTGGAAGCTGTCACGATCTCCGGTCATTATCACGCAATCTACACCCGAATCCGCCGCCGCGCGGGAGAGTGTGCCGATAATGTCGTCCGCTTCATAGCCCTCTTTCTCGACTATGGTTATTCCGAGTGCGGTAAGAAGCTCCTTTATCACAGGCATCTGCTGTGCAAGCTCCTCAGGCATACCGTGGCGGTTCGCCTTGTATTCCGAATACATATTGTGACGGAACGTAGGCGCACGAAGGTCGAAAGCCACCGCGATATGATCGGGCTGCTCCTCTTTCATAAGCTTGAGGTAGATATTCATAAAGCCCGTAAGCGCATTTGTGAACTGTCCCTTTTTGTTGGTAAGCATACGGATGCCATAGAACGCACGGTTCATTATGCTGTTTCCGTCTATTGCAAGAAGCTTCATAGCCGTCCTCCGTTACATCATGCTTTTTTGACCTTTATCCTGAATCGTTTTCCACAGCCCCTGGCAAGCCTGTCACGGAGCGCCATCGGCGTGCCGCAAAGGAACTGTGTCTTGTCGCAGATAACAGTGTCCATCGCCTTTTTCTCTTCGTTTACTGGAAAAATGTAAAAGCTGTGGCTGCATTCTATCGCCTGAGCTACGTTTTTATAGGGAATATGGGTTATCGCAGTGCTTTCCTCATCCTTGGATACCGCAGAGCGTCGGGCTACCGCGTTACCATCCTCATCAAGTTCCTGCTTAACGTGAACAGCTGTGCTTACAGTCAGGATGATGTCCTCCTCGGTAAACTCTGCGTTTATTATCTTTCCGTAAGACTGCTCCAGTTTGTCTGCCTGCTTGTTGAAATAGCTTATACGCATATTATGTGGCAGAGTCGCCAGCACAAAGAAAATGACCGCAAATATAACAACAAGATACCATACATTACGGGGATCATCCATGCCTATCCCGATGCTGCACCACAGTGCTGCCAGAGTCAGCAGGAAGAATATCGCCGCACCGTAATAGCACATGGTCTGGAGCGGTTTGACCCTCATGAGGTACAGAAAATCCGACAGAGAGCGTATACGCGCCATGGTACATTCCGTTTCACAAACCAGCTTCTCGCTTTTTCCGCCCTCTCTGGATGCGTTCATCTCCTCGAACATCCTGGTAAGCCTGGATTCCTTTGATTCGGTTATTTCTTGCTTTGATCTTATCTTATTGAGATTCATCTGATATTCCTTTCAGGGATGGTTGATAGGTAGTTTATTCCGTCTGAAATTAAGTATAACACAATATGCCCGAAAAATCAATTAAAACCTGAAAAACACATCGGAACACCACCTTGCCGAAATGCCCAAAAACTGTTATTCCATGCTGCTTCGGTATGTGAAAATCGCAGAGAAATTATTACAAATTGGATACAATTTGATTAAGAATTATGACAAAAGCGCTTAAACTGTTGACATTTGCGCCGCTTTGGGGTATATTATTAAAGAATAAATAAAAATATATTATGAGTTACTATGCAAAAAACTCGGAACGAAAGGCGACAAATATATATGCTTAACGAAACTTCACTGTGCATGGGATGTATGTGCGACAAGACATACGATGGTCCCTGCAAGCTATGCGGATACAGCGATGACTCGCCCAGTATCCCCTCCTATCTCCGACCGAAAACATTCCTCAACGAGCGATACATCATCGGCAAGGTGATAAGCTACAACGGCGAGGGCGCAGTTTATGTCGGCTTTGATACCGCCACAGGCACAAAGGTAACAGTAAAGGAGTTTATGCCCGATACCCTCTGCACCCGCAAGCGCGGCGAGGAGGAAATCACCGTAAACGCTGATATGATGCCCCTTTACAAAACCTATCTTTCGGAGTTTATCGACCTGAACAAGACTCTTATGAAGTCCCGCGGAATGGCTCACCTCCAGACTGTGCTGGATGTATTCTCCGAAAACAATACAGCATATGTAGTATTCGAGCACATCAACGGAATCCCGCTGTCCACTTATCTTGCAAACTCTTCGGGTGAAATGACCTGGGAGCAGATAAAGGAGCTTTTCCCGCCCATATTCACAACACTCAGTCTTGTGCACTCGGCAGGACTCATCCACCGCGGAATAAGCCTGTCCACCATCTATGTGACCGATAAGCTGGAGCTGAAGCTTACAGGCTTCTCCATTTCTGCGGCACGCACCACCAACACCGAGATCGCCTGCGAGATATTTGCAGGCTACGCAGCTCCCGAGCAGTATACAAACGACATCAACGGCACATGGACGGATGTCTACGGCATCGCTGCAGTGCTTTATCGCTGCCTTACAGGCTGCACACCTACCGAAGCCATCGCGAGAACAGGCGGCAGTATGCTGGAGCCTATGATGATCAACCGTAACGTGCCCTCAAATGTATCCAAGGCAGTAATGCAGGGGATGGCACTCTCTACAGAATCGAGATCACGGACCGTTACAGAATTCGTTGACAAGCTGTTCGCTCAGCCGAAATATGTGGGCATAGACAAAAACGGCGATACTCCCTTGACAAGGCAGCAGGCAAAGAAGCTTAAAAAGCAGAAGAAAGAGCGCGCAAAGATGATCGCCGCTCTGGTGATAGCAGGTATAGTACTGATAGGTTTTGTGGTGGTATTCGCATGGACACTGAATAACACAGGCGACACAAACAGCTCGCTGCCCACAGAATCCCAGACACAGGAAGCTACAACTACACCTCCGCAGACCTCTGCACCGACAGATACAACGCAGCCCGAGACTGAGGAGCCTCAGACCGAAGAGCCGCCCGCTCCCGAGCTTAACATCAGCATGCCCGACTTCACAAACCGCCGTATAGACAGCATAAAGACCCGCTACGAGGGTATATTCACCTTCGAGGAGACTCACGAGTACAACGACGACTATATCAGCGGAAATGTATTCGAACAGGACATCGAAGCAGGAACGATGGTTGCCGAGGGCACTGTCATCAAGGTAAAGGTCAGCAAAGGCCCCAGCCTTGTAAAGCTCCCCGAGTACGATAACATGACAGTAGACAAGTACGTTCAGGAGCTGAACGAGCTCATGATAAAATACGATGTACAGGACGAGCCTACAAATGATGTCAAGCCCGGCAGGGTCGCACGCTGCAGCAAGGCAGTCGGCGATCTTGTAAACGTCGAAGAGGGCGAGACTATAATCGTCTATGTAGCTGTGGCTGCCCCCGAGGATGTGACTCCGCCTGAAACAACCGAGCAACCCTCTACACAACAGGCGCAGGACACCACAGGCACCGCAGAAGCGGCAACTGAATAACAGCAAGGAAAACAAAATGGAACTTGATCTCACAGAAATAAGAAAAGATATTGATAAGATAGATGTGCAGCTTCTGGAGCTGTTCAAGCAGCGCATGCAGCTTACGGGTGACGTTGCCCGTTACAAGGCAGCAAACAACATGGTGGTATTCCAGGGTGACAGAGAAAAGGCCATCATCGAGCGCGTCAAGGCAAACTCCCCCGAGGAACTGAAAAAAAGCGCAGCATTCCTTTTCATGAACATCATGGATATATCCAAGTGTGCACAGGCAAATGATATAACTCCCGACATATCCATCCCGCATCTTTCAAAAATAATGGAGCGTCCCTCGGTCGCTGTACAGGGTATAGAAGGTGCCTACGGCCATGCGGCATATAATCAGCTTTTCACAAATGGAAACGCAAGCTTCTATGCAAGCTTCGCAGAGGTCTTTGAGGCCGTGGAGAACGGTGATGTGGACTACGGCATACTACCGATAGAAAACAGCACCGCAGGAGAAGTTACGGTAAATATGGAGCTGCTGGAAAAGCACCATGTATACATAAACCGTACCACCAAGGTAGAATGTGCCCACGTCCTTGCAGCAAAGCAAGGCGTAAAGGAAGAGGATATAGAGATCCTTTTCGGCCATGAACAGGCTATCCGCCAGTGCAGCGATTATATCGAAAGCAGAGGCAGCCTTACCGTTATCCCCTATCACAACAACGCAGCAGGTGCACAGATGGTAGCAGAGAATCCCAGCAACCACCTCGGATGCATCTGCTCCGAAGAGTGTGCAGAGATGCACGGACTCAGCATAGTCCACAAGGGTATCGCTACCGATCCCAACAACGCCACAAGATTTATCTGCATCTCAAAACAGCTTGAGGTATACGACAATGCGCAGACCGTTGCCGTATCTCTCTCCGTGCCTAACATCGCAGGCTCGCTGTACCGTATGCTTACAAAGTTCGCTGTAAACGGCATAAATATGAGCAAGATACAGAGTAAGCCGCTTCCTGTGGATATAAGGCTGAAATTCCCCGAGGACCATATGTTCTACATCGAGTTCCCCGGAAACATCAACGATCCGAATACAAGAAAGCTGCTGAAAAATTTCGAGACCGAGTACAACTACTTCAAGTTCCATGGCAATTTCATCTGATAGCAACAGGAGGCACGTATGTTTTCTGCGATAATCCTTGCCGCAGGCAGCTCTACCCGTATGAAAGGCGTAAACAAGCAGCTTGCGAAAATAGGCGACATCCCCGTTTTTGTAATGAGCGCACTCAACTTCCAGAACTCGGATATGGTGGATGAGATAATAATCGCTGCACCCGCAGAGGACGCGGAGCGCTTCGGACTGATGGCGCAGAACTTCGGCGTCACCAAGCTGAAAACAGTCGTTCACGGTGGTGCAACCCGCGCCATCTCTGTAAAAAATGCACTGGCACAGGTGTCAGATGCCTGTTCTCATATCGCGGTGCATGACGGTGCGCGTCCTCTCATTACTACCGAAGCCATCGAAATGGTGCTTTCAGACGCGGTTAAATATGATGCGGCTATTGCTGCCTCCCCTGCAACAGATACGGTGAAGCGTGCCGGCAATAACGGCTTCGTGGAGGACACACCTCCACGGGAAAAGCTGTACTACGCCCAGACACCGCAGGCATTCTCCAAAAAGCTGTATCTCGATTGCCTTTCTAAGCTAGGCTCACAGGCGGACGAGCTTACCGATGACAGCGCGCTTATAGAAAAATGCGGCGGTTATGTACGTATCACCGAGATAACAGAGTGTAACATGAAAATAACCCGCCCCGATGACCTCGCGGCGGCAAATGCGATATATCTGAACAGAAAGGCGGTAAAAAAGCTATGATAAGGATCGGCCACGGATACGATGTACACAGGTTCACCCCCGAAAGGAGCCTCATCCTCTGCGGTGTTGAGGTAACGAATGAGTTCGGTCTTGCAGGACACTCCGACGCGGATGTTGCGGTGCACGCACTGATGGATGCTATCCTCGGTGCACTTGCCATGGGAGATATCGGACACCTTTTCCCCGATACCGACCCCGCATTCAAAGACGCAAACAGCATGATGCTGCTTATGGATGTTGTAGAACGTATGAGCGCAAAGGGATATAACCTCGGCAACCTCGATATCACAATAATCGCAGAAGAACCCAAGCTCTCTCCATTTATCCCCGAGATGCGCGGCAATCTCGCTGCTGTATTCAACTGTGATATAGACAAGGTAAGCATAAAGGCCACCACCGAAGAGGGCCTTGGCCTTGCGGGCATGGGCATTGGTGCCCACGCCAATGTTATTCTTATGATGAGATGATCATCAGCAAAGTAAAAATAGCAGCGGTGTCAGCCGCTGCTGTGTTATTTATACTGCCGATTATCATGACAGTAATAATAACCACTGTAAACGATAATGCCGCTGCAGCTGTGGCTGAAGAGCTTCGGCAGCTCCCTTTACCCGCGGATACGGTTTTCATCGAAAGTGTAGCAAAAGCAGGAAAGCTCACGGGAAACGGCAACGGTATGCAGTATTACGGCGCCATTCTGGTAAGCAGTTCAAAGTCTGTTGAAGAACTGCAACAATATTACAAACAGTATAATTGCAACGTAAATATACAAGTTTCAGCAAATATAGACATGGAACACGGAGATCTTTCATTTATAACCACGCCTTTCCCGGACCATACTTTTATAGTGGAAAGATGGGGAAACAGTCCCTCGCAATTCTTTGCAGAGTTAGATATAAGAGGACATTAAGAAAGGAATACAATGCAGAAGATATTAGGTTACATCCGCCGTGCATGCCAGGAATTCGACCTTATTGAGGACGGCGACAGGATAGCCGTGGGAGTTTCAGGCGGCAAGGACAGCCTTGTGCTGCTGGCCGGACTCGCCCATATGAGACGGTTTTACGAGAAGAAATACGAGATAGTGGCAATAACCCTCGATCCTCGATTCGGCAGCGAGGATGGGGACTACTCCGCTGTTGAGAAGCTGTGCGAAAGCCTTGATGTTGAATTCCACCTGCTGCGCACAGACATCGCCGAGATAGTATTTGATATCCGCAAGGAGCAGAGTCCCTGTTCGCTGTGCGCGAAAATGCGCAGGGGTGCGCTTCACGATGCGGCAAAGCAGTACGGTTGCAACAAAATAGCCCTCGGTCACAACAACGATGACGCCATAGAGACATTTATGATGAACCTGTTCAAAGAGGGCAGGATTGGCTGCTTTGCGCCTATCTCCTACCTCTCCCGCAAGGATATAACCATGATAAGACCGCTGGTATTCGCACCCGAATATGCGGTATCCTCCTGCGCAAGACGCAACAATTTCGAGATAGTAAAATCAAAATGTCCCGCTGACAAAAACACCACCCGCCAGACTACAAAGGAAATGCTTGCACGCATGGAGCATGAAGACAAAGGCATAAAGCAGCGTATCTTCGGTGCGATGAGAAAAGCAAACATCGACCGCTGGGGCTATAAGGAGGAAGAATGAAACACTTTCTGTACATACTGTGTCAGTGCACATGGGGCGCGGCGCAGACCCTCGCGGGGGCGGTGATATATCTGTTTTGTCCGCGCGGTCAGAAGCAGAACTATCACGGGGCAATAGTAACTGAATGGAAGCATCAGGGCAGCCTGTCGCTCGGGATGTTCATATTCCTCTCCGAAAGAATGAGTGACGAACGCAAGGACAAAGTGTTGGTACATGAATATGGGCATACTATCCAGTCACTTATGCTTGGGCCGCTTTATCTTATCGTTATAGGTCTGCCCTCATGTGTATGGGCAGGGCTTCCTGTATGCGAAAGATACCGCCGCAGAAAACCTCGCTCATACTATTGGCTATATCCAGAACGCTGGGCAAACCATCTCGGAGAAAAGATCACAGGTGATGAGGCTGAAAAATAGAAAGCCTGAGAGAGAATCTCAGGCTTTTTAACGTCATGATAATTCCGTGAAAACAGTGTAGATTCAATTTACACCTGTCGTAACACGAAAACAACAACTCTGTTTCTTACCAGAAAAGACCCGTGAAAAGATCTTCACGGGTCACATTTTTTATATGCTATGTCATTTAACCAAGCGCTATGTACTGCCCCTCTGTAACGATAGGAGCGACATCCAGCGTAAAATCTATTCCCTGTCTGAATCCGCATTTCTCAAGATACGAGCACACTGTTGAAAACGCAGTATTCGGGGTATTGTTCTCACGGCTGAGATGCCCCAGAACAAGACGTGTCGTACCGCTTCTTACCAGCTTTTCAGCCAATACAGCAGCATCCATGTTAGAGAGATGTCCCATATCTGAAGCGATACGTCGCTTGAGCGCAGCCGAGTAGTTCACATTTCTGCGGAGCATTTCCTCGTCATAGTTTGCTTCCAGCAACACTGCATTGCATCCGATAAGGTTATCCTCCACCTCTTTCGTCACAACTCCCAGATCGGTGCACACCGCTATCCTCGTTCCGTTGTAGTCCACCACATATCCAACACTTTCGGGCGTATCATGTGATGTGTGGAACGCCTTTACCGTGAACTCGGCACTTTTGTAGCCCTCTTTGAATATATCATACAGCCGTATATTTTCAGGCAAAGGGTTAGCCGAGCTATTAAGCGCATTGATAGTGCCCTCGCTTGCAAATATGGGTATATTCGTATTCTTTGTAAGGACATTCAGTCCCTTGACGTGGTCGATATGCTCGTGCGTTATGAATATCGCCTCGATCTGCCTGATATCCGTTTCTATAAGCGACAGCGCATTCTTGAGAGACGCAAACGCATAGCCATCATCTATCAGTATACCGTGTCCGCTTGTGCCGATAAAAGTACAGTTTGCGGTGCTGGAACTGCAGATAGGATATATCCTTGCCATTAAAGAGCCTTTCTTAAGGTGTGCTCTGCTTCCGCGGGATCAGGCTCATCCACCTTGCATATATCTGCACCGAGAGCACGGAGCTTAAGCTCCATATTCTCATAGCCACGCTCTACGTGGAATATGTCATAGATCTCTGTAGTGCCCTCTGCGCCCAATGCCGCAACGATAAGCGCAGCACCTGCACGCAGGTCTGTAGCCTTTACGGGAGCACCCTTGAGGCGGTCTACGCCCTCGATAACTGCCACTCTGCCCTCTACGGAGATGTTTGCGCCCATTCTGCGCAGCTCGTCAACATAGCGGAAGCGGTTATCAAAAATGCTCTCTGTCACCATGCTTGCGCCCTTGGAACAGGTAAGCACTGCCGCGATCTGCGGCTGCATATCTGTGGGGAAGCCAGGATGAGGCTGCGTTTTTACGGTGGTACCTACGTAATCATCACCGCCGATAACGCGGACTGCATCATCAAACTGCTCCACCTTTACGCCGATCTTCACAAGCTTGCGTGTGATGGGCTCAAGATGCTTGGGTATCACGTTTTTGATAAGGATATCACTTCTTGTAGCGGCTGCCACAGCCATGAATGTGCCTGCCTCGATCTGGTCGGGGATAACACAGTAGGTGGTGCCGTGCAGACGCTTGACACCGCGGATCTTTATGACATCGGTGCCTGCACCGAGGATATCCGCACCCATGGAGTTCAGGAAGTTTGCAAGATCAACAACATGAGGCTCCTTGGCCGCGTTTTCGATTATAGTAAGTCCGTCAGCCTTTGAAGCTGCCATGATGGCATTTATCGTTGCACCAACGGAGTTTTTGTCAAAGAATATCTGGCTGCCCACGAGTCTGTCGGCAGTAAGATTTACCATACCGCCCTCTATAGTGTAGCTTGCGCCGAGAGCAGCGAAGCACTTGAGGTGCTGATCGATAGGTCTGTCACCCAGATTGCAGCCGCCGGGCATGGAAACGTGCGCCTCGTGGAAACGGCCGAGCAGTGTGCCAAGGAAGTAGGAAGAAGCTCTCATAAGCTTTGCCTTTTCATAGGGCACAGGAACATTTTTCAGTGTGGTAGGATCGATCTCTACGGTGGTCTTGTTGACCATACGGACGTTTGCACCCATCTCCGCCAGTATCTGAAGTATTATGGTAACATCGCTGATATTAGGTATATTTTCAATGACGCAGGGCTCATCGGAAAGGATAGCAGCCGCGAGGATAGCAACAACAGCATTTTTCGCACCGCTGATAACGACCTCTCCGCTGAGCTTCTTTCCACCCCTGATAACGTATTTTTCCAAAAAAACACATCCCCTCGTCCCGCAAGTCGGGACCGATTTTATTTATAAGTTTATACAACACAATGCTAATTGTGGAAATATCTTACATAAAGAGCATAAGTATGCACTCATACGTTTATATTATATCATAAGGCATGAAATATTGTAAAGTGGTATTGTCAAAAAAATCACGCTTTTTCAACGATTTGTAACATTGAACAAAAACGCAGTGGAAAACTTTCCGTTTTTATCAAAGCAAAAGCATTGCTTTTCGTGTCAGATATCCTATACTTATTATATACTGTGCATATTATTGACGGGTGTGGTGAAAATAATCTTTCCGTAAGAAAAAAGCAGAAATGATATAGCATCGCATATTAAGATCAAAACGATCTGTTGAGTTCATATCTGCTATCATATTCAGCGCACATCTCAGTCGATACCATCCGAAGTATATTGAAACTTGATACAGAGAAAACCGCTCCACAATCTGATTTTAAAGCTTGCAAAGCGGTTTTGTTTTATTATGATCTTCTCCAACTGATTAGGTTAATCTTTGCTTTAAATCTTGTATTACTGAGTTTTATCGTAACAAGCCTACGATATATTATCTTTCAAGTATAGTGAACCAACGGTCAGTCTCACTGAATCCCTTTTCGTTGTTGAGATGCGGCAGATAAGCCTGATGCGTTATCTTAAAGCCATTTTGAATAAGGGGCGAATAAAAGGAATTGTATTCCTCGGTGGTTCTGTAAATCACATCATAGGTCGCTTTCAGCGCAACGGACTCACACTCGTTAAGAGTAAGTCTGTTTTCAACGGCAACCGTTTCGGTAAAATACATTATGCAGTGCTCGTCAAGCAGATCATTAAGCTTTTCCATGCAGGCGGAAAGATCCGCATCGTTAATGTACATACACACTCCGCACATAATAACACGGTTAAACTTGTGTTTATATGAAGCGTTTTCTGATACAGCCTCCTGAAAAGACGCAGTTACAAAATCGTAATCTCTATCAATGAAATTGCACCTTTCCTTTGCGATCTTTATCATCTCGCAGGAAAAATCCACACCGTAATAGTACTCTGCCACCGGTATGATAGACTCAGCCCATCTGCCCATACCGCAACCGATGTCCAGCACCCTGCCTGAAGCGTTGATGTTCATAAGCGGAAGAATATTCTCTTTCTCGTAAATATTCCATTGTTCGGCATGCTTGGGATTCTGATCCCCCAACAATACTGCAGTGTACGGACAATCCATCTCGCCAAGTCTTTTTGCACGGGCATTGTAAAAATCCACCGTGTTCTGAGTATTGATATCAAATTTCTTGTTATATATTCTATGCTCTGACATTCTCTTCTTCCACCCCTTCAATGTGCTTCAATATTCTTTCGTAGTCGTCAAAATAGTCGATCTCGGACCAGAAACGATTTTCAACGTCAACTGTGTTTATCTGGGTGGTTTCAGAAAGGCTGTACAGTACATTTTCCCACCAGCGCTGATGCTCATGCTCGTCTATCATACGGAGCAGCCTTTCCTTGAAAACACCTATAAAGGAGCGTTTCATTTTTGCGATGCCGACATATTCGCCTGTGCGCTCAAGAAGCGGAAGATCCTTGCCGTATTTCATCAGCACGCCGTTTCCTGTGGTGCTGAAGAAGTAATCGCCTATCTCTTTTCTTCCCTTATCGATAGCAAGAACATTGTCAAGCGGAGAATCAAGCACAAGATCCAGTATCTCTTCCGACATATATACATCGGCATTCATTATTATCAGCTCATCATCAATAAAATCCTTGGCGAACCACAGACTTGCAATGCTGTTAGTTATCTCGTAGAAAGGATTATAGTAGTATGTAACATCAAAGCCTTCAAGAGCCTTATACACTTTTTCTTTTTCGTATCCCACGCATACACAGCATTCGATGCCTTTTCGGGTGAGCATCTGAACAGTATATCGTATCAGAGGAATATCATTTATAGGCAGAGTGCATTTGGGTATCTGCTCGATCATTCTGGATATTCTTGTACCTTTACCTGCAGCCAGAAGTATTGCTTTCATAGTGATGCCCTCCTGTGAACGTCATTTTATTTACGGGACAGATATCCCGTTATCTCATCGGCAAGTTTTTTGTGGTCGGCAAGGCTGATATCGCCTATATGCGCCACTCTGATCTGATGCTTTTCCAGTTCTCCGCCGCTCGGATTAACCACCATATTCCTTTCGTGTCTGAGGTGATCGTACAGTTCTTTTGCAATAGGAGCATCAAACAGAACAGGTGTTATCGCATTGGATAGCGGGTAATCAGGCAGGCGGATGCCCTCACACCGCATAACCCGGCCCCTGAAATATTCCGCCTTTTCTTTTGTCTCGCCGAGATAGCTGTCAAGCCCCTTTTCAAGCACATATTTCATGAAATCATTCATCTCATAAAGTGTGCCTATCGCAGGAGTGAACGGAGTTTGTCCCCGCTTCATATTATTCGAATAATCCTTAAAGTCGAAGTAAATAGTTTTGGGAGAATTATTCAATATGCGATCACGGTAAGTCCTTTCGTTTGCTACAACGACAGCAACTCCGGGAGAAGAACAGAAGCTTTTCTGAGAGCTGATGATAGTAACATCTATCCCCCACTGATCCATGTTGTACCTGTCACAAAGGAAAGTAGATATTGCATCCACCATCAGGAGCATATCATTGGAACGGCAGAAATCACCGATCATGCCGATATCATAAAGCTGACCTGTTGACGTTTCATGAAGATTAACCAGCAATCCCGTATATCCTTTGGCGTGGTATTCGGAGAGCCTGTCCTTTGTCAGCGTTTCATTCTTAGCAAGCAGGATATCAGTATGGGGAATATCGTGAACATCACATATCTGAGAAAACCGCTTGCCGAATGTTCCTCCCACTACAACAAGAAGCTTGTCCGTTTCAGAGAACACATTCATTACTGCAGCTTCCATAGCGGCGGTGCCAGAAGCGGTAAGATAGAAACTTTCCGAGTTATCGGAAGTTCCGACAAGCTTTTTCAGCATCCCGTCCGTTTCAAGCATCATATCGGAAAACTCATTGTTACGGAAATACGGTATAGGCTCTGATCTTTTTTTTAGGGTCCTTTCATACATTTGTACAGGACCTATTGTAAACAGCATCGTTTTATTCCTCCGTAGGAAATAAAGATATATACGTTTTAATTATCTTCTTTTTCGGCTTGCAGGTTGTGGTCGGATATTTCAAATATCGTTACGTCACAACTTCCCTTCCTTGATTCAGGTGGAGGCAGCTGCATATAATCGCCATAATTTTTAGTAAGCCACCTGTCAATATCATAGGTCGTAAGAAACTTCCTGTCATTGAAGGTCACCTGTTTCAGCTGAAGCAGACATTTCCTCGGTGCCACATCATTAAATGAAGTTGTGGAAAAAGAATAATCTGCTGTATATCTGTATTTCTTTCTGTCGCTGTATTTACGTGCGATAGCCTCAAAAGCCGAATACACCAGACTTCTGGGTATCTTGTTAAGCAGAACATATCCGAATCGTTTTACAGGATTCTTTTCCCGTACACATCCCACTTCAGAATACAGGATCTTTTTAAGTACATAACAGCATTTCAGCACTAAGCGTTGTTTGCTTCTTTCGTTTGGCAGTCCGTCCGACACGAAGATATCAACGAATATGCCGTCATTCATTTTAAGGTGTTCCTGACCGTTCCGCACGTATCTGGAATAATTATATCGTAATTTTCCGTAGAACCATGGATAATCCGGATCGGTTTTATAAGTCTGAAAAAAATATTTATCCGGATCCAGCTCCTGCTGACACACACGGCAGAACTTATCATACTCTTTTCTTTCCATACGGATATCCACATCATCGTCCCATGGAATGAAGCCTTTGTGTCTTACTGCACCCAATAACGTACCGCCGCAGATGATGTAGCGTATTTTGTGCTTGCGGCAGATCCTGTCCACCTCGCACATCATATCGTACAGAATACTATGCAGCTGTTCCAGCTGCTGGTCGTTCAATCGAATGATGTCCATAATACATCTCCTTATATCAGATCAATGATAGTGTCATGTATTTTCTGACCACTGGTTCCGTCGGCGTTTGCAAGGCTTGCATATATCGCGCCGGGTCTTGTGCTTTTCTTTTCATCTTCGCCTTTTTTGATCATATCTATAAAATCGGATATTGTAACGCCATCCTCAACGAAATAATTTTCAAAAAAGTCAAAGTTGATCACGTCCGATTCTCTTTGTTTTACTGTACTGTCTGTTAATAAAGTCGGCTTGTTTGTCAAAGAGAATTGTAACACAAGCGAACTCACATCGCTGATCAAAGCATCCGATATCTTCATAGCAGGATATGCGGAATCCTCAGTGTCGAATATGATATTGCTACATTTTTTAATGCGTTCAATAATAGTGTAATAATCATCCAACATTGCCGGTCTCATCGACCTGATCGTAGCTTCAAGGAGCGGATGCGGACGCCATATCAATGCACAACTGTCATCTTTGGAGAAGTAGTCAATAAGCTTATTCATTTCTGCGCCCCAATCTGCAACTCGCAAAAGATATGCTATCGACGTATTAAGCATGAAAGTGACCTTGCCATCCGTGATCTCTTTCCATTTTGACGGAACTTCTATCGAATCGAAATTATTAACAACAAAATCCGCTTTCGGGCTTCCCAAAGTAAGCATTTTATTGCGACTGATTCCGCCGAACGCAAAATACTCTTTCTGATTATTAGACTGGGTAATAAAATAGTCTACATTATAGAATGCAGGTGCAATATTACTTTCAGCTGTGCTGAAATCATAGTAGCTGGTAGTGATATGATACGGCACATATACCAGACAATCAGTGTATTTTTTCAACTCGAATGAATAAAACCTCGGATCAACGCTTGTAACAATGTTATTGTCATCATAAGGGTTATGAATATATACGATATCCGGCATACGCTTTGCAAAATCGTAGCCATCGTAATGGATTATCGGCACATAGTCGGGATACCTTTCACCCTCATAGTGAAAGGCTCCGAAAGAATAGTCGGGATTACGATCATAATAGGGCGCAGCGACAACGTAAGCGTCACAGTTGGGATCGTTATCTGCGGCTCTCCATATACTTTCAAGAGAATCCCACATAGATGCCTTATAGGGGCAGAATACTATTTCCAGTTTTACAGGAATATCGTTTTTCACACTGTTTTCGGCAGAGATAAGCTTAGCATCCAACAGCTTCTGGATCTTACGGCCACCTAAAGATTCAAGCTCCTGTGCAATATCATATACCTCCTTGCAGTAATCTGTAAGAAGCGATATTGTGGCAACGTCCTCACCCTCTGATTCTTCTATGACATTGCCTATTTCTATTACAGCATCCTGACAATCCTGCATAACTGCAATAGCGTTGTCAAATTCTTTTTTCTCTACCAGTTTTTTAATAGCATCATGTGCTTCGTATATAGTCTTGATCATTTCAAGAATGTTGTTTTTTAAAAATCTTCTCAAAATTAACCTCCGTCTGATAAAAATATCGGCACATCAAATAAGCCTGACAAAATATGTAATATCATAACGATTTATGCTATTAATCGATAGCGCCGATGGGCATACTTCACAAATATCCATAGTTCAAGCAGCCCAAAACTGTACATTATTAATTATAACAAATTACCATATACTTGTCAATACCAAGGAATCACCGTCTGTTTATAATAAACCATTATAATTATTATCGGTAAAAAACATGAAAAATTTAGAGTAATTTGAAATATTATCACATAAATGTGCATCGACAAATGGATACAGTATTGCATAGGATTACTATAGCCTTTCTGATGATCGAAATATTCAAATTAACCCGATCGCAATTTGACAGAGTACGACAGTTGATATATAATATTAGTATATTGATCATATATCACATTCCAGAAAATAAAAATCGGATCAACTAAATTTTACGTTTTTTCTGTCGATATAATATGTATATATGCTTAACCCAAAAAACAACGGAGAATATAACATGAAAAAACGCAGACTTTGCATCCAGCATTTATGCCCTTTAGGCCAAAAAATAGAAGAGTATTTTTTCTATCTTTCAAAGGCTTTGAAAGAAAATTCCGACAGGCTTGTAATAATCAGCAACGGTGCTGTGAACTGCCCCGACAAAGAGCGCTTTGAGTCTATCGCCGATGATATTATCGTCAGAAGCAATCAGGGCTGGGACGGCGGTGCCTACGCTGAGTTTTTCATAAACCATTTCAGTCCCGAGGAGCTTGAACAGTACGATGAGCTTACGATCGTCAGCCATTCCAGCTACGGTCCGTTTTTCCCCTTAAGCGAAATGTATGATGCTATGGATCAGAGGACAGATCTTGACTTCTGGGGAATGTGTGATATCGACCAATTCAAAGATGTTTATCACGGAATAAATATAGTACCATATCATGTCCAAATTTTCTTTTTGGTAGTAAGAAAGAAAATGCTGCACAGCCCGGATTTCATGCGATTCTGGAGAGAACTTCCCATTCTTACCAGCCACACGACAGCGGTAAATGATTTCGAAGTAAAATTCACGACTTTTTTCAATAGTCTTGGCTATAAAAGCGGAGCATACGTTAATCTTACTCAGAACAATGATATCAACGAGGAATATTTGACTCATAATTCGTATGATACTTATAAATGGCTAAAGGAATACCGTTGCCCCCTGCTACGCCGCAAGGCATTTTCACAGCCACACAGAATGGCACTTTCCGCCAATGCAGGAGCTACACTGCGAAGAACATTCGACTATATCAGGGATCATACGGATTACGACGAAAATATGATCCTTGAGGATATGCTTCACAGGATGCATCCGAATGATATAAGAACTGCGCTGCATCTTGATTTCATCGTCAATAACAACACACACGGCAAATATAGCAATGATAAAACAGGGGCTTTGACAGCGTATGTATACGATGAGGATTCGCTTCACAATGCTCTGAGTATGTTTGACGAGTCAGACTGGGCTGCAAAAAAACTGCTCCTTTGTTCGGACAAAGCGCTTGCGGACAGAATCAGCAAATGTGATATCAAAGCATTCGATATTACGACCGAGCTGGATCAGTTTGTGAACGAATTAAGAAACAACCGTGATCTTGTCTGCTTCTATAACGACAAGATCTATATTGATGACACCAAGACTCTGAATAAAGTAACTCGTGAAGCTTACTCCGACATGATGAGGGAGTGCTCATGCAAGGATAACGCCTTTGCTAACGGCATTTTTGAATTGTTCGAAGCAAACAGTATAGTCGGCGCATTGTTCCCGCCAAAAGCATACTTTTCGGACTTTTTCTCTTATTCCATCATGCCTGAGTTATCTCATGCTGCCAAAGACTTTAGTCTGAATATTCCCGAAACGGGTTATTCACCTTTGACTAACAACAATACATTCTGGATCCGTTCCGAGCTGTTCCTTGATTTCCTTTCGGAAAATCAAAAAAAGCTGAACAACGATAACATCAGATATCTCGGAGCGTTACTGGCTCAGTATGTGCATACAAAGGAGCTTTGCAGCGGTATCGTAAGCTCACAGGAATACGCTTCTGTCATGAGCAGCAATTACCAGTATATGCTGGACGGAATCATCCATCGCTCATTCGGCAACGAGACCCAGATCTGCAGATATAACGATGTTATAAGGCTGAACAAAAATCTGTTTTCGTTCTGCGAAAAATTTAAAGCCATGTATATATACGGAGCGGGAGATTACGGTCATGAATGCCTGTACAACATCAGGAAAAGAGGTATTGAATTCCGTGGTTTCATCGTATCCGACGGGCACAAGAACACCGTTAAAAACGTAACCGAACCGATCTATGAATTATCTGAAATAAAGCTGGCAGATGACGAGGGAATCATCATAGCTATGACAAAGGATTGGTTCAACGAGGTCAAAGATAATTTCAAACGACAGGATATAAGCTCATATACCACATATTTTGACTACGGTAATTAACGAATGTATAAGGAGGGCTAAGAATGAAAGTAGTAATTCTCGCTGGCGGCTTCGGAACACGTATTTCCGAAGAGAGCTATCTCAAGCCAAAGCCAATGGTAGAGATAGGCGGTCAGCCTATACTATGGCATATAATGAAATCATATTCCCATTACGGATTCAATGAATTCGTTATCTGCTGCGGATATAAGGCGAATGTTATCAAGGAGTACTTCGCAAACTACTTCCTTTACAACTCCGATATGACGTTTGATTTTTCCGATGACAACAAGATAACTATACACAACAAGTTCGCCGAGCCATGGAAGGTTACTGTGATTGATACGGGACTCAACACCATGACAGGCGGAAGAATAAAGCGTGTTCAGGGATACATAGGAAACGAAACTTTCATGCTCACCTACGGTGACGGCGTGTGCGATATCAACATAAAAGAGCTTTATGATTTCCACAAGGCTCACAAGAAGATGATAACCATTACCGCTATCCAGCCCGGAAGCCGTTTCGGAACACTGGAGATTGCAGATAACGGCACGGTCGAAAGCTTCGCTGAAAAGAAACAGGAAGACGGCGGCTGGATCAACGGCGGCTACATGGTAGTCGAGCCCGAGTTCCTGGACTCTGTGACATTCACAGACGATACAGTGCTTGAGCGTGATCCCATGGAAAATGCGGCAAGCAACTCAAATCTTGTGGCATACAAGTATAACGGCTTCTGGCAGTGCATGGATACGCTGCGCGACAAGCAGTACCTGGACAAGCTGATAATGGAAAATAAAGCACCTTGGGTGGTATGGAATGAATAACTCTTTCTACAAAAACAAAAAAGTATTTATAACAGGTCATACCGGCTTCAAAGGGACTTGGCTCTGCAAAATGCTGCTGGAGCTCGGAGCAGATGTTTACGGTTATAGCCTGAGAGCGACGGATGAGCAAAAGCTTTTCGGACTTTCAGGAATTGAAGACAGAATCACAAGCTTTTACGGCGATGTCCGTGACGGAGAAAAACTACAGGCCTGTGTAGCCTCCGTTTCTCCCGATATAATGATTCACCTTGCCGCTCAGCCCTTGGTCAGAGCAAGCTATGAGGACCCCGTGAACACTTACAGCACAAACGTTATGGGAACTGTCAACTTCCTTGAGGCTGCACGCAAATGCAATAGTGTTCGTTCCGTTGTAAATGTGACTACCGATAAGGTATATCTCAATCGGGAAACACATAACGGATACAAAGAGGACGATGAGCTGAACGGATACGACCCGTATTCAAACTCGAAATCCTGCTCAGAGCTTGTTACATCCTCTTACAAGAACTCCTTCTTCAAGGACACTGAGATAGCTGTATCCACCTGCCGTGCGGGAAATGTTATCGGCGGCGGAGATTTTGCGGATAACAGGATAATCCCCGATTGCTACCGTGCCGCTTCGGCAGGGCAACCGATAATCCTCAGAAACCCGAATTCCGTACGGCCCTATCAGCACGTGCTGGATCCTCTCTACGCATATCTGCTGGTTGCAGAAAAGCAGTACAACGACAGAGCCGCATTTGAAGGATTCTACAACATCGGACCAAGAAACGAAGACAATATAACCACAGGCGAGCTTGCAGAGATGTTCTGCAAAGCGTGGGGCGGCAACGCCTCATGGACAAGTCAGCAGGAATTGAATGCCGTTCACGAAGCAGGTCTGCTGTATCTTAACTGTGAAAAGGCTTATTCCACATTCGGCTGGTCTCCCGTATGGGGCATAGACAAGACCGTAGAAAAAACAGTGGAATGGTATCTGTGCTATCACCGTGGCGGGGATGTCAGAAGCTGCATGGAAAACCAGATATCAGAGTTCATGTCGGAGGCATTAAAATGAATTTTATCAAGACAGAGATCGACGGAGTGTATATCATCGAGCGCACCCCTAACTTTGACGAGCGGGGATACTTCGCCAGATTCTTCTGCGAAAAGGAATTCAAGGCTGCAGGTATCGGAACGAACTTCAAACAGATGAACCTGTGCTTCAATAAGCTTAAGGGCACGCTCAGAGGAATGCACTACCAGCTGGACGGCTATGCCGAAGACAAGCTTGTATCCTGCGTAAGAGGCAGGATATACGATGTGTGCGTGGATATCCGCCCCGACTCACCTACATACTGCAAATATGTTGCGTGCGAGCTGTCCGAGGACAACGGCAAAATGCTGTACATCCCCAAGGGCTTTGCTCATGGTTATGTCACGCTTGAGGACAACTGCCAGCTTATCTACATGATGTCGGAATTCTATGTTCCCGGCTCTGCGGCAGGCTACCGATATGATGACAAGGCTTTTTCCATCAACTGGCCAATTACACAAGATCTCATAATATCCGACAAGGACAAAAATCTTCCACACATAGATAACAAGGAGAAATAACATGGACAATAAACATTGCAGATTCTGCGGAAAAGAATTAACACATACATTTGTAGACCTCGGCTTATCGCCTATATCAAATGAATATATCAGCGAAGACAACCTCGAAATGGGACAGTATTTCTATCCCCTTAATGTAAAGGTCTGCGATGAATGCTTCCTGGTACAGGCATTGGAATATCGCAAGCCTGAGGAGATATTTGTCGACTACAAATATTTCAGTTCCTTTTCCGAGAGTTGGCTGAAGCACTGCAAGAACTACGTTGAAATGATTATCGACAGACTTTCGCTGACAAAGTCCAGCCTTGTGTACGAGCTCGCCTGTAACGATGGATACTTGCTTCAGTATTTCCTCCCCCACGGCATTCCCGTATGCGGAATCGAGCCTGCCGCAAATGTTGCGGAAACTGCAAAGCAGAAGGGCATCGATGTTGAAGTGGAATTTTTCGGTGCGGAAACCTCGAAGGAGATCGTATCCAGACACGGAAAAGCTGATCTTATCATCGGTAACAACGTACTTGCCCATGTACCTGATATCAACAGCTTTGTAGAGGGCATACACAACGCTCTCAGCGAATCGGGTACCGTTACCATGGAATTCCCCCATCTGCTGAACCTTGTTAAATACAACCAGTTCGACACTATCTACCATGAGCATTTCTCCTACCTGTCACTGCTGGCAGTACAGAAGATCTTTGCTGCCCATGGCATGAAGATATACGATGTTGAAGAATTGCCGACCCACGGCGGCTCTCTCAGAATCTATGCTGCTCATACAGACAACGCTGATTACAGCGTAGGCTCCGAGGTCACAAGAGTGCTCGAAGCCGAGCTTGCAAACGGCTTCGACAAGGCAGACACCTACGAAAGCTTCAGCAAGAAAGTAATGAACATAAAATATGATAGCTGCCAGAAGCTCGCTGAGCTTAAAAAGCAGGGCGCAAAGATCGCCGCTTTCGGCGCAGCAGCCAAGGGTAATACCTTCCTCAATTACTGCGGTATCGGAACCGAGTACATCGATTTCGTGGCAGATTCCAGCACAGCAAAACAAGGTCTGTATCTCCCCGGCACAAGGATACCCATCGTATCACCCGATGTCATTGCAAAGGAAAGACCCGATTACATCGTTCTGCTGGCATGGAACCTCAAGGACGAATTCACAGAGCTTCTTGATTACACAAGAGAGTGGGGATGCAAATTCATTACATTCATCCCCGAACTGGATATCTTCTGATGAAAAAAGCATTGATAACAGGAGCAACAGGCTTTGTCGGCTACTATCTTCTGAAAGAACTCCTTAATAATCACGTCGAGGTATGGGCTATATGCAGAGGCAATAGCCCATCCTTTGGCCTTCTTTCATCATCAAAAAAGCTGCATATCATCGAGTGTTCTCTCGATGATATCAGAACGCTCCCTGAAATATGCCCCGAAAGAGATTTCGACGCATTCTTTCATATAGCATGGGACGGTGCCGCAGGGCCTGCTAGAGCAGATTACTGCGCTCAAATGAAAAACACATTATCCACCTGTCAGTGCATCGAAGTCGCAAAGGAAATGCGATGTGCTAAGGTCGTCGTTACAGGAACGATATGCGAAAAGCAGGTCGCTCAGATGGTTACAGACAAGCTGTATCCGCCGTCCTCATATTATCTTATGGCAAAATCCCACGCCCACGAGATGGCAGATGTGATAAGCCACAGGCTTGGAATAAAGCTAGTGTGGTGCCATTTCTATCACCCCATCGGAGTGTTCAATAAAACAAACCAGATAATTGCAGGCACCATTCTGAAAATGCTGAACGGTGAACGCTTGTCTTTCGGTCCTGCCACAGGTCTGTTCGATGTGATCGATGTTTCCGACCTTGCCCGTGCATTGTTCATCATGGGCGAAAAAGAGCTTTCAAAGGATTGCTACATGATAGGAAGCGGCGATCCTAAGCCGCTGAGATACTATCTGGACACAGTAAAAGATATCGTTGCACCAGAAGCTGTCATGGAATACGACTCGCTGAACACCACAGAGCTTGTCATGAAAGGAGAATGGCTGGATACATCTGAGTTCGAAGCAGAAACAGGCTTCAGACCGCAGATCGGTTTTTCTCAGAGCATAACCGACATGAAGGAATGGCTTGAAAACGAGCAGGAATACTATCAAAACAAATGGACGTTTATTCGGTAATTCCTGCTCAGACATAATCCTTTTATCTACAAATGACAAAAACATGACCGCACCACATTTATCACTTATGTGGTGCGGTAATTTTATTCAAATAAGGTCATCACAGTGCGTAAATAACAGTTTCTCCTATATTATCTGTATTTATGTCAATGTCTCCCAAGATATCGAAACCTCCGACCTCAGCCCACTTTGCTACTCTTCCGTATCTTGTTCTTGCGCCCCATATATACACGCTTTTACCCTTTAATTTGCGCAGGAATTCTTTCATTTTTTCTGGTATATCTTTAAATTCCGGACAATATCTGTCCACAGCCTCTCTTATGCACTTAAATGCCGGCTCTACATATATTGAACAATAGTCCTCCGGTTTTAAATTCAGTTTGTTATATATTCCATTCGCTTACTAAAGCCATGATAAAACCAGTTCCTTGTTGTCCATAAAAACCTCCCAAAAGTTGTTTTGTTATTTCCGGCGGCTTTCCTGACCGCTACCGCCGCACAAGAAGAAAGATGTACCGATCGCTGTACAACATTTAGAAATGTTATACTGGCAGTTCGCTTAAAAACTTTAGCAGATCGATCATTATTTACCCACATCGTCTGCAATCTATACGTATGTACTTGACAACAAATTTGTTATATAGTAAAATAAATACATATAAAATGTGCTTATTTTCCGAACTCGTCACTGTTGCGTGGCACAGGGTTCTTCAGCTTACTGACCTATTTGTATCACCGGCATACAAAGCAACCGATAATTCTAACCGATCAAGGAGTCACGAATATGACATGGAACACAAAAGATGAAGCAAAAGCCTATATCAGTGATATCATCACGGAATATTATAATCAGTTCATGCAGCCTAAAGAGTTTGAACCCGGCGACCGCATCCAATATGCAGGCTCTGTATTCGATCAGGATGAGCTGTGCTCGGCAACCTCTGTAATACTTGATTTCTGGCTTGGCGCAGGAAGATCCGCAGAGGCTTTTGAGAGAGATTTTGCAAAGCTTATTGGTGTAAAATACGCAAGCCTTGTAAACAGCGGCTCCTCAGCAAACCTTATTGCGTTTTCCGCACTTACTGCGCCCGAGCTTGGTGAAAGACAGATCAGACCTGGCGACGAGGTCATAACCGTTGCCTGCGGCTTCCCGACTACGGTAACGCCTATCATTCAGTGTGGTGCAGTTCCCGTATTTGTTGACGTTACCATCCCACAGTATAACATTGATGTGTCCATGCTCGACAAGGCTTTGAGCAGTAAGACAAAAGCTGTTATGATCGCCCACACTCTGGGTAATCCGTTTGATCTTTCTGCTGTCAAGGAATTTTGTGATAAGCATGGTCTGTGGCTGGTAGAAGACAACTGCGACGCATTGGGTGCAGATTATACGATAAACGGCGAAACAAGACGCACAGGCGCATGGGGTGATATCGCTACCAGCAGCTTCTATCCCCCGCATCACATGACGATGGGAGAGGGCGGCTGCGTTTATACAAACGATCCCGTACTGAACAGAATAGTCAAGAGCCTGCGTGACTGGGGCAGAGATTGTATCTGTCCTCCGGGTCATGACAATTTCTGCAAGCACAGATTCGACGGACAGTATGGACAGCTCCCCGCGGGATACGATCACAAATATGTATACAGCAGATTCGGCTATAATCTTAAAGTAACTGAGATACAGGCGGCTATCGGATGTGAACAGCTTAAAAAGCTCCCTGATTTTATCGAGCGCAGAAGACATAACTGGGAATATCTCCGCAAAGCGCTGGAGTGCATCTCAGATAAGGTGATTCTCCCCGAGCCTTCCGCAAACAGCGCCCCATCCTGGTTCGGATTCCTTATAACCGTTAAATCAGAGTGCGGATTGTGCAGAAAGAAGATCGTTCAGTATATCGAAAGTAAAAACATCCAGACAAGGCTTCTGTTCAGCGGAAATCTGTTAAGACAGCCCTGCTTTGATCTGATAAGAGATACCGACGCATACCGTGTTGTAGGCGAGCTTGTCAATACGGACAGAGTAATGAACGACACCTTCTGGATAGGCGTTTATCCCGGCATGACAGACAGTATGCTTCAATATATGGCGGATACTATTATCGAAGCGGTGAATTTGTAAAATATTCAAGGATGCAGGCTATGAGTAATATCAGAATAACCGAACTGGGTCTCGAAGGAGTAAAGCTGGCGGAGCCGATAGTATATGGCGATAACCGAGGTTACAGCTTTGAGTCCTGTTCCATCAAAGACATGAAAGCGGTTGGTATAAATTACGATTTCTGTCTGGATTATCAGGCATACAACAAGGACAAAAACACGTTGAGAGGAATTCATTTTCAGGCTTATCCGAAAACACAGACGAAATTGGTAAGGGTACTTACAGGCTCGATCATGGACTATGTTATCGATCTCAGAAAGGGCTCTCCCACATACAAGAAGTGGGTATGCTGTGAACTTTCCGAGAACAATCATAAGCAGATCATTATACCTGTCGGCTTCGGTCATGCCTTTGTCACGCTTGAGGACGATACACGGGTGTTATATAAGTTCGACGACTATTATGACGGTCCGTCATGCCGTACAATAAGATGGAACGATCCCGATCTGAACATCGACTGGGGCGGTACCGATTTCATCATGTCCGAAAAGGACGCTAATGCCCCTTATCTTAATGATTGTGACATTCGCTTTACGGAGGATATCAGATAATGAACAGCGTTATCATCACAGGCGCAGGAGGATTTATCGGAAGCACATTATCAAGAGCCATGGCAGCAAAGGGCTATACAGTATATGCCATAGTATATAATGAACATGAATTGAATGTGCTTGAAAAGAATAACAATATCATTCCTGTTCTCGGCGACCTTTTGAAATGCGAGGATATCGAAGAACAGATAGATCATGACGTTGATATTCTGATCCACTTGGCATGGTGCGGCATTTCCGCACAGGACTATAAGGATATAAATCTGCAAAAGCTGAATTTTGACATGACTATCAACACTGTGGAATTGGCCAAGAAAAAAAACTGTAAAAGATTTGTCTTTGCAGGAACGATGTACGAGCATCTCGTAGGGAAAAACAAATTCAGCGGCTCGCTGTCACATTCCAGCATTTACGGCACCTGCAAGCTGTGCGCAAATAAGCTTTGTGAGGTCCTGACCAACAACTGTATGGAATATGTATCTATCGCATTTACCAATGTATTCGGTGTGGGAGACCGCTCAAAGCGCACACCGAATGTATTTATAAAGAAGCTGATGACGGGACAGGATCTCGACCTGATAGAGGGCAACTATTTATATGACTGGATATATATTGATGATGCGGTACAAGGAATGATCTGTGCGGCAGAAAAAGGCATCAGCGGAAAGCAATATCTTATCGGCAACATAACGCTCAGAACGTTTAGACAGATAATTGAAAACGTACGGGATATCATTGCCCCTGACGCTTCGCTGAATTTCGGAAAATATCATGATGAGACGTTCACTGATTTCAGCCATTTCGATACGAATGCTCTCTACAACGACACGGGCTTTGAATGTACATCGGATTTCAAGGAAAGCATATTAAAAACAGCGGAATGGGTCAAAACGCTTGATATCTGACACAAAACGGAGGTAAGCTATGAAAGGTATAATCCTCGCGGGAGGTAAAGGCACTCGCCTTTATCCTAACACTATCGCAGTAAGCAAGCAGCTACTGCCTGTTTATGACAAGCCCCTCATCTACTACCCTCTGTCAGTGCTTCTGCTGGCAGGTATAAGAGATATCCTTGTCATCTCCACGCCCGAGGATACTCCTAATTATGAAAAGCTCCTCGGTGACGGCAGCCGCATCGGCATACACATCGAATACAAGGTGCAGGACAAGCCGCGCGGACTTGCCGACGCATTTATTCTCGGTGCTGAATTCATAGGAAATGACAGTGTGTGTCTTGCACTTGGAGACAATGTGTTTTACGGACAATCTTTTTCTCTGCTGCTTAAAGACGCAAAACAGCAGGCTGAACAGGGCGGTGCCGCAGTTTTCGGCTATCCTGTAAAGAATCCCCGCGAGTTCGGTGTGGTAGAGTTTGACGAAAACAACAATGTAATCTCCATCGAAGAAAAGCCTGCCGAGCCTAAATCAAACTATGCAGTGCCCGGTCTTTATTTCTACGACAATGAAGTAGTGGAGATAGCCAGAAATGTAAAGCCATCCGCACGCAGCGAGATAGAGATAACCGCTATCAACAACCACTACCTCGAACAGGGCAAGCTTAAGGTAACACTGATGGGCAGAGGAATGTCGTGGCTGGATACAGGCTCTCCCAAGGGAATGTACAAGGCAGGCGGTTTTGTTAAAACAGTACAGGAAATGCAGGGCTTTTATATCTCCTGTATCGAGGAGGTCGCATGGAGATGCGGATATATCACCACCGAACAGCTCCACGCTCTCGGTGAGGAGCTGAAAATGACAGACTACGGAAAATACATACTCTCACTCTCGGAGGAAGTTTTATGAAGATAATCGTAACAGGCGGCGCAGGCTTCATCGGCGGAAACTTTATCCACTATATGCTTAAAGCCCATCCCGAATACAGGATCATCTGTCTCGACTGTCTTACTTATGCAGGAAACATGGAGACCCTCGCTCCCGTAATGGACGAGCCTGACTTCCGCTTCTGCAAGGTGGATATCACCAACCGTGAGGCGGTGAACAAGGTGTTTGAGGAAGAACATCCCGATATCGTTGTGAACTTTGCCGCAGAAAGCCACGTGGACCGTTCCATCGAGGATCCCTCTGTATTTCTTAAAACGAATATAATGGGAACCCAGGTGATGATGGACGCCTGCCGCAAATACGGCATCAGGCGCTATCATCAGGTGTCCACCGACGAGGTATACGGAGATCTTCCCCTCGACAGACCCGACCTGTTCTTCACCGAGGATACACCCATCCACACTTCAAGCCCCTACTCTGCCTCCAAAGCAAGTGCAGATCTGCTGGTGCAGGCTTACCACAGGACTTTCGGTCTGCCTGTTACTATTTCCAGATGCTCCAATAACTACGGTCCTTACCATTTCCCCGAAAAGCTCATTCCTCTGATGATAGCAAATGCGCTGAACGACAAGCCTCTCCCAGTTTACGGTGAGGGACTCAATGTCCGTGACTGGCTGTATGTGGAAGATCACTGCCGTGCTATCGACCTTATCATCCACAGGGGACGTGTAGGCGAGGTATACAACATCGGCGGTCACAACGAGATGAGAAATATCGACATAGTAAAGATGATCTGCAAGGCACTCAACAAGCCCGAAAGCCTCATCACTTATGTGGCAGACCGCAAGGGTCACGATATGCGCTACGCCATCGACCCAACAAAGATACATAATGAGCTTGGCTGGCTCCCTGAAACAAAATTCGCGGACGGTATACAGAAGACCATTCAGTGGTATCTTGACAACCGCGAGTGGTGGGAGCACATCATCAACGGCGAGTATCAGGAATACTACAAGAAAATGTACGGTCATAAATGACCGATCAGCATTTGAAAACCGCTGTACTCCAACACTGCTTTTTGAAATGTAGTTATATATGCTCATTCGTCGTTATTTCTGAAAATAGATAATTTGAATATATGTTTCGTCGCTTTGCGACTGACAGCTTCGCTGTCATATCGGAATCTTATTCCGATAACATATATTATAAGGACCTCGGCTGTTACCGAAATCAGAGATTTCGAACAGCGGCGAGAACCTTGAAATATATGATTCGTTGCTTCGCAACGGTCTGCTTTCGCAGACTATGAAAACTTCGTTTTCATAACATATAATATAACAAATTGCTCCATGGTCTCAACAATGACCGATGGGGCAATTTTGTTACATTATTCAATGCTATTAACAAACAGATATACTGCCTGCAATCATCACTGCAACGATCTGCGGCTCGTGATATCTCAGATGATGTCAGAAGTATATACATCCTGTTCAGACCAGACTTGTCATATTTGTCCCGACCGCAGAATATACTCATACAAAAAAACAAAGCCTTGTACGGAGGGACATTATATGCAGATGATAGCATTTACCAAAAAGAAGGTCAAAAGGATAGCAGCGGTGTCATCAATGGCAGCGGCAGCGGTGGCAGTGGGCGCCTTTGCAGTGTTCACCTCTGTGGGAACACAGGCTGCTCAGCGGATGCTCCCGATATACAGTGTTGAGCGCGGCGACAACAAGATCGCCCTGACCTTTGACGTTGCATGGGAGAATTCAAACACTCAGGAGCTGATAGATATCCTCGGAGAATACGATGCCGAGGCAACCTTTTTCATCACAGGCGACTGGTGCGACCGCTACCCCGAGGACGTAAAGAAATTCTTTGATGCAGGTCACGAGATACAGAACCACTCCGATCAGCACCCTCACGTTGAGGGAATAAACGTAAACGAACTTATAAGCGACACCAAGGAATGCTCCCGCAAGATCGAAATGATAACAGGCACAGAGCCTACCCTTTACCGCGCCCCCTACGGCGAGTACGACGACTCCCTAATCACAACTATTGAAGGTATGGGAATGAAGCCTGTCCAGTGGGATGTTGACAGTGTAGACTGGAAAGAACCAACCCCCGAGGAGATCACCAGAAAGGTACTTGACGGAACAAAATCAGGCTCTATCCTGCTGTTTCACAACGACCTTGAAAACACTACCGAAGCCTTACCCGATATCCTTTCAAAGCTAAAGAGCGAGGGCTATGAGTTTGTGACAGTGAGCGATCTTATCTACCACGAAAACTACACCATAAACTCTGATGGCAAACAGATACCCGATGTGCTTAGCAGTATCGGGCTGACTCCCGAGAACGTTGACGATGTTATGGCGCAGTACGCCGATGTCATCTCCGCAGCGGGATTTACAGACGAACAGATGGCCAGGGCTGCCCAGGCGATAAAGGACGGCGAAACGCTCCCTGAGGAAGTTATGGCTGTAATAAGAAATCTTGATCCATCACTTGTCGCACAGATATCCCCTGCCGCGCAGACGGAAGAAGCTATTGTTCAAAAATAAAAAACGAACGCACACAAGATCCTGTGTGCGGGCGATAGTTTATGTAGGATTTATTCAGCCATCAGCCTCTT
>JAZQGZ010000035.1:0-13138 GCA_045540255.1 Oscillospiraceae bacterium | reverse complement strand
GTATAACGGCTGCCTCTTCCGGAAGTTCTGTACCTCAGCATTACAACAGGAACATATCTGAGCTTTATCCCAAGAGTATGTCCATGATAAACGGTAATACGCTCTGTGACCTCCCCACAGATATTCTCGTCTGGTTCTTCAAAGTCGAGCATCCTCTTTACACAGTCAATGCATTCCTCAATCTTGCGTGCCTGATAGGAAAGCTCTGACTTCAACTGATGATGCGCATCAATTCTTCGCTGTAATTCCAGAATCTGCTCATCATAAAAACTGTTCTGCCGCTTATAATCTTCCGATGAGACAATACCCTCCAGCATTCGATCAAGCAAGGTCTGCTTCTTCACTTCAATCCTGCGAATATCCGATTCCAGCGATTTTATATCAACTGTCGGAACATTACGCACTACGGCATTGATTTCAGTTCTCATCTCCTCAATCAATTCTCTGCGATTAATCCGCATAAGTCGCAGCACATACCCGACAGCTTCAAGCAATACCTGCTCATTAACCGACTGATTTATACAGCCGACCTCTACACCATGAACATCACGCTTTTTTGTGCCGTGTTTTGCAGATGCCGCACATCTCCATGCCTTGTAAATGATACCCTTAGACAGCTTCTTTGTACGGCTGACAAAGCGTTCACCGCACTCTCCGCATACGATTTTACCGCTGCACCAGTAACGACAGCTATGTCTTGATTTCTGTTCATCTGTCAGTGCTCTGCCTGAAAGAATAACCTGTGCCCTTTCCCACATATCACGACTTATAATCGGTTCATGGTGATTTCTGATATATACCTTTTCCTCTGCCCCTCGGTTATATTTCTTGCTGTGAGTAAGATAATCAGGCGTATATGTCTTCTTCTGACAAAGGTCGCCAACGTATTTCTCATTGCGAAGCACTCTGAGAATAACAGTATTGCTCCACTCCTTGACACGATAGGGATGAATACCCGCTTCGAGAAGCTCTCTTGCAATTACATGAGTACCCTTATTCTCATTGACATACTTATGAAATATCAGCCTTACAATATCAGCACCCTCAGGATTAATGAACATCTTACCGTCCCTGACATCATACCCAAGCATACTTCTGCCGAATACCACTCCCTGCTCCATGCGCCGCTTCTGTCCCCACTTGACACGCTCTGAGGTCTTGCGGCTCTCCTCCTGAGCCATACTCGCCATAATCGTCAGTCTTAATTCTCCGTCTGGTTCAAGGGTATTGATGTTATCATTGATAAACAATACCCCTACGCCCAATCCTTTAAGTTGTCTTGTATAGGAAAGCGTATCTACGGTATTTCGTGCAAATCGGCTTACTTCTTTTGTGATAATAAGCTGTATCCTTCCTGCATACACGTCTTCCATCATACGCTGAAAGCCTTCACGATGTCTGGTAGAAGTACCGCTGACACCTTCATCATAGTATACCTCTACCAAATCCCAATCTTCTGCCTTTTCTATGTACTCAGCAAAGTATTTACGCTGACTTTCAAGAGAACTGAGCTGTTCATCCTTATCCGTCGATACTCGGCAGTAAGCGGCAACCTTTATTGGCATGATTTTCCGCCCCTTTGCATCTGCATAAGCTGCATCAGGGTGTGATCACTGATGATACCCTGTTCGCACAGACTTCTATAGATACCTATTTTCAGCATTGAGCAGAATTGTGCCGCATTGGTTGCTTCTATAAATGCACTCTTCTTTGTCTGCTTCAATCTACCAGCCCCCAACGCTACATTATATGTAACGGAAAGCGATAAATTGCTTGTTCTTTCGGCAACTGCTGTATTCATCATAACTTACCCTCACTCTCTCGCTTGATCAGCGTGTAATATGTACCTCTTTTGATACCCATAGCTTTCATAGCATCAACCGCTTTCATTTCGCCTGACCTTACTTTTTCCATAACATCATTCCACACATCAGGCTTCTTTGCTCTTGGTCTGCCGAATTTAACGTTCTTCTTGTGTGCCTGTTCAATACCTTCAAGCTGACGCTGGCGAATCTTCGTGCGTTCAGCTTCTGCAATACTGCCCAGCACCTCAATCAGAATGTTATTTACCATGCCCAGTACCCATGCCTGCTCATCAGGATAATCCGTCAAAGTCGTAGGGATATCAAGTATCTTCACTCTGATACCCTTTGAACTGAAATACTCAAGCTCCTGCTTGATATCAGCCTTATTTCTGCTCAGGCGGTCAAGCTCCTTGACTACAAGGGTATCTCCGCTCCGAAGAATAACATTCCTTAAAGCTCGGTAAGACTCTCGTTCAGTGTCTTTTCCAGAGCTTTTATCAGTGAAGATGTTCTCATCAGGAACTCCATAGTTCCTGAGAGCCTCCAGCTGTCGGTCTGCATTCTGCTCCTTTGAGGATACCCGTGCATAGCCGTAAATCCTCGCCTCCATTTGAATCACCTCGTGTTGTCTGTAATAGTCCGCTGTACTTATCGGACGTCTATTTATTTGCATCTCAGACTTTATAAACAACAACTCTATAAAATTTTCATAGTTCAAAAAAGTATACTTTTTTGAACTGATTACAGGGTGCTGACATAAACGAAATGATCTGACCAAGACCAAACAAGGGAAATACAGGGTAGCAAAATCAAAGGATTTCAAAGCAGTTGTAACACCTATCCACCCTCCCTGCCGCAAAAAAATGACCTGAGCCACATCGACTCAGGTCTTTCTATTTATAAATAATGCTCTTTTCCCCACACTTCGGTGTGCATATCCGACAAAGGCTTCTGCCTTTCAATCATGAACAGCAACATAGCACAATAACAGATAGAACAGTTCCTTTCTTTCACTTACTCATTGCTTATCTGATTACCGCATTTATCTATTATTTTTTTCTTAGCAACATTAAAAGCTTGTCTCAATTAAAAACTTGACAATATTTAAGAATCTTAAAATTATTTTTTCAGCTTTTATCCTTCTATTTCTCAGCTCACACTTTTCCAGACTCTCGCCAGTGCCTTGTATGCAAATTAAAAGCGATCAGTTATTTAGCAGAGAAAAATCGGAACAAATACGGCGAAGCTCTCCGTTTAAAGCGTGCATTCATGAGGTTTCAAACTGGAATCATTTAAATTCACAGAACTCATTATATTCGAATACAGTTTTCAAGCCCTGATGCTAAAGAATAATTACAGACAGCAGTCTGCATGAAGTGTTTTAGAGCAGTATCATTTCAAAAAATGAAAAGGAAGTGCCGTTATACTCATAAAATACATTTTTACGCTTGTGTATAATTGTATACTCTTGTTTGATTGGCTTGAACTTTCGTTTACACAGCCTTAGAGAAACCGAAATCTATATGGACAGAGATCAATTCAACAAGGAAAATGTATGACATTTCAGCCATATTACAGCTTGGCTTATATGCCATTTTACGGATGAAGAAAGGCTCACTGTCGCCAAACAGTGAGCCTTTCTTTAACTATTCATCTTCATAGGAGGATATTTACTCATTCAATCATGTATTAAGGACGATTTCGCAGAATATCGCAATCGCCTCATCGAATGAAACGGTGATATCGGTATTATTAACATCATTGTGCCTGCTGAATATCCGTCTGAACAAATACGCCGTTTCCGTTGGTGACAGACTTGTTTCAAGCTCTTTATCAGTAAGGCAAGGAATCACTACTGAATCAATACCCTTTTGACATAGTTCATCACTCTTAACAACAGCATCATCCATATTGTCATATGTTCCGATAACACTAAAATGATAAGCGATACCCCTGTCGTCTCTTACTGCAGCAGTTACAGCGTATTGTCCTTTGTGTCGTCTCATCACTTCTTCTAACGTAGAAAGCACATCCATACTCTCACCTCCTTGTTAGTATTGAGGTGATATTGGACTCCGAGAGTCAGAAGTCAACTTGAAAGCTTTAATTCTCAGCTTGCTGTCAACATGACGAAACAGAGCCGTTTTATTACGCTTTAATCATTATCTTTAACAACAGCTTCAATTCTTCGGATTTTGCAAAATTTCTGTGGGTCACATTATGTTCTGAACGAGAGGTTTGTTTCTTGCAGATTACCGCCCATGCGATACAGGAACAAACAAAAAACTGTTACGCCTTATAATATGATCGCTTGCAAAAAAGTACTTGTGGTCAGCTCGTGCTTGATAAAGGAGCAATGTTAGTACTCTTGATGGCGAGGGTAAGGAATTTTCAAATTAGCTTTAAAATGCCAACAGGACTAAATTCACAAATAGATATCTTACATTTTTCATTTTATCTGATTTATAGGTTGTCGTCTGTTGCAATTTCTGTTCCCTATTCTAAAACCAAGAAAAACCGTCAGAACTCCTCTAAATCCATTAATTATGCCTTTATATTTTTTCGTGTTCTAACTACGTAAGGCAATGGATAAAACTATGCTAAATAATATCTTGAATTTTAAAGCTTCTATCTATGTAAGAATAGCATCACCAAACCATGAGTTTACTTTTTTAATTTCTATAAGTGTTTCTCGAAAAGTGTAAAACGCTCTTATATATTTGCAGAGATAATTCTCTGACATTAATTTAAGGAGAGTGTTTTTTATGCCAAACACCAAAACCAAAAAATCCAAACGCACAAGCTTCAAGGTGAACAAAAAGCTATTCAAGGAGGTGAAAGAAAAGATACTAAAACGAATAAACAAGTCTGCATCCGATCCTGAGGTTATCAGGCAGATTATTGCGTCACTTCCCATGCCGCAAGTGGACAAGCTGGTAGATGACCCAGGAATTAAGGAGATACTTAATCACACATACAAAGGAAAGGATTGTTCCATAACAGTCCGAATATCCCATGAAGATCGAACAACGCTTGAAAAACTCAGCGCAGCGAAATCGCTCTCTATGAACGGACTCATCAGCAACGCTATGGTAGTAAATCTATACTCAGAAAATGAAATAGCAGTCTATCTCAGACAGCTCAAATGACGAAAGCGAGGTAATTACAATGAAAAATAATACATACAAAAGTCAATTCAGCTATGTAAGCGGTATGAAACATCGTCCTGAATTTAAACGCCCTAATTCACAGGTGGTACGTAAAGCCGCCGAAATTGGGATAACTAACTTCTTCCAGACTTGTGCAGGAGGACTGGGGCTGATAATTCTTTTCTTTCTGCCATACGACCATAAATGTAAGCGCTTTATAGCTGATATCGATAAGGACAAGATCAATCTATACACTTGTATCAGAGATGAATACTATGCTCTTATTAACGCAATAAAAGACTTTATCACATATGTAAAAACCAACTATTCTTTATCCTCCAAGTATAGTAACTCCATAATTAGTGATTTAACAAGGCACTTGACTACTATAGGCTATAGCAAAAGTATCATCAATGCTGTATTAACCTTCTTTACCCTGATACACAGTCAGCGTGCCTCTAACTCCTCCATACAAAAACGAATCGATGAGCTGGAAAAAAAGATGCCGTTCATCTTGGAATTAAACGGCATTCTTCAAGGAGTTGAAATCTGGCAGGCGGACATGATGGATGTTATTAAACAGTATTCTCATAAGGGAAAGTTTATCTTGTTTGTTGACCCTCCTTACCTACTTACAAATGGTAAGTACGCAGTCAACGAACGTGAAATAAAATTTCACAAAAGATTAGCTACCCTTTTATGCTCCTGCAAATGCAAGTTCGTTCTGTACTGCAGAGTTACAGCATCAAAGTTTTCAGGCAAAAATAAATACAAGAGACTGATTGACGACGTACTTTTATGCTTCTATGACAACTATTACTCAGGTAAGGGTTTCTACTATTGCGATGTCAAACTTAAGCATGGAAATGACGTTACTATTGAGCGTATGATTACAAATCTTGACATGTGCGGTGAGGAGGGATGGAAAAAATATTAATCTATTAAATACAAACATCCCGTCCATTCGAGAGTGGACGGGATGTATTGTTATTTCAGAAGCACTATCAGCAGTAAAACCAAGAGAACAATAACTATAAGTGCAACCTTTTTTGGTTCATTATTCATATTCAACATTACTCCTATCTTCTAAGGAACAAACTCAGAACACTTTCATAGCCAATTCCAGCAAATACCTTATGTACAAATATGCTGAGAACGAATATAATTAACGCTATCAATACTCCAGCTAGTAAGCTTCCTGTTATTATTGCACCTACAAAATAGCCTAAGACTGCCCAGACTAAACTGAAAACAATACTGAATATTATAGCACATACCTCTATAAGTCCTACAAGACATGGTATCAATACGCAAATTACAAGTGCTATAATAGCAGACTTACCAAAACCAAAATCAAAATGAAGCAAAGAAACAAAGAATCCTATTACGCCAATAATAATAGACTCTATAGTCATTATCTTATCACCTATATCACTGTCTACAAAACCTTCACGAATATCTCTGATAAAACTGAATAATCCCATATTTACTTACCTTCTTTCTTATTATTTTGTATCCTTACAATACTGTTTAAGTTGCTTGAGAACACCATCAGCAATCGCCGTGCTTAAGCCCAATGACATCATATGCGTTTTTGCAAGCTTACAATACTCAGTCATACCTTTACCATAAAAAACATCATCTACGAACAGTGTTCCGATACCTCCGCAATGCTTAGACCAATACTGATTCCACGCATTTCTCATGCCTCTGTCCATAACCGATACTTTAGATTGATTACGGTTTTTGGTAGCTGCATTATAATAATTCCAGAACTTATCCCAATTGAACATAACTCATATCTCCATAATTCATAATAATTTAGCAATATCCTCTTTCTTATAAACCAGAAGTTCTGTTCCGCAAGGATATTTATAGGTTGCAGGGAACAACTTAACATCGTCAGTAAGGTAATAATCCTCAATTCTGTCTGAATATACATATTTATCAACAACTCTGAAATCAATTCCACCACTGTATTCTGAACGTTTCCACAAGTTATAGCTTCCATTATTCCAAATAGCATAAAAGCAATTAGCTGTGCTATAATACATTTTCTCACCATCAAAATAAAGTGCACATTGGGAACAACCGTTAGTTTCTATATATGGGAATACATATTGATATCTCAATACATTACAAAGTGACTTTTCATATTTTCGAATAGATGTACTGAACAAATAATTATTGCCTTGATTTTCTTTATACCACCATATTCTACTATTCTTCATATCAAACGAAAAGATTTTAACTGTGGCATCAGGAGAAGCTACATGAATATAATTCCATGTATTTTTAATCAAATCGTAGCAGAAATACACCTCTGGACGATTGTAATACTTTTCATTAAGAAAACTAAAGCCACAAATTACATAACTATCGTTTGCATATACACCGATGTTCTTGACATCAATAACTGTGATCCCTTTTTGCAACGTCTTAAAATCAAGCCCTTTTGATACCAGTTCATCAATAAGTAATTCTTTTATCTCAGAACGATGCTCCTTAAACATCCAAAGTAATCTTTTACTCTTTTTGTCATAAATATCGTATTCATATACAGCATGCTGCAAATCAATTGCATACACTTTATTATCATAAATATAGATGGCATCTGACTTACAAATTGTTATGCTTGCTTTTTTCTTTCCGTCTTCATCAAATAAAGTTATTCTATTGCCGTTTAATACAAAGATACCATTATGATTAACTGCAAAATTCCCATTAAAATTGTCATTATCCGATCTGATTAATGAAATTTTAGCATCTGAGTCTATCTTGCATATTCCATTAATAGAGATATAGCTACCATAATCATTATAAAACCCCTTATCATATCTTATATAGCAGCTTCCATTATAATCACATGCTGTGGAAGAAAGTAATGAATAGCTCCTATCAAAGCCGATGTAATACTCACTATGAAAAGCAAAGTTCAAAGATTTATCCATTGCCTTGACTCCAATATTAGCTCCATCTAAAGTTGGCTTTATATATGTACAACCCTGGTCAGCTGCCAAACTTTCTTTAATACTCGACCTTGCATCCGCAATCCGATTCATTGCAGCATTCTTAACAAATGACTGGTTCACAATCGAATCCTTCGGTTTATCAATCGCACCATCTAGTTTGAGTTGCATAATAATTCCTGCCAACTGACAAGTTTTTTCAATTCCTTTCCATTTGTCTTTAGTTGAAAATCCAGTCTTGATATAAACACAACTACCATTAAGTTGAAATTTCCTCGTTGTTCCCGTGTACAATTCAGCACGGCTTTTGTCACTCGTAAAATGAGTTTCTTTTAAACCGATAATACTCGGATAGTTTTTTAACAATGTCTCAATTACATTAACATAAAGTTCTGTTGGAGTTTCTGCAGAGAGACTTATACCACACACATTCGCTGTAAGATTATCAGGACACAAAATAACACTGTTATTCATGTTGCACCTCCATCATTAAAATTCCTATAATATGAAAATTATAGGTCATCTATACGCAGAATTTGTCATAACTCGACATTATAATTATAACTCATTGTGACAGCTTTGTCAAGCATTATATCACTCTATGTAGCAGTATGTTAATCAGTATCATCTCCAGATTATCGAAGCTCTCGCATTTACTCACAGCATAACTCTCCAATAGCCTGTCTATAATACAAATCAGTAAATCTTCAGGAGACACATCATGGAACACTCTGAGTGATGTTTGCTTGACTATCATCACACATCTTTTATCTTTACCGTCCGATACCCAGAACTCGGTGTAAGTTTCATCCGACTCTGCGACTTCAACGCTAAAATTTCCGTTTACGCTATAAGAGAAATCACTATATGAGCGAAAATAAATAAGCTTAAGAATTTTATTCTTCCTATCTGTCAGCTTCACAATATCAGTCCTTTCATTCGCCTTCCGGAACAGATAAACCTTATTTCAAATCAAACAAATCTCACTTCAACAAATTGTTACAAAAGTCAATTCCAGAAGTCCCGATACAAATCATCGCAGGGCAGCTTTATCATTATTTCAAATTTGCATAGAGTGCCCATTTTCAGCGTAGTTTTGGCAAAAAACAAGTCTTGATGTCTTTTTAGTATCATTAATACGTATCGCTTTAAAGTATCTTTCTCTTACTACAGCCTACTTTTTACGGCATATACCCGAAAGCAACTCACGCTGTATTATAAGCCAATCTCATTTCCAATTCAGAGCAGCCTTATTTACAAAACAGATAAAAATAAATTCAAAATCAGATTCACATCAAATCAAAATAGTTGGATATTCATTCAGCGCAGTATAATATCATATGAAAGCCAGTACAATGTCATTTCAATTCAGAGCAACGTCGTATTTCTCATTTTAGCAGTATAGTGTTCTCATTTCTTCATCTGTTAAAAAGTTTCAAAATGCAGTAAAATATAAGTATGAGAAATTGAAAGGAGTATATCATGGAGCAAGAAAAGAACTTCATCTTAACCAGAATACAACAGTTCCTTAATGAGCGTGGCTGGACTATATACAGGCTTGCTAAAGAAGCGGATTTAGCGTACTCATCGCTGAACAATATCTTCGTCCGCAATACCGTTCCCAGTGTTATAACGCTTGAAAAGATATGCAGCGGACTTCAGATCAGCCTGACGCAGTTCTTTGACGAGGAAACAACGGTCACCGAGCTTTCCGATATACTCAATGATGACGAGCGTGAAGTCATTGCCATGTATCGTAATCTCAACAATAACGACAAAGATCTTCTTAAAGCATTCCTTATGGGATTAAACAAGAAGTTACCCGAAATATCCGAATAGTAATCCCGACCTGTCTTGATATTAAAGGCAGGTCTTTTTTCTTATTATAGTACTTGAAAACACATTATAATTAGTCTTGTTATCGGGCGGACAGTATACAGCAAAGCAAATCGCCTTGAAAACACCTTTAAACTCCGTCAGTATATCTTTATACGCCTGTGCAACTACCCTTGGATTGTTTGCAAAAGCTCCACAGCCGAATGCTCCCAGAACTACAACATCTGCACTGTTTTCAGCAGCAACTGACAGAATACGTCTGCCACGTTTTTTATGAATATCAAGCAGTTCACTGTCGCTGAGAGTAATCGCTTTACCTCTCCCTGGGTTCATTCTGTTGTATGGAATCCTTCTGAGATTAGGTGCGGCACAAGTTATAACATCTACCTTGAACCAATCATTTTCGTTCATCAGTTCAGGGAATCTTGTATCGCTCTTGAAAGCAACGATATCAGGAGTATATATACAAGTGTTGGTATACCTTAAATCATTGATCTTCTTATGGTATCTGTAGAAGCCCTGTTCAAGATTGTCCGTATCAAGACATTGGTACAGAGTACTGCATCGGCAGAGCGACTCCTCCTGCGCTGTACTTCCAGACTTAACTCCACCGCCTGGATTTGTTGCCGAAGCAAAATTAAGTACTGCAATACGACTATCGGCAAACTCAGCATGAAGTCTCTTAGCTGCCGCAAGAGTTCTTTCGTCCGTAACTGTAATTATTGTATCCTCATATTGAGACTTGGCTGTCTTTACAGGTTTATCTGCTCTGTACAGCCTTGTGTGCTCAATTGTACTGTCAATGGCATCGGAAAGATCTACGTTCTCCCAGCACATACCCATGGTATCTTCAAAGATTGCAATTCTGTGTTCTGCATCATCATAATAATTATTCAGCATCATTTTTCCTCCTTTTAGGGTGTCTTTAAAAAAGCTATTGACAAATCATGTGTTTTGTCTTATAATATCAGGTATAGACTCCCGAATGTCAAGAGTTTATCCCCAACCTTGCTATTAACAATATTTTATCACAGACAAACATAAATGTCTATGGAGTATACTCCAAGAGTTTACTCCCAACTTATCTGAAAGGAAGATGTATATGATCGATAACAAGTACGATATTGACGAGACAGTATGGAAAAAGAACTTCGCTTCAAAGTTCAATACCCTTCTCGCCGCTAAAAACGTCAGCATAAACAAGGCTGCAACAGAAATAGGCGTTGACGGAAAGACTCTCCGCAGCTATGCCGCAGGTACAAGCGTACCTTCCGCTATAATAATCTGCAAGCTTGCCGATTATTTTGATGTATCAACTGATTACCTCGTTGCTAATGGCAAGAAAGATACTGGCTTTTCGGATAACACTATTTCTGAGCTTGCCAATGTGGTAAAACACATTAAAACTACCGTAACTTCAAACGATGATGAGGATATCGTAACATTGACGATTGAGGATAAAATACTTACCGCTGTTCTTACGGAGCTGTATGACAACCGAAACCGCAATGACTACGAAAATGTAGTCGGTACGCTTGCCAATGCTTATGGCAGAATGAAAGTACATAAGGGACAGCTTGTCGATTATCCGACCTTTGAAAAGTTTATCCGCCGTAAATTCATCTATCACGGCTTGGAAGATGACTGCTTTCCCTGTGTAGATGAGAATGGCAACGACTGCGTAGCTGTTGATGACTGGGGGTCTTATGATGAAATTGAGCGGCGTGAAGAAGAATGGGACAACATGACCGCCTTTGATCGTGAACGCTGGTGGTCAGAGTTCTGCAAATCTCAGCCATAAAACCATTAAAAGCTGTATACCCCCAATTCAGGGTATACAGCTTTTCTGCATCGTGCATATTGCATATCAAAAATTGCAGTTCATACTCAGAATACAAATTTTCTTGAACAAATCTAATTTTCTTGCAGTCAACAAGACATTGCATCAAGGGGATAATCCGCTGAAAACTGAAAGCTCCTACAATTCCGAAGAAAAGTAGGAGCGTGGATATTTGTCTTTTAATTTTATTCTGTATCTATCAATCCGAGGTTATCTCACCTGTTTTGTACTCAGAATACCCTTCGTAGCTGTAGCTTGCGTCAATTCCCTTCATAAAGACTTCACGGTCGTTTATTCTGTCAGTAAGTGCTTGCTTCAACAGCAGCTTAATCTCGATATCCCTTATCGGACTGCGTTCCATAGCAAGAAGATAATCCTGCTTATCAACAGCACTCCAATCTACAACCATACCCAGTTCTTTCTTTAGTATACAATCAAGCCATATGCGTGTACTGCGACCATTACCTTCGCGGAATGGATGAGCTACGTTCATCTCTACATATTTTGCGATTATCTCCTCAAAGGTAGACTGCGGCATTCTTTCGATGGACTTCAAAGCCTCTGCCAGATACATCACAGGAGCAAAACGAAAGCCTCCCTTTGCAATATTCATTGTTCGGAGCTTTCCAGCAAAATCGTATATTTCTTCAAACAAATAACGATGTATCTCCACAAGTGCTGCGAAACTGCCTGCTTCAAGCGTATCTAAGTACCCTGTTTCAAATAATTTAGCCGCCTTTTGCTTGCTGATGCGTTCTTCTACGTCTGCAAGCTCTGCTGAATTAGTGATACCGAGCTTATTCTCTAATGCCATATCACACCTCCCACATTATCTTTCATAATATATTATACCATAAAATCGCATACCATGCAACAGAAAATTGCAAACTCAATCAAACAGAGGGGCAAATTAGTATCCACTGCAGGCACAGAAGAACTTGCCCATGTCGAAATGATCTCGGCGATACTCTATCAGCTTACAAAGGATTTATCCATTGATGAAATCAAGGCAAGCGGATTTGACACCTACTTTGTAGACCACACCACGGGAATTTATCCTGTAGCTGCATCAGGTGCACCATTTACCGCAACTTATATCCAGTCCAAGGGCGATATTAACACCGATCTTCACGAAAATCTTGCGGCAGAACAGAAAGCACGTACCACTTATGACAACATTCTCCGCCTTGCCGATGACCCCGATGTACGTGACCCGATCAAGTTCCTGCGACAGCGTGAAATCGTCCACTATCAGCGTTTTGGCGAAGCTCTCCGCCTGACTACCGACAAAGTCGGATCGTAGCCATGTCGTTCTGTGAGCCAAGGAGTTGTCTTACCAGTTTGTCTTCCTAAGACCGCTTGGCCTCCGACTTCCCCGATGTACGTGATCCGATTAAGTTCCTGCGACAGCGTGAAATCGTCCACTATCAGCGTTTTGGCGAAGCTCTCCGCCTGACTACCGACAGGCTCAATTCCAAGAATTTCTACGCCAAGTCGGAGGCCAAGCGGTCTTAGGAAGACAAACTGGTAAGACAACTC
>JAZQGZ010000034.1:0-5545 GCA_045540255.1 Oscillospiraceae bacterium | reverse complement strand
AGTTAGTCGAACAGGCAGGCTATGAGGTGTTTATTCAGCCGAAATCGGTGAACATCGGCGGTGATGAGAATTTCCCTGCGGAGGTGGCTTTCTGCAAAGGTCCTCTCGGCGAGGAGATAGAGTTTTTCTGTCAGAAATGGCAGAGTTAAAGAGGAATACAAAAAGCGGTCGGGGCTGCCTGACCGCTTAATTGTGCTGAAAACGGGATAGATAGTGTGGTATACTTGATATTGAAGAAATATAACCTCTGAAAGGAGCAGCTATGATATCACTTTCCTCATTTTCATTTCCCAGTGATGCCGATGAGTATGATTTTTTCAGAAGGCAAAAGGAAACCTGCTTTTCAAGTTATTATCCTTTTGGAATAATAAGAAAGCAGGAGAGATTGACATTAGACTTCGCACCGCTGACGATACTGTACGGTGGCAACGGTTCGGGCAAGACAACCATTCTGAATATAATTGCTGAGAAGATAGGCGCACAACGCACTGCAACCTACAATCGCTCCTCTTTTTATGAGGACTACCTTGAGCTGTGCAGCTATGAGCTTGACAGCACTCTGCCCGAGGAACGCAGGATAATCACCAGTGACGATGTTTTTGATTATATGCTTGACCTGCGTGCTTTGAACAAGGGTATTGACAACAAGCGTGAAGAGCTTATCGGACAGTATATGGATGCAAAATACAGTGGTGGAGATATAGTTGCGTTGGATAAGGCAGATCCGCTGCATTTGAATTATGATGTAAAACGGCTTACAAAGTCAAAATTTGTGAAGAAGTATCTGGGAACAAATATCCGTGAGCATTCCAACGGCGAGACCGCTATCAAGTATTTCTACGACAATCTTCAGGAGAACGGCTTGTATCTTCTGGACGAGCCTGAAAACAGCCTTTCTCCTAAGCGACAGCAGGAGCTTGCCGAGGTGCTTTATGAGCACGTCAGACATCTTGGCTGTCAGATGGTGATATCCACACATTCGCCGTTCATGCTGGCTATCAAAGGGGCGTTGATATATGACCTCGACGACAAGGCACAGGTAAAGGAATGGACGGAGCTTTCGGGAGTGCGTGCGTATTATGATTTCTTCAAGGCACACGAGTGGGAGTTCTGGGGAAGAAGATAATAAGCATGAAGTGCGCAGCACTGGCAGAAGATAACGCATAAACACATCGGCGGAGTGAATATCTCCGCCGATTTTGTGTATGTTTTATTTCGCAATAAAATGCTCAACCTTGACTACATCCTCCATCCGTAGTTCCCAGAATGTTGCCTGAACAGAACGTTTATCAAGGGGATAATCCCAGCTTTCCATGTGAGTATCCAGTTGGAACACAGTCTGCCAGGTATCCATTATCTTTTCTTTCAGAGGAAGCAATCGAGTGTCGTTTACAGGCTCGGTGAACAGATGATAGCTGTCAGTGCCAAGGCGTTCAAGCTCCTTGTCCATTCTGTCCCATTCATTCTCATCCTCTACGATATACGCCTTGTTCAGGATGTTCACCCAGCGGTCGAAGTCGGAAAGGAGCAGCCTGTCGCTGTCTATCTGTATCTCCATCTGCACCATAGGAGTGCCACGTTTTGCATAGCCTCCGCAACGCAGATCACACCGCTTGCGTTTGCCTTCCCACTTGTACCATGCCCATATCGGGTAGCTCACTCCATCGGGCGGCATACCAACACGCTTTTTCATCTGTTCCGTCAGCCAGTCGTAGGCATAGCGCAGGTCGTCCTCGCAGAAAAGATGCTGCTCGTTTGCGTGGAGAACGCCGTTTTTTTCAAGCATCTTGTATGCTTCGATGTGCTGGAGCGTCCATAGGGTTATTTTTTCAGACATTATTATTCAATTCCTCCTGAAGCTGCTGACAGTGCTTTTTGAGGTCTTCATTTTCTTTTATCGCTTGCTTATATTGTTCATTTATTTGCTTTAGTTTTTCTGTTACGCCTGGCACAAGCATCATATAAGCACAGTCGCTTACATCGTAAAATCCAACCTTGTCATATAACTGATATCCGTTGCTTTTTCGGTTTGCTGTTATGGTTATGGTGTTCCTGTTGTTAGAAGCGATAAAGCGTGTTAGCATTTCTCTGCCAAAGCCCTTGTGCTGGAATTTAGGAGCTATTGCAACAGTGTCGATATGTATAGAGTGTTCGTCCAGAAGATCCGGAATTTGTATTGCGGTGAGTATCCCGACAATAGTATCACCATCACATAACACATACGCATAGGCGTTTTTATCAGAAATGAATTTACGGAAGTAACGTGGTAATGCTTGTCTGTACATTTCGTGTAGAGTGTCGATCGTGTTAAATGCGGAAATGTATAATTCTATGCATTGGTTGACGTCCTGTTCCGTCATGCTTCGAAGTTCTGTCATGATATATCCTCCGTTATTTTCTACATTGTTTGTATTTCTTTGTGGCCATTAAGTTTATGCAAAAGCATTTGAGGTTGTGGCAACCATAATTCAGTCAAGCCCAACCACAGCCTTGATTGGCGATGCGGCAGTAGCTTGCTGAATGGCATCGAGGCAGGAACGATAGCTGTTCTGCATGCTTTCGCAATTGAATACGGAGCTAAAGGCTTCAAATTGCTTTATATCATTAAGCACCTTATTATGCTCCCTGCGAAGATCACGCAGCATTTTGTAAGCCTTGTAGCCTTGTGCGGCATTGTAGTTTGTATTTGCGATATAGTCAAGAATATTATCTATACGTTCATTAATGTTGTTCAGATCTATCCTGCGGTTGATGATATGCTGCTCAATGCTTTCGAAAAATATCATCTGCTGCTTTAAGATCTCCGACAGATCTGTACTGTTATCGTCAAACTGCGTGTGTGTTCTCACTGCTTGAATATGATGATCAGTGGGTTCGGGTGTTATGTTGTTTACTCCAATGCTTGTCAAGAGTGCTTGATCCAGCTTGCAGATGATGTCGTTATCGACCTTGCCGAGATATTGCGTAAGCCTTGATTTGTCTATTGTTCTGATCTGTTCAAGACAGATCGTGCTTTTATATCTGAGTATTGATGGTGCGTATATCTTAACGTGTGTAGGGAGTGGCTTTTTGGGCTGAGAAGTGATAGATGCCACTATAACAGTAGGAGAATATCTATTTCCTATGTCATTCTGGATAATGATTACAGGACGTGAGCCCTGCTGCTCACTTCCGATATTTGTTCCCTGGTCTAGGTCAGCCATGAAAATTTCTCCACGAAGATATGTTTCTGCATTGTGAGAAGGATATAATTCCATATTACGCACCGCCTTTCTGTTTTCATCATATCATAATATATGTATCGTTTTCAGCACAATTAAGCCGAAACTGTATCATGTTCGTACAACTGTCCTGAAAATCGCCCAGATAATATGATAAACTGTAATCAAAGGACAGGAGGTGCAGAATGTACATAATTGCAGATATTGAATGGAACACCAATGAGTTTGGACTGAAATATCCGACGCAGCTTGCGGCAGTAAAGGTGGACGAGAGCTGGAATGTGGCTGACAGGTTTTCGTCATTCATCCGTCCACGCGACGAGAGCTTCCATAACTGGTGGCACGTTTCTTATACAGGCGGCAGGGCGGAGGATTTCAAGAATGCAAGAAATGCTTATGCAGTGCTGGCCGATTTTCTGTGCTGGCTTGATGAGGACGATATCCTGCTGTGGTGGTATGAGGAGTCGGCGAAGCTTTTTCGCACGTTTGTATATGAGATATTGAAGACTCCGCTTGCAAATAAGGCTGTCGTTCTGGGCGATTATGTGTATGAGCACCTTTCGGGACAGGCATTTTCCCGTGGTAATGCTTATAAGCTTGCAGAGGCAAGGGGAATTGATATCAACAAAAAGCTTAAGCATAACTCGCAAAACGATGTGCGTGTAATGCACGAGCTTGTGCAGAAGATAGGATTTCCGCAGTCTGAGCTGCAGAAGCCTCTTGTCAGAAAGGTGCAGCAGCCTGCCCCTAAGATGTACAAACGTCCCAATGCGGATCTGCGTTATCAGTACGATCCAGCCGAAAACACCATGCATATCCTTGAATGTGATAAATACGATCCCGACAGAATTGATATTGTGGGTCATGCAACGCTCAATATAGTCTTTCGCAGGGATGTCCGTATATGTGACTGCTGCAGGACGGAGTACCACAAAACGCGTATCGAACGCAACCGCAGACGCATGGACGCTATGGGCTGTGTGTATGCTTTCACCGAGGGCTCGTCAGTGTTCCACAGAAAGGGCTGTTTCTCCTTGCTGAATGCCACTGATATACACGGCATAACCAAGTATCAGACTGCGGTGGGAATGGGCAGAGTTCCGTGCAGGCTATGTCATCCCACAGAAGCGGACGAATGCAGGAGCAGGACGGCGGTGGAGTGGAACAAGCATAAGGAGAAGACGCTTAGCCATAGCGTTCCCAAAGAGGTGAAGGCAGCATTGAAACGTCAGCAGATAGCTGCCTCTGCCCGTGCAAGACTGTTGAATGACGGCCTTGACGAGCAGCAGACAAAGGATATTTACACCCTTACACAACCTGGCCTTGCCTTTTTTGCAGGCAGGGGCTACGGAACCTTTCACACAAGCGAATGCAGCAAGCTGAAGGGTCTTACGGATATTCATGGTTTTTCAAGGTATGCTCATGCCATGAAAGCAGGTCTGACGCCTTGCCGTTTATGTCGTCCTACTGCGAAGCAAGATATCGTGTTATCGATACCTATAACGAGCCGCAGGCGCGTTGATGACAGCAGCAGGATACTGGAGCAGAAGTGCACAGAAGCAGGCTATCCGCACAGCTATGATACAGAGTATTTCTACCTTGAAACACCGGTTGGTAAGTGGAAAGTAAACACGGAAGCGTTTCCTATAAGACTGAAGCATATCAATATTGCAATGTCACCGCTTGAAACCAATTATCATGTGCAGCCGAGGCTGTTCCTTTCCTTTGCGGATGTGTTCAGCTATATCAGACGGCATGATGAAGAGCTTATGCGTGAGCAGATGGAAGGCGAGAATTCCCGAGAGAATAGTATGCTTATGAGGAACAAGCTAAAACTGTGTGGTGCATTCTGATAGCTATAGTATAATTATAAACGGGCATCGTATCAGCGATGCCTGTTCTCTTCTGTGAATAGCTTTTGCGCTTATTGACAATATATAGAACTCCGAGCCGGCTGGGAAGAGCTATGCCGAGATATAGCAGTTTCCACTGACTAAGCAGTTCAGATATTATCGCCTGCGTGCGAGGATGACGATAGACGAAGCAGCAGCTCTCACACATATCGACCGCTGCACGCTTATCAATTACGAGCAGGGTAGGACTAAGCAGATGAAGCAGCGGACGGTTGCGAATCTATTTAAAATATACACGATGAAATAACGGGAGCATTTACTGCTCCCGTATTATATTGTAGCTTTAGCGAAAATAAACCACCGCTTGAAGCGGTGGAATAAAAAATCTTTAGATAAAAGAGTCCTCCTATGATATAATAGAAGCGGGTTTGGCGACCGCATCGGAAATCAAAGGAGGACAATGTCATGAAT
>JAZQGZ010000033.1:0-3357 GCA_045540255.1 Oscillospiraceae bacterium | reverse complement strand
CACCAAAGTGGGATGAACGAATGAAGAAAAATCAAGTTAAACATACACAGCATGATTCAGGGCATTTCGATATAGCTCTTGAACTGGCTCGTTATATTGTGGAATAAAGGTATTGATAAACCCCAGATCACCAATCACCTGTATTCAAGCCTCCCCCCATTATAACGGATGCGGTATTGTTTTCTGTTGCGTGGTGTAGTATAATGAGTTCAATATATATAATAATTTGAAAACCTTTGGCATCAAACCGTTTCGTAATAAGGAGAACGATATATGAAAAATATTACAGATATGCTCAAAATATACGAGGTTTCAAAAATATGGAAAGAGGCAGCATATAACTTTGCGTTTTGGGATAAGATCGATATCGACTGGGACGAGGAGTACAGAAAGGCGCTCACGAGAGTTCTAGAAACTAATAATCTGTATGATTATTACATGGAGCTGAGCCGTTTTGTTGCACTTCTTGGTGACGGACACACAGGGGTCAATATGCCAATGGAGCTTATACAGGATCCCGAGTATTTTTCTATGCTTCCTGTGCAGCTTTGGAAATTTGACAATGAAATTACTGTACTTAATGTCACAGAGGATCTGAAGGAGAGTGTCCCGTTGTACAGCGTCTTGAAAAAGGTGGACGGGATCAACGCAGATGACTATATCAGAGAGCATTGTTATCCGTATATATGGCATGGCAACCAAGCAGCGTGTGGTATTGCGGCTGTAAACGGGCTTATGTTCGGAAAACGCGGAAGCGGTGCTGTTTTCACATTTGAGAAGAACGGCAGACAGTTCGATATCCGCCTTGAAAGAGATGATCCTTCAAAAATGGTGTGGAGCACAACGGATTTTCTGCCTAAGCAGGATGATACTCAAAGGCTCCTCAGCAGTTCGGACGTACATAAGGTCTACATAACAGCTGATAATATAGCTGTCATAAAGATGAAATCATTTGAAGATCATTCTATGTGCGAGAAGATCTATTACGATTTTGAAGAACGTAATAAAGTCTCAGGTTATATCATAGATGTAAGAGGAAACTGCGGCGGCTACACCGAAAATGCCGATAGGATCGCGGCTTTATTTATCAACGGAGAATTTAAAAGCTGCATAGCGGAAACACAGCATTATGAGCCTACATATAAAGCATTGTTGGTATTCAGAGAAGATCTCAAGGACCTCTCGCTTGAGGAGCTGCAAAAAAAATATGCTGATGATGAGGAAAGCATAAAGACCTTCAGGATGGGCAGGAATATGTTTTATGTAAAAGAAAAAGGCGATGTAGTTTCTGACAATGCTCCCGGAAAGCTGAACGGTCCGATAGTAGTTTTGATGAACGAGTATACAGTATCTGCAGCAGAGGATTTCGTTGATGTGATGAAGATGTATACCGACGCGGTATTTGTAGGCGCTAACACCGCAGGATCGAGCGGACAGCCTTTGTTTGAACAACTGGAAAGCGGTGGCTCTTTCCGCATTTGTACATGCAGATGTATTGCTCAGAACGGCGAGGATATCTACAATAAAGGATTTGCTCCTGATGTGAGAATAGTCTCGACTGCTGAAGATTTCGCGTCAAGGCGTGATATAGCAATGGAAAAGGGATTGGAAATAATAAAGAAGAGCTGTAAATAAGAATAGATATTCCGATTTGTTTACAGAAAAAAGCCAAAAACCGGGTCGATACAGTCATGTATTAAGAAGTACGATCTAAATATAAGAGATCATTTTGTCACAGAGAAAGTGTAAAATGCGTTTTACTTTTCCATTCGTGCGTGTTATTATTGAAACATATCCCTTGTCTGCTATCGCAGACATACGGCTTGCGCCGTTTCGCGGAGCATTCGCTCCGCGGTCATGCTATAATATGAAAAAAACGAAAGGACTTTACCACCATGAAGATAAACGATAACTGGCGTATGCTGTATAACGGAAAGGAATACGCCTGCGGAGATATTCCGATATCCTGCCTTACTACGCTTAGAAACACGGGAGAAGCTCCCGATTTCTATGTGGGAGAGAATCAGTATGTAGCAGCGGAATTATGCAGAACAGGCTGTTCATTTGTTACGGAATTCACTGCGCCCGAATGTGATTCGCCCTGTCTTGTCTTTTACGGAGTGGATACCATAGCAGATATCATCCTCAATGGCGAGGTGATAGGTCATTGCGATAATATGCACCGCACCTGGCGTTTTCCGTTGAAGGGTGAGCAGCTGCATGAAACCAACACTCTGGAGGTGCGTATAGCCTCGCCCATGGAGTATGTGGAGCGTGCGGCAAAGGAGCGTCCTATCTACGGAGTGGACAGCACGGTTGAAGGTTTTCCGCATATCCGTAAGGCGCATTATATGTACGGCTGGGACTGGGGCGCAGTTATTCCGGATATGGGTATATTCCGTGATGTGGAGCTGCGTGAAAGCGTATACGAGCTTCGTACCGACATAAAGCAGATATTCTCCGAAGACTACTCGCACCTTACGTTTGAAGTCACTCCTGTTTTGTGTGCGGCGGAAAACGGCACATCAAAGCCCGTGGAAAGCTCTGCGCCTGTCAGTGTATCCATCCTCGGCATGACAAAGGAGACCGTTTGCGGCAAGCCTGCTGTGTTTGAGATAGACTCTCCTGAACTATGGTATCCAAGGGGCTACGGAGAGCAGCCTCTGCATGAGCTTTCGCTCACCGCTCATACGGAGCAGGGAGAGATAACTGCTTGCATGAATGTGGGCTTTCGCAGTGTGACTCTCAGCCGTGAGCCTGACAGCTACGGCGGACGTGAATTCTGCTTTGTCGTAAATGGCGTAAAGATATTCGCCCGTGGCGCAAATTACATTCCGCAGGACAATCTGTTGCCGCTGGTAACGGAAAGCCGCACCGAAAAGCTTCTTCGCGATATGTGCGAGGCAAACTGCTGCATGGTGAGAGTATGGGGCGGCGGCTACTATCCCGAGGACTTTTTCTTTGATATCTGCGACCGTCTTGGTCTGCTGGTGTGGGAGGACTTCATGTTTGCCTGCGCAGCATACGATTTCAGCGATGAACAGCTTAAGGGCGTATATTATGAGTGTCTTGACAATATCTGCCGCCTGAAGAATCATCCCTCACTTGCGCTGTGGTGCGGCAACAACGAGATAGAGTCCATGTGGGAGGGCTGGGGAGTACCCCATGACCCCGAGGCTAAGGAGTGCTACCGCAAGCTGTTTGAGTACGGAGTGATACCGCGTGCACTTGAACGCTGTAATACAGACCTGTTCTACTGGCCGTCCTCTCCCAGCACAGGCGGAGGCGTATATGAGGGTAGCGAGTGCTTTAAAAACAGCTCTACTACGCATCTTGGCGACAGCCATTACTGGGATG
>JAZQGZ010000032.1:0-20646 GCA_045540255.1 Oscillospiraceae bacterium | reverse complement strand
AGGTAATGTGACAGGCGGCAATACAGCTCCCGTAGTTCAGTAAAAAAGTCAGAACCCATATATCTATTCGGACGTGCCGTTTTCACGGTGCGCCCGAAACTTTCTTTTTTCGGAAATCAGGTGTTTCGGTAACGGGTCATGGCGCTGCTATTTCTGATATGCGGCGCAGCCGCATCATAACTCCTCATTCCTAATTCCTCATTAACAGACAAAGGACGGTAATTATCTTGGATTATATCTCTCTTAAACGAAATGCGCTGAACAGCTTTTTCTCCCGCACCAACGACATGCAGAAAAAGGCTGTGTTCAAGGTCAACGGCGCAGTGCTTATCATAGCGGGAGCAGGCAGCGGAAAGACCACTGTGCTGTGTAACAGGATAGCCAACATGATGCGTTTCGGAAACGCTTTCAACGACGAAACGGTGCGTGACCTCACTCCCGAGGACGAGCAGTTTCTGTACGAATTCCCCGCCATGGAGAAAACTCCCGAGAATGCGGAGCGCCTTGCGGATATCGTGGCAGTAGCGCCGGTAAATCCGTGGAATATCCTTGCCATCACCTTTACAAACAAGGCGGCAAGCGAGCTTAAAGCCCGTCTTATCTCCATGATAGGCGACGAGGCGGAGAAGATAAACGCATCCACCTTCCACTCTGCCTGTGTAAAGATACTCCGCCGTGAGATAGAGCATCTCGGCTACAAGAGCAGCTTTACCATCTACGACGAGGACGACGCAAAGCGTATCATAAAGGACGCCATGAAGCGTCAGGGCATCGACGAGAAGATATTCAATCCCAAGGTATTCAAGAATATAATCTCCCGCTGCAAGGACAAGATGATATCTCCCGAGGAGTTCGCAAAGACCGCGCACAACTCCCTTGACATCATGGACAAGCGCGCCGCTGATATCTACAAGGAATATCAGTCCGCACTTGTGGCAGCAAACGCTGTGGATTTCGATGATATCATCTGCCTTACCGTCCGCCTGTTTGAGGAAAATCCCGAGGTGCTTCAGCACTACCGCAACCTTTACAAGTACATAATGGTGGACGAGTATCAGGACACCAACGTTGCACAGTACCGACTTATCGCGCTCCTTGCAGGCGACAACGGCAACCTTTGCGTCGTGGGTGACGACGACCAGAGTATCTACCGCTTCCGCGGTGCCACCATTGAGAACATCCTCAGCTTTGAGAAGCAGTACAAGGGCTGCGAGGTCATCCGACTCGAGCAGAACTACCGCTCCACCGAGAACATCCTTAACGCCGCAAACGAGGTCATCCGCAACAACCGTCAGCGCAAGGACAAGGCGCTGTGGTCGGACCTCGGCAAGGGCGAGAAGATACAGTGCCACAAGTTTGAAAGCGAGATGTCCGAGGCAAAATTCATCGCCGACACCATCCTTGAGGGCACCAAAGAGGGCAAGAGCTATGCGGATTTCGCACTGCTGTACCGCAACAATGCCCAGTCCCGAAGCTTTGAGAATGCACTGGCAAGATCGGGCATCCCCTATAAGGTTGTGGGCGGTGTGCGCTTCTACGACCGCAAGGAGATAAAGGACATCATGTCCTACCTCGCACTGCTGAACAACCCCTACGATGTGGTGCGCTTCCGCCGTGTGATAAACGAGCCTAAGCGCGGCATCGGTGACGCCACCGTGGAGGAGATAGTGCGTATCTCCGAGGGGCTGCGTATCTCGCCGCTGGAGGTGTGCCGCGAGGCCTCCCAGTACGACACCCTGTCCCGCAAGGCAGGCGCGCTTAAGGCAGCCGCTAACCTCTTTGACGAGCTGGACGAGCTTGCGGATACCCTCCGCCTTGACGAGCTTATCGACGCCGTTGCCGAAAAGAGCGGCTACATACAGGCGATGAAAGCCCTCGGCGATGAGGGCGCAGCGCGTATCGACAATATAAACGAGCTTAAATCCAATGCCCTCGCAGTGCTGGAGGAGGATCCCGAGGTAACGCTCCCCGACTTCCTTGAGCAGGTGGCGCTGGTGTCCGACCTTGATAACTACGACAGCGAGAGCGACCGCGTTTCCCTTATGACGATGCACAGCGCAAAGGGTCTTGAGTTCGATACCGTGTTCCTTGTGGGCGCGGAGGACAACATCTTCCCCAGCTACCGCAGCCTTGGCGACAACTCCGAGATGGAGGAGGAACGCCGTCTTGCCTATGTTGCGATAACACGAGCAAAGCGTATGCTGTATGTGACCCACACCGCTTACCGTATGCTGTACGGACAGACGATGCGCAACAAGCTCTCCCAGTTCATCCGTGAGATCCCCGAGGATCTTATCATCAAAAAGGGAGACAAGCCCAGAACAGAGGGCGCAGGCTTCGGCGGAGGCTTTACAAAGCCCCAGAAGCCGAACTACCTTGCCGAACAGGCAGCAAAGAAGCCTGTTATCCCGCAGCCCGTATCCTCGGGCGAGGTGTTCGCCGCAGGCGACAGGGTACGTCACAACGTATTCGGCGAGGGCACCGTCACCGAGGCGAAGCGCATGGGCAACGACACCATGCTGTCCATCAACTTCGACACCGCAGGCGCGAAGAAGCTTATGGCGAACTTCGCAAGGATACAGAAGATATAACAATAACACAGCCGCTTCCGATATCATGTCGGAGGCGGCTTTCTCATTATCGGCAGATAAAAAACACGGTACCGCCGAAGCGATACCGTGCATTTTATTCGTTTAAGGTCTTATTCCCTGTGAGAGATTACTTTCTCTTCTTGGAAACGAGAACTGCGCCTGCAGCGAGAACTGCAAGACCTGCAACAGCAGCTACACCCTCAACGCCTGTGTCGGGGGACTGCTTGTCAGTTGTGGGAGCGTTTACGTCGCCGGAAGCGTCGGAACCAGCGTTGTCGCCAGCATCGTCGCCGCCTGTTGTATCACCGCCGCTGATACCGGAAACAGTGAATGTAACAGCGATCTTCTCGTCAAATGCGATGTCAGCTGTGTCAACAGCGGGAGCATTAACTGTATCGCCGTAAGCGTTGTAGATCTCGATACGGATCTTGCCGTTACCCTCGATATCACCGAAGATGATGTTATCCTGGTTTACAGCAACATCTGTTGTTGAGCCGTCAGCGTTTGTTGTTGTGATTGTAACATCTGTGATGTCGAGACCTGCAGCCTGAGCAAATGCCATCTTGTCAGCACCTGTTGCGCAGTTCTCATAACCCTCAGCGTCCTTGCCGCAGTTCAGAGCGTTAGCAAGACCGTCGATATCAACGCAGAATACCTGTGCGCCGAGAGCCTGGCAGCCTACCATCTCACCTGTGTCCTCATCCTCAACCTGAGCTGTAGGAAGTGTGCTGTCAACGAATACAGTGTATGTACCGTCAGCAGTTACATCAACAGTACCAGCGGGGAACTCGGATGCGTTCCAGCAGCCCCAGAGCCAGCTGTTATCTGTGTACATAAGGAATGCTTCGTGAGCGAATGCGGAAACAGTCATAACGGAAGCTACAACTGTTGCAGTAGCAACTGCAATAAGCTTTCTTAACTTCATAGTTAAAAATCCTCCAAAAAAAATCTCAAACAGCACAGGGGTATCCTGTGCAATATTTGTATTTATATTGTATAACATTACGGACATTTTTTCAATTATTCAAATGCACAAATTTAATCGTTTTCAATCCCGAAAATATATGCAAATACAACAAAAACAGGTCTGTTTTTTTACTTAAAACAGACCTGTTAGTTAATTAATTGTCAATTAGCCGTTATTTTTCTTTTTTCGCACATTGGGATTATCCTCAGGCTCGCGCATTATTGCATCGAAAAGGCGCTGAGTCTTGTTGCTCCTTGCGCCGCCGCGCTTCTTTTCCTTAAGCATCGCAAGCTCCTCGGGGTCCGCCTCGGGGAACAGGTTGCGCTCCTCCGTCCAGATACCGCTGGGAGCGTTGTCGGTAGTCACCTTGTCAGGCACCACACGCGGCTGCTCAGCAGGCTCGGCAGGCTTTGCCGTGCGCTTTCTGCTCTTTGTCTGCTTCGGCTTTTCGACTTTTTTCTCCTCTGCGGCAAACATATCCTCCGTGAAGATAGACTCCTCCGAGAAGAACGCCTCAGGCTCCGCCTTTGCAGCGGGAGGCTCATGGGGCTGCTCGTCGTAGTACGCAGGCTCCTCGGTATAGGCAGCGTTGAACATCTCAAAGACAGGTGCCTTTTCAACGATATCCTCCACCACAGGGGCCGTTACAGGCTGTACCTCAGGCTCTGCGGGAGCTTTCTGCGCGGGAGTGTTCTGTATGTCATCGAAGATCGCCGTTACATCCTTAAAGGGATCTGGCTCTGCCACAGGCTCGGGGGCGGATACCGCCTCAAACTCTGCCTGGGATACCACGGGCGCGCCCGACATCTTTCCGTAAGCGGAGATAGCACGTGCGTTCTTTCTTATCACCTTGGGCTTCGGAGCAGGCTCGGCGGGCATTTCTGCGACCCCGTCACGCTCCAGATCGAACACATTTCCGTAGGTCTCCAGATTATCGCCCGATTCGTACTTTACATCACCGAACAGGTCGAATACAGGCGCCTCAGCCACAGGCTCGGGCTGCTTTGCCACGGGTGCCTCAGGCTCGGGAGCAGGTGTGCCAAGCTCCATCTCTCTGAGCTGCATAAGCTTCTCCGTCACGCGTCCGATATCGAACTCCTCCTGCACGGGAGCGGGCGCAGGCTGAGGAGCGGGAGTGCGCTTCTGCGCGGGTCTGGGCTTGTACGGCTCCAGACGTGCGCTCTGCCTGTCAGGCTGAGGTGCAGCGTGCTGAATCGGCTGCACCGGCTGCACCGGCTGCGCTCCAAAGGGAGTGAACGTACTGCTTGCGGGGGCATACGCTTCCACAGGCTGATCGCCGCGGATTATGTGTGCCATGGGAGCCGCCTCGCGGCTCTTCTGCCGCTGTACCGTAGGCGATGTGAAGAAGGATTTTCCGCGCTGCTGCGTGATCTCCTCCTCTTCTTCCTCCTCGGCAGGCTGTGCAGGCTTCTGCTGAGCCTCAAGCTCGCTGCGGTCGATGCGCTGCGGAATGAAAGGCTTCACCACGCGCTCACGGCTGGGACGATCGGGCTCGGGCTTCCTTACCTCGGTAACGGGATTGCTTCGGGAGATATCAAGCGATCTTGAATAGCTGATGAAATCCTCCAGCTCCTCCACGGGGATCTCGCCGTTCTCCACCTTGCCGTAAAGCGCATCGAGGTACACTTTCCAGCTCTCGTATTCCTCAAGGCTCATGTCCTCGTCAACACGCGCGTACATCTCGTCCGTAATTTCGCGGAAAGCACGGTCAAGCTCGGCAGGGATGCGGCTCTGCGGATGCTCCATCTCATATATCTTGAGGCAGGTGTTGCCGCCCGGAGTGAACAGCGAGCAATAATCGTGATCGTACTGGGCGTCGCGGACATAGTATCTGCCGCAGCGCTTGCAGCGTGCAAGCCATCCGCCGCTCTCGATAAGCGCGTCTATCTCAAGATCCACCACAGCTTTAAGGCCGCAGGGCATATACACCTTTAAAGGAGAATTCTCCATCTCGCTGCGGGAGATGTTATAGCTGTTGTATTCCTGCGCAAGCCCCGATTTCATGTAGGAGAAAGCGTCCATCGCGATCTGATCGGACAGGCCGCCGTAGTTATCGGTATCGGAGTAGTCCTCGGAGTAGTCGAAATCCGCCAGCAGGTTCTTCACGATATCCTTTGAGATATTCGGGAACATAAAGGGCGACGAGGGCACTCTGCCCACGGAAAACACCTTGGTAACACCCAGATCCTCGATGCGGCAGCCAAGCTCGCGGGCGGTAACACTGAACATAAGGTCGAAGTAGTTGCGGCGTGCCGCAGCATCCTCTGCCCCCGAAAGCTCCCCCGAAAAGATGAAGCTTATCTTGTTCTTGGCGTAGTCCTGCACACGGACGAGGTTGAGCCACTCGTTTATTCCGCGGTTGTAGCGGTAGTCGCACAGGCGGACGAACACAGCCTTTTCAAATGCGGTGTTACAGGGCATGAATCTGTTCCACAGGGAGCTTGTGCCGACATTGTCCCTGCGGCAGACATAGTCTATCCAGCAGTCAAGAACTATCTTGTCATAAGTCGAGCGGAGATTGCTCTCTATGTAGACGTGCGCACTTCTCAGCGAATTGCGCAGGTCGGTCACGCGGTCGAAATCCAGCTCGCCCTCTTTAAGCGCATCGTCGCAAATAGCGATGGCGTTCTCGGCGAAGTATGCGAGGTCATACTCACAGAAATTGAGCAGTGAGCGCGGGTATCTCACCATGATTATCTCGCTTGAATTTTTTCCGACAAGATGAAGCGTTCTGTCCACGTTGCAGCTCCTTTACAATATAATAACAAAACGGACGGCTCGGCGTCTGCCAAAGCCGTCCTGCATAAAGTTCGGTTGATGATAAGGGATCATGCCGCCTCGGCGGTAGCGGAAGCGGTGTCCGCAGTATCTGCGGTATCGGAAGAGGCAGAAGTGTCGGCAGTTTCAGCCGTTTCCCCGCCAAAGGGATCCACATACTGCAGGTCGTCGGTTTCGGCAGTCTCCGAAACAGGCTCCATAAGGTAGGGGTTCTCTCTGATGCTGCCCTCAACGCTGATCATCTCGACCTCCACAAGGCCCACCTTTTCGGTCACCCATTCAACAGGGTCGTCAGACTTGCCCGTGTATTTGGAAGAAAGAACGTGCTGGCATCCGAATACTTTCTTGCATAAGCCAAAGGGGATCTCGGTGTCATCGCCCGTGTACTCAACGTAGTACATAGCAATCTGACGCTCCTCCGAGGGGTCGCCGATATAGCGCACGATGCGGTACTCGCCCGAGGGAGAAAGCACCTCGTACTCAGTGTCGCGCTTGTCAAGCTCCACACCCGTGAAGGAGATCTCACCCATCATCATCTCGATAGCGACAAAAGCGGCGATACCGATAACGTACATCAGCAGGTACATGGTACCCAGCACTGTCTTGAGTGTCTCGTTCGCGGCGTTTATAAAGAACATTGCCACCACCACACACAGCGGCGGAAGTATCAGGTACCAGTTACCGAGGCCAAACAGCACTATAATGAAAACGACGATCGGCAGCACCATGCAGTTTATCATGGTGATGACCTGTCTTCTTGTATAGATCATCAGACCCAGTGCCGCAACACTTGCGAACAGGTAGAGCACGAAAAGGGCAGTGGGATTCTCGTATTCAAAGCAGAACGCAAAGTTCAGCCATGCGACCCAGGTCATAAGGCCTGTGTACGCCCAGCACAGCAACGCTATTCCTCTCTTGAACCATACATTTTTAAAAAAAGCAACGAGCTTATCCATTCAGGCACGACCCTTTCTGTGATTTTTGCTTATATTAATAGTACTTCTTCTTGCGGTAGATCAGATATCCTACAACAGCACCTGCCACAACGACAACTGCGATAACAACAACAGTTACAATAACACCTGTGATGTCGCCTGCGTCTGCACCCTTAAGGTCATCCAGAGAGGATGTGGTCGTTGCAGGCTTTGTGGTAGCTGCGGTTGTGTTCTCGGGAGTATTATCCTCTACCTTGCTCTCCTCGGGAGTGCTATCCTCTACCTTGCTTTCCTCAGGGGTGCTATCCTCTACATTGCTTTCCTCAGGTGTGCTCTCCTCAGGTGTGCTTTCCTCGGGAGTGCTCTCCTCAGGAGTGCTTTCCTCGGGTGTGCTTTCTACAGGAGTGCTTTCCTCGGGTGTGCTCTCCTCGGGAGCAGAGGATGCTCCGCCATCCAGACCTGTTATGCGTATATCCTTAACAGTAAGCTGGACATCGAATGCCTCGGTAGTTTCAGTACAGATCTGTGCGCAGATAGTCATAGGCTTGCTGCCGCTGAATGCGCCGTAGTACTGGGAAAGAGGCTCTCTTACAGTTACCCACTTGTCGTATGTAAGGGGATTATAGTAGTTGCTGGGACCTGTCCACTGCCAGTTTACATTAAATGCGGGCATGATAACGAAAACATCGGCACGGTCGGTTTCAAGCCTCACGTCGAACTCCACATAAGCGTTGGAGTTGTTCCAGAACTCGGGATCGGTAGCGTCACCCTTCATGTAATAATGTATGGTGGTGCCCTTATCCTTTACAAGAGTACCTGTAACGGTTATGGTATTATCAGTGATCTCCACTGCCTTTCCATCCACAACATCCTTACCGGCAGGCTTATTGAAATAGTCATAAGCGCCTGCGCTGACGGCAAGCACTATCATCATCACTGCCATGACTGTCACGGCAGCCATCTTTCTCATGATTTTTAACATAAATAGGACCTCCAAAATATATAAAATGCGACTTTTACTTATTTTTATTTATACTGCCGCATATAATCATTGTATAACAAAACCCTGAAAAATTCAAGTGTTTTAAACAAGTTTAGGATTTTCAACAAATATTGTCTGCAAAACAAAAGGTTTATCTGTGATAATCTCGAAAACCGCTTTGTTTACATAAACTTACAGCAAAGAATAATCGACAGATACCAAATTTATGTCGAATTCAATTTTGTGACACAAGGGACAAAAATTCCGCCGATAAAGGCGGAATCTTCTGTCATATCAAATTACTTTGAGCTATTAAGTATGCTGAGCAGAGCGTCTATGTCACTGGTATCCTCGCTGCCGATGGGGCGTGAGCCCTGAGCGGCAAGAGATGCGATAGGATCCTCGTCAAAGCTGATCTTTACAGGGAAAGGATTAGCGGGAGTCTCACCGAAATCGGTAGCGATAGCGATGATGGAGATCTCATCCTCATCGAGATCGTCGTCAAACATGATACCTGCCTTTACTCTTGCATCGGGAGCGGCGTTCTTGGTGATCTCAGCGGAGATAGCGTCGAAGTCGTCCAGTGTGCAGGAGGTGGGGATGCTTACATTAAGCAGCACTCTGTGCGCGCCTGCGATGGATGTTTCCAGCAGGGGGCTGTGGAGAACCTCATCCAGAGCAAGCTGGATCTTGTTGTCGCCCTTGCCCTTACCGATAGCCATGTGTGCGATACCGGAATCCTTGAGTGCCATTGTAACGTCAGCGAAGTCAACGTTCATAAAGCCAACGCCTGTTACGAGATCGGAGATACCGCGTACAGCCTTGTAAAGCACGCCGTCAACAGCCTTGAAAGCATCCAGTGCGGAAAGCTTGCCGTTGGAGATCTCCTTTACCTTCTCGTTGGGGATAACGATGAGCGCATCAACATACTTCTGCATCTCCTCGATACCCTTCATAGCCTGGTTCATCTTTTCCTTGCCTTCCCATGCGAAAGGCTTTGTAACAACGCCGACGGTGAGGATATCTCTCTCCTTGGCGATATTTGCAACAACGGGAGCAGCGCCTGTACCTGTACCGCCGCCCATGCCCGCAGCAACGAACACCATGGAGATCTTATCCATTACAGCGTCCAGCTCGTCATGGCTCTCAACAGCGGCCTCCTGACCAACGAGGGGGTTATTGCCTGCGCCCTGACCGCGTGTACGCTTTCTGCCGATCTGCATACGCTTCATCTTGCTGCCATCCTTGGAGCGGAGTGCCTTTACATGGGTGTTTGCAACAACGTAGTCCACGCCTGTCATGCCTGCTTCTATCATGTGATCGACAGCGTTTCCGCCGCCGCCACCAACGCCGATGACCATTATTTTGGTGGAATCCTCAAATTCATCCAGCTCAAACTCATCATCGTGCTTATCTATTTCAAATGCCATGTTTTATCATCCTCCAAAGCAATTTTCATACATTTACAGTATAACTACTATATATTATAACAGGTTTGAAAACAAATTGCAACTGTTTTTTAAAGAAAATTCTGCTAATTGAGAAATTTTGGACGAACGAAGGTGCATCAGACTTCGGCGGTGTCGGACTCTCCCGTTTCGGCGGTATCTTCTGCCGTTTCTTCGGGAAGAACAGGACCGACATCGGGATTTTCGATGATATTGTTATCACGCACATACACCTTTTCGGTGTTGGTGATGTTCACTGTAACGTATTCCGTAAGTGAGATCTCCTCCTCGATGAGTGCCTTTGCTATCTGCAGCTTGTTCTCAAGCTCTGTGGAGATACCCAGCTCCAGGGTTATACGTCCGTCCACCAGTACCTTTATCTCAAAACGGTCGGTTATGTCCACCGAGGTGATGCCTGTAAGCCCTGCCTCCTCTGCTGCGCTGAGCACCAGCGCGGGCAGCTCGTTCTTGCCCTCCACGGAGGATGTCAGCGACTTGCCCACCATAGGCTCAGCCGCCTCATAGCCGATCACGACAGGCAGGTCTGATGCCCTGTTCTCCTCCAGTATCTTGCCCATGCGCGAGATCACATAGGTCTTTAAGCCATCCTGCACACAGTACCATTTCTCGGCTTCGGTAACGTTGATCTTTATCTTTGTGGGCCAGCTCTTTGCGACCTCTGCGGCATCGATATACGCAAGCGAGGATACGATAGCCTGCTCTGCCTTTTCCGTATCGATGGACAACAGGCTCTCACCCTGCTTTATGCCCGATATCTCTGCGATATCCTCCGCGCTGTAGCGGACATTTCCGCTTACCTCGATGTCCGAGCAGTTGAACAGCACGGTATTCGCAAGGATGATGAACACTATCACCGCGATGATGCCCGCCAGCAGGTAATACAGGATATAGTTTCCGCCGCGGCTGCCGCGCTTCTTGCTCTTTACGCTGCGGCTCTTCACAGCACTGCTGTATGCCTTTTTCTGACCGCCCGATATAGCCACTGCAGGCTCGGCGGGCTTTTTCAAAGGCTGCTTTTTAAGACCCGAAGCAGGCTTTTCTGCCGCAGCGGCAGGCTTTTTGAAAAACGGCTTTTTCACTGTCCCCTTTTTCGTCGCTGCTGCGGGTGCAGACGGCTTATCAGTTACATTCTGTCTGCGCCCTGCCGGCTGCTGAGCGTTTGCCTGTACAGGCTTTTTGGATAATATTCTGTTTCCCTGTGCAGGTTTTTTCTTCATGTTATTCACCCTTCCGTTTTCACATCCGTGCAAGCATCTGAATACGCTTTATATCAGCCCCTGCATTACACAGGGTCTTTTCAATGTTCTCATATCCGCGGTCGATATAGTTAAGACCGCTTATCTCCGAGGTGCCCTCTGCCGCAAGTGCCGCCACCACCAGTGCCGCACCGCCGCGAAGCTCCTTTGCACACAGCTTTGCGCCTGTAAGCCGCTGTACGCCCTCTGTCACCGCTACCCTGCCCTCTGCCTTTATCGAGGCACCCAGCCGCACAAGCTCGGGCACATGACGATAGCGGTTATCGAATATAGTTTCAACGAACACTGATGTCCCCTGTGCCACGGTAGTCACCGCCATTATCGGCGCCTGTATATCCGTGGGGAAACCGGGATACGGCATCGTCCGTATAGTAGGAGGTGCACAAAGTCTGCGCTTGCCGCTGAAATACAGCTTACCCTCCCCGTAGGAGTAGGCACGGCAGCCCATGCTCTCCAGTACATCCAGAAATGCGGTCATATCCTCGGCACGGCATCGGCTGAGTATGACCTCGCCGCCCGTTGCCGCGGCGCAGCAAAGATATGTACCCGCCACTATCCTGTCGGGAATAACACTGTGCTCCGCAGGGAACAGCCGCTCCACACCCTCGATGCAGATAACGCCCTCGCCTGCGCCGCTTATCTTTGCACCGCATTTGTTCATGAACTCCGCAAGGTCCCGTATCTCGGGCTCCCGTGCGGCGTTGTGTATCTCGGTCACGCCCTGTGCAGTGGCAGCGGCAAGCATGATGTTCTCCGTAGCCCCTACCGAGGGAAAGGAAAGCATTATCCGCGCACCCTGTAATCTGCCCTCGTTGCTGCACTCGATATAGCCGTGCTCCTCTGTTATAACCGCGCCCATCTGCCTGAGCGCAGATATGTGCAGGTCGATAGGGCGCGCTCCCAGCTCACAGCCTCCGGGGAAGCTGAGGCGGCATCTGCCCGTTCGTCCCAGCACAGAGCCGAGGAACATTATAGAGGAACGCATCTCCCGCATCAGATGGTCGGGTATCTCGTATCCGCTGACCGCGGACGAGTCCACACAGATGGTGTTTCCGTCCCTCACGCAGCGGCAGCCGAGGCAGGAAAGTATCCTGCAGGCGGCGTCCACATCCGTAAGCTGCGGGCAGTTATGTAAGATACACTCGCCGTGCGCCAGCACGCAGGCGGAAAGCAGTGGCAGCACGCTGTTCTTTGCGCCCTGTACCGTTATACCGCCCTCTATCCTGCGGCCTCCGTTTATTACAAGCTTCTGTCGGTTATCCATATCATCATCTCCTCAAGGCACGATCTAAAGCATATTATGTCCCCGGAGAGAATTGGTGATTGTCCCGCTGAAAAATTAAGATCAGGAGGTGAATTTCTCCTTGCCCAGCAGGTCGATGATCTCGCTCATTATCTTATCCGCCGCATCATTGACGGAGGAACGCTTTGCATTCTCCTCCATCAGCGCAAGGCGGTGTCTGTCGGAATAAAGCGCGGATACCTCCTTTACAAGGCGCGCCTTTGTAAGGTCCTTGTCCTCGATAAGCACCGCCGCGTTACGGTCGCTTAAGGTCAGCGCGTTGTAGTACTGGTGGTTCTCCGCCGCATTGGGATACGGCACAAGGATAGACGGTCTGCCTATCGCCGTAAGCTCTGTAATGGTCATCGCACCCGCACGGGAGATGACAAGATCCGCCGCACAGATGCAGGTGTACATATAGTCGATATAGTCGCGGAAGATGTGACGGGTCTTGTCCTCGGTAGCGCCGCTCTGCTCAAGTGCCGTGTAGAACCTGTCCTTTCCGTTGCCGCCGTAGGAGTGGATATGGTTTATCCCGCCCTTTTTCTGCTCCCATGCGATAAGCTCCGCAACCGCCTCGGTGATGCGGTTTGCGCCAAGGCTTCCTCCGAAAGAAAGGATGGTGAAGCCCTCGGGGAGTCCCAGACGCGCTCTTGCCTCGTCACGCTCCTCGATGCTGATGTTGCTTCTCAGGGGATTGCCCGTAACGACGCAACGCTCGTCCGTACTGAGGTGCTTCTTCGCGTCCTCGGTGGCAAGCAGTACCTTGTCTGCCTTTTTCGCAAGCATCTTTGTAGCCATGCCGGGATAGGAGTTGCTCTCGTGGGTGACGGTCTTTATGCCCATGGCTACCGCCTGACTCAGCACCGTGCCCGTGACATATCCGCCTGTGCCGATAACGATATCGGGCTTGAACTCCTTAAGTATCTTACGCACCTGTCTTTTCGCAGAGATAAGGTAATAATACAGTGCCTTTGTGTTGGTCTTAAGACTCCTCAGCGAGATATTGCGCTGAAAGCCCGCCATCTCAACGGGGGCGAAATCGTAGCCCGCCTTTGTCACAAGGCGCGACTCCATGCCCGAGGGAGTTCCGATGAAAAGTATCTCCGTTTCGGGGAACAGCGACTTCATCTTGTCTGCGATGGCAAGCGCAGGATTTATATGACCCGCAGTACCGCCTGCGGCAAAAACAGCTTTCATTAAAGATACTCCTTAGTGATTTAATTTAGCTTCGCTCTTCGGGATACAGACAACAGCAGTCCTACCTCCACAAGCTGGATTACCAGTGCAGTACCGCCGTAGCTGAAGAACGGCATCGAGATACCCGTGTTAGGGATACAGCAGCAGTTTACGCCGATATTAAGCAACGCCTGTATTCCTACCTGTAGCGTAATGCCTGTCGCAAGCAGCATACCGAAGCGGTCCTCGGACTTTCGTGCCACAGAGAAGCCTCTCAGCACGAAGATAAGGAACAGGATTATCACCAGCATACCGCCGACAAATCCGAACTCCTCGCAGAGGATGGCGAAAACGAAGTCGTTCTCCGCGTCGGGGAGATAATAGTACTTCTGAGAGGAGTTGCCGAAGCCCACTCCCCAGAGTCCGCCCGAGCCTATCGCAAGCACCGCCTGATAGGACTGATAGGTCTTGTTGCCTATATCCGCAAGGGGGTCGAAGGTATACATGATACGGTCCGCGAAGTAGGTGAACTCACTGGTCGCAAAGGCGAGTATCAGCAGCGTCGCTGCCACCGCCCCGACAATGAGGACTGTCTTCATGTTGACACCGCCGATAAACAGCAGTGCCGAACAGAGTATCAGCATGATAAGAAGTCCCGAAAGATGCGGCTGCAGCCACATCAGCCACGCCACCACCGCGAGCAGCAGCGCAGGCTTGATAAGACCCGTGTAGGTGTATCTCATCTTCTTGAAGTTCTTCCAGATATAATAGGAGAAGAAGATTATAAGAGCGAATTTAAGCACGTCGGACGGCTGGAAGGTTCGTCCGAACACAGGCAGCCAGCGGCGGGGGCCGCCCTCGGTATTGCTGACACCGAAGGGGATTATCAGCAGCATCGGTATGAACGACACCACAAGCGCAAGATGCGCAAAAGTAAAGCAGTATTCCTTGCCGCCCAGCTTTATCCTGAGCTCCTTACGCAGCAGACGATAGTCCACGAAGCTTATAAGGAACATCAGCACAAGTCCTACGCCCGCAAAGGTCATCTGGCTGACAGCATAGCTGTAGGAGTCACCGTCGTTGTCGCGATAGGACAACGCATGGCTCGCCGAGAACATCATGGTGATACCCAGTATCAGCAGCACTATCGTGATGACCAGCATAGGTACATCTATTCTGCCCTTTCCGTAAAAAAAACCTATACGGTTGGGGTCCTTTTCCTTTTTAACCCTTTTCTTTTTTGCGGGTGCAGGCTTTTTACCCTGCGGCGCCGCGGCGGGCTTTCTTACTGTAGAAGCTGCCATAGTACCTCCGTATTATGTGAACATAAAGTATCCCAGCACCACTGCGATACCTCCGCAGATAAGCGCAACAGTCGAGAACACCGCGTCTATCTTCACCTCGCTCCACTTGCTCAGCTCAAAGTGATGGTGGATAGGGGTCATCTTGAAAAGACGCTTTCCCTCTGTGGTATGATATATCTTCTTTGTGATCTTGAACACAGTTACCTGAATGACAACGGACAGCGCCTCGAGGATGTACACCATCGCCGCGATTATCATCAGCACCTCGGCATTACAGCCGATGCCCAGTGCGCACACCGCACCTCCGAGGAACATGGAGCCTGTATCGCCCATGAACACCTTAGCGGGAGGGAAGTTCCACATAAGGAAGCCGATGCAGCCGCCTGCAACGCAGAACGAAAGCAGCGTATGTCCGAACATTCCCACAAAGCCCGAGATAACGGCAAACGCCGCCATATAAACCACCGTCACCGAGGAGCAAAGTCCGTCGATGCCGTCTGTGAGGTTCACCGCATTTACGATGTAGTACACCGCAACGCCCATCACAGGGTAGTACAGCAGACCCATGTCAAGCTGCCATCCCCAGGGGAATGTGACAGTTGTGCTTGCATCGCCGCTGAGATACAGCGTTGCGAAATACGCCGCGATTATAAGCACCTGTATCAGGGTCTTCTGCATGACGGAAAGTCCGCCGTTCTGCTTTTTGCTGACCTTGATGAAATCGTCAAGGAAGCCCATGAAGCCCATAAGTATCGCAAGGACAAGTCCCGCCGAGGAGCGGATAAGCTCCTGCATGGCAGCAGCAGTGCCGCCCTGTGTAAAATAGAGTATCACGATGCCAACGGCAAAGCTCAGCAGCACCGCTATGATAAACATGATACCGCCCATAGTGGGTGTGCCCTGCTTCTTTTCCTTATGCCACTTCGGACCGATATCAAGGATAGTCTGTCCGTATTTCAGCCTGTGCAGGAACGGGATGAACCATATCCCCGCAAGCCATGTTATCAGAAAAGCAGCAAGCGCCGCCAGTACGTTAGTCCATATCATCGTGTTGTCCCCTTAATGTTGTTTTGTTATATGACGCAGACGTGGGTCTATCTGCCGTTTTTGATACTTTCGGCTATCTCTTCCATCCTCATGCCGCGGCTGCCCTTGAACAGCAGCACATCGCCGTCCTTTATGAACTGTGCAAGCTTCTCCGAGATGAGCGGCTTGTCGGTGCTGTGATACACCTCAAATCCGCGCTGTGAAAGCACCTTTGCACAGGCGGACATCTCCGCACCGTAAAGGAAGCAGGCATCCGCATTTTCTGTTACATAGTCCGCCACCATCGCGTGAAGCTCCTCCGACATTCCGCCAAGCTCCAGCATATCGCCGAGGACCGCTATCTTCCTGCCCTCCGCCTTAACGCCGCCTAAAACGGACAGCGAGGACTTCATCGAGGTGGGGCTTGCGTTGTAGCAGTCGAGTATCGCTGTAACTCCGCCGTAATGCTCGGTCTTCTGCCTCATTCCCGAAGCCTGATAGTTCATGAACGCGGGAACTATCTCCTCTGCGCTCATGCCGAACTCGCATCCCACGCAGAACGCCGCAAGAGCGTTGAGCACATGATGCTCGCCGCTTACAGGCACCTCCGCCTTGTATCTCTTTCCCTGTGCGATAAGCTCGAAGCACTCGCCGTTTTCAAGGTGAACGATATTCTCCGCACGCACATCGCAGTTTTCTCCGAAGCCATAGCGGATGACACGCCTGTCGGCAAGCTCAACGTTCTTCAGATACTCATCATCTCCGCACAGGATGAGCGGAGCGCCCTCCTTTGCGCCGTCCAGTATCTCAAGCTTTGCTTTCAGGATGTTCTCGCGGGTCTTTAAATTCTCGATGTGGCAGTAGCCGATGTTGGTTATCACCGCACAATCGGGACAGGCTGCCTTTGAAAGCACGCTTATCTCGCCGAGGTCGGACATTCCCATCTCGATGACCGCCGCACCGTAGCCCTCGTTCAGGCGGAACAGCGTTCTGGGAAGCCCTATATCATTGTTGAAGTTGCCCTCGGTCTTGAGGGTCTCAAAGCCCGAGGAAAGCACTGCAAAGATCATGTCCTTTGTGGAGGTCTTGCCTACGCTTCCCGTGACTCCGCAGAGCTTTACGTCAAACTTGTTTCTGTGGTATCTTGCAAGGGCAAGCTGTGCCGCACGGGTATCCTCCACGAGGATGACGGGAATATCGTGTCCGTCTGCGCCCTCAGCCCTGTCCGAAAGGACAGCCGCCGCGCCCTTTTCGGCCGCCTGCGCTATAAAATCGTTGCCGTCAAAGCGTTCGCCCTTTACCGCAACGAAAAGTGTGCCCTTTTCTATCGTACGCGTATCGGTGGAAACATCCGCAACTGCGATATCGCCGTTGCCGAACAGCTTTCCGCCCACCGCCTGTGCTATCTCATTAACTGTAAACATCAGATCAGTCCTTTTTCTGCAAGGTATTTCTGCACGATCTCCTTTTCGCTGAAATGCACATACTCCCTGCCTATTATCTGGTAGTCCTCATGCCCCTTGCCGCACAGCGCGATAACATCGCCTGCCTGCGCCGTTTCAAGGGCATATATCACCGCTTCACTGCGGTCTGTGAATTCCACATACGGCGCTCCTCCCGAAAGTCCCGACTTCACACCGTCTATCGTCTGCTGAGGGTCCTCGGTCGCGGGGTTATCCGTGGTTATCACAAGCAGGTCAGACCATTCCTCCGCCGCCCTGCCCATCTTCGGGCGTTTTTCGCTGTCGCGGTCGCCTGCCGCGCCGAACACTGTAATAAGCCTGTTCTTTGCGAGAGGCTTCAGCGTGGACAGTAACTTTGTAAGCCCGTCGTCGGTGTGTGCGTAATCGCACACAACTGTATAATCTCCGCTGTACAGCGTTTCAAGCCTGCCGCTCACGCCTGTTGTACGGGAGAGTGCCTCAAGGCACTTCCACAGCGGGAAGCCCATCTTACTGCACATCAGTGCCGCCTGTATGGCGTTGCTGACATTATAGTAGCCCGTCATGGGAAGCTTCACGGGATAGCACTTCTCAGCCGCCCTGTCGGTAAGGAAGAACTCTGCGCTGTCGGGGTTAAGCGTAACGGTTTCGGTGTAGTAGTCCGCCGTGCCAAAAACGCTGACCGTATCGCAGGGGATACCGTTTGCGTGGCAGTACTGCGCCGTCTGCCTGCCGTATTCGTCGTCGATGTTTATAACCGCATTTTCGCACATACCGAAAAGCGAGCGCTTCGCGGCGTAGTAATTCTCCATCGTGCCGTGATAGTCGAGGTGATCCTGCGTGAGGTTGGTAAACGCGCCCACAGCGAAATCCTCCGCCGCAAAGCGGTACTGCGCCAGTGCCTGGGAGCTTGCCTCGATAAAGCAGTATTTCGTGCCGATGTCCGCCATCTCGCGGAACAGACTGTAAAGCCTCCTCGGCTCGGGAGTGGTGGGCGGCCCCGAGTGGGAATACTGCAGCCCTTTTCCCGTATCCGTACCGAGAGTACCTATAACGCCTGCCTGCCCGCCTAAGCTGCGGATGATCTGCACGCAGAGGTTCACCACGGTGGATTTGCCGTTGGTGCCTGTGACCGCACCAAGCTTTATGCTTTCAGTGGGCCTGCCGAAGAACTTCGACAGCAGCTCGGGATACAGCCTGCGGGAGTTCTCCACGTTTATCTCACGGAAAAGTCCCAGCTTCTCCTGCGTCACCACTGCGCAGGCTCCCTTTTCAAGCATCTGCTGCGCAACGCGGTGTCCGTCAAAGCTCAGCCCCTTTATGCAGACGAATACCGAACCCTCGCGCACCTCGCGGCTGTCCGAGGTAACATCTGTCACCGCCGCATCCGATATTTCCGCGGAAATCTCCGCGATACCGCCGAAAAGCTCTCCTAAAGTCATTTGTTATCCCTCGTGTGAATTTACCTGGAACGTTACTTCAACAACGTTTCCTTTGTATATCTCGGTCTCAGGCGCATAGGACTGCATGGTTGCCAGCGCGTTTGCGTTTTCAGCCGCGCCGCCCGAGATCTTTATGTTGAGTCCCGCGTTTGTTATAGCCTCGTTAGCCTGTTCCACCGTCATTCCTATGACATCGGGAACCATGGTCTTTTCTATGTCGTGCTCGTTGCCGAGGTACAGCACCACGGTGGAGCCCTTGGGGATGCTCATTCCCGCCGCGGGTATCTGTGTGGACACTTTCTTGTTGGTGGTTATGTCGCCGACAAAGCGCACCTCAAAGCCCTGCGCACTCAGCGAGGACTCGGCACGCTGCGCCTCGTATCCGAGAACGTAGGGAACAGCCGCGTCCATCTTGGCAAGCTCCTCCGCCGTGTAGGTGGGATAGATTCCGAGGTGGGGCAGACCCTCCTTGAATACCGCCGACACTACGGGAGCCGCAATAGCGGAGCCGTAATACTGCGCGCCGGTGGGAGTGTCCACCATTACCAGCATGACGATCCTGGGATCATCCGCGGGCGCAAATGCCGCAAAGGACGGAACATAAGTCATCGGTGCATTGGGATCGCCTGCCGCGATAGCCGCGTTCTGCTCGTCGATCTTCTCGGTAGTACCGGATTTTCCTCCGATGCGGTAGCCGCTTATGTAGGCGTTGCTTCCGCCGTTTGTTTCAACAACGTTCTCAAGGAGCTTGCGCATCAGCGCGGAGGTCTCCTCGGAGATCACCTGTCTTTTTACCTGTACCTGTGTGGTCTCAACGACGTTTCCGTCGCTGTCCAGTACCTTGTCGACGACATGAGGCGTCACAAGATATCCGCCGTTTACAACGGCGCAGAATGCTGTCGCCATCTGCACGGGAGTCACCTTGTTGGTCTGTCCGAATGCGGAGGACGCAAGCTCAACGGGGCCCATGTTCTCCTCTGCGATGAACAGCGAGCGGGACTCGCCCGGGAGGTCTATTCCCGTGGGCTGGGTAAAGCCGAAGGCCTCGAGATAATGGCAGAACTTCTCTGTTCCGAGAAGCTGTCCTATCGCAATAAAGCAGGGGTTGCAGGACTTTATCAATGCACCCTGCAGGTCAAGATTGCCGTGACCGCCCGTGTTGAAGTTCCAGCACTTTATCCTTGTTCCCGCTACCTCTGCCGAGCCCCAGCAGTCAAAGGTGGAGTGTACGGATACCACCTCTTCCTCCAGTGCCGCCGCGCAGGTGATAGCCTTGAATACCGAGCCGGGGTAATACAGCTCTGTAATAGCCTTGTTCTTCCACTGCTGTTCACGCAGAGCCGCATATGTGCTGTTGTATTCTTCCTCGTCCTTTATGCCTGCAAGGATAGCAAGGTCCTTGTCGCTGTAAATCGAGTTTCTGTCATTGAGGACATAGCCGGGAGAACTTGCCATAGCAAGAATCGCACCAGTGTTGACGTCCATCATAATTGCGCAGGCACGGTTTTCAACGTCGTGCGCTTCAACCTGCTGTTCAAGATATTTCTCAACAAGATGCTGGAGCGTCATATCAAGGGTAAGATAGATTGAATTACCATCCTGAGCGCTGTAAATCTTGTCATTCTTATATGGCATTTCGTTACCGTTTGCGTCAGTAGCAGTGATAACCTTTCCGTCTACACCCTTCAGATATTCGTTGTAGTAGGATTCAACGCCATAAACGCCGTCGCCGTCAAAGTTTGTAAAGCCTATTACCGCCGCCGCAAGCTCATGCTGAGGGTAAAGGCGCTTTGTGTCAAGCTCGGTATAAATAAGGTCACCAAGCTTTTCCTCTGCCGCGCGGGCAATAATCTTGTCTGCATATGGTTTGTCAACGGATTTTTTTACAAGTGCCCACTGGCTGTTTTCGGCATTGTCTGTAAGCTTCTTTTTAGCATAAGCATAGTTGACTTCGCCGCCAAGCTCCTCGGAA
>JAZQGZ010000031.1:0-46926 GCA_045540255.1 Oscillospiraceae bacterium | reverse complement strand
GCAAACACTATATGATACTTGCAATTCCACTTAGAATGTGATAAACTATGATTGTCATTCATGACATTGTCCTCCTTTGATTTCCGATGCGGTCGCCAAACCCGCTTCTATTATATCATAGGAGGACTCTTTTATCTAAAGATTTTTTATTCCACCGCTTCAAGCGGTGGTTTATTTTCGCTAAAGCTACAATTAAAAAAGAGCGTTCCATTCGGAACGCTCTTTTTTGATCTGTCTAACTTGAGTGAAAAAGATTTCACCTTGTAATCGGAGAGCCACCCACGAAAGCGGAGCGGTTTTCGCTAAAGCGAAAACGGATTGCCATAAGGGCAATCCGAGAGTAGCTTTTGCAATTAAAAAACCGTCCACTGGACGGTTTTTTAATATGGTACGGGTGACAGGACTTGAACCTGCACGATTGCTCGCTAGAACCTAAATCTAGTGCGTCTGCCAATTTCGCCACACCCGCGTATGTTAATATTATAACAGAACTATCCCGAGATGTCAAGCACGACACAAAATAAAACGGCAGACATTGTCTGCCGCAACATCAACTATTAACAGCAACCGCTTCGTTCCACTTAAGGAATTCCAAAAATCTGCTGTCCATCAGTGTGTAGCCATGCCTGTAGAAATCCAGCACCTTTTTCATATCCTTTTCGAATTTGGATATAGGCATCATCTCCGGACGGATGACAAATGCCCTGCCCTCACGCTGCATCTTATCCAAAAGTGCCTTGTTCTTTTCATAACGCTCCACGCGGGTCATGCACGCCTCCACAAAAGCAGGGTAATCCTTGTACATCGCATTGATAACTCCCCTGAACTTCCGGTAATCGGTCGGAGCCACGTTGCTTTCGGGCTTTGTAAGCACGATAACCACCTTGTCGCAACCTTGCTCGAGTGCGCGTTCTATCGGAATAGAATCCGCAATACTTCCGTCCAGATAATGCTTGCCATCCAGTTCCACAGGCTCGCACAGCATAGGGACAGAACAGGTGGCCTTACATATAGTCAGCAGGCGGTGCTCGTCAGATCGCTCGGAAAGATACTCGGCCTCGCCTGTTTCACAACAGGTGCAGGCGTACTCCGCTACAACATCGCTTCCGAAGTAGGTCGCAAAATCAAAAGGAAACTGCTTGTAAGGATACTCGTAGCACATCTTGTCAAGATTGATTATCTTCTTGCTTTCCCAGAACTGGTGCAATCCATAGTAGGACTCCTCCTTGGGTGCGGTCATAAGGCGACAAGTCCTGCCCGTCTGACGGGAACGATAACTCATGGCGTTGCCGCCACCCGCCGAAACGCCTATAACATAGGGCAGATATATTCCGTTTTCCATCAGGCGATCCAGCACGCCCGCAGTAAAAATACCGCGGATAGCTCCGCCTTCAAGAATCAATCCTGTCTTCATGGGCTTTACATGGTCCTTTCAAGAGAATATACTTTTCATAATAATATAAAAGCATTATATCATCTTAAAATTAAGTTTATGTTAACTATAAACAACGAAAACAGCAAAAGGCTATTTTCACAAAGAATAGCCTTTTACCATTTGTTATATTTGAAGTGTTTATTACAACCCTGAGCTTAACAGCATCTCAGTCGGAACACATCCACGCAATCCTTCTTTCGTCATGCGGCAAGCGATCTCGGTTATGCGATCAAGACTGCCACGGCAGCCATTGTCAAACCACTCAGAATAGAGGGACAATACTCCCGATACGATATACTGCGATACGGCTGCCAAGGTTTCACGGTCGGTTATCTCGCCATAGCTGCGCACCGAGACCTCCACTGCGCGGCGAAGCATAGCCTTTATACGTCCCTTACCAAACAGATCGGGATTCAGCTTCATCATTTTTGCAAAATACTCCTTACGGCGAAGTATCAATGCACTGATATCAGCGACTACTCCCTCCACATCAAGACAGCTTCTGTTTGCGCTTTTCAAAGCATCTGAAAACTCTGCAAGGATCTCGTTCTCAAGCTCCTTTACCACCTCTGAAACACTTCCGTAATGACGATAGAAGGTCTTTCTGTTTATCATGGCGCGCTGTGAAAGCTCTGTTATCGTTATTGCAGAAAGCTCCTTTTCAGCCATAAGATCAATAAGCGCAGTGCGTATTATACGCCTGGTCTTTATCACGCGCAGATCTTCCCTTTCCTCCATACCGTCACCCCTTTTCATAAGGACAGTATAGCACTTTTCGGCAGTGATGTCAAATCATCTGCCCACTGCTACCGCTATAACACTGATGTCATCTTCTCTGCCGTTTTCAGCAGAACGGGCAGTTCTGGCGATCTTCTCGGAAAGCTCTCTGGGATCGGTCTTTGATGACAGCTCGTGCGAAAGCCACTCCTCATCAATAGCAACACCGTCTGTCGTCATTATTATAACATCACCGCTGCTGACCGTGAATCGCTGCGCAGGCACTGTAAGCTTTCCGCCCGTTCCTGCGGGCGGAGAGGACAGGCTGGCACGCATGAGCTTATCTGCACATTTTATATATGTGGTTGCTGCCCCCGCTTTGAACACCATGCACTCTCCTGTGTTCAGGTCTATACGACAGATATCAAGCGTCGCAAAGCTTTCATCTGCCGATTTCACCATAAGCGAAGTGTTCACTGTTTCCAATGCTGCGCCCAGCGATATCCCGCTTTTCAGCAGCTTTGATGTCATGGAGCAGGCAAGTGCCGAATCGATACGTGCCCTGCTTCCACTGCCCATTCCGTCCGAAAGGATTATATACAGCAAGCCCGAGGGATCAGTGAAGCTGTCATAGCAATCGCCGCAGACACGGTTCTTGCCTTTGCATAGCTGAAAAGCACCTATCTCCGCCGAAAACTGTGTGCGCTCTGTCGTCGTTACACGCACTCTGCCGTTGCTTCCGCTGACCTCGGGAAGCTCCAGTTCTCTGCCAAGGGCGTTTATGAGCAGCTCGCCAAGATACTCCTTTTCGGTGCGGAGCTCTCCGCTGCCATACGCCTCAAGCATGATCCTTCCACGGCGGTCATGGCTGACAAAAGCGGTAGGGTCTTTAAGTCCACAATCGGCAAGTGCCTTTTCGGCACGTTTTTCAGCAGTGCGGTTCTTGCCCCCGCCTCTGCCCGCAGAATACCCCATATCCTCCAGTATATCATGTACAGAAGCAAGCTGCTCGGTATATATACGTCGAAGCTCCCTGACACGACGCTCATCGGCAGCGGCGGAAAGATACCGCTCATAGGCGCTCTTTACAGCACGTATCACCTCGGATCTGCGTATACATTCCTGTGAAGCCAGCGGCGACAGGGATTGCTCGGTAAGCTCGGTTCCGCTTCGCTGCAGTCGCACAAGGCGATTGAACTCGGCATGAAAAAGCTCGTACTTCTGTCCCCAGCATATCATGCTGTTGGGGCAATTTTTGCACGCCCTGTCCGCTGCATCCTCACTCACATGCTGAAGCGTAGCGGAATACCTGCGCTCAAGTGTTTCGGCAGCGGCATTGAGTCCTGTACTGACCCCTGAAATAGCGTCCGCAGCAAAGCATAGCCGCTCCCTAAGCATCATCGCCACCGTCTTGTCCGTGAAATCCGACTCCCCTACGCCTATCTTCTCTACAGGGAGCAGAACAAACATTACGCCTGATATCAGCAATTCGGCAAGCACACGCCATGTCCCCTCAGCGGAAGCAGATATCAGCACCGCCGCGCAACCAAAAAACACGTATCCCACTGCCCTTGTAAACTTGCCGTACTTTGTAAGACATACACTCAGAAGCGCGCCTAAAACCACTGACGCACCGCTTAATGCGCCCTCTCCTGCGCAGCTCATACCAAATATCGCAGGGATACCGACCACCGCTGCTGCAGCGAGGCCGCGACGGGCTGACATGGTAAGGGTAAGAAGTCCCGCTGTAAGCCTCCCTATATTGAACAGAGGGTAATCAAGCCCGGATACGGACATAAATGCCAATGCCGAAACCCCTGCAGCAAGTGCGCAGTCCCTCGCCTCGGATATATCGAATCCGCGCAGGCTTACTGTGGAGATAAGTATATGTAAACACGCAGCAAATACGCCTGCTGTTATTGCTGAGATCAGCGTAGTCAACAATTGCGAGGGTTCGGCGGCATCCGCTAATCTCGAAAAAAACACCGCCAGCATCGCCGAAAAGAAATGTATAATACCTCCGACCATCACATTTTTCGCATCAGGGATAAGCTGTGTCACAAGCACTATTCCAAGTCCCGCCAGACGACTCAGTGCCGCAGGAAATCCATGCAGCAACGCTCCGAATACAGCACCTCCCAAAGCATATATCCTGCGTGTTCCGCCAAGTCCTGCCGCCAGCGCCGCGCCTCCGACAGCAGCACTCACTCCGTCCGTAGCAAGCTCCAATGCAAAACCACCTGCCGCCCACGCAGCGTTTTCACGACAGAATTCCCATACCCGTGCCCAGACAGTTTCTCTCTTTATCGCCGTTTCCATTTCATACTTCCTTTCTGTACGGCATATATGCCGTTTCCCCTTTATTTATGTATAATATGTTACCACGAACGCACCGAAACTCCTGTCGCATAGCGTTGTAAAAAAAAAGATACAGATAGGAAATATCGTCAATTACAGGAAAATACAAAAAGGTTTTGACAAAACTATATATTTATGCTACAATAATAATAAGTAGGCATGAATATGCCTTAGTTTTAAAGACCGAGAGGAACAGAAAAATGAATCTTGAATTAGAAAAAGCATTACAGTATATCGATCTGCAAGCTCCTGACAAGGCTATCGAGTGCCTTAAGAACGCTATAAAGCTGGAAGAGGATAACGGCAACGAGGCCGCTGCTGTTGAGTGCAGATGTATCCTCGGAGAGGTATATGTGATAAACCAGAATCCCGAAGAGGCGCGTGCGGAATTTGAAAAGGTCATGGAATACTCTGTGAATACCAACTCGCTCATAAAGCAGCGCGAGATAGCTGTTATGTACCTTGCGGCATTTGACGGCAAACTGCCCATGCCTAAGGCACCTCAGCGCCCCGGCGATGTGCCTCTGATAACCAAGCCTGTACAGAACAAGAGTTTCATCTCGAAACAGATGAACAAAAGACACCGTTGATTATACTGTGATATGCTGACGAAAGGCGGTCATTATGGAAAGACGCGACAAGACAAACTACTATCTTGATATCTCCCAGACAGTTGCTGAGCGCGGCACCTGTCTGCGCCGCAATTTCGGCGCAATAATCGTACAGAATGACGAGATAATCGCCACAGGCTACAACGGTGCACCCCGCGGCAGGAAAAACTGCTCAGACGTTGGAAGCTGCACCCGCGAGAAGCTGAATGTCCCCAAGGGCCAGCGTTATGAGCTATGCCGCTCTGTTCATGCCGAGCAGAACTGCATAATCAGTGCTCCGCGCACACGGATGATAGGTTCTACGCTGTATCTTGCCTGTCTTGACGCCAAAACAGGCGAGCTTTTCGGCGATGTTGAGCCTTGCTCTATGTGCAAGCGCACCATAATCAATGCAGGAATCGAAAGCGTGGTCATCCGCACCGCCAAGGACGAGTTCAGGACCATGACAGTAAACGACTGGGTAGAAAATGACGACAGCCTTTCGGGCAGCGAGGGGTATTGATCGGATGCAGCTTACCAATATCGGTGTAATAAAAGATCTATTTGAACGCCACGGATTTTCCTTTACAAAATCACTGGGACAGAACTTCCTGATAAACCCTGCTGTTTGCCCTAAGATCGCGGAAATGGGCGGTTGTAAAAGCGGAGTCTGCGCTTTGGAAATAGGTACAGGCGTTGGTGTCCTCACACAGGAGCTTGCCAGACGCTGCGACAAGGTGGTCGCCGTGGAGATCGACACGGGACTTAAGCCCATATTAGAGGAAACTCTGGCGGAATACGATAATGTAGAGGTCGTTTTTGCAGACGTCATGGAAACAGATCTCAAATCGCTGATAGCCGAAAAGTTCGGAGACAGCGAGGTCGTAGTGTGTGCAAATCTCCCCTACTATATAACCTCCCCCGTAATCATGCGTGTGCTGGAAGAAAAGCTTCCAGTAAAAGCACTGACTGTAATGGTGCAGAAAGAAGCCGCAGACAGGATCTGTGCCGCCCCCGGCACAAGGGATTGCGGAGCGCTCTCCTGCGGAGTTTCATATTACAGCGAGCCTAAGATGCTGTTCAAAGTGAACAGGGGAAGCTTCATGCCCGCTCCCAACGTGGACAGCGCAGTGATACGTCTGGATATAAAACAGGACAATGGTCTTGATGTAACGGATGAAAAGCTGTTTTTCCGCATTATCCGCTCAGCGTTCTCACAGCGCAGAAAGCAGATAATCAATCCCCTCTCGGGAGAGCTTGGCATAGCAAAAGCCGAACTTGCCGAGATCTTTACCGACAGCGGAATAAAACCGACTGCAAGAGCAGAAGAGCTTACACTCAAGAATTACGCAGCACTGTGCGCAAGCATATCACACAGATCAAATAATTAACAGGACTCCCCGAAAGCTATACTCTCGGGGAGTTTTTATACTCAAATACAAAAACCGCTTCTGAAGCAAAGGCTCAAAAGCGGTTTTATCAGCTTATATCATCAGCTTCCGATGTATTCGGAGAGCACTATATCAAACTCGACTTCCTTGTTTCTGCCGAGAGAATCCACCCTTATGACCGTAACTGTAACCGAGTCACCGGGCTTCATATCCGCGAGTATCTCGCTTACCTGACTTACAGTAGTAACTGCCGTTCCCTCGACTTCTGTGATAGTATCACCAACAACAAGCTCGCTGTCTGCAACTGCAAGGTCCTGATCGATATTTGTAATATACAGACCCGGAGTCATTCCCTGGATAGCGCCTACATACTCCGATACCTCAAGGCAGGTCACGCCAAGGATAGGTCTGCCTGTAACATATCCCATGGAGATAAGGTCGTTGATAACTTCTTTCGCTTCGTTTATGGTGATAGCAAAGCCGATGCCCTCCGCATAATCATAAACAAGCTTGGAGTTTACAACGCCTACTACCTCACCGTACATATTGAACAATGCACCACCTGAGTTGCCGCTGTTTATTGCGGCATCGGTCTGTATGCTGGAAAGTCCGCGCTCGCTGCTGGAATACTGCTCGCGCTTAAGACCCGACACAATACCCTTCGATACAGAGGACTCCAGACCCATAGGATTACCGATGACCACAACATCATCTCCGAGCCTTAGCTCGTCAGAGTCGCCCAGCACAGCAGACTGAAGCCCCTCCGTCTTTATCTTCAGCACGGCAAGGTCAGTGTCGGTATCACTTCCGATAAGCTCTGCCTCATATTCATCCACCACGCCGCTGCCCTCAACAGGATCGGTGGTGGTAACATGGACAACGTATCTGTCCATGTCATCAACAACGTGCGCGTTAGTTATGATGTAGCCGTCACTGGAAATGATTATGCCGCTTCCCGCACCGTAAGGCTCTTCGGCATTATAATACTGACGGGTGTACACCTCGATGTAAACTATGGAATCCCTTACCGCTGAAACAAGGTCGCGTGTATAGGTGAAGGAGCCATCAGAATTGAACTCCGTTTCTGCAGGCACCCTATGTGTTATCTGCACACCTTCCTGAAGTTCTTCAAGAGTAGGTTTACTCTCAGTGGAAGAATTATGTGACGAATCGGTGTTGCCGCCTGTGCTGCTTTCGTTCCCTGAGGATGTGTCATCGGAGGGAGCGGAACCTCCGTTGCCGGTAATGCTTGTTCCGATCAGCTTTGAAGCAAGAAAGGAGCTTCCGAAGCCTGCGCCGCTGCCTATAATCGCCACAGCAGCTATAAGAGCGATCACCTTTGCAGTACTCTGCTTTTTGCGGGGCTTCTGAGGCTGTGGCTGTCCGACAGGCTGCTCGGGATAGAACGCCTGATGGACATTATTGTTATTGAAATTGTTTTCGTACATATCAGATCTCATTCCTTTCGGTCGAGTTTTTGTTCCCTTTTATGTTTTAAGTATAACCCCAGATTGTGTTAATAATGTGAAGTAAAACTGAACAAACAATAAATGTTTCTGTAATTTACCCAATACTTTTTTCAGAAATCTATCAGAGCCTTGAGTGCAAACCATATCGGTGGCACCAAAAGTGCAGGAAGCATATTAATGGTCTTCATATCCTTAAGCCCAAGTATAGAAATGCCTGAGGCTGCGATAAGGAATCCGCCGACAAGAGATATCTCGGTCATAAGCCCACCGCTAAGCACAGGCTCCAGCCAGCCTGCACACAGGTAGATCGCACCCTGCCAGAGGAAAAGGACTCCCGCAGCGATCATCATTCCGAAGCCATAGGTGGAAGCAAGCGCCATAGATGTAACAAAATCCAGTGTGGCATTTGTGAAAAGATAGGTGTGATCACCGTACAATGCCGCATTGATCGGGCCGAGTATGGAAAGGGTACCGATACAGAACATCAGTATTCCCGTTGAAAGCCCCTGACCAAGATTTGATTTTGAAAACTTTCCTACAAGCCCGTTGAACTTACCATCAAGATCGATGATATTTCCCAAAAGACTTCCAAGGGCAAGGCTCACAATAAAAAGCACGGGATATGCACTCTGTGGCATATTGGTACAGATGGAATTAACACCTATTCCTATTGCCGCGAGTCCCATCGCATTGTAAAGCGCATCACGGTATTTGTCCTTTATTCCTTTCTTAAGCAGACCTCCCAGAAGTGATCCGCAGATTATGGTTACTGTATTGACCAGTGTTCCAATCATTATTATGTCCTCTGTTATTCCGTATAATAATAGGCAAGGATAAGCTCTGTTACCCTGTCATAGCTGAGCCTTCCGTCCTCAACGCCCTGAATCGTTATGAATGTATCGTTTATATCGCCCCCGACCTCCCACGGGTTTATATCGACATCTCCGGGGCCATCTATCACATAGTTCGAGAAGCTGTCTATGTACTCGTTATGAGCACGAAAATCCGCAATCATACCCTCCGTCACATTGACCTGAGCCTGCTCCCACATATCAAGATCATAATCAAAAAGCGCATTGGAGCAATATGTGAAAGCCTGCATATAACCTGCATAGCGGAACTCGGGATATTCACTGTTTATGCAGGAAAGAAACGCATAGAAATTACACTCATCCTCGAAAGCGATTCCGCGTGAGTGTGCTGACTCATGGGCTGCGGTGAACAGAATACCGTAATCGGGTTGCTCGACATTCACGTTACACTCTGCGAAAAAAGGGAAAAACATTCCGACTATACCCGTATATGACCAATAATAGGAGAGCTGCACAGGCTTCTGACGCCAAACCGAAGTCCATAGCCAAGGATACTTCTCCACCAGCACATCGTAACCGCTGTTCACGCGCGTAAGCGAAGTGTATACATCCTCGGGAAGCCTCATGCAGCCGTTTTCATCGGTAAGGATATTCTCGCGCTCTGCCGCAGCGTTTTCACTGAGCCACAGGCAGACCTCCAGGAGCTGCTCAGGCGATTTTCCTGATGTGTCCAGCTCCATAAGCTGCGCCGTTGTAAGTCGATAATAATTTCCGCCGTGACATATCATATACATCAGCAGCGCAAAGGACAGAAATCCACAGACGCATCTCACAGCTTTTACCGCAGTTTTTTTTCGGTCGTCAGACCTCCTGAGTCTGCGCACAAAAAGAACGATGACCAGCACCAGAAGAGGCAAAGCGAGTATCACAAGAAGTTCCGTCAGAGATATCGGAATAAGCGAGGCGACAAACCCCACCGGCACTGTAACTATTTTAAAAAGCCCGCGTGATATTATATACTCGGTAAAATCGGGGAAAAAGGGAAGCAATATATACATCAACACTGCAAGTATCAATGGATAGAAAATCCATGTAAGTTTAACAAAGCGTTTCACGATCTGCCTCCTTCCGTACATATATCAATTATACCGCAATAACGCATCGCCGTCAACAAATTTCAATAAATATCAAAAAAAATTCAAAAACCCCTTGACAAAACAGATACAACGTGATAAAATATATACGTTGTCAGAAACGGCAATCAATACAAACGCAGGTGTGGCGGAATCGGCAGACGCGCTAGCTTCAGGTGCTAGTGATCGCAAGGTCGTGGGGGTTCAAGTCCCTTCACCTGCACCATATTAAAAAATCCCACTCATAATGAGTGGGATTTTTTAATTGCAAACGCTCGGCTTGAAATGCCCTTATGGCATTTCATTTTCGCTTCGCGAAAACCGCTCACGTTCGCGGGTGGCTCTCCGTTTATAATGCGAATTCTTTTTCAACTGCCTTTTGACATATTAAAAGCCCCGCTCGGTATGAGCGGGCTTTATGCTTCAATTATCTCGAAAGCTTAAAATTACTTCTTTTCTCTGAGAACATATTCTGTATCCTCGTCGATTATCTTAAGCATTATCTCAGCAAAACCGGGATCGAATTGTGTGCCTATGCCTTTTTCTATCTCACCCCTTACAACATTCTGAGAAAGCACATTTCTGTAGCTTCGGTTAGAGGTCATGGCATCGTAAGCATCCGCTACACCAATTATTCTTGCGATAAGCGGTATCTCCTCGCCCTTGAGTCCTTCCGGGTATCCTCTGCCATCGTAACGTTCATGATGATATCTCGCCCCAAGTGCAATATCGGGAAGCTCCGACATCCTTTCAAGTATCTCCGCGCCTATCGAGGGATGCGTCTTTATTACCGCATACTCTTCATCATTAAGGCGGGATGTCTTGTTGATTATCTCGTCAGGCACGCCGATCTTGCCTATATCATGAAGCAGACCGATATAATAGATGTTATCCTGCTCCTGCTGAGGCAGACCGGACCTTTGTGCAATCATCTTTGAATACTCGGCAACTCTCTCGGAATGACCGTTTGTATACTTATCCTTGGCATCTATAGTGCCTGCAAGAGTCAGCATTACCTGAGTGGTCAGACGCTGCAGTTTGCGGTTAGACTTATGCAGTCGCTCCGTCTGCCTGTCTACCTCCTCACGCAGATCGTGCTGCAAGCTTTCAAGCATAAGTATACGGCTGATCCTCATCAGCATTATCTCTGCGATAAATGGCTTGGTTATGAAATCCAGAACACCCAGCTCAAAGCAACGAAGCTCAGAATCGTGATCATCATCGGCAGTAAGGCAGATGATCGGTATATCCTTCAGCTTTTCATCCTTTTTTATTATCTCCAGGAACTCAAAACCATCCATTTCGGGCATGCGAAGATCAAGCAGTATCATATCCACTGATCCGTTCTCCAGATGCTCAAATGCTGCCTTGCCCGATATTGCCGTGCTGACATCATAGCTTTTTGAAAGGATCTTTTTTATCAGCAACAAATTCATCTGATTGTCATCAACAACAAGTATGTGGTATTTTTGCTCCTGCAAATTCATCTCATCATTTATCATGAGCCTTATCCTTTCTTGCTGAGATAATCTTTTGCCGCAGATATTGTATCACTGTATAGCTGCATCGCCGTAGGATGATTTTCGGCTATAAAACTTTCACTCTCCTGCACGGCCTCCTCTGCCTTGATGCGCTTGCCCGCCTGTTCAAGCTGCAGACAAATATTCGACAACCGCTTGCCTCCGATATTAAGGGAGTTGGATTTAAGCGCGTGTATTTTTATAGTGTAGCTGTTCCAGTTCCTGGATTCAAACTCGGCATTGAGCTCAGAAAGGCTGCTTTCATACATATCACAGAAGATTCCAAGCATCTCTACATATATATCCTTGCTGTTCGCACAATATTTAAAGCCAAGCTCCGTGTCAAACAGAGGCAGCTCCTCCAGCTCGGGCTCCTCGGAGGATATTGTTGCACTGCCCTTCGATACTTCCTGTGTTTCATCCTTTTCGCGCACCTGAGTATATACCACCTTTCCCTCCGGAAGATGCTTTGCAAGCATTTCCTCAAGCTGCATACCATCTATCGGCTTGCTCATATAATCATCAAAGCCCTCCGCAAGATACATTTCCCTTACACCCGAAACCGCATTCGCCGTAAGGGCTATTATTACCGCGTTCTCACTCATGTTTTCCGGCATGTGCTTCATGTGTTTCAGCGTTTCGATACCATCCATGTGCGGCATCATGTGATCAAGAAGAACTATGTCAAATCTGTTGGAACGCATCAGGTCCAGCGCATCCTCGCCGCTCATGCATACAGTGAGCTTGGCTTTCGTGTTTTTCAGAAGATTTTTGACAACAAGCAGATTCATCTGATTATCGTCAACCACTAATATGTGCGCACTTGGTGCAGTGAAAGCCGTAGTATATCCCGGAAGGACCGAAGGCGCATTACGCTCCTGCCTCAGCTTCCTGCCGATCTTCTCATTACCTATTGCTCTCTGCGAAAGCAGCACTGTAAAGGTCGAGCCCTCTCCGTACTCGCTGTCAACCCTTATACTTCCGCCCATCAGAGATACAAGTCTTTGTGTTATCACAAGGCCCAGACCTGTGCCCTCTATGTTGCGGTTTACAGAAAGATCAAAACGGCTGAAATCCTGAAACAGCTTTGGCAACTCCTCCTTGCGGATACCGATTCCTGTATCCACTACAGCTATCTTAAGCTGTACTTCGTCCGCTTCCGAAAACTCCGTACAACCGACATGCATCTTCACTTCGCCCTTGTGGGTGTATTTTACAGCGTTTGTCAGAAGATTGAGTAGTATCTGCTTAAGTCTTATATCATCGCCGTAAAGTCTGTTCGGAAGATTCTCATTTACATCTACAGTAAAAGCAAGATTCTTCTGATCCGCCTTTAGCTTTATCATGTTGGATACATCCCGAAGGACCTCATCCAGCCTGTACTCATGCTCGTCTATATCCATTTTTCCCGACTCGATCTTGGAGAAATCAAGGATATCGTTGATTATCGACAGCAGATTATGACTGGCATTATTAATATTTTCAGCATATTCAATTGTATTCTTTTCCTTGCTTTCGCGCAGTATCATCTCGTTCATTCCGATAACTGCATTGATAGGTGTTCTTATCTCGTGGGACATATTCGCAAGGAAGTCACTCTTGGCGCGATTCGCGTTTTCTGCCAGAACCTTGGCCTGGCGGAGTTCTTCGCTCTGCTGAGCCTTGCGCTCCGCGCCCATAAGATATATGATGATTATTACTATCAGCACCCATAACAATCCGAATGTCCACAGTACCAACGGTACTATCATAGTGATTCCGCCTGCAGGGGCTGCAGAGGGAACAAAGCCCATTATGTATAATCCGGGATAGCTGGTTTCCGCAGCAAACAGAACAGTATCGTTACTGCCGTATGCCGCCGCCGAAAGATTTACATTCATTGTTTTTCGGATATCTTCAATAGCTGCTGCATTATTTTCATTGTTTATACTATCAAACTCCGATGTGGAATTCAGCGAGCGCAGTATGATGTTTCCATCCAGATCAATAAGAAAACATTCGCCTTGACCGCCATAACAGATCAGATTGATCTTTTTCTCAAGCACATCTGCATCATACAGCTTATACAATACAAATTTTACATTATGTCCGCTGTATACAGGCACAGCGAACAACACGGTATCGTCTTTTATGCTCACCGACGGATTACCCTTAACAGCCTGAAAGAAGCCACTGTAATCCGAAAAACTCAGTTGTCTGCCATAGGCTGCTGTGCCATCGATACGCATGACGCCATAATCCACACCCTGCTGTCTGGTAAATATATCAGACAATTCACCGTTTTCCACGTCCACCAGTGTGGCAGCATCTGCAAGCACGTCAAGCTCGTTTCGGAAACTGCTGTCAACCACCTGTGCCGCCATTCGGCTGTAGCCTGCCACATGGCTCTCCACCTGAGTCTGAGTGATATCCTGCAGCTTCTGCCACATAAACAGGCATACTATTCCGATGACAACAAAACCTGCTACTATCAGCAGAACTGCATAAAACTGACGTTTTATCTTATCTTTCATTATATATCACCACTCCGTCAACAAACCAATCCATATTTGTGAGCAGCGTCTCGTCGCTGAGGGATTCTTCCTCGCTGCAGCGCAGCTCTCCGTTGTTGTCATAGATCACGCCCGAAAAAACATCGTTTACACCGCACAGCTTATTCTTTGCCGATACGACCGCCTGCTCTGCATCGCCGTCAACCAGCGAAGAAAACTCCGAAAGTCCGACTACGCCGCTGTCTATAGCAAACCAGTGACGGGCAACAGAATTAGGCTGTCCCTGTGCGAACTCCCTGATTATCTGATAATAAAGCGAATTCCAGTCCCACACAGCAGCAGTGAGATATCTGTCGGACAGACCCTCCGCTTTTTCATTATAGCCTATCGAATACACTCCCGATTCATCCGCTGTAAGCGCAACGTGATGCTGATTCTGATGATATGTCATCACATCGGCATTCTTATCGGTCATCAGGGCATTTGTGGCAGCGATCTCTTTCTCGCTGTCATCCCAGGAATCTGTCCAGCTTACATATACATCTGCATCGGGGTTGACACTCCTTACCCCGAGGGCAAAGGCGTTTATGCCCCTGTTTACCTCGCTGTTAGGCATGGCGGCAACGTACCCGATAGAGTTGCTTTGCGTCTTCATTCCTGCGATTATACCCGCAAGATATCTTGCCTGATACATCCTGCCGAAATAGGAGGTCAGATTGTCCGCAGCGTATTCAGAGGATATTGCATAAAAAGCAACATCGGGATAATTCTTTATTACATCTTTCACCTCGGACGGATACGCATAGCTTGAAAGGATCACCATCTGTGCCCCTTCCTTAACAAGCTCGTGTATGGCCTCCGCACATCTGCCGTTGCCTTCCTCTACGTTTTCTTTAACTATCAGCGCTGTATCGAGTTTGTCACAGGCATAGACAACGCCGTTATAATGTACGCCGTTCCATCCGTTTTCGGTAGCGGACCCTGTAAGTATAAGACCCACCTTTAACTCTTTGTCTGCCTTGAACCCGAATACAGCGATCAGCACGATAACCGCAAGCAGCACTAATGCCGCCGCAACAAGCAGCATACACTGCCTTAGCTTATGCTTATCCATCGATCACGACCCCCTCTACATACCAGTCAAACTCATTGAGCATAGCATCATCTGTCATGCTCTCGCCCTCTGCTATGCGCAGATTGCCTTCGTTATCATAGATGGGTCCGTAGAAAACATCGAATGTGCCGCTGCGAAGCTTCTGATACTCAGCGTCTATAGCTTGTTCTATGCCATTCTTTGCCTTTTCGGAAAGAGGAGCAATATCTATCATGCCTGTGTCTGCACTTTCCCAATAGTTCACGCCCTCAAATTTGCCCTGCAAGCATTTCAGGATATGGGAGGTATAGAACTTCTCCCAGTCCCATACTGCCGCAGTAAGATAGGTGTCGGGATACAGTGCACTGTTTTCGATGTTATATCCGATAGACATGACATCATTATCATCTGCCACTCTGAGAGGCTCCAACGAGTCGGTATGTATCGCGAGCACGTCGATGTTGTGATCGTTGATCAGGGCCTTCGTTGCATCTGCAGCAGCCGTATCGTCATTCCATGAGTTTATCCATCTTACATATATCTTCGCATCGGGGTTGACGCTGCGAACTCCCAACGCAAACGCGTTAAGGCCACGATTTACCTCAGGGATAGGAAATGCCGCCGCGTATCCTATCTCGTTTGTTTCTGTCTGCAGTCCTGCCGCAATACCAGTAAGATATCTCATCTGATACATTCTTCCGAAATATGTACACAGATTCTTACTGCAGACAACACCTGTGGCATGAAAAAAATTAACATCAGGATAATGCTGGGCGATCTCGACTACCTGCTCGCTGTACGCAGCAGAGTTTGCGATTATTATCTCGCAACCGTCATTTATAAAGGCTTCAATATCAGCAATAACAGTATCTACTGACACATACTCCTTATATGTAATATTCAGATTAAGCTGTTTTGCCGTTTCTTCAAGGCCCTCGTAGTGCGATTGGCTCCAGCTTTTATCGTCCTTGAGTCCATTGAGGATAACACCGACTTTTGTAGGTTTTTCGGTTACATCCGTGTTGGTTTCTGATACATTAATGAGAATGATTCCTGCCACAATAGCTATCACAACTATTATCACAGTTATGATTATCTTCTTCATTATTACCTCCGTTATATTAATTTGCTGACATTCTGAAGCATGGCCACTTTTGCCTTAAAATACCTCAAATATATATTATATCACATAATTATATTAATATAACATCTTGTACAAAATTTCGCCACTTTTTCACAGTTTTCGTCGCATTATTATTTAGCTGTTTGTGACTTTTAACAAATCGGCAAAGATCAGATATGCTCAATTTATATATTTTACCTTGAAAATATTTTTCAAGTGCGCAATCTGCCATGACACTTATTACCCCTGTGTCTTTCTACAAAAATACCCCCATCTAGTCGGATGGGGGTAAATTTTATGCTGTTTGTTTCAGACTATTGATTACAGATTAGCGATGTACTCGTTGATCTCGTCGATAGCTGCCTGAATTGCAGGCTCGTGCTCAGAACGGAGCTGTGTATAGGACTTGTCGCCTGTCAGGTAAACAAGGTTTGTCAGAGACTGGATGGGGTTCTCACAAGCGGAACCATCGGAAACCGCACCAAGACCGCCCTTGAAGTCGAAGATGGGAGTCAGGGGGCTGCTGCCGTCGAGTGCTGTCCAAGCATAGATAGCGTCGAGGTTGTAATCAGACCAACCGTAGTTTTCCTTCTGCTGTGCCTTAGCTGCTTCTCTTACTGCGGGATCCTGAGATGCTGTTGCGCAGCAGTCAAACCATGCAGCAACACCTGCTTCGTTATCGGAGCCCTTGCACCACATGAGGGAGTCCTGCTTAGCAGTTACATAGTGAGCGTCTGCCTGAGGATCTCTGGGGAAGGGAACTACACAGATCTCATCTTCATCCCATGCGAATGCCTTAGCAAATCTGTTAAGACCGGAATCGCCCTCAAATACCCATGTGCTACCGTCAGCATAGAACAGGATCATGTCATTTGCCCAAGCCTTCATATTAACAGTCCAGCCGTTAAGCTCGTGTCTGGGGTAACGCAGATTCTCCTTCTGGAGAACGGTGAGCATATTTTCCTCTGCACGCTCAACTGCGGGATCATGCAGGTTATTAACGATATTTGTGCCGTCACTGCCGATCATGGGAACGCCTGTGGAGATCATGAAGTCGTTCTCGGGGTTGTAGCCGTCGATAACGTACTTATCCTCACCGCTGTCCTGGAACTTACGAGCCATCTCAAGGAATGTATCCCATGTCCACTCGCCGTTCTCGAACAGTGTTCTGGGATCGTCAAGACCAGCACCCTCGATAACGCTCTTCTTATAGTACATAAGGTTGTTTAAGGAGATCTCATAGAATGCGCAGTAATACTTGCCGCCAAGCTTGAACTGCTCCATCATGTCCTTAGCACCATCCCACTTGCCGTTGTCAAGGTTTACAACGCTGTCGATAGCCTGATATCTGCCCTTCAGCACGCCGTAGGGGAAGTCAAGGATCTCAAAGGGGAAGAAGTCGGGAGAATCACCTGAAGAAATAGCAGTAGCGAGCTTGTCGTAACGCTCACCGTAGCTTACGCTTGTGTAGTCAAAGATACGTCCGTCACGCTCTGCGTACTTACCTGTGGTGGGGATGCCATATACATCCTTGAACAGGATAGCTGCAGGAGTTGTCTCATCGATATCCCACCAAGCCATCCACTCGATTCTCTGAGTAACCTCGAGATCGGGGTTGTCAAGCTTTGTTACATCGATATCTTCTACTGCACTGTTTACTCCTTCGTTCTCAGCGAAAGTAGTTGTGGTCTGGCTTGTCTGGGGAACGCTTGCGCCGCCGTCAGAAGTAAGACCGCTGTTGCTGCCTGTACCGGTGGAGTTGTTAACTGTGCCCTCGTCACATGCTGTCAGAGACAGGATGGACGCAGCTGCTAACACACCGGCAAGAAGTGCTTTCATTTTTTTCATGGTGTACCTCCATAAAGTAATTTTAGTTGTTAACAAATGAAAACTTCCGATTTGTGTTATCTCTTTTATTATACAAGAATTTCACCTTAATTTCAATATTTATTTTATACAATATTTCTATCGCTTTTTGTGCAGTATCCCACACAGCGGCAGGCTTAATTTACTTAAATTAAGCAATATTATTACTTGAACGCGATGCGTATTACCTAATCGCAGGGTGACATTCACTGTATATTAATAATAGGACTTGAAAAATAAACGAAAAGGTGATAGAATAGATTTATAATTGTATTTTTATAAAAGAAAGAGGTTTACTGAATGAAACTAGGAATGGTAGGTCTGCCGAATGTCGGCAAGAGCACACTTTTCAATGCACTTACAAACGCAGGCGCAGAGTCTGCAAATTATCCTTTCTGCACGATCGAGCCAAATGTGGGCATCGTTTCCGTCCCCGATGAAAGACTGGATGTACTGGCCAAGATGTACGATCCCGAGAAGTTCACTCCCGCAACACTGGAGTTCGTTGACATCGCAGGTCTTGTAAAGGGCGCATCAAAGGGTGAGGGTCTCGGAAACAAATTCCTGTCCAACATCCGTGAGGTGGACGCTATAGTTCATGTTGTACGCTGCTTCAACGATGACAACATCATCCACGTTGACGGAAGCATCGGCGCCGCAAGGGATATCGAGACCATCAATCTTGAGCTGATATTCTCCGATATAGAGATTCTGGAGCGCCGCCTTGACCGCACCAAAAAGCTGATGAAGGGCGACAAGAGCCTGCAGAAAGAGGTGGATTTCTTAGAATCCCTCATCGAGCACCTCAGCAACGGCAAATCTGCAAGAAGCTATGACTACAGCGACGATGAGCGCGACATAATCAAGTCCTCTCCCCTGCTCTCCAACAAGCCCGTTATCTATGCAGCAAACCTGTCCGAGGCGGATTTCACAGGCGATATCAACACCAACGAGGAGTACAAGGCGGTATGTGCCATCGCTGAGGAGGAGCACGCAGAGGTGCTTCCCATCTGCGCACAGATAGAAGCAGAGATCTCCGATATGGACGACGAGGACAAGGCAATGTTCCTTGCGGACCTCAATCTTGAGTCCTCGGGTCTTGCAAGAATAATCAAGACAGGCTACCGCCTGCTTGGTCTGATCTCCTATCTTACAGCAGGCCCTCAGGAGGTTCGTGCATGGACCATCACAAACGGCACAAAGGCTCCTCAGGCAGCAGGCAAGATCCACACCGACTTTGAAAAGGGCTTCATCCGCGCTGAGATAGTTGCATTTGACGATCTCGTGTCCTGCGGAAGCATGGCAGCCGCAAAGGAAAAGGGTCTGGTACGCCTTGAGGGCAAGGAATATGTGATGAAGGACGGCGACGTTACACTGTTCCGCTTCAATGTATAAGAGTTAACATTTAAGTAAACGAGGTAGGCATGAATAAGGTCATCAACGGAAGAAACGCGAATAACAAAAAAGTAATCGCGCTTTTTGTTGCGCAGGTGGTAATGGGCGTAATGCCCGTGCTGCTGCTTATCGCATTTGTATGGCTCCAGCTTTACAATTCACCGATAATCGCTGCAGTCTTCATTATACTCATCTTTCTCTGCAACGTAGCCTACATGATCCTGGCACGTCACTACAGCGTGCTGAACTCGGGAATAAAAGGCGAAAAACAGCTTTATCGTGCGGTAAAAAAGCTACACGGCAACAACATAATCTTCCGTAATCTGCCCGTGCGCTACAAGCGCGGACGCTCGGAGCTTGATCTTCTGATAATCAGCCACAAGGGCATAATCATCGTTGAGGTAAAAAACCACTCGGGCACTATCTCGGGCGGCTGGAAATCGGATAAATGGGTACAGAAAAAGTACTATCGTGACGGTAAGGTCACACAGCAGGATATGGATAACCCTATAAAGCAGATGCGCCGCCAGCGCGATATCGTCAAGAGTATCCTCAATGCTTCGGGCGAAAACGTATGGATAGATACGGTGCTGTATTTCTCCTCGCCAAACGCGAAGCTGAGGCTCTCGCTGAGAGAAAACGACTATGTATGCTCCAGCGATGCCGAGCTGCTGAATTTCCTTGAAGCCTACAGCGGCGGAGAGACCCTCTCGATGTCCCGTATGCAGAAGATAGCCGAGATAATGAAAAAAGCCTCGGGCGAAATATGACACTTATAGAGACAACAAAGGATCCGCTTCAGCGAAATGCACGAAGCGGATCCTTTTTTATTCTCATTCCAGTATTATTTTTTTCAACTCATCTGCACTGCTTACGATGTGCGTCGGGCAACACGCCGAAAGCTCCTCATAGCTGCGGAAGCCCCACAGCACTGCACAGCTATCCAACCCTGCACTTTTTGCCGTGTTCATGTCCACGTTGCTGTCGCCCACATAGAGTGCCTGCGCTCCGTCTACCTCAAAGCGGCGGCAAAGCTCAAGCGCAGCCTCAGGTGATGGCTTTGCGGGAAATCCCGTGCCATATCCTATAAGATCACAGATGCTGTCCCCGAACGAAGCTTTCAGCAGCTCGGAAGAAAACTCGTGTGCCTTATTGGTGTTTACGACGCAGATAATACCTGCCTCACCCAGTTGTGCAAGCAGATCTCTCATGCCCTCGTAAGGAATAGTCCTGTCGGACTTGTGCGCGGAATAATAATCATTGAAGATGCTGTAGGCTTGTTCAAACTCCTGTTCGGTGTGTCCCTTGGGAAGTATGCGGTGTATCAGCTTGGGGATTCCGTTTCCTACAAAGAGCTTGTAGGCCTCTGTCTCGTGGACGGGCTTTCCCATCTGCGCAAGCGCATGATTACCCGCCGCAGCAAGATCTCCGAGCGTGTTCAGAAGTGTACCGTCAAGATCGAATATAACTAATTTATACATTACGCCACCATCAATTCAGATTCATATTGAAGAAGGTGCCTATTCCGAAGGTTATCACCCAAAGTGCACCCGTCAGGTATGTAAGGCCTGCAAGCGTAGGGCTTCCCGAAACCTCGGTGCGGGTACCCTTTCCCTCGCCTGTTGCAAGAATATTCGTCATCAGACATCCTGCCACAGCAAGTACCAGTCCCACAGTAGTAAGCCACTGCGGACCTATGCCGCACAGATATATTATGTTAAGCACTGTTGCCGCTATAAGCAGTATATTGAACAACAGTTGTATACGGTCAAATTTTGTGAATTTCATTTTTTGCTCCTTTTCTTTGCAGAACTTTGATGCCTTTGTGAAACCTGGAATAAATATCTGCTCCTTCGTTTTCACAACACATATATTATACCCCTGAAAAATCCTGCTGTCAACCTTGAAATATATCTCAATATATGCTATAATAATAAAGTATATAGTTTATTAGAAAGGAACATATTATTTATGTTGACCAGAGAAGAATTTGACAGACAGCTTGCAAAGCTGTCAAACGAACAGGAGCAGCTTATCCGCCGCCCCAATCCCAAGAGCGACTTTTACAACGGCATATATGACCGTTATGAAAACCCTGTACTTACAGCAGCGCACGCGCCTATCATCTGGAGATATGATCTCTCCTACAACGATAACCCCAATCTTATGGAGCGTCTCGGCATCAACGCTGTGATGAACAGCGGTGCCATCTACCTCAACGGCAAGTACTGCCTTGTTGCGAGAGTAGAGGGCAACGACCGCAAGAGCTTCTTTGCAGTCGCAGAAAGCGATAATCCCACAGAGGGCTTCCGCTTCAGGGATTATCCCGTGATACTTCCCGACACCTGCCCCGAAGAGACCAATGTATACGATATGCGCCTCACCCAGCACGAGGACGGCTGGATATACGGCGTGTTCTGTTCTGAAAGCAAGGACACAGAGTCCAACGACCTTTCCGCCGCCAATGCACAGGCTGGAATAGTGCGTACAAAGGATCTTGTGACATGGGAGCGTCTACCCAACCTCATCTCAAAATCTCCCCAGCAGAGAAACGTGGTGCTTCATCCCGAATTCGTTGACGGAAAGTACGCGTTCTATACCCGTCCTCAGGATGATTTTATCTCCACCGGCTCAGGCGGAGGAGTCTGCTTCGCACTGTGCGAGGATATAACAAACCCTGTTCTTTGTACAGAAGAAGTAGTAGTAAGCCCCAGAATATATCATACTATTACCGAAGTCAAAAACGGTGCGGGTGCTGTCCCGATAAAGACCCCCAAGGGCTGGATACACATCGCCCACGGTGTAAGAAACACAGCCGCAGGCCTGCGCTATGTCATCTATGTCTTCGCAACTGACCTTAATGATCCCAAGAAGCTCATCGCTTCCCCCTCAGGTCTGTTCATCGCACCTCAGGGCGAGGAGCGCGTAGGCGATGTTTCCAACGTGGCTTTCACAAACGGAGCTATCGTCCGTGAAAACGGCGAGGTATATATCTACTATGCGTCTTCGGACACAAGACTCCATGTAGCTTCCACCACAATAGAGAAGCTGATGGACTACACCTTCAACACTCCTTCAGACCCGCTGCGCTCCGCCGACTGCGTAAAGCAGCGCTGCGAGCTTATCGCAAAGAATCTCAGCGGGGAGAAGAAGATATGACAGAATACTTCGATCTGTACACTGCCGACCGGAAGGCGATCGGCAGAAAGATACAGCGTGGTGCGCCTATACCCAAAGGCGAGTATCACATAGTCGTGCAGATAATGACCATCAACAGCAACGGCGAGATACTGCTGACGCAGAGAGTCCCGGAAAAGACCAGCGGAGGCAGATGGGAATGCTCGGGCGGCTGTGCCATCAGCGGAGAAACAAGCGTTGATGCAGCCATCCGCGAGCTGCGCGAGGAAACAGGCATACACGCCAGCTCCGAGGAGATAAAGCTGGAATGGACCCTTACCACCGACAGTATGCTCAGAGATTTCTATGTCGTAAACAAAAATGTTCCGCTGGAAAGCATAAGGCTGCAGTCCGCAGAGGTCTGTGCCGCAAAATGGGTAAGCTTTGAACGCCTTGAGGAAATGGTGCGCAGCGGACAGACAACACGCACCATCGCCAAATGGCTGGAAATGCGCCGCGAAAGCATATACGAATGTATCGCAAAAATAAAACAGCTTGCCGCAAAGTGAGTATCGGAGGACAAATTGGATAAGAAAACGGCTATTGCAAAGATAAAGACTCTCGCCGAAAACGGCGAGACAAACGGTACAGACATAGAGGCGGTATTCGCCCGCTGCTATAACGCTGTTAAGAAAACGCTGGATATAACCCCGTTTGACGAGCAGCTCTCCGCTGCGCTGTCGCTGAGCGACGGCAGAATGGTGCAGATGCAGACAGGCGAGGGCAAGACACTTGCTGCAGTGTTTGCCGCCTGCGCCGAGGCACTTAACGGAGGGGATGTACACATCCTCACCTTTAATGATTATCTGGCAAAGCGCGACTACAACTGGATGAAGCCCGTTTATGACGAAATGGGTGTCTCCGTCGGCTATATCACAGAAAAGACCGACCGCGCACAGCGTAAGGAACAGTACAAGAAACAGGTGGTCTACCTCACCGCAAAGGAAGCAGGCTTTGACTATCTGAGGGATTTCGTGTGCTTTAAGCCTGACGAGATGGTATTCCCCGAAAAACTGAATCTTGCAATAGTTGACGAAGCTGACAGTATACTCATTGACGAAGCACGTATCCCGCTGGTTATCGCGGGCGATATCGCAGCACAGGACAGCGGCGATGTTGCCGAAGTCTACGAAAAGCTCAATGGCTTTGAGGAAAATTCCGAATTTGAAATAGATGAAGAAAGCCGCAACGTATACCTCACCGACGAGGGTGCCGATAAGGCTGAAAGTATCTTCGGATGTAATGTTTACAGCTCAGAGGGCGCACCGCTGCTTGCAAAGATATGTGCCTGCCTTAAGGCTGACGCTGTACTGAAAGAGGATAAGGATTATATCGTAAAGGATAACAGCATAATCCTCATCGACGAGTTTACAGGACGTGCCGCAGCAGGCCGTGTATTCCCCGGAGAATTACAGGCTGCTGTCGAGGCGAAGCACGGACTTAAAATAACCTCCCGCGGACGTATCATGGGAAATATTGCACTGCAGTATTTTGCGCGACTTTATCCGAAGATATCGGGTATGACCGGCACAGCCGAGCTTGCCCGCGAGGAATTCGACACACTGTACGGACTTCCTACAGATATCATCCCCACAAGACTCCCCTGCGCGCGTATCGACCACCCTCTCGAAATGTACTTTGACAAGGCAGAAAAGCGCAAAGCTATAATCGCTGCCATCGAAGAAGCCGCTGAAATACAGCGTCCTGTGCTGGTCGGCACAGAGAGCATCGAAGAATCCGAGGAGCTTGCAGACGAACTGCGTGAAAAGGGCATTAAATGTGCTGTTCTGAACGCTAAAAACGATGAAGAAGAAGCAGTAATAATCTCCCGTGCGGGAGAAAAGGGCGCGGTCACCATCTCCACCAATATGGCGGGCCGAGGGGTAGATATAAAGCTCGGCGGCGAGGACTGCCGTGACAAGGCTTTTGTTACCGATGCAGGCGGATTGCTGGTACTTGCCACATCCATGAGAGAAAGCTCCCGCATAACAAGACAGCTGCGCGGCCGCGCAGGACGTCAGGGCGATATCGGAGAGAGCCGCTTCTTTGCCGCTCTTGATGATGGAATAATGACAAAGTTCGAACTGAAAAAGCTGGCAGGACGTCATCATCCTACACAGAGAGTATGCGGAGCGATACAGGACAAGGCACTGCTGAGAGAAGCCGAGCGTGTTCAGCGTATCTCGGAAGGCGACACCTTTGACGAGCGCGTCAATCTCATGAAATATACGCTCATAGGCGAGAAGCACCGCGAGCAGACTTTCCACCGCAGAAAGGCACTGCTGGAGGGCAGCTACAGCTCCGACCAATGGCAGACCTATGCCCCCGATTTGTACGAGGCGGCTGTAAAGAAATTCGGCGAAAAGCCCCTGCAGGAAAAGCAGAATCTTATCCTCGCAGCACTTCTGAACGAATTCTGGTGCGATTATCTGGATTATACCGCATATCTGCGTGAGGGTATCCACCTGACTCAGGTCGCAGGAAGAAATCCTGCCGAAGAATACAACATCGCCTGCGAGGAATATTACGAAAGCGCTGCCGACAGCATCCCCGAGCGCATGGCTGAAAAGCTTGAGGAACTGCTGAAATGTGATTCTATAGAGGACTATGAGGTGCAGATGCCCACAAGGACCTACACCTATCTTCTGGACGATATGGCAGAGGAGTTCAAAACAAAGCCACTGCTGCTGAATATATTCGACGAAGAGGAGCCGGAGCCTGATAAAAAACCAACTCCCGCAAAAGCTCCCAAGGAAGGGAAAAAGGGGTTTTTGGCCTCCCTCTTCGGAAAAAAGAAATAACCTGCGAGGTAATCATGTCAACTGTTTGCGCTATTGCGACCCCTCCTGCCGCAGGAGGAATATCGGTGATAAGAATATCGGGAGAAAAAGCCGCTGAGATAGCAGATAAGGTATTCAGGACCGCTTCAGGCTCGCCTGTAACAGAGCTGAAAGGCTATCGCGCCGCTTACGGAAAGATATACGACGGCGAAGAACGCCTTGACGACGGAGTAGTACTGATGTTCCGTGCACCTCACAGCTATACAGGCGAGGATGTTGCAGAGATCTCCTGCCACGGCGGAATATACGTCACCCGAAGAGTGCTTGCCGCCTGCATAAAGGCAGGCGCAGAGCCTGCAGGCGCAGGCGAATTCACAAAGCGTGCACTGCTTAACGGAAAGATGTCGCTCACTCAGGCGGAAGCTGTGACAGATATAATCAATGCGCAGAGCGGCCAGCTCTTAAGCTGCTCCAATTCTCAGCGCGAGGGTGCACTGTACCGTCGTGCAGAAGCCATCGCCGACATGATAATGGAGGTATCCGCGCAGATATCCGCATGGATAGACTACCCCGAGGACGACACTCCTGTTGTCACAGAGGATTGGCTGAGAGAAAAGCTTTCCGCTGTAAAAGCAGAGTTTTCTGAGCTGCTTTCGGGCTATGACAAGGGACGGCTGATACGTGAAGGTATATCCTGCGCAATAGTCGGAAAGCCGAATGTCGGCAAATCAACGCTGATGAATCTGCTTTCGGGCGAGGAGCGCAGTATAGTTTCGGATATCGCAGGAACCACCCGTGATATAGTCGAGGAGACCATATCCATCGGTGATGTCGTGCTAAAGGTCGCCGACTGTGCAGGCATACGAGAAACCGATGACGCCATAGAAAAGATAGGCGTTGAGATAATGCTGAAAAAGCTGAACAATGCTGATCTTGTGCTGGCAGTGTTTGATAGCTCAAGGCCTCTTGAAGAGGACGATATGACACTTATCGAACAGCTTTCGGGAAAGCTTGTGATACCTGTCGTAAACAAGTGTGATCTACAGCTTACCCTCGATACGGTGACGCTAGAAAACAAACTCGGCAGGGCTGTGTATATCTCGGCAAGGTCGGACAAGACCGCCGATATCCTTTCGGATGAGATAAAATCCAGACTTTCGCTGGATAAGCTCGATATGCAGGCAGGCGTACTGGCCAACGAGCGACAGAGAAGCTGTATGCTCCGTGCGGCAGACGCAGTGAATGAAGCCATAAACGCAGTGGAGCTGGGACTGACTCCCGACGCAGTTGGCGTGATGCTTGAACAGGCACTGGATGCGGTGTATGAGCTTTCGGGAAGAAAGGCAAGCGAGGAAGTCATTTCGGAAGTGTTCAAGAGATTCTGCGTGGGTAAGTAAGATGCTTAAAGATCTGATAGAACAGAATTCTGCCACGGAAGCTGTAACAGATGAGTGCTTTAGCCGTATGGATACAGAACTGCAAAAGATGACCTGCCTCGAAATTCTGGAGCATTACACGAAGATATGCAGGATACTATTCAGTAAAAGGACAATTCCTGAGCCGACCATGCGCCGTATAAAATTTATTGCGGATAAAGAATATGCAAACACCAAAGGCGACATTTATGATATCGCCTTTGCACTGGATCTTGTAAGATACAATGTCGCTGAGATAATAAATGTTCTTCCTATCACTGAGCAGCAATTCATGGAGCGTGAAGAGCAATATGAGCGGCTTATATCCATTGAAAAAACACATCACATGCAGGAGGACAGTTATCCTCTGGGGTCATGGGATAATAAGGTGTTTTGCGAGGCCGAGAAGATACTCAAAGGAAAACGCTTTGTCGACGGTGCTGCGCTTCAGTGTGCGCTGTACCTGCTGATAAATGCTATCCACAATGACCGTGCTGAAAAACTAAGTATAGATATTTGCTTTCGTGGAGAGCAAGTCAGAAACAAGTATCGCTCACTACTGAACGAAATGTTCATTGCGGATAAATATTGTGTGTATCACTTCGGTGGTATGAAAATTAATGGAGTCAAGAAAAACAGGCTGGATTTCAATGCGATTTGCAGCGATGCTGCGGAAAGGCGAGTATGAATATACTGATAATCGGATGTGGCATGGTGGGTGCCGAGCTTGCCCACACACTGGACAAGCACGGGCACGATGTTTCAATTGTAGATAAGGACGAAAGCAGCTTCGATCTGCTTTCGGAGGATTTCAGCGGTTTCACAACGCTTGGAGTCCCCATAGATCAGGAGATACTTCGCAGGGCGGGAATAAGCACCTGCGATGCGCTGTGCGCCGTGACCGACAACGACAATATGAACATCATGGCGGCACAGGTGGCGTCAAAGATATTCGGTGTGCCTAAGGTATTTGCAAGGATACGTGATGTCAGCAAGTGCAGGATATGCGAGGATATGGGCATAAGCACCGTATGTCCCACAAGTATTGTAGTAGAAGCCGCCTGCACAGCACTTGAAGAAAATATAAAGGATACTGATGTTATCAATATCGCCAATCATCGAGTAACTTTCAATACGATAGATGCTCCCGAAAGCTTTGTGGGGCTTTCTCCGGATAGGATCGAATACGAAGAAGGTGAGACCTTCTTTGCGGTGATACGAAACGGCGGAATGAAATTCAGCGGCAAAACCGAACATATAGTATTCGCGGAGGGCGATAAACTCGTCTTTGCAAAGAAGTTATAAGGAGCATATATGAGAACGATAATCGTCGGAGGCGGCAAGGTCGGATTTTACCTCGCCAAAACACTCCTTGAGCAAGGACATACCGTTACAATAATAGATCAGGACAAGGAACAGTGTCGCTTCTGCGCCAACAACACAAACGCCGAGATATGCTGCGGCAACGGCACGGATGACGACATCCTGCGCGTATGTAATGCTGATAAGGCAGATGCTGTTATTGCTGTAATGGGACAGGACGAAAATAATCTTGTCTGTTGCCAGATTTCCAAAAACATATTCGGTGTAAAAAAGACTATCGCCAAAGTGAACAATCCCAAAAATGCCGAAGTGCTGAAACAGCTTGGCATAGATATAGTGATATCCGCAACAGAGAACATAATACATCTTCTGGAGCATGAAGTCGACCTCAGTGCAGTGAAGGAGCTCATCCCTGTGGGAGAGGACGCCTCACTGCTTGAAATAACACTGCCGCACAACTACAAACTGGATGGCACTCCGCTGATGGAGCTTACGTTGCCGCAGAACTGCAATATCGTCTGTATAAAACGTGGCGGAAAAACCATCATACCACGAGGTAAAACCACCCTGAAGAGCGACGACATAATGCTTGTAGTCACTCTGGGCGGGGAAGAAAAAGAACTGCGCAGGGCGCTGAAACTTAAACACTGACGAAAAGGGGCGACACACATGGAATCACAACAGAAAAAACGCAGGAAGAACGCAAGGAAAAACAGCAAAAGTCCTGTACGCCGTACTAAAAAGCAGCAGGGCGATGTTATATTCGCGCTGGATATCGGTACGCGTACCGTAGTCGGAATCCTTGCCGAAAAGGCAGACAACGGCTACAAGATACTGGATATGGAGACCGCGATCCACGAAAAGCGATCTATGACAGACGGTCAGATAGAGGATATCGAAGCAGTTGCACAGGTGATCAAAAACGTAAAAGCAGCACTGGAAAAACGCCGCATGATAAAACTCTCCCGCGTTTGTATCGCCGCTGCAGGCCGTGCCCTCAGAACCATGAGGAACAAGTCGGTATGCGATATCTCCGACAAGCGCTCCATCTCCGCAGAGGATCTTAAAAACGCAGAGCTTGACGCAGTGCGCGAGACTGAGGAGAAGTTCTCCGAGGGACAGGAACGTGCAGCATTCTATTGTGTCGGCCACAGTGTTATCGGACTTTCTCTTGACGGATACAAGGTACAAAAGCCCGAAGGTCATCGTGGCGAAAAGCTTGAGACCGAGATAATCGCGGCTTTCCTGCCTGCGTACGTGGTCGAGAGCCTCTGTGCTGCTGTAGACATCGCAGGACTTGATGTTTCGGGTCTAACACTGGAGCCTATCGCAGCGATGAACATAGTTGTTCCGCAGGAGCTTCGCCTTATCAATATCGCACTCTGTGATATAGGCGCAGGAACATCGGACGTTGCTACATCCCGCGACGGCAGCGTCGTTGCCTACGGAATGGCAACAGTGGCAGGCGATGAGATAACCGAGGAGCTGATGAAAAAGCTGCTGGTAGACTTCAATACCGCCGAAAAGATAAAGACCTGCACCGAGCCCGAGATCGAATACACCGATATCCTGCTTATGAACCACACCATCACCGCAGAAAAGGTAGCGGAGCTTCTTAAGCCCTCTGCGGAAAACCTCGCATCCACCATCTGCGAGGAGATAATGAAAGCCAACACCGAAGCACCTCAGGTGGTGTTCCTCGTCGGCGGCGGAAGCAAGCTTGCAGGCCTGCCCGAACTTGTGGCAAAAGGACTTGGCATGGACGCTTCCCGTGTTATCATGGGAAGAAAGGAACTTATGCGCGGCATAACCTCCCCTAAGAATATGCAGATAGGCACCGAGCACGCAACACCTCTCGGAATCGCGATAACTGCCTCCGAGGGCGTAAAATATGACTTCACGACAATCACCCTTAACGGCAGAAAGATAAGAACTCTTGACACAAACCGCCTTACTGTATTCGAGCTTACAGCCCTCGGCGGCATAAAGCCGGACAAGCTTATGGGCCGCTCAGGCAAGGCTCTCTCATTTACCATCGATGGTCAGCGCACTCTGCTTCGCGGCACTCCGATGACTCCCGCAGAGATCACGGTCAACGGCAAGCCGGCATCTCTCAACACCTCTGTGCGCAAGGGCGATGATGTGGTTATCATACCCGCAAAGGACGGTGAGGACGCTGCCGCTTATCTGTCCGACTATCTGGATACAGAGGAGCTGTACTCCGCAGAGATCACTTTCTGCGGCGAGAAGATGACTGTCGGAAAATACATAATTGTGAACGACAGCACCGTTACCGCAGATGCGGAAATAGAAAACGGAAGCGTCATCACAACAGAAAGCTGCTGCACTTTCGGCGAGCTTTGCACAAGAGAGGAAGTCCTGCCCGAATATATGCTGCTTAACGGCGCAAAAGCAGGCGCAGGCACTGCCCTCAACGACGGCGACGAGATCTCCATGATCTCGGAAGAAAAGCCGACGGAAGTGCCCAAAGCAAAGCCCGCTCCCGTAAATCACAGCGGCGAGGAGATACACATAATCTTCAACGGTGAGCCTGCAAAGTTCCCTGTTATCGACAACAGCAGAGAACCTATATTCCTTGATCTGCTTGCAGCCTTCTCCGAAAATCCCACAGCACTGCTCGCCCATGCAACCACTACCACCATCAACGGAAGGATCGCACGTCTTGGTGAAACCATCCACGACGGCGACGAAATAATTATCGAATAATGAAGCATTTTATGAAAAAGCTGTTGCTTATTACACTGTTCGCAACTGTAATAAGCGGCTGCACCCCTGTACCCGACAAGTCCTCGTCCGTGCCCGATAACGGCACTTCGGAAAGCTCTGAAACAGCGGAGCAGACGGATGCCCCCGTGATCTACGACGAGCTGCCGCCCGAGGAATATTATATCAGCCAGGCTGATGTTTCAATGAAACTGAACGCCGAGGGCGGTGTATTCGACAGTGCTGTGCGTACCGACGGCAGCTACGATGGCAGCGGTTATGTGCTGCTTGAAAACGAAGCCACCCTTGTCCATATTGCAGATATTCCTTCAAGTCAGCACTATTGCGTGATGCTTGCCGCATTCTCCTATGACGGCGCAGTAGTAGAGCTGCAACAGGGCAAAGCCAGCTTAGGCACATACTATATTCCGCCCTCGGAAGACGCTGAATTCGTGCTGTATGGTATAGATCATCTGTATTTTGAAAAATCCCCCGTAATGCTTACATTTAAGATGATCTCGGGCAACGCGGCAATGGATTATATCATCATCGAAGACAGCAGGCCTGTATCCGACCGCTGCTATGATGTGCGCTCCCGCGTCGTGGGCAAGAATACAGGCATGCACACTATCAGCACAATGAAGTATCTGTCTGATATGTACGGTGAAAGGACGCTCACCGCTCAGAATGTCACCCCGGGCACCAATGCCGAAATAGATGCGATATATGCAGAAACGGGAAGATATCCCGCCATACGCTGCGGCGATCTTATGTACTCCTCCGCAAACGCCGACGAAGAGTATGCCGAGACCGCCGAAAAAGAAACAGAACTCGCCCTTGAGTGGGGCAAAAACGGCGGAATAGTATCGTTGGGCTGGCACTGGTATTCCCCGCACAAATACGGCTCCCACTACTACACTGAACTAACGTTGTTCGAGCTTGAAAAAGCGATCACAGGGCGTGATATAACCACCGCAAGCCCCGAAGAACTTCAGAGCCTGTACGAAAACGAAGAAATAAGCGAAGACTGCTTGCAACTGGTGCAGGATATCGACAACATATCACAGCAGCTTCTCCGATTCAGGGAGGAGGAGATAACCGTTCTGTGGCAACCCTTGCCTGATGGCGAAACTGACCTTTACTGGTGGGGTGGAAACGCCGAGAACTACAAGTGGCTGTGGCGGTTCATGTTCACCAGAATGAACACCTATCATAAGCTGAACAACCTGATCTGGGTGTGGAACGGCAGCAGCGCTGAGTTTTACCCGGGCGACTATTACTGTGACATAATCGGCCAGGGAATGTTCCTTGGTTCTGACGCTACGTTTGCAGCAAGACTTGCCGCAGTCGGAACTGTTTCCGAAGCACAGACAAAGCCTGTGGCGATGACCAGCTGCGATATCGCGCCTGATCCTGACAAGATGAACCGCGACAACGCCATGTGGCTGTGGACTGCACTACAGAGCGGAGAATATGTCATAAATACCGATGGCAGCTATAATGCTGCCTACACTGACAGACAGACGCTAAAGGATATGTACAATGCAAGGCTATGCATCACCCGCGATGAGCTTCCCGACATGCACACCTATGCACTTGAACCCGCAGAGAGTGCTGAAACCTCCGCTGCCGAAACAGCAGAGTGATTGACAAAACCTCCGCTAACTGTTATATTGTTATATGTAAAATTAATTCAATAAGGAGATACACATGAAGAAATTTTTATCAGTACTGATCGTGGCTGCCATGATCACATCTATGACTGCCTGCGGCTCAGATGCCACCTCGGGCAGCGGAACCTCTTCCGATAACGGAAGCTCTACCGTGCAGGATAAAAGCAGTGCCGCAACCGACAACACCTCAAATGACGGCACCTCTGCTACGGAAAGCACTCCTACAGAAAGCAAACCTGTGGAAGAGACCCCCGAAGTCCCCTATGAGTTAGGTGGAGAGCTTACACCGACCATGATCGCAAACTCTGTGCTCAACAAGGGCAATCAGGCGCGCCTTGCAAAGGTCATCAAAAAGCTTCAGGCGGGCGAGAGCGTTACAGTTGCCTATCTCGGCGGCTCCATCACCCAGGGCAGCTCCGCAGGAAACGAGCTGTGCTATGCACGTCTTACTACTGACTGGCTGATGGAACAGTTCCCCGATGCAAACATCAAATATGTAAATGCAGGTATCGGTGCAACAGGCTCCTATATCGGTATCCACCGCGCAGACAGAGATGTTCTGGCATACGATCCCGACCTCGTATTCATCGATTTTTCCGTAAACGACACAAGCGACCGCATAGCTACCAACAAATCCACCTACGAGGGACTGATCAGAAAGCTCTGGAGTCACGATACAGCTCCCGCTATCATCACCATCGCCATGACACAGGAAAACGGCACCAGCGTACAGGCCGAGCACAGCGAGATCGCTATCAGATACGATATCCCCATGATCTCCTACCGCAACGCTATCCTTGATGTTATCGACAAGGGCTACATCGTATGGGATGATATTTCCGACGACAACATCCACCCCAACGTTCCCGGTCACGCAGTGCTAACACAGATGATAACCAACTACATCCAGACCGTGATCGATAACATCGACAGCATCGACACAACAGACCCCGAGCTCCCCGGCACCAGTGACAGCGGTATGAAATACCAGAACGCAGAGATCGTCGTTCCCGATGATGCACGTTGCACCGCAGCAGGTATATTCTCCAAGGGCAACACCAATTTCGGCAACTTCGGAAATCCCTGGGTTGCAAAGGTAAGCACAGGCACAGACGTTTCAAACGGTCTTGAGTTCAACGTTACCGCACAGAACATCGGCCTCCTTTATGGCAAATTAACATCCAATGCAGGTGTTCTCGATATCTATGTAGATGATGAGCTCAGACTCAGCATCAACTGCGCATTCCCCAACGGTTGGGGCAACTACGTTGAATTCCAGGAGGTTGCAAGCTTCATGATGCCCGGCGAGCACACAGTGAAGATCGTACCTCAGGAAAGCGATAAACCCGCTGTATACTACGTATCCGCACTCACGATAAGCTGATAGATATTCCAATAAAAAAACAGGCAGGATCATTTCCTGCCTGTTTTTTATTGTGTTATTGCCTGCGTGTTCTGTAATGAACAAAACACAAAAGCCGCTTCCGACATTTACTGTCGAAAGCGGCTATGTAACTTAATTCAGTTCACGCTTTATCAGTGTGCGTTGAATTACTTTCTCTTGCGGGAGATAACTACTGCTGCACCTGCGAGAGCTACAACACCAGCGATAGCAGCGATACCCTCAACGCCTGTGTCGGGAGACTGCTTGTCATCTGTAGGAGCGTCTGTATCCTGAGAAGCGTCGCCACCGGGGATCTCTACATCATATGTGATCTCGCCGATTACGTTGCCGTCAGCGTCATAAGCTGTGAGAGCTGCGAGCTGAGCGCCAGCCTCAACGCCGTTCCACCAGTTCTGGATCTGGATGTGAGCGTAGGAAACTGTGCCATCCTCTGCAACTGCTACGATGTCAGCGAGAGGTGTGCCTGTGATGTCGATGATTGTCTGTGTAGCTGTGCCATCGGGCTCAACTGCGGAGTTAGCGTTAGCTGCGCCGTACTCGGGACCGGAGATCCAGTTTGTGCCGTCCTCAAGAACTGCACCGTTGCCGAGGCCTGCGCCGCCGCACCAGCCGCCAAGACCGGGTGTCCATACGAATGTAGCGTCGATCTTAGCGAGATCTGTCCAGCTGTCACCTACGAGAGCGTAGAGGTCGATAGCTGTATCTGTACCGAATACGAAAGCTTCGTTAGCTGCTGTAGCAGCATCGAGGTCATAAGACTCCCAAACGTCGATCTCAACATCGCCGCCGTCAGCCTCGCCCTCTTCGATCTCGAGAGAGGTGAATGCAAATGCGGACTCGCCTGTTGTGTCGTCTAACCAGCACTGAGCGATGATCTCAACAGTAACATCATCACCTGCAGAGATATCAACGGGCATCTCAACTGCGATGGAACCTTCGTCAGCCATAGCTGCGAAATCAGCAGGAGCGATAACAACCTCGTCCTCTGTATCAGCATTGAGAGTTACATCCCAGGATACCTGTGTGCCTGCGAATACAAAGTACTCTGTAACATCGTTTACTGTAACAGCGATAGTGGAGTTGCACCATGCGTTCCAGTTAACGTTTGCGTTATCTGTGATAAGATCGATATTAGCAGTGAGCTTTGTCATATCGATAGCAGCCTCGCCCTCCATGATTGTGTAGGGAGAGTTTGCAGCATTTACTGCGATTGCCTCTGTTGCTGTATCGCCGTCGTCTTCTGCGATATCAGAAATAAGAGCCTCGCCGTCAGCACCGAGAACGGACATAGCCTCAACTGTTACATCGAGACCCCAAGCCTGAAGCCAGAGCTGCATATATGTATCAGTAGAATCGAAAAGGGGCTCTTCCTGAAGAAGAGTGATAACGCCATCCTCGCCGAGAACGATGGGCTTAGCGCCGGAAGCCTGACCCCACTCTGTGGAAGCCCAGCCTGTGGACTCAGAGTTTGTACCGATACCGCCACCGATCCAAGCTTCGCCGTTTACATCCTCGGGAGTTACATCGAGAACTACCTCGAAACCGTAAACGTCATCAACTGTCAGACCGTATTCAGTCAGCATATCAATGTTTTCGCCGAAAAGAGTTACAACTGCATCAGCAGTACCATCAGCAGCATCAATACCGCTGTTGGAAGTAACAGTAGCTGCACTTACGTTAAAAGCAGTAGCGGAAAGTGCAATAGCAGCTGCTGTGGAAGCAGCTAAAAGCTTTCTTAACTTCATAAGAAACATCCTCCTAAAAATTAAATGTGGGATAGATAATACTAAATCCTCATCATTAATTATACAATATTCATGTCCAAATTGCAACTGTCATTTTTCACACAAATTGACAGCCATTTTAGTGATTTCCGATAAAGAAGCGTTTCCGACAACGAAAACGCCTCTGCAAACGAAGCAGAGGCGTTTATTTATAACTTAATTTAGTTAATCGTCCTTACGGAAAGACGCTGCCATACCCGCACCGCCGAGAGCAAGTGCTGCCACTGCCGCATAGGCAAAAGGCACACCTGTTACAGGGTTAGTCTGAGTGTTGTTGTCTACGATAATATCTGTAGTATCATCAGTGGTTCCTGAAGTAGTACCGCTTGTTGTTCCACCCGTAGTGCCGCCTGTTGTACCATTTGTTGTGCCGTTTGTCGTACTGCCAGCCGCACTGCCGACGTTGCCGCCTGTATTACCGTTGTTGTCACCTGTTACCGCGTCTGTAACATCATCCACAACGTTTTCACCTGCGTCTACAACATCGTTTACTATATTCTCGCCCGCATTCACCACATTACCCACTGCGCCGCCATTTGCAGCAAAAGCCGATACGGTAAGCACGGCCGAAGCTGCAAGTGCAGCGATCAGGGAAGCTGATCTTCTGAGCATAACTTTTCTCCTTATTGAATATAATTGCGCATTATCCGCGCGACATTATTATTCACGGTTTTGCATTTGTTATGCTTTTTTGACATCACCAACAATTTCCTGAAAGAGCGGCAGTAAACGGATAAGACTTATCGGTTTCTTTCCTTCATTGCGCGCTCGATCTCGCGGCCCGCATCGCGTTTTGCCATATCCTCGCGCTTGTCGTGCAGCTTTTTACCCTTGCACAGACCGACCTGCACCTTTACCTTTGAATCCTTGAAATAAAGCGATACGGGAACAAGTGTATATCCGCCCTGCTTTACCTGACCGAACAGGCGCATTATCTCCTTCTTATGCAGCAGGAGCTTGCGCACACGATATGGGTCGCGGTTGAAGATATTTCCCTTTTCGTAGGGAGAAATGTGCATATTTTTGATGAAAGCCTCGCCATCATCGATGGATATCCAGGAATCCTTAAGATTCACGCCGCCCGCACGTATGGACTTCACCTCGGTGCCAAACAGCTCGATACCGGCTTCAAGACTCTCTACTATAAAATATTCGTGCCGCACCTTGCGGTTTTCGGCAATAGTTTTTGTGTTCATCGTACCTCCCGTCGGGGAAACATCAGGATATCAGTTTTTGGCAACGTACTTAAGTATTTCTACCGCATCATCCACACGGATCCATCCGTCACCCGTGATATCCAGTGCCGCCTTAGTATGATAGCTTTCAAGTGTCACATGACCAAGTATAGCCCGCAGTATCAGCGCAGCATCCAGTACCGTAGCCTTTCCGTCGCCGTCACCGTCGCCGGGAACTATAACATTATACAGGGTCTCCCCGTCAGCCGAAACCGTCATTCCCGTAAAGATCAGCTTATCATCCGCAACGGCATTTCCTTCTGCGTCACATACATCTGTGTATTTACCGTATTTCAGCAGTTTTCTGAGCTTTGCCACTGTATATTTATCCTTGAAATCGCAGGCTATCGTCAGCTTTTCGTGATTAACCTTCAGATCGCTTGACTGAAGCTCAAAATTCTGTATTACAGAACTTACAAAATAATCTCCGCCGCGGTCGATGGTCAGGGTTGCCTTTCCTCTGTTTACCGCAACCTTCTTCACCATCTGAGATCTGCCTGCCGTTGCATCCCAGCGATAAAGATAATACACGCCCTTGGTATAGGAATCCGAAACATCGACCGTCACCGCTGCCTTTCCGGGGAAATCACCCGTGCAGGCAAAAGAGAAAAGCTGATAATCACTGGCACTGCCTACCTCGAAACGGATGGATTCCTCGTGCTCGGAGGAATACTTTATCTCAGGGTCAAAATCAGCGGGAAGAGTAACATCCTTTCCGTTGAATACCCACGAATAATCCTTGCCATTACGCGCAATACCGGAAGCAGTGATCTCCTCATCCTCGCCATATATAGCTTCAAACGCGCTCTTGGGGATGATATCGGGTCTGGTCCTCAGTGTGGGAGCCAGATTTGCCTGCGCATTCTGATAAGAACGGATAGCGGCATTGGCATCAAGTATCGATGTTTCAGCGTCATTTGCAGCGGACTGCATCGCTGTCACCGCGGTCTCCAGAACATCCCAGCTCTCATCGGAATAATCTTCCTCATTGAGCCCCTGCGAAATGGAAATAAGCTCATTAAGCAGCTTCTTTGTGGAATCCGAAACACCCTTTATCAGCGCATTTTTTGAATTCTGCAGACTGGTGAGGGCATTCCTCAGCATCAGTGCATCTGCCGCTTCGTAAGCCACCACTGCCTTGGCGGATTTCAGTGCCGCATCAAAGCTGTTCCAGCTTCCTGCAGTATACTCGGACTTTACCAGAGGCTCGCAGTCTGTGATGATGGATTCCAGTTTAGCCTTAACGGAAGTTGCATCGTTTCCGTCAAGAAAATACACCTTGAACGAAGTCACCGCATTATAATTCTCGTATGCCAGCGCAAGACCTGCTGTACCTGTTACAGAACCTGTCTTGACTGCAGTTCCGTCATCGCCGATGAAGCCCGAAAGATCGAGGTCCACCATAACTGCATAGTTTTTGGAATAGTTAGGATCGTTCACAGCACCTGCAGGAACATCATAAGTAGGAAGCGAGGGATCATAGAAAAATGTCGGGAGTGCAGTTTCATCGCTGAGTTCCAGCGCAGAAATGACCTTGTCCTTGAAAGCATTTACATTCACAGGCTCTCCCAGCATAAAATAGTACGTCGGGTTGGGAAGCACTACCGATCGCTGATCATCTATGCCTATAATATTGTCTGAAATATCCTTTTCATCGATATCAAGTCCCACATACCACGCAGGAACTGATGTAAGATAGTTGCCGCTTATATCTACTGATCTCAGTCCATAGCACTTGCGGAGATCCAGTGACTGCACCGCAGCACTTGTAAGATCATTATCCGACAGATCCAGCACACGCAGACGAGGCATATACTCGATTATCTCGGGCACTGCTTTGATTCCCAGCCCGCTGAGATCAAGTACCGTGATCTCCTCAAGATCGCCGAAAGTGATCTTTTCGATCTGCTTCCCTGCCGCTTTGGCAATTATGCTCAGCACCTTCTGATTTTTTACCGTGCCACCGAGATAAAACAGTGTACGGTCATATTCATATACGATCTCATCCTCCGCATAAGTAGCAGCACTTGTCGTGACCGCCATGGCGGGAACCGACGAAGCAGCTATACATCCGGAAAGAAAAGCCGCAAGTATCTTTCTTTTTAAAGTCATTATGAACATCCTTTCTTAAAGGTTTCCCCGATCATGAGCTTTTAAACGCAGAATGACCATATTAATTATATCAGCAAGCACCGCACACCGTTGCCCAAATCAAAGATTTGGACGGCTGAGGTATAATGATGTCGCTTCGCTCCGATGTTCGTTCTCGCCGACGGTTGGTCGGCGTTTTCCTACGGAAAACCGAACGAACTCAAAACCTTTGAATATATGTTTCGTTGCTTCGCAACTGACAGCTTCGCTGTCGTATCGGAATTTCATTCCGATAACATACATTATAGCACAGAATATCTCTTTTTGCAATAAACAAAACCCAAAACAACAAAAAATAGCAGCTTTGCACAACTGCGGTCTCCGCAAGGCTTATCCATCGCGCCCATATCAGGTGATATTCAGCCATAATCGGACATGACACAGCATATAATATCCCGAACAACATTTAGGAGGTCGTGATATGCGCAGATCAAAAAAAGAAAACAGATTCATGCCCTTTGCAGCAGGAGTTATCACAGGCTACGCCGCTACACTGCTGATGTGCGTTGCCGCAGCACTTCTGATGCTGCTGACAGACTCGGCCGAGGGCATATCGGGTGCAGCCGCTGTGATCATAACCGCCATATCAGGCTTTGTGTCAGGCAGGCACGCCGGAAAGCTTAAACGTCACGGTGGCCTTAAAACAGGCGCATTGTGCGGAGCACTTTACATAATCCCGCTTTTATTGCTGTCGCTGATATCCGGTGGTTTCGGCGGAGCATTGTTCTTTGTAAAGCTGATACTCTGTATCGCTTTCGGAGCGGCAGGCGGTGTGATGGGCGTAAACGCTGTGCCGTAAAAATTTCGCAATATATCCGCAAGCCCTTGATTTTCCGCAAAAAAACGCTTATAATATATAAGGAATATTGTTTTTTATATCAAAGGAGTAGGATATAATATGCTCGATGGTTTTATAAAATGTGCGGCAGCCACCCCCGATGTAAAGGTTGCCGACTGTGCTTACAATAAAGACAGGATCATAGAACTGATAGATGAAGCGGACAAGCAAAACGTAAAAGTTCTTGTTTTCCCCGAGCTTTGCATAACTGCATATACCTGTGGCGATCTGTTCTCACAGCAGACCCTGCTTGACGGCGCGCTGAAAGCCCTTGAGGATATCACCGCCCACACAAAGGGCAGGGATATGCTTGTAACAGTAGGTAGCCCCCTGCGTCATGGCGGAAAACTGTACAACTGCGCTGTTGTGATAAAGGACGGAGAGATACTCGGCGTTACCGCCAAAAAGCATCTTCCCAACTGCAACGAGCTTTATGAGATGCGCAATTTTGCTCCCGCAGAGCACGGAGAGCAGGATATGGAGCTTTTCGGTAAGACCGTACCATTCGGACTTGATCTGCTGTTCTGCTGCAGACAGATCCCCGACCTGATATTTGCAACCGAGATCTGCGAGGATATGTGGGCGGTCTGCCCTCCCTCGACCGCACTGTGCGAGGGCGGAGCTTCGATAATCGCGAATCTCGCCGCAAGCAACGAGCTGGTGGGCAAACCGCAGTTCCGTCGTGAGCTGGTAAAAAGCAGATCCTCTCAGCTTCGCTGCGGATATATATTCGCTTCCGCGGGCGAGGGCGAGAGCACACAGGACCTTATATTCAGCGGTCACGATATAATCGCCGAAAACGGCGACATCCTCACCGAAAGCAAGCTGTATACAACAGGGCTTACTATAAGCGAGATAGATGTAAGTTATATCTGCGCTGAACGCCGCAAGGACACAAGCTACGGAGTGAGCAAGGCCTCCTCCCGTCGCATAATGTTCGATATGCAGCCGCAAAAAACACCGCTCACAAGAAAATATGCCGCAAATCCTTTCATCCCCGTCGGCAAGGATGAAATGGCACAGCGCTGCGACGATATACTGGCTATGCAGGCTCACGCCCTCGCAAGACGCGTAAGGCACACCTTTGCCAAGACGCTTATCATCGGCATCTCGGGCGGCCTTGACTCCACCCTTGCGCTTATTGTCGCTTACGAAACAATGAAGCTTCTGGGACGCCCCGCAAGCGACATCATCACGATAACGATGCCCTGCTTCGGAACAACAGCGCGTACCCGAACCAATGCCGAGAAGCTCTGCATCATGCTGGGAACCACTTTCCGCAGCATAGATATCGCCGCTGCCGTTAAGCAGCATTTCGAGGATATCGGTCACGACGAGGCAAGCCGCAACGTTGTTTACGAAAACTCACAGGCTCGCGAGCGCACACAGATACTGATGGATATCGCAAACGCTGAAAACGGAATGGTAGTCGGTACGGGCGACCTTTCGGAGCTTGCACTCGGCTGGGCGACCTACAACGGCGATCATATGTCCATGTACGGAGTAAACGCATCCGTCCCCAAGACACTTGTAAGATATATCGTAAGACATTACGCAGAATCCTGTGAAAACAAACAGCTCAGCGAGGTGCTTATCAGCGTAGTGGATACTCCCGTAAGCCCCGAACTGCTCCCCGCAGACGAGAACGGAGATATAGCACAGAAGACCGAGGATCTTGTAGGCCCCTACGAGCTTCATGATTTCTTCCTGTACAACCTTATCCGACGCAGCTTCACGCCCAAAAAGGTCTACCGACTCGCACAGTATGCCCTCGGTGACAGCTACGACGATGAGACCATACTGAAGTGGCTCAGGACTTTCTGCCGCCGCTTCTTCAATCAGCAGTTCAAGCGCTCCTGTCTTCCCGATGGCGTAAAGGTAGGCTCTGTAAGCCTGTCCCCCCGCGGTGACTGGAGGATGCCGAGCGATGCAAGCTCCGCTTTGTGGCTGTCCCAGCTTGAGGAGCTGTAAAAAAGGAAATATAAAGCTAAGGATGCATGGGTCATGATCGACAAAATCAAACAATATCTGCTTCATTTTGAAACAGACGGAAACATAATACCCGACTTCGTCGCGGCAAGACTGAAAAGGTCAGCAGTGCTGCGGCGCATTATCCATGCCTGCTTTTATATACAATGTATACTGGCAGTTGCCGCTATCGCAGCAGGCTGCATACTGTCAGACGGATGGGTACACATAGTGATCTCCGTCGTTATAGGTCTTGCGGTCATCGCCGTTTCATTCTTTGCGCTGGGTGGCGGAAAAACCGAAAAGACCGCATCTTACATAATGAATATCGTTTATGCTGTGATAAGCTTCATTATAGGCGGCACAGCCATGATAGTATGCGGCTGCCTTATGCTTGCGGCAGCACTTGCGGCTTTCATAAGCTTTGCCGCAGATTATTTCAGGACGTTTCTTCTGGGATTCTCACCGCTTAAGATAAGGGAGGAACACTATACCCTCACCTGCGACCCTGAAGAGCTTCCGAAAAAACTGGTGGAAGAAGCTCCGCTCCCCCCTCCGCTGCCTCCCAAGTCAGAGCTTATGGAAGTGGCCGAATCCTTTATGGAGATACTTAAATGAGCGTTAAGAAGCTCGCACTTTGCGGGCTTTTCATCTGCTTCGCAGCGGTGCTTTCCGCACTGGAGAGCTGGCTGCCGCCGATAGTGCCTATCCCTGCTGTAAGAGTGGGACTTGGAAACATCGTCACGCTGTTTATGCTGTACCTTGGCGGAAACTGGCGGTTCGCGGACGCACTCGCCGTTTCGGTGCTGAGATGTATCGTTGCGGCACTGATTACAGGCGCGCTTATGAACATGATATTCGGCATCACAGGTGGAGTGTTCGCACTATGCGCCATGACAGCAGCAAAACGACTTCTGCCAAAGGAGAAAGCTGAAAACTTCATCCCCTTTGCGGGAGTGGCAGGAGCACTGCTCCATATATTCGGGCAGCTTCTTGCCGCCACGGTTTTCTACGGCACTATTTCGGTATTTGCATACGCGCCGGTACTGCTTGCCTCCGCAATAACAGGCGGGGCCTTTACAGGACTGTGCACGATGCTGCTGCTGAAAAAGCTTGACCCGAAATTTCTCAATGAGGTGAAAAACGTATGAACAGAATAATACTTGCAGGCTTCGATGGCAAGGACAATCCCGCAAAGCTCATAACAGAGCTGGCTGACATCCCCTGCCGCAAACTCCTTCTCCCAAACGACAAGCAACACTCGGTGGAACTGCTTATGTCCGAGATACATCGGGAAGAAACAGGCTGTGTCGTTTTTCTCGGGCAGAAGCCTGTGATAAAAAACAAGATATCCGTGGAACGCTGTGCAAAGAAAAACGGAAAAAAGCTGTATACTCCCCTTGACGTTACTGTAAGTGCACAACTCATCCGCGACAACGGTTATGCCGCTTACATATCCGAAAACTGCGGCAATTCCTGCTGCAACCATATATATGGCATTTGCCTTGAAAACGGGATCAACTGCATATTCCTGCACGTTCCGTATCTGAAAAACATAAACGATATCAACGATATCCGCAAAGCTGTAGAGGGATTTCTGAACGGTCTTGCGGGAATCCCCTGTGCGCTTTAACTAATAAGGGTACACCCTTGAAAATACGGAGGTATATACATGAAAGTTCTTTTATTAAACGGAAGCCCTCACCAGAATGGCTGCACTTACACCGCCCTCAGCGAGGCTGCAAAGGTACTTAACGAAAACGGCATAGATACCGAGATGATCTGGGTAGGAAACAAGCCCGTAAGCGGATGTATCGGCTGCGGTGCCTGTGCAAAGGGCCTTGGCAGATGTGTCATCGACAATGACAGTGTAAATGAATTTGTAGAAAAAGCCCGTACCGCCGACGGATTTATATTCGGCTCGCCTGTGCATTACGCCGCCGCAAGCGGACTTGTTACTGCGTTTATGGACAGGGCATTCTACTCGGGTAAATCCGCATTCATGGGCAAGCCCGCTGCAAATATCGTAAGCTGCCGCAGAGGCGGAGCCTCCGCTGCTTTCGATCAGCTCAACAAATATCTGACTATATGCAGCATGCCTGTGGTATCCTCCCAGTACTGGAACCAGGTGCACGGCTCCACTCCCGAGCAGGTGCTTCAGGATGAAGAGGGCATCCAGACTGTACGTGTACTCGCCAAAAACATGGCATGGCTGCTGAAGTGCATAGAACTCGGCAAGGAGAACGGGATCTGCTTCCCCGAGCCCGAAAAGCCTGTCCGCACCAGTTTTATCAGATAAAATCATAGGATTTCATTTTGTTTCACGCAAAGAAATCCGGCTGATATAAGCCGGAAGACCTATTCTTTTGACATACAAAACGGCGGATACTCAGGTATCCGCCATTTTTATACGTTGTCGCCGAAAAACAATGAAATCTTTCGTTCTGTGCATACTCTGTTTTTCTCGCGAAACCTCGTGTTTTCTTGCGTTTTCAAAAAAGGCTCAAAATCTGAAACGAACTCCAAGAAAGAGAGAAAAACAGAGAGAAACAGAGAGAAAACCAAAGAAAATGGGATATATTTAAAATCCAAGGCTAAAAACCCTTGACAAAACCTTTTCAAGCGTGTATAATTATCAATGTTGTGTAATGGTGATATTGCGTAAAACCGCAGTATTATCAGAAGATAAGATCGGTAAAACCGAAATATAAGGAGGAAAAAAGTATGGCAACATATATGCCCAAGGCTGAAACAGTAGAGCGCAGCTGGTATGTACTTGACGCTGCAGGCCGTCCCCTCGGTCGTGTAGCTGCAATGGCTGCTCACCTGCTCAGAGGCAAGCACAAGGTAACATTCGCTCCCCACTGCGACTGCGGCGATCACGTTATCATCATCAACTGCTCCAAGGCAGTTCTCACAGGCAAGAAGCTTGAGAAGAAGTACTACAGATGGCACACAGGCTGGATCGGTCACCTGAAGGAGATCCGTTACGACACTCTGATGGAAAAGAACCCCGAGAAGGCTATGACACTTGCTGTAAACGGCATGATCCCTGACACCACAATCGGCAGAAAGGCTATGACAAGACTTCGCTGCTATGCAGGTGCAGAGCACAAGAACGCGGCTCAGAAGCCCGTTGAGTACAAGTTTTAAGGAGGGCTGAAAATGTACGATTCTAAACCTTACTACTACGGCACAGGTAGAAGAAAGCACTCTGTTGCCAGAGTCAGAGTATACCCCGGTAGCGGTACTATCACAATCAATGGCAGAAACATTGATGATTACTTCGGTCTTGATACACTGAAGCTCATCGTTCGTCAGCCCCTCACTCTCACAGATACAGTTGAGAAGTTCGACATCGTTTGCACAGTTGCAGGCGGTGGCGTTACAGGCCAGGCTGGTGCAATCCGCCACGGTCTTTCCAGAGCACTGCTCCAGTACTCTGACGAGCTGCGTCCCGTTCTCAAGAAGGCTGGCTTCCTGACACGTGACCCCAGAATGAAGGAGAGAAAGAAGTACGGTCTCAAGGCTGCACGTCGCGCTCCCCAGTTCTCCAAGCGTTGATCGCTTCACGGACTATATACAAATCAACCTCCCTGGTTACAGGGAGGTTTTTGTTTTATATGGAAAAGTTTATGAAAATTTTTCATTTATCATAATCAGTATTCCTTTTAAAATCAGTAATAAAAAAGCTAAAGCCTCTTTATGAACTGTCATCTGTTTAGCAATTCCTTAACCTCCTCCATAGTCGGCGGATTAAGCGGCAGAGGAAATCTGGAAATTGCTATTGCAGAGCAAGCACTCGCAAAACGCACAATCTCGTCATCGTTCATACCGTGCAGTAAGCCGTAAACACAGCCTGCCTTGAATGTATCACCTGCACCAAGCGTGCTTTTCACTTCAACAGAGAAAGGCAGCATTTTTTTCATCGGCTGACCTTTTCTGCCGTAGATCATTTCTTTTTCTCCACGAGTGATAATTACAAGACCATCTGTATTATCGGTAAGCAGCTTGTAGATTTCTTCTATGCTTTTACCCTTGTACTGTTCCGAGGCTGTACATTCCTTTGATACCACATTCACTGCACAATGCTTATGAAGATAACTATCGTGACAGCAGTCTATTGTAACAAAAGGCTTATTATACTTTACGCAAAGCTCTGCTGTGGCCTGCGTTTCTTCAAGGAAAAAAGGGTCTATTGCTGCAACCTTACAGTTCTTTATATCTTCTTCCTTTGGAATATTCCAGCGTTTCTTTGCGCCTTTTTCGTACAGCGATTGAAAAACACCCATAGGAGAACGGACAAGCCCCGCAATTACAACATAGTCCATAAGCCCCTCGTAATCAGGGTCGAAATAAAGTGAGGACAAATCGACTGTCTTATCCTTATAGAACTCCCTTAAAAGCGGTGCAACCTCTGTTCCGATATGTGTACCGTCAATGTTTACGGTTGCACCCAAAGAGGACAGTACGGTTGCGGCTGTGCCTGTTTCTCCTCCGGGAAGAAAATACTTTGCCTTGATTTCTGAATATTCGTCAGGCTGTAAGAACTCTCCTTTCAGCAAAAAGGAATGTGTTCCGAGTATCTGGCCGTGCATATAAACTTCGTAATTCATAAGTACCTCCGTTCTATCAGACTTTATTTCGCTGCGTAAGTGGAAATAAAGTGGTTTATGAAATCTTCGATCTGCTTGAAAATCTGCTCCTGTTTATGCGGCTCTCTGTCGCAAAGGTGAACAAGCGATGTAACTGGTGCGGTATAGATAAAGCTTAACATTTCGGGATTATCTTCTTTCAGCAGGCCGTCTTTCATCATTCCTTCAAAAACCTTTGCAAAGATTTTCTGCGTTCCCTCAAGAAAATGCTTTGTTGCAAGTTTTTTCACACGCTCATCGTGAAATTGTTCTGTTAAGAGTAACTTTCTTGTAAGAATAATTTTCGGGTCATTAACAGTAAATCGTAGCATATTTACTGTAAGCATAAGCAGTTCTTCACAAGATTTTGGCTGTGGTGGAAGATTAGCTTCCGATCCGAAATGCTCTGCGTAATAGCTTTCCAT
>JAZQGZ010000030.1:0-3727 GCA_045540255.1 Oscillospiraceae bacterium | reverse complement strand
ACCCGTGCAACGCTCCCCGAGCCTGAGATCGAAGAAAGCCCGCTTCTGCCATCTGAGCCGCCCAAGGTGACTTTTACAGGCTTTGACCTGTCTGAGATGGGAGAAACGCCGAAGCTTGGGAATATAGGCTCAAACCTTGGTGCATGGTCGCATAACAGCATAGTGTGCGTTGATAAAGAGCGTGGATGCACCTACATCACTGCTGTCGGTTATGACAATAAACTTCACAGATTTGTTGACGGCAAGGATGATGGTATACTGATCGATAAAACGGTTTGGGGAATGAATATATGGGAAGGTGAGTTGTACTGCCTTATCGACAGTGCCGAGCCTGTATATCACATGATAGGCGATGACCATAAGGGCGATATCTACCGCATCGACCCCGATTCGGGTGAAACGGAGCTGATACTTGACGCAGATGCGGCAAGCCTTATCCTTGCTGATGGTGTGCTGTATTACACCATTGAGTATCGCACTGAGGATAATGTTCTGCATTATGAAAGCTATAGCTGTGGTCTTGACGGAAGAAATGTGACCGATATCAGCACACATCTTGTTGGTTTCTGCGGAAGGTATCAGGTAGTCATAGACAACGAACTTTATTCGGCATTTTACAATCCTGAAACGGAAGAACGCATATCATTTACCAAGGAGCCGAATATATGCTGCTTTATGGTAGACGACGGAAAAGCATACTATGCAAGCGGCGACCTGATGGAGCTTGACCTTGAAACAGGCAAGGAGCGCAGACTGCAGGGACCTCAGGAATTCTGCTACGGCTATGCAAAGGTTGACGGCGATATATACAGTATGTTTATTGATACATTTGTAACTCACCCTGAGTATCCGCGTGACAAGGTAACAAAATTCTGGAGCTATTACAGATCGCCGTTGCGCACGCTTGGCGATCAGATCGTACTGTCGGGCGGCGGAGATGTCGGATATTATTCCTCGGTATTCACCGATGGAAAAAGAGTTTATACTGTAAAGACAAACCATTCCGAGGGTACGGCGATACTTATAGAGATGCGATATAACGATGACAGCATGACCAGTGAGGAGGTATACATACTATGAAAAAGCACATCATCAGTTACTTCCTTGCGGCGGTAATGCTGATATCAGGCTGCGCTGATAACGCTGTGACGGACAGCGACAATGACATCTCGCAGGAACAGGAGATGCTCCCTGCAGCATATCTGCTGTATGAGAATGTGGATTATATGGAGCTGCGGATGTTCTGTGGTACAGACAACGGCGAGCTGTTCACTGTCAGCGGGACGGAGCAGCTTATGCTGCGACATTATGACGAGAACGGCGTTATGCTTTCAGAAACCGGGTTCCCGTATAATGGCGCAAAGGATATCATATATGCGAACGGCAGCATTTACATAGCGTATACAGGCTATAATGAGGGCTACGGCTCGGGTGTTTTCGTGGATGAGATGCAGATATCCACCGGAGCGGCTTCTGTTTTCTGTCACATTCCGCAGCTGAGCGATATCCATGGGATATCCTTTGTGGGGGATGAGCTTAACCCAGTGGGCTATGACAACTCAAAATCAGCGCTGAAATGTGGATATATGTGGGCAGGTATGAGAGGCGTTGCGAGTGTAGCGGAGGAAGTGGAATACGGCGGTACAGCTATATATTCCTATGCAGATGAAGAGATAAGAGAGATAGTGACAGACTTTCCGTTTGATGCGGATTCCACAGGGGATAAGCTTGTGATATACGGCTGTCACGGCGAGAACGGATATTATTTACGCACATACAGCGGTGGTGAGCTTTCCGAGCCTGTTTATACGGCTCAGCTTGGTAAAATAAAGGGACTGGCAGCTTTCGGTGACGGCAGCTATGTTACCCAGTCCTCAAACCGTTCGCATGATATGCTGCTTGCGGGAAACGCTTCTGACGACTCAGCGGCGGAGATATTTCCGAATGTGTTTATCGGCAGCAGCTTCAGAGAGATAAAGACCGCAGGCGACTACTGCTGGATAAGGAACAGTGAGTCATGGGTAGTGGAGAGGCTGAGACTCCCTGTTTATTACAAGGGCAATCAGCAGATAAAGCTGCTGTGCTCCGAATACGCCTATGGCTACGAGCCGTTCAGCTGCGGATATAATATACTACAGTCCATTCCCGATGCCGAGGAGCTTGCGTTAAAGGTGCTTTCTCAGGACAGGGACTATGATGTGTGCTATGTCAATTCCCGTGACAGCATCGGCGGAAGTCTTAGGGACAAGGGCAGCTTCTATCCGCTTAATGATGTGGAGGGCGTGGGAGAATATCTGGACAGCCTGTTCCCATATCTTAAGGAAGCCTGCATCACCGAGGACGGAGAGGTCTGGTGCATTCCTGTGGCTGTTGATGGGGAGGTTCACTTCTACAATGAGGAGAACATTGCAAAAACAGGCTATGATCTCACTGATATGGACATGGAAGAGTATTTTGACTATGTTGACTATATGAAAGAAAACGGCTTGTCCGCAAAATGCTGCCGTAACTCCTGGATGCTTGTGCAGACTGCAATGCTGGAATATCTTGCGAAGCATGACAGCTTTGACACAGAGGAATTCCGCAGCATGGCTGAGCTTATTAAAACACGCTTCAATATCATGAATGAGGATGGCAGTCAGAGCATGACGGATATCGTACATCCATCGTCTGCGATGCAGTTTGAATTCCTTGATAACAACATCGACAGCCTGTATTCGGATATGTCGCTGCTGAATATTGATGGCAGAGGTTATTTCCTGTGGACGGACGATACAAGAGTGGCGCCATTTCCCACGTATTCCGAGGATGAAAAGAACTTGGTTCATGTGCTGTTTATAGCGGTAAATCCCGCATCGGACAATCTTGACGCAGCACTCGAATATATTTCGGATATGACAAGATACATCTGTACACAGAACGACACCTTTATGCTTTCCGACAGGACGATGTACTCTGATATTCCCTGTGCGCAGGATATGTATGATATCTTCTCTGACGGAGTGGTGGGATACTCCTATCCTGCGGAGCTTTATGACGCTGATTTCAAACGTTACCTTTCGGGGCAGATATCTCTTGATGAATATATCGCAGACGCGGACAGAAAGCTTTCGGCTTATCTTAACGAATAATGTAATAAAAGCTCCCTAAAACAGATGTACTATACAGGAGGTGATACCATGCGGATAAAGTGGAACACAAAATGCAAGCTGCTGCTTTTGCCCAGCCTTATCGGCACTGCGATATTTTTCGTGATACCGTATCTGCGCGTGCTGTATTACTCGCTGATAGACAACCAGTTTCGCAGGAATTTTGTGTGGCTTGACAACTACATTGACACCCTAAAAAACGAGTATTTCCTGCTTGCGCTGAAGAACTCGCTGCTGCTTATCGTGGTGTGCGTTCCTGTGCTTGTGGTGCTTGCGCTGGTGATATCACTTGCGCTGTCCTACGGTATCAGATGGGTACGAAAAACACGCTTCGCTTTCGTGCTGCCGATGGTGATTCCCACAGCGAGTATCGTGCTTATATGGCGGAGCGTGTTCGGGGAGAATGAAACTGTCCTACCGATATATCTGCTGTTTATATGGAAGAATATCGGTATCTGTAACGTATTGCTGACGGCGGCGTTCACCTCTATCGAGAGGTCTGTATTTGAAGCGGCAAGGCTGGACGGAGCGAACACATTCATCCTCCACACAAAAATTACTATTCCCATGATAGCGCC
>JAZQGZ010000029.1:0-9134 GCA_045540255.1 Oscillospiraceae bacterium | reverse complement strand
AAACGAGTGCGGCTTTTGCTTTACGGTATTGAGTTTTGGATAAAAATATGGTATACTGAATTCACCAATAAATCAGAATTTGAAAGAGATGTACCCAATGGATAGCAAAGCATTTATTAAATACATATCGGCATTATTGCTGTTTGGTCTTAACGGAATAGTGGCGAGCCATATACCGCTGAACAGTTATGAGATCGTGTTTTTACGAACATTAATAGGCAGTATTCTTTTGATCGCCTTGTTTTTGATCGGTAAAGGCAAGTTTCATATAAAGGATTTTAAAAAGGATACGGTATTTATCGTTTTTTCGGGAATAGCAATGGGAACGAGCTGGATGTTCCTTTACGAAGCATACCAGCAGATAGGCGTGAGCTTATCATCACTGCTTTATTATTGCGGACCTGTTATTGTGATGATATTATCGCCGATCATATTTCGTGAAAAACTGACCGCACCAAAATTATTGGGCTTTGTGACCGTACTTATTGGTATTTTACTCGTAAACGGCAATACAGTCAGCAGTAGCAATACTTGGGGATTGTTCTGCGGTGCAATGTCGGCTGTGATGTATTTCTTTATGGTAACACTCAACAAGCAATCAAAAAATATCAGTGGCATGGAAAACTCTGTAATACAGCTTGTGGTCAGCTTCCTGACTGTTGCGGTATTTACAGGAATTAAGCAAGGATTCATTATCGATGTTCCTGCAAATTCTTGGGGTTGGATACTGATACTTGGCGTTTTAAATACGGGTATCGGTTGTTATCTGTATTTCTCGCCTCTTGCAAAGCTCCCTGTGCAAACTGTGGCAGTATGCGGTTATCTGGAGCCATTGTCGGCAGTTGTTTTTGCCGCCCTGTTGCTCGGAGAGAAAATGACTATAATACAAATTGCAGGTGCAGTGTGTATTATCGGCGGTGCAATGATAGGTGAACTGATAAAACCAAAGAGAACGTAAAGTTCGGAGCAACATTATGAACGATATATTGATAAAAATACTTGTGTGCTTTATCGCAGGTGCGGGAGCAGGCATTGGAACTGGCTTTGCGGGCATGAGCGCTGCCGCAGTTATAGGACCTATGCTCATGACGTTTCTGGGCGTACCTGCCTATGATGCGGTCGGTATAGGTCTTATCAGCGATGTTCTGGCAAGCCTCGTCAGTGCATATACCTACAAGAAAAGCGGAAATTTAGACGTAAAGAACAGCCTACCGCTGCTCGTGAGCGTGCTTACCGTAACGATGGTCGGAAGCCTTGTGGCAAGCTTCCTGCCCGAGCAGACCATGGGCGGCACGATGCAGATAGCGCTTATTATCATCGGACTGCGCTTCCTGCTGAAGCCTGTGAACAAAACGAGGGAGCAGCTTGAAGAAGTCTCCCCGAAGAACAGAACGATAAAGGCGATAATCGGCGGCGTATTCGTCGGCTTTATCTGTGGCTTTGTAGGCGCAGGCGGCGGAATGATGCTGCTGCTCGTTCTGACCTCTTTCCTCGGTTATCCTATGCATCTGGCAGTCGGCACGAGCGTGTTTATCATGGCGTTTACGGCTCTGACGGGCGGCGTCAGCCACTTTATGATCGGCGGAATGCCCGATATCCTCTGCCTTGTGCTGTGCGTTGTATTTACGCTGATCTGGGCAAGGATCGCCGCAAAGATCGCAAACAAAGCCGATGCAAAGACACTGAACCGTGTTGTGGGCATTGTGATGATAGCCACCAGTATCGTCATTCTGCTGGTGAATTATTTCTGATGCAGTTTATCAGGCGCAATATGTTGAGCCGTATTCGTAAAACGAGTGCGGCTTTTGCTTTGTGGTATTGAGTTTTTGTAGAGCATGTGATACAATAATTATGGCAATAATTTCAATAATATCCGACTGGACAGCGGTGTCTAATTCTTATAAATACGGCATTTCTCACTTTGTGTCGTTCAAAAAGGATAGCGGAAATGATAAAATGACAATAGAAGGAGGTGCAAAGATGGACCAGGCAAAGATAGGTGCATTTTTAAAAACATTAAGAAAAGAAAAGGAACTGACTCAGGAACAGTTAGCAGAAAAGCTGAATGTTTCAAACCGTTCAATTTCCCGCTGGGAAACAGGAAACACATTACCCGATATCAGCATTCTTATTGAATTGTCAGAATTTTATGGAGTTGATATTAAGGAAATTATTGACGGAGAAAGGAAAAGTGAGATTATGAATGAAGAAACAAAAGGAACTTTGGTAAAAGTAGCGGAGTACGCCGAAGAAGATAAAAAGGTACAGTATTACAAAATGAGAAAAGTAATAGGTTATGTTCTGATAGGACTCGGAACTTTTCTGGCTATTTCTGCACTTGCGATTTTCCCGCGTGATAGCAGCTGGGGTTCTATCTATTCAGTTATCGGTGCAATAATAATATCATCTGGCGTTTATCAGCTGATATGTAAAAATAAGTTCAGGATTATTTATTCTTTAGGATGTTTTTTACTTATATTCGCATTATTATTGTTTACAGATTATTTAGGTGTAATATCAGGAAATCAGGTTCCGAGATTTGCTTATGAAAAAGAATGGGGCGCTGACAGCATTACTTACAAAGCTCCTTTTTATCAGGTGGTTTGGCATAATCCTGATACAGAAAATGAATATATTGAAGTAATACAGTAATAATTGCAAATTTGAATTTAAGAAATATTATGTTTTGTAAATTTGGAGGTTTCATGAAATGAACATAAAGAAAATTGTAATAACTATTGTAGTAGCTATTACATTAGTTTTGGGATTATTATTATTATTATGCAAACAAATATTTTTTGATGAATATAAACCTGCTGATGATGAAATAACATTGCATGTTCAAATGAATACAAAAGAAGATATTGGATTATTGGTTTTTGATTATTATGCAGATGATGTAGAATTCAGTGGAGGTATATCAAATGCAGATAAGTCTTTAATTAAGAATAATTCTGATATCGTAATAGTATGGAATAAGCAGGAGTTAAAAAGTTCTTATAATGATGTAGAATTGAAAATATATTTCCGAATTATTACTGAATATGTGAAGCCTAATTATGATAATATTTATCCAGAGAATATTACACAATATATAGATACACCTATTTCGTGGAAAGCGCACTTTGGCGAAGAATACTTTATTACAATTATTGGCGATAAAGCAAATGGATATAAAGCTGTATTAAACTAATAAATTCTAATTTGTCGAAAAGTTTAATATGTGCTGTCGTAAAATCACCCTTATCCTGCGTTTTTTATGCTTTTTGCGGGAATTTATCCTGCGTTTTTCCTTGTTTTTCGCACTTTTTATCTTGCGTTTTTTCTGATAATGCGGCTTTGCTGTATGAACAGCCTTTTTGTAAGGCTCATAAAATAAGATCAGGCACACGGATGATTCTGTGTGCCTGATGTGCTTTATTTACCTGCTCTGATGTTCTTGACAGTAGTTTTCTCAATGCTGAGATCTTCATACACTCTGACGCCGCCGTTGCCGACAGGTGCCTGTGCAAGAAGTCCGACCTTTACGACACGGTCAACGGGGAGATGGAAATATCTCATCATGTAGAAATTCTCGCCGTCTGTGGAGTAGTGGAATGCGAAGTTGTTTCCTACTCTTGCGACCTGAAGCCATGCGGTGTTGCAGTCTAAATTACAGCCGTTTGCATCGTCCGAATCGCCCTTTGTAACTACGCTGACAGCGGCGTGAGTGCCGAAATCCGTCAGCTCAAAACAGCATTTCGCCCAGCAGGTGTTGTCCTTCATCACCATTACCGATGCGGAATCATAGGTGTCCTTAAAATCGTGGGAGACCTTTACCTTAAGCACAAAATCTCCATCCACCTCGGTGTAGTAATACGGTGCGTTGCAGAGGGATTCGGGGAGTATGCCCTCCTCGCATTCGTCAATGCTGCCGCAGAAAAAATCTGTCTGCGCAGGTGCTTTGATCTCGATCCTGCCGTCTGTTATTTTGATCTCGCTTTCGTTTAACCACTTGAATTCCATAATTATTACCTCCATGTTGGTATATATACTTGTATGTATTTTACCATCAAAAGAGCTCGTCTGCAAGGTGCAAAAGTGCCAGGATCAAGCACTATTTACCCAAAACCCGATTGCGGCTCGGAGCATATCCGTAATGCGCACGAAATCTGCGGCTGAAGTAGTTCACGGAATTAAAGCCGCACTCGCTGCTTATCTCCTGCAAAGAAAGGGTTGTTTCGGTGAGAAGCCTGTGCGAGACCTGAAGCCTGTGCTGAATGAGTGCGTCAACAGGGGAGCAGCTCATATACGACCTGAAGCACCTGCCAGCCTCGCTTCGGCTGATATTCGCAGAAGCAGCGATATCCTCGAGAGTAACCGCCTCGGCGTAATGCTCATAGATATACGACAGCATCTTTTGTATACGGATGCCCGTAATAAGCTGCACCCGTGTGGTCTCTGACCTCGGCAGGGCATCGAAATTCTTGTATATCAGCTCGAAAATCTCGCTCAGCTTTCGTTGAACTATCAGCTCATAGCACTCGCCCTGCTCACGGAACAGACGATATATCTCGCTTATCAGCTCATTTGCGCTGTCGCCCTGTCTGAACAGTATATACGGCAGGGAATCGCAGGCGGAAACGGGGCTGACGTATTTTTTATAGATCGTGCTCGTTTCGGGGGCGATGATCGTGCCCGAAAATACGATGTTCGGCATCGGGTCAGGCTCGCCGTCTGAAAGCTGTCTGATGGAGTGCAGGATATTTCCGTTGACGAAGATACTGTCGCCTGCGTGAAGCGTGATGTGCTCCTGTCCCACCTGAAAATCCAGAGTGCCGCTTTGCGCTGTTGCTATCTCGAACTCGGGGTGCCAGTGCAGGGGACCCTCGTGATTCGGGAGCGAAGCCAGCTCATCATGAAAATATGTGATGGGAAATACCGCAGTGTCGTGCGACATCTGCTCCCTCAGCTGATGATCGGTGTTTATTGTCATTATCTCACCCCTGTCGGTTTTTTATCAGTATAGCATATTTTGCTGTGGGTGGTCAAGGCGATCAGAGTGGAACGAGGGTGTTTAGGGGCAGGAAGATATAAATGTCTTTATTCTGCGGTTTTTTGATATCCACTTTATGATCTGTCAACCTCAGGTTGCGGAAAATGCGAAAAAGTCAAGCGTATCGTGGTTGAATGACGGCTTATTCTGTGCTATAATCTTTTCGTAAGCTTACAGTATCTATTTGAAAGGATGATAAATATGAGCTTTGGAAATAATCTTCAGCATTTACGCAGAATTAACCGTAATATGACGCAGGAGACCATCGCAGAAAGGCTTGATGTTTCACGTCAGACTGTGTCAAAGTGGGAGAACGATGAGTGTAAGCCAGAGATAGAAAAGGCGATAGAGCTGTGCACACTCTTTAACTGCTCTCTTGATAACCTTTTCAGAGATGATCTCGGCGCTTTTGATGAGGCGTACTCGAATCTGCGTGTGGAGACCGTGCCCTCGTTCCGCTATGTAGTATACACCGCCATAAGCACCAACCCCGAGGGTGACGCGCTTGACAGGATATATAAGATCGCAAAGGAGCGCGGAGTTGATTCCCCTAAGGTCATCGGCTGGGATTTCCCGTACCTTTCTCAGGAGCAGATAAATGTGTATAATATGCACGGCTACACCGCCGCATGGGTACTGCCTGATGATCTCACCCCCGACGGTCTTGAGATCAAGGAGCAGAAAGCGCAGAAATATGCGGCTGTGCATATCGAAAGTCCGTTTGACAATCCGTTTGTGGTCATTCCGAACGGCTATAAGGCTATCGATGAGTATATGAAGATAAACGGCTTGAAGCATGTCTGGGAGGGCATTATACCTTGCTTTGAAACCGATGGAGAGAGTATGGATATCTATATTGCGTGCGAATAATAGTTTAAAGCGGTCAGGACAACCTGGCTGCTTTGACTTTGTGTCTTGATTTTTTGCGGGAATAGTGGTACGATATAGATAGTCATATTTAAGAACGCACTATATCTATAAACACCTGACACATCGAGGTAAAGAAAATGAGAGACTATCTGACAGGCTTTTTAAAGGAATTTGAATACTCCCCCGAGGATGCACGGCAGCTGCTTGAAGCGTATGACAGGATAACCGCTGACGATGCGGCAGGCAGGCTTCTGGTTGATGCTCTGGCGGCATACGAGGCGGATATCTCGACCGACTATCAGACCGAGATACTGGAGAGGGCAAGGCGCATATCCGAGCTTACGGGAGTGCATTGCTTCACCGCCGACCTGTTGGTGTTCATGTGCATGACAAGGCATCTGAGGACGGTCTATGCCGACAGGGGACTTGATATGCAGATATACAGGGACAGCGTTCTTGACCTTAAATGGAAGCTTGAGGAATGTAAGGCGGTCAAGGGCATCTGCGGCTCGTTCGTTGCGCCGTGGTTTTGCGGATTTTTCGACCTGAGCAGGTTTGCCCTCGGCAGATTACAGTTTGAGATAATCACCACATGGCAGGACTACGAAAAGAACGGCGTAAGGCTTCAAGCGGACAAGAGCAGGGTCATCAACGTCCACATACCGAGGACAGGCACTCCCCTCGATAAAGAGAGCTGCGACAGCTCATACGCACAGGCAAGGGAGTTTTTTAAGGAGCAGGTAGGGGAGAGCTGCCCGTTCGTCTGCTTTTCATGGCTGCTGTACCCCGAAAACAAGAGCATCCTGCCGCCGCACACCAATACATACCGTTTCATGTCCGAGTACGACATTATCGGCTGGGAGGATAACGATGGAGAGGATCTCTGGCGGCTGTTCGATACGGATGAAAAGGACCCCGACAAGCTACCTGTTGACACCTCCATGCGGCGGTGCTATGTTGAGCATCTCAAAAAGGGCGGCAAGGTCGGAAACGGCTTTGGGGTGAGGCTGTGAGCAGCTCAGTGGTCTTGATTTTTTGCGGGAATGGTGGTACAATATAGACAGACTTATTTCAGGAGGTCGTGAGTATGGCACAAATGACACCTGAGCGTGCTGTGGATAATGCCAATAATGTGGGTCGCTGAGTGAACGCAGGCGTTCACCCTGCTCCCGATGTTCATCCTTTCGGTCGGAGCGACCGAATTTTGCTTCGCAAAAACGGACGAACGAAAGCATCCACAAAAATGGAGGGCTTCGAGGTCACAGAGGAGCACAGGGAGCTTATATTAAAGCTGATGTCTGGAGAGATAACTCTGGACGATGCATTTGAGGTATTAAAGAAAAGGTATGAATAAACAACATCGGCGGAGCACATTCTCCGCCGATTTCCTGTTGCATAAGCAAGAAAAATATGGTATACTTTATCCATACATATTAAATCGAAAGGCAGTGATTAAATGCAGGACAGATACGCAGAGATAAAGGCGAGGATACTTGAGCTTGCCAATGCTGACGAGGGAATAAAGGCAGTCGTTGCCATCGGCTCGTCAACTAGGAGCGAGGTAAAGGCTGACGAATACTCCGACCTTGATCTGATAATTGCGGCAGAGGACACGGAAAAGTGGCTGTACGGCGACATCCCCGGGCGGCTTGGCAAGGTGCGGATATCCTTTGTGGAGCCGACCCTCGGTGGTGGCAAGGAGCGGAGAGTGCTGTACAAAAACGCCCTTGATGTGGATATGATAGTTTTCACGCCCGAGCAGCTTATTTCCGCCGCAAAAGAGGGCGTTGCAGGCTGGGTGTGCAACAGGGGTTATACCGTGCTGTATGATGCTATGGGCATCGGCGGGCTGCTTAGCGAGCATGTGAGCCGTGAGGTGAGATACAACGGGCTTTCCGAAGCCGAGTACATAAATCTTGTGAATGATTTCTGCTTCCATGTGGTGTGGGCAGGCAAGAAGATACTCCGTGGCGAGCTGTGGACAGCGAAGATGTGCATTGACGCATATCTCAAAAACCATCTGCTGAAAATGCTGGAGATGTACACCGTAAGTAAATATGCAAGGGATGTCTGGCATGACGGAAGATTTCTCGACCGCTGGGCTGACGAGGGCATAAAGAACGCTCTGCCGAAATGCTTTGCGCATTATGACAGGGCGGATATGATAGCCGCACTGCGTGAAACTAAGTCGCTGTTCTCGCAGACCGCAAGGGAAGTGGCGGAGATAAAGGGCTATGCTTATCCCGAGGTCGCTGTCAGCTATGCGGACGAGGTGTTTGAGGAGTATTTTGGTAAGTGAGGAGGTGCTTTATGTTAATTTCAGTGATAATACCTGCGCATAACGAGGAAAGATATATAGGAAAATGTCTGAAGTCGATAAAGATAGCGGCAAGAGAGATCTCCGATGAAGTGGAGATCATCGTTGTAGCCAACAGATGCACCGACAGAACAGCGGATATCGCAAGGCGCTACGGTGTAGAAGTGCTGGAGAACAGCGATAAATGCATCAGCAGTATCAGAAATGCTGGAGTAAGAGCGTCAAATGGTAGGGTGATCGTCACCATTGATGCAGACAGCGTGATGCATAAGACCGCCCTTGCCGAGATAAAGGAGCTGCTGCGCTCAGGAAAATACATCGGAGGCGGAGCTATACCAATGTTCGACCGCATGTCGCTTGGTATTGCGATTTCGGGCGCATATGTGGCGCTCAATCTTCTGCCGACCATGATAAAGAGCGGCGGTTTTATTTCAGCCACCATGTTCTGGTTCAGCAGAAAGGCTTTTGATAAGATAGGCGGATTTGACGAGAGTCTTGTAAGCCTTGAGGACGCTGATTTCGCAAGGCGCTTGAAAGCTCTCGGTGAAAGATACGGCAAGAAATACGGCACGCTCAAAAATGGAGTTGTGCTGACCTCCAGCCGCAAGTTCGATGAGTTCGGTGACTGGTATCTGATCAAGAATCACAAGCTCACAAAAAGGATATTCACAGGCAAGGACAGACAGGCGGCGGACGAGTTTTATTATGATGTGCGTTGAGCCCGTTCAATAAGCGGAGAAAATAACGATGAAAACAGCACTCATTGTAATCGATATGCAGAACGACTATCTCTATGAGAAAAGAAAAGCAAAGTTTGCCTACAACACCGCTGAGCTGACTGCCGCAGTGAATGAGCTTATACACCAGTACGATGAAAACGGCAGTGATGTTATATACATTCGTCACATAATT
>JAZQGZ010000028.1:0-81753 GCA_045540255.1 Oscillospiraceae bacterium | reverse complement strand
TGCTTTGGATATGAGTGCCGCCACTTCAGCAGATTTTGTGAGGTAGATTTTGTATTTGTTCATTGTGACTCCTCCTTGATCTCGCCGCTGTGGTCGGTCATAAGCCATGACAGCGGAACTTTGAGTGCCATAGCTGCCATGATAAGGCGCTCAAGCGGCCATAAACGTGGATTGTTGCGGTAATTGGTGTACGTTGTCTGCGGTATGCTCAGTAGCTTTGCGAACTCTCTGTCGGTGCGTGCGCCGAAATAAGCGCCTCTTGCGATTATGTTCTGCTTGACGACCTCCGCAGCCGCCGATATTGGCGATGGTTTGAGTTTTGGCATGGTTTAACTCCTTTCTGTATCGGATATATCCAGAGCTTCTGCTATCTTCTTTCGGGAGGTAGGTTGTTTCCTTTTATCAAGCTCATCCCGAACTTCAATGAAAATTAGGATTGTTGCAAAAATAAGCATAATTAATGTAGCTATGAGTAATACTGCCGCAAAACTCATGCCTATTATATCGAATAGTTCCATATACTCACCACCTTTATGCCGCCTCGACGATTGGAAGAAATCCCAACGACTTCAGCAGTTCGTAAATGAATAAACGACCTTTCTGTGTCCAGTATGTATGAACCTTTGAATGTGTACCGCCGTTATCATCAAGATAGTTGTGTGTTTTGGTACTGGTATAGCCCTTTTCTGCGTATTTCTGATACAGAAGCCAAATGCCGCTCTGCTTAAACTGAACGCCCTGTTCGTGAAGCAAAGTGTTGAGCCACTGCGCTGATTTGCCATAGTCTTTTGCAATTTCAGTAGTAGAGAGCAGGTCCTTGCAATTAAGTACCAAGTCATAGTAGCTAGCCTTTGGTTTGAGTTCGGTGATCTGCTGTTCCTGTACGGCAACGGTCACTTCAAGTGCCTTGCGCTTTAATCGCTCCTCTTTAAGCTCAGCAAAAACTTTGATAGCAAGATCAGGATCATCAAGCAGTTCATCAACTGCATACATACCATGCTTGCGTATCGTCGGAAGCACTTCATCGAATACCCAGTTCTCAAACTGCTCTGCCGCAGGAAGCTTGCTGTGTGTTATCAGGCGGTAGACATCACCTTCGGGGATAAAAGACATTTCAATTGTCTTGTTCTCAGATTGAGGGTGAGGTAGGTCGTGTTTTACGACCCCCCTACAATGTCTTGCGATTGCATCTTTAGTATTACTGTAGCCGAGTGCCGTTGCGATATCCTTACCACAGAACATCACCTTGCCGTTTTCCTCAACTGTTCGTATCTCTCCGAACTGAGGGTTGTTGAAAATTTGTAAATCGTTCATGATTTTCCTCCTTAATAATTTGTTACCAATACGCTTAAAGCGTAATATTACGGTAAAAAAATAAGGTCGTCATATTTAACACCGTAGGTTTCTGTAATCTTAGGAATCCGTTTTGTAGAAGGGAAACATTTGCCTGTCTCCCATTTGGAAAGCATGCTAACGCTTACACCAATTAATTTTGCGGCTTTTTTCTGGCTGAGTTTTTTGTTGACCCTTGCCGCCTTTAACGTTATCGCCATATTATCACCTCCTCGTTACGCTTTCGGTGTAATGATATAATATCACACTTAAAGCGTAATGTCAAGCACTTTTTTTAAAAAAATATTGACTTTTTTACATTTTGGGTGTAAAATATTCTTAGAAGGGAAGTGATTGTATGTCAGACATCGGTAACAAGGAAATATTCGCTATAAATCTTTCTTTTTATATGGATAAGAAAAAAGTAGACAGATACCAATTATGTGATGATTTAGATTTTAAGTATTCTACATTATGTGAATGGCTTTCTGCTAAGAAATATCCAAGAATTGATAAAATCGAAAAACTTGCTAATTATTTTGATATTCCAAAATCGGCACTTATCGAGCAGCAATCCTCTACAACCGAAAAAAATATCGTTGATGATATCGATATTAGACGAATCCAAAGAGCAAAAACAAACATGCCTGAAGAAGAGTGGGAAAGATTTATGAATATCGCAAAAGGCGGATTCGGAAAATACTTTTCTGATGACTATGTGGACGAAGATACAGATGAGTGATTACCTTTCTAAGAGTGAAATAAAACAGGTGGTTATTGATGCATTTGAGCATTATCAATCTGTAAAGCACGATAAAATTCAGTTTCCTGTTCCTATCAAAGCCATAGCAAAATGTTACGACAATGTCAAAGTTGTTCCATACAGTACGCACATGAAATACTTTAATTTGACGTATAAAGAGATGGTCAAACAATGCAAAACCGAAGATGCATACACGGATTATGATGCAAATAATGATTTGTACGTAATTTATTACAATGATATTAGCTCATCGAAAGTGAGAAGCAACCGTTATCGTTGGAATATAGCACACGAACTAGGTCATGTCTTACTATTACATCATACCAAATTTGAGCATACAAAACTGTACAGAAATGATTTGAGCAAGTCTGAATACAATGCGCTGGAAAATGAGGCTGATTTATTTGCTTCATATATACTTGCACCATATCTTCCGCTATATTTTTTAGGCATTTCATCTAAACTCAGTTTACAACGTACTTGTAAAATCTCCTCTCCTGCAGCATATAACCGTTACAATGGATACTTATTATGGCGTAGAAAATCAGATAACACCAATCCTAAAAACAACAAATTCGAGTATGCATTATGGGAACTGTTTTTCGGAGTGGTAAGATGTAATAATTGTGAAAGTATATACCGTGGCAAAAAAGGTTTTTTATATTGCAAAATATGTGGAGAAAAACAATTGTTTTTTTCTTGGAAAGGCGATAAAATGATATATTCAAAGATTGAAATGGACGATAATAACAAGCCGTTACTGTGTCCTCGTTGTTACAATGAGCAGTTGCCAAATATCGGTGGTTTTTGTCAGATATGCGGTTTGTCATTTTATAATAATTGTTCAAGATATAGCCCAGAAGATTATTATTCGTGTAATAATGGATATCATTTAGACGGTGATGCACGGTATTGCCCTTATTGTGGGTCAGAAACTACTTATATGCAACAGGGCATACTGAAACCATATACCGAGGATTATCAAGAAACCGTATCGGATTATCCATTTTAAACAAAAATCCCCTGCCCAAACGGACAGGGGGAAACCAAAAAAGCATACAAAACACCGCAAAATACTGAAAAAATACGAAAAAATGCGCACAAAAATCCACAAAAACTCGGAGCTTCGACTATGCACTATAACAAAATTTCGTTGTAGGGGTTGAAATTTTGGTTGCTATGGCATATAATAAAATTGTAACAGCGGTTACATCGTTAATATGCCCTTAGCAGTAAGCCTCCCACAATAAGGGAAGCGCCGACCCTAAGGGCTTTTCATTTATCAAGGAGGAATTATGATCAAGGTTGCAATACTGGTCGATGGTGGTTTCTACCGCCAAAGAGCTTATCATCTTTTTGGCGAGAAAACTGCACAGGAACGTGCAAAAGAACTCGAAAACTACTGCCGTTCCCATCTCCGAGATAAAAACGAGCAACGAGAATTATACAGAATATTCTATTATGACTGTCCTCCAATGGCAAAGAAAGTATATCATCCCCTATTGAAACAGCAGATAGATTTCGGACGTTCCGACTTATATGTATGGATGAATGAGTTCATATCCGAGCTTACCCACAAACGTAAATTCTGCATGAGAATGGGTAAGCTGGCAGAGGAGCAGGCTACATACTCACTTAGATATGAAACAATTAAAAAACTATGCAACGGTTCAATGGCAATTGATGATCTGACCGAAAGTGATTTTGCGTTGCAGATAAATCAAAAAGGTGTGGATATGAAAATAGGTATTGACATATCATCCTTGGCATACAAAAAGCAAGTCGATCAGATAATTCTGATATCAGGTGACAGTGACTTTGTTCCTGCTGCAAAACTCGCACGCAGAGAGGGCATTGATTTTATACTAGACCCTATGAGATCGCCGATCAAACCCGATCTTTATGAACACGTAGATGGTATACGGTCTAAAGTGCCAAATTCCATAAATATAAAAGAAGCACAGCCTTTATGATGCTGATTTCAGAAAGGAGCTGATCCCATCGCAACCGCAAAAAAGCTCCCAAGCGGCAGCTGGAGAGTCAACCTGTATATCGGTAAGGATGCGGCAGGGAAGAGGCAGTACAAGAGCTTTACCGCCGACACCAAAAAGGAAGCCGAGTACCTTGCTGCACAGTATAATCAACTGAAAATCGATGAAAGCTCCTCAAACCTGTTGTTGAAAAAAGCTGTTGAAAACTATATAAACAGCAAGGAAAACGTGATATCACCCTCGACGTTGCGCTCGTACAGATCCATTCTCAAAAATAATGTGCAGGAGCTTATGGCGATGAAGCTCAAGGATATCACGCAGAGGCAGGTACAAGCCGCTTTCAATGAGTTTGCACTCAATCACAGCCCTAAGACCTGCCGAAATGTACATAACCTGATCTCGGCGGTGCTGAAGCTGTACAAGCCTGAAATTACCTTGCGTACTACATTGCCGCAGAAAAAGAAACGTGATATTTATGTTCCTGATAGTGCGGAGGTCGACAAGATAAGAGAGCAGGTCAAGGGAACAGATATCGAGATACCGTTTTTACTTGCGGCACAGTGTGGACTCCGTGCTTCGGAGATCAGCGGCCTTGAAACAAACAGCGTGCATGACGACCATATCGAGATCAGGCAGGCACGGGTGCAGGGAGAAAGCGGAGCGGTCCTTAAAGACCCTAAGTCGTTTGCAGGTTTTCGCTGTGTACCAATAAGTAAGGTAATGAGCGAGCATCTGATCTCGAGTGCTGTGGATGGACGTGTCTGTCCGCTCACTTCTCTTGAAATATCACGCAGGTGGAGCACATTCCGTGAAAAGCAGGGCCTTGACGATGCGTTGAACTTTCATGCGCTGCGCCATCACTTTGCAAGCAAATGCCTGCTGCTGGGAATGCCGCAGAAGTACATTGCAGAGCTGATGGGGCATAACTCGGTCGATATGATAGAACGTGTCTATCAGCATACATTTCCATCGGCTATGGAACAGTATGCAGCTAAGCTCCGAAAACAGAATGAAGAGTTTATGCAACACGAAATGCAACACGAAAATTTATAAAGCTTTATGTGAAGCGGATTTATGATGTTTGGCTAGGGGTTCGACCCCCACTACCGGCACCAGCGTTCCGCTGATCTTATATGGATCAGCGGTTTTTTCTTTAGTATCAGAGGGAGGATGTATATGAGAAAGATCGGTTCGGTTTTATGTCTTGTAGTTGCAGTTGCAAGCATTATCTTTGCGGTGTTTGCAAGCGGCGCAAAGGGCTGGTTCGTGGGACTTGCGCTGTTCCGTGTTGTTGAGGGCGGCAATTTCCTCGGCATGATCGGTAATATTTTCGGTGTGCTCCTTACTGTTGCGGGCTTCGGTGCCGCAGGTCTTTTTGGCCTTGGAAAGAATGATAAGCGTGCGCTGAAAAGCTCGGGTGCGATGCTTGCGCTTTGTGTGGTTTCGATGTTGTTCACACTTATAGGCGGAGGTTTTACTTTCGGCGATATTCTTATTGCTGTACCTCCTGCACTGATACTTTTTTCGCTTTTGAAAAGTAATTGAGTTCTTTTTACATAAAGAGGACAGGAACAGGTATATTAAAGCCGTTTCAGATGTATGGCATCAAGAAACGGCTTATTGTTTTGTCACAACGGGCTGCGCAAACCTCTGTTGTGTAACATTGTATAAATCCGCCTTGACAAAGCATGATAAAATGTGGTACAATATCAAATTGAGATATATCACAAACAAGGCGGTATTACCGTCCGAAAGGAGCATATTTCAGTGCTTGAACTAAAGAATCTTACATGGCGTCTGCCAAACGGCGAAAAGATCGTTGATGATATCAGCTATAAGGCGACGCAGAAGCTTATCGTTATCACAGGCCCTAACGGTGGCGGCAAGACTACTCTTGCCAAGCTTATCGCGGGCGTTGCAACTCCCGATTCCGGCAGGATACTGCTGGATGGCGAGGATATTACGGACCTCAACATTACCGAGCGTGCCAGAAAGGGCGTTGCGTATGCCTTCCAGCAGCCCGTGCGCTTCAAGGGCCTTACTGTGCGCGACCTGTTGTTGCTTGCGGCAGGCGAGCACATGAAGGAGACATCACTTTGTGAGCTTCTCGGCAAGGTCGGCCTTTGTGCCGAGGAATACATCGACCGCGAGATGAGCACTGCGCTCTCAGGCGGCGAGGCAAAGCGTATTGAGATCGCAACTGTGCTTGCGAGAAAGGCAAAGCTTTCAGTGTTCGACGAGCCCGAGGCCGGTATCGACCTGTGGAGCTTCTCCAGACTTGTGGAGACCTTTGAGGATATCAGAAACAACACCGATGGTACACTTGTGGTCATCTCACATCAGGAGCGCATACTTTCCATCGCCGATGAGATAATAGTGGTTGCCAACGGCAAGATAAGGACAGCAGGTCCCCGCGAGGAGATACTCCCCGCACTGCTCAAGGGTGAATACACCTGCTCCTGTCCCAGAAGAAACGGAGGTGTCTGTCAGTAATGAGCGAGATCATGGATGTTAATTTTAATTCTGTAACCGGAGATCTGTTAAAGCTCATCTCCGATTATGACGGCACTGAGTTCAAGGGAGCATACAACATCCGTCAGGACAGCGAGTGCGCAGGAAGAAAATCCTCTGAAAATGTTTCTATCGAGCCCAAGACGGACAACCCCGGAATTGTAATAACCGTGAAGCCCGGCACAAAGGGCGAGACAGTATTCATACCTGCCTGTGTTACACACAGCGATGTGGACGATCTTGTTTATAACGATTTCTATATCGGTGAGGGCGCGGATGTTGTGATAGTCGCAGGATGCGGCGTTCACAGCGACGGTGAGGAAACAGCCCGCCACAACGGAATCCACCGTTTCTTCCTTGCCAAGGACAGCAAGGTGCTGTATAAGGAAAAGCACGTCGGCACAGGCGCAGGCACAGGTCTCAAGAAGATCGATCCTGTTACGGACTGCTACCTTGAGGAGAATTCCCGACTTGAGATGGATACCATCCAGCTTGGTGGTGTTGACCGTTCTACAAGAAATACAACTGCGGTGCTTGCAAAGAACGCAAAGCTGATAGTGCGCGAGCGTCTGATGACTGACAACGAAGAAACTGCCGTGTCCAATTTCAAGGTGCAGCTCAACGGCGAGGATTCGGGAGCAGATATCGTTTCCCGTTCCGTTGCAAAGGGCAGCTCACATCAGGAGTTCTATTCACTTGTAGAGGGCAACAACCGTTGTACAGGCCACTCTGCGTGTGATGCTATCCTCGCAGAAAACGGTACTGTTGATGCCCAGCCCGCGCTTAATGCTTCTCATATCGATGCGGCACTCATTCACGAGGCTGCTATCGGTAAGATCGCAGGTGAGCAGCTTATGAAGCTGTGTTCTCTCGGACTTACCGAGGAAGAGGCAGAGGCGAAGATCATCGAGGGATTCCTTAAATAATTCATATCGATACCCGTGAAGACATCCTTCGCGGGTATTTTTATGTTTGCTGATCTCGGTCGGACAATATGGCGATGTTTCAGTAAAACACGTTCAGGGTAGCTGACATTACGCGTAAAATCTTGACAATATAACCACACAGGTAGTATAATATAAATCAGTAATATAATATTCTGAATATGAATTAAAACAATAGACACGGAGGAACTTACAATGAAGCCACGCGTTAAAATTTCCGCAGTGCTGCTTGCAGCGATAATGCTTCTTTCAGGCTGTGCTGCAGAGGTAGAGAATATCCCTCTTGATCTTACATCACAGACCACAGCTTCGGACATCGTTTCCGATCCTGAAAGCTCTGCGCCTTCCGCTGAAACCGATGCTTCCGCAAACACCTCGGCAAGTGAGAGCACCGTTCCCGAAGAAAGTGAGAGCACATCACAAAGCTCCACCTCACAGCAGGACGGAGAAACGGATACCTCCGCTCCGCAGGAGGGAAGCACTGCTCCCGTAGCCTCATCCACACCGAAGGAGGAGGTCAGGCCGCCTGCTTCATCAGGTGAACAGAATTCGGGAGGGAATGTGTCACCGCTCGTGCCTGCTGTAACATCTACTCCGTCGTCATCTTCGGAAAACAAGCCGCAGCAGAAGCCGACGCAGAACCAGTCGGGACTTACCGAAACAGGCAGCGGCACACAGGGAACTGCTTCCACAGGTGACTACAATTATGGCGAGGCTCTGCAAAAGGCTATTCTTTTCTATGAGCTTCAGCGTTCGGGTGATATCGATGAGGCGAACGCCCGCACAAACTGGCGCGGCGACTCGGGAATGAATGACGGTGCCGATGCAGGTGTCGATCTTACAGGCGGACTTTATGACGCAGGCGACAACGTTAAATTCAACCTGCCGATGGCGTATACCACTTCTGTGCTTGCGTGGTCAGTATATGAGTATAAGGATGCTTACGAAAAGAGCGGTCAGCTTGAATATATCCTTGATACGCTGAAATGGGTGAATGATTACCTGATGAAATGCCATCCCGAGGATGATGTTTACTACTATCAGGTCGGTGATGGTAACAGAGATCATGCGTGGTGGGGGGCTGCCGAGGTAATGCAGATGGACCGTCCGAGCTTCAAGGTGACGGTAAGCAGTCCCGGCTCTGCCGTGGTGGGCGAGGCGGCTGCCTCTCTTGCGGCGTGTGCCTATGTTTTCAAAGACATCGATTCCGCTTACGCAAAGAAATGTCTGACCCACGCAAAGCAGCTCTATGACTTCGCGGAGCGCACCAAGAGCGACAGCGGATACACCGCCGCAAATGGTTTCTACAACTCCTGGAGCGGATTTTATGACGAGCTTTCCTGGGCAGGAGTATGGCTGTACCTTGCCACGGATGACTCATCCTATCTCGATAAGGCAGAGAAGTACATAACCAGCGCCTCCTGCGACTACAAGTGGACCATGTGCTGGGACGATGTTTCTATCGGAGCAGCCCTCATGCTTGCAAAGCTTACAGGCGAGCAGAATTACAAGAATATCGTCGAAAAGAACCTTGACTGGTGGACTACAGGTACGAACGGCGAACGCATAACCTATACACCCAAGGGCCTTGCATGGCTCGATGGCTGGGGAAGCCTTAGATATGCAACCACCGCAGCTTATCTTGCAGCGGTGTATTCCGACTGGAGCGGATGCCCTTCCGCGAAAAAGACCACCTATACCGAGTTTTATGAAAGTCAGATAAACTATGCCCTCGGCAGCAGTGGCAGAAGCTATGTGGTAGGCTACGGTGTTAATCCTCCCGAGCATCCCCATCACCGTACTGCACAGGGAAGCTGGGCTGACAATATGAATGAGCCGAATTACCATCGCCATACCCTTTACGGTGCACTTGTCGGTGGTCCCAACGGCTCGGATGGATATACAGACACCGTTTCCGATTTCAACTGCAACGAGGTCGCCTGCGACTACAATGCAGGATTCACTGCGCTGCTTGCAAAGATGTACGGCAAATACGGCGGCAAGACCCTCAAGGATTTCGGAGCAATCGAAAATATAGAAGAGGAGCTTTATGTGGAGTACCGCACCAATGCACAGGGCAACGGCTTCACCGAGATTAAGGCGCTCATTTACAACAAGACCGCATGGCCTGCAAGAGTCACCGACGATCTCGAGCTACGCTATTACATCGATCTTACCGAGCTTTACGAGGCAGGCGGAAGCGCATCTGATCTTACCGTTACCACCAACTACAGCGAGGGCGGCAAGAGCGGCGGCATCTTCGTGCATAACGAAAAGAACCATATTTATTATGTTTCGATAGATTTCTCGGGCACAAAGATATATCCGGGCGGACAGAGTGCCTATAAAAAGGAGGTCCAGTTCCGCATAACCTCTAAAAACGGTGTGTGGGACGCGACTAATGACCCGTCATTCGCTGAGCTTGTCGGAACAAACGGATCCTCTGAGGTGCGTGCAGTAAATACCGCACTGTATGAGGGCGGCGTGCTTGTGTTCGGTAAGGAACCTGACGGAAAGAGCAGCGGCTCGCAGAAGCCTGTAAGCACTCCCGCGGGCGGAAATTCATCCTCTGTAGCAACCACCCCGAAGCCCTCTGCTCCCTCACAGCCACAGAACCCATCCGCCGAGGATAACGGCGTTTCTGTAAGACTGGATCAGTCTGCTGTCAGCGGCAGCGGAAACACCATCCAGTTTAACCTTGAGATGGTGAACAACACAGGGGCTGCGATAGATCTTTCAAAGCTTGAGATAGACTATTTCTTTACAGCAGATGGCATGAACGATCTCAATTTCTGGTGCGATCATGCCGCTACCAATGGCAGCGGATATATTGCGCTTACATCTGTTACGAACGGCACGTTCAGCAAGGCAAGCGGTACCGACTGTGACACAAAATGTGCTATAAAGTTTTCTGAGGGCAGTCTTAATGCAGGCGACAGCATGACGATACAGGTGCGCATTACCCGCGCCGACTGGACGGATTTCAACCTTGGAAACGACTACTCCGCAGGAAATGCAGAACATATTGTGATACTTAAAGGCAGCTCTCCGATCTTCGGTGAAAAGCCCTGATGAAAGGAGCATAAATGCAAGCAAAGATATTGCGCAGGCCAAGACTTGCCGCTGCTATAGTGATCGTGACGGATCTTGTTATTGCGGCTACTGCTGTGGTGCTCGGTCTGCTGCGGGATAAGGTGTCTGCGGTATATACGTTGTCGGGTGACAGCGCGCATCCTGTTGCGATGTCACATCCTTTCGACTTTTTCATTATCGTTGTTATTGTCGCACTGGTGATCGTCGCTTTTATGGCAGCGGTTATGATAGTGGGAGTGCTGTCAAAGAAAAACGATCCCAAGCCTGCTCCGAAGATTGCAGGAAGTGTTACACTTCTTGCTTTCTCAGTACTGATAATACTGATGGCGTTCTTTATGGTGAGGGGAGATGTCCCTGTCGATACCAGATACTACAGTTACAGTGATTCCAATTCGTATATCGTGATCGCAGAGGAGGAATATCCTGACGGAACGGGCCTTGTAAGGGTTTATATGCCTTCGCTTGTGGATAACAGTGTAAAACTTATTGCCACTTCATGGCTGGAGACATTTGCTGAAAACGAGGAGCGTTATTCCCTTACATGGATCAATAACAAGACAATGCTACGTATAGATTTCAAGGACGGAAAAAATGCGCGTATGCTGCAGATAACTCCCGATCAGGTTCAATAATTATCAAAGCCGCTGTTGCTCGGACAGAGTCTTGTCACATTTCTGTGTATTTCCTTCAGAGGTTTCGGATATCCTAATCCGAAAGGGGGAAAAGATGATGTGTACAAGTCTTTCGATGAACAACGGCGGTTTCTGTTTCGGCAGAAATATGGACATAGAATTCGACTTCAGAGCGGATGTTGTGATAACTCCGCGCCGATATCCGTTAGGATTTTGCAGGGCAGGTAGCGTTGCACGACACTATGCGATGATAGGTACAGCTATGGTAGCGGATGGTTATCCTCTTTATGCGGATGCCATGAATGAAAAGGGACTATGCATAGCAGGACTCAGCTTTCCCGAGAGTGTTATTGCAGAAGCGTCGGGAAGCGGAAAGGAGGTTTCGCCCTTTGAACTTATTCCGTGGGTGCTTTCGCAGTGTGCGGATATCGGAGAGGCCAGAAAACTTTTGGAGAGAACCGTTCTTGTCGGAGTGCCTTTCAGCACCGACATTCCGCTTACTCCTCTGCATTGGCATATTGCGGACAAAAGCGGCTCGCTTGTGCTGGAAAGCACTGCAGAGGGGATGAATATATACGATGATCCGGTCGGGGTGCTGACTAACTCGCCGCCATTTCCGTTTCATCAGACGAATCTTCGTCAGTATCTCAATCTTACTTCCGCTTATCCCGAAGTGCGGGAGTTCGCAGGTGTTAGGCTTTCTCCATTCGGAAGAGGATTCGGTTTGATAGGGCTGCCGGGGGACTTTTCTCCGCCGTCCCGTTATGTAAGGACAGCGTTTCTTAAGGTGAATTCACCGCAAGAGTCTGATGAGGGTAAGCGCATGATGCAGTTTTTTCATATCCTCGATAATGTTGCCATGCCAAGGGGGAGTGTAAAGACCGCGGATGGCAGAGAAGAGTATACGGATTATTCCTGCTGTATGAGCGGCAGTGCTTATTGTTTCAGGAGCTATTACGACAGTATGGTGTGCAGTGTTGATATGTTGAAAGAAGACCTTGACGCAACGCAGTTAAAGGTGTATACTAAAGGCAGGGAACTGTTACTTAGGCAATTAAACTGACTGAATGGAGGTATAATATGGCACTGCCGGATTTTAAAAAGACCGTACAGGATAAAAATGCTGTACCCGAATGGGCAAAATATCTCAAGAATGGCGAGTTCATCAGTTATTCCAACACCTACAGGAGTAAGATCTATTTTGATCTGTTTGATGAGTATTCCTATCCCTGCGCCGAAACAGGAGATATCAGATATTATGTCTACGATCCTGTGAAGCACGGTGCAGATGCTTCGAAAAAATACCCCGTGCTTATGTGGCTTCACGGTGCCAGTAATTCGCTCATGGGTGAGGGGTGTATAATGTGCTGTGGCGCAGAGCAGTATGCCTCGCCTGAGTATCAGCACAGGATGGGCGGTGCGTATATCATCGTCCCCCTTGCTAATGAAAAACGACTTGATGACGGCAGGATACTTGGTACATGGTCGCCTCAGCATTCAAGGCCTATAAAATCGATATTCGATCTGGTGTGTTCAGATAATGAAGAGAATATCGGGAAGAAGTTCGTCATGGGCGCGTCCTCGGGAGGATATTTCACATGGCAGCTTTTAGAGGATCACGGAGCTTATTTCGATGGTGCAATTCCGATATCCTCGGGCTATTTACCTGAATACAGCGCTCTTGACAGAATAGCTGACAGCGGTGTGAAGCTGCTTATTGCCCACGGCAGGCATGATGAGATGGCTTCATTTGAGGAGTGTATAGCACCTCACATTGAAAAGCTGTCACAGCTTAAGGAGTGCCTGTGCTTTTTCCCTGAATGGGTATATAACGGTGACGGAGGTGTTTCCTCGGTGTTCTATGGCTTCGAGATGGGGCAGCATTGTATGATAAACTGGATACAGCACGATCTTATGTTTGATGACGGAACTCCCGCCGATGAGCGGTTGTCCGGGGGCGTGACGGGTTGGATAAGGTATGTCTGCGAAAGCGGATGACGGTCTTATTATCAGAAAAAATAACCTGAGAAATTTTGCTTCTCAGGTTATTTTCATTATTTATCCGTCATTGTCACGTGTATAAACGTTTATCGTGACGACCTCATCACGGCTTTCGCTGTTTTCGCCTTTGGCAACTATCAGCACCTCTATCGGACCTGTATTATATCCTACGAAAAGTGTTTGCCTATCGGCGCTTACAGTTGCTGTTTTAGCGGCGTCGTCAGATATCGTTTGCAGGAATATCTTCGTTGTGGTCGCTTTTTCGATGTCGGCCAGATCATTTATGGACAATGCTGAGCCTGCCTCGGCGTATATGTTGGTTTTCGGGGTTATAACAGGGACTTTTTCCATATAGTCAACCAGGCCCCATATCGTTACGGCGGCGATTCCGCCCAACAGAAGAAAAACTACAAAAATTATTATCAATGCTTTTTTCATGTTGCATCTCCTTTACATCACCCGAGGGAAGCTGAAGTATGCAAAGCTGTCTCTGCTGTCGCGGACGATGGTCATTCTTTCGTAAGCACTCTTCGCCCTTTCTGAAACATATCTGTCGCTGTCCGAGGTAAGTCGCTCTACGTGGATTATCGCAGCATCGCCCAGCTCCTCCAGCAGGTCGATATCAACACGCTCCAGCGTACCGCTCTGATATGCGGAAACGTTGTAGTCCGCTATCATCCCGTCCACATTTGAGAAGCACAGCAGTGCCATCATAACAGTGAATGAGCAGAACAGCACTTTCCATACGGGGAGCTGTACGAACTGCATGATGATCACCAGCACAAATATCATCGCAAGCACCGCCATAAACCAGGAAGTGTATATCCTGAGCGGGGTCATTCCAAGCTCGCTGATATACAGCACCATTTTGCTTATTGCGGAGGCTATCAGCATCAGTGTGAAACCTGAAATGATCGTGGTATAAACTTTAAGCGCGGGAGTTTTTCTGTCGTACTCGTCACGCTTCATAAAGCACTGCATAAGTATTATGACCACGAGGTTTATTACCGCCACCACGCACAGCTCAAAGAATCCGCGCCGTGCATATTCGCTGTAGCTGTAGGGCTCGGGTAGAGTTCCGCCGAAAGCCGCTGTTATATAACGGAACTGGATGACGACATATACAAGATAGAACAGGCATACAGGTGTTACCATCGTACAACCGAGAACTGTAGGAACTATTCTGTAGGAGGGCAGCGCGTCGTTATATTGCTCCTGTTTATCGCAGGTAGCAGAAAGCATACCGAACAGATACAGGGCTACCGGTACAGCCATTATTGCATGGAGTATCACAGTTCCGTTGGTTTTCGGTATGGAGCTGAAGAAGCTCTCCATCGTATCGTTGAAGATTCCGTCACTGCTCATAAGCAGTGCAAGCACCGTAAACGTCAGAGGCAGTGCCACTATCAGACCAAGCAGTACAAATCCGATGTTCTTTCCCGCGGTGCGGTTTCTGAACAGTACGCCGAGGGAGCGCGCACCGTCACCATATCGTGAGAAGGGCCGAATAAGTACGGAATTTGCCATATCGCGGGCGAAGTGCTCGCCGAAAAGCTCTGCTCCGTTGAGGGTGGTTCCGATATAGACCATCAGCAGAAACGTAAACCATGCCGCCAGCGTATTGATAAAACTGTTTGCACTGAACAGCGGCACGAAGCAGAAAGCCATTGCGATACCAAATACTGCGATATGTGCCCTTGTAACGGGCAGATGCTTTATTTTCACATACACTGCTGCTGTCGTACCGAACAGCAGCCACATTATTCCGCCCCACAGACCGCCTGCGTATCCGCAGACAAAGTGAGTGAACACAAATCCCAGACCAAGGCACACAAGGCTCGTCACAGCGTCCGATAAGGTCAGGGTTCGTCGTTGCTCAGACTGAACAGGTGCATAGTTCGGTTCCATATACGCCGCATTTTCCTGCGGCAGAATATTGTTTTCCATGGTTAATTCTCCGTTTTGTCGTATGCGAGGATATCGCCGGGCTGGCAGTCCAGCACCTCGCATATCTTTTCAAGGGTGGAAAAGCGCACTGCCTTTGCTTTTCCTGTTTTAAGCACCGAGAGATTTGCAGGGGTTATACCAACCCTGTCAGCAAGCTCGTTAGAGGAGATCTTGCGTTTTGCCATCATTACATCGAGGTTAATTATTATCGGCATAATCTCCACCTCCTTATATCGTGAAGTCGTTCTCTTCGCGCAGGACTACTGCCTGCTCAAAGACATTCTTCACGACTCTCAGGATAAGCCCCATAAATGCACAGGCGATCACTACAACCAACACGAACACCTTGAGCGTTGCAAAATACATGAACACCAGCGACTCTGCAAAGCAGCAATAGGAGATGATGCGCAGCAGCTTTACGTTCTGTGAGATAAACGGCTTTTCCTGCCTGATGTTACGAAGCAGTATATCAAGGCAGACCAGCGCGATTATAGCGGCGGGCACCGAGCAGTAGAGGGTTATCAGCAGCGGTACATATACCGATGGCTGACCGCTTGCGATCACTGTCTTGTCATAATACTCCACCATAAAGGGTGCCATAATGCAGCAAACCGCTGCCAGTACATATACTACCTTTACCAATGCTGAGGACAGCATCAGCGATCTGTTCTTGTTACACATAAATAATACCTCCGTCAATGTTTTTTAGTCAGCCTGCGGGCTGACAGCCGACAAATGGAATCCTGATCAGCTTTCCGAATATCTGTTGTGAGCTTATGATAACACGAAGTTTACTTTTTGTCAATAGATTTTTATTGTTTTTCGATAATATTTTACCGATTTGCGAAATGCTTCTAAAAAACTCCCCGTAATTTTGTTTATACTGTACAAGAATTTTTTTGCAGAAAAAAGTCAGTTTTTTCGCTGCTGATATGTTATATTATACACAAGGCAATTATCCTTGAGGAAAGGGGTTGGTTATATGATCGTTATCTCAAAGGACAGCATAGAGGAGCTTTTTGACAGATACTCCGATATGGTGTACAGGATATCGCTCAACATCGTGCGCAACTGCGAAGAGGCGCAGGATATCGTAATGGATACGTTCATGGCACTTATGAAGCAGGATAGCTTCAATGATGACGGACATATCAAAGCGTGGCTGATACGAACCGCCGAAAATAAGTCTATCAATGTGGTGAGGTCGGCGCGGGTGAGGCGGACTCAGCCGCTTGACGAGATGATCGAAGCTACCGCTTCCTCTCTGTTATCGGAGTCGGAGCATGAGCTTCTGGATATGGTGATGCGTCTGCCTAAAAAACTCAGGACCACGGTATATATGTATTATTATGAGGATATGTCGGCGGCGCAGATAGCATCGGTTCTCGGTATCAGCGAGAACACTGTTTACAAGCGTCTGCAGCGCGGCAGGAATGCACTGAAAATAGATCTGGAGGGGGAAGCGATATGAATAAGCAAGAATTCAAAGCGGCTTACAATAAAATAAAGCTCTCCGACGGATTTAAGGCAGAGGCTAAGAAAAAGCTTGTTTCCTGTTATGACGAAAAGCAGGTAGTGCCACTTATGGACGAATACGAGGATCAGCGCGCGTCAAACTCGATGATGATACAGCCGAAGCCCCGTAATCCCTGGAAAGTGATAGCAGGTGTTGGTGCAGCGGTGGCTGTGGTAGGTCTTGGAGTATGGGGTGGAGTATCGCTTTTCGGCAGGAGTCCTATAGCCCCTGCTTCGGATGTGACGGATGAAACATCACATACCGTTGAGAGTATTGAAACCATTGAAACGACAGAGCCTGTCGCTCCCGAGGATAAAACGGTGAACATCCTTGTTTTTGAAATGGCTCAGTCGATAGTGGATGTAGTGGAACGGTTCTGTCCCGATTATACCGATAACGGCGACAACACAGGCACGTTGGGTGACATCACTATAAGATGGGTTCCGCTGTATGGCCCGAATATAGATGGTAATTACAGAATCGGAGTAAGGGACTATATCGACGATACTTCGCTTCCGCCCGAGGAGCGTGCCGATCTTATCTACGTATATGACGAATCTGTGCTCTACGACCTTATGGGCAGCGGATATACAGAGGATCTGTACAGTATCGGGCTTACTACCGAGGACACCTCGCAGATGTATGATTACACTCTGAAACAGGCAGGCGGTGAAAACGGCGAGCTTTATGCTCTCGCATGGGAAGCGGCACCGTATGTGTTCTATTACAGGCGTTCTATTGCAGAGCAGGTGTTCGGCACTTCCGAACCTGGGGAGGTACAGAAGCTTCTTTCCGATTGGGACAGCTTCACCGATGCAGCGCTTAAGCTAAAGGATCAGGGCTACTGTATGATATCTGATTGCGATCAGCTTTATGAGCTGTTCTGCACCGACGGCTGGATAAACTCCGATGATATGGTTTGTGCTGACGATGGTGCGGTGAAATGGGCTGAGATATGCAAACTGCTGCAGGATAACGGCTGTTTCACAGGAAACGGTATGTGGACGAGCGAATGGGCTGATGATCTTAAGGGGAATAAGGTGTTCGGCGGCTTTGCGGTTTCTACTGTTGCTGAGTGGAGCGTGCCGCGTGAGATGGGTGACACAGGCGATCTTGCCGTGTGCATGGGACCTCAGAGTGGTTACAGTGAGATCGGACAGTGGCTGGCAGCGGCAAGGGACACAAACAGCCCTGAGGCGGTGACGGAATTCCTGCGCGCCTTATGCTGCAACGAGGAAACAGCGCAGGCAATATCCACCGATCCAGAGTATCGTGTGCTTGCAAATAATGTTGCGGCGATGGATGAGCTTGCTGCATCCGATCACAGTGCGGAGCACTTTGGCGGACAGAACCCGTTTGGCGTGTACTCGGAATGTGCGAAGAGCATAAAGACAGACATTCCCGATACGGAAAGATACCGCGAGCGCAACCGTCTTTCCGCTGCGTTCAACAGTGCGTTCGAGGAATACATTCTCGGTAATGTCAGCTACGAGGATGCGATGATGGCTTATCGTGAGCAGGCACTTACTATCTGCCCCGGGCTTCAGCTAGTGCCATACGACGAGCACTTCGGGCTTGTTCCGACATCGGCAGTGTTCCCTGCTTATTACGATATGGTGAATGAGTATAATCACAGCCTCGTATTCTCTGCGGCACCGTTCAAGCTGGATATATCCTTGCCCGAGGGCTGGTATTTTGAAGAGCCCGTGGAAAAAACGGTTGTATTCTCGCCTCTTACTCTGAAAGATGAAAACGGGGAGACCATAGGAAGTGTTGATTTCAATACCTACGAGATATACGAGGGTATGACCCATGAGATAGATAACTATTATCGTATGGTTTACAATCAGCTCATGCTGGGCTCAATGGTAACATGGGACTATAATTTCAATGTCGTGAAACAGAAAGACGGAACCTGTTCCGCAACATGTCAGATCCTTGTGGATGAGCGTTTGGGCGAATCAGGCGGGTACGGAATTCTCGCCCATAATGACGAGCTTTGCGTATATATCCAGATGTCTATAGATAAGGAGGAGCTTGACCCCGAGCTTCACGCTGCGATAGCGAGATCGGTGAATATAACTCCCTCGGATGAGGGCATAGCAGAGCGTGTGACCGATGATTACCTTGAAAAATGGAAGAGTATAGACTCTCGGGTGATGGTGCAGCGGCAGGTAAGCGGCTATTGCAAAGGGATCAATGGCGGACGTGTGCTGTTCCTTGCAAATCCCGACTATAAAAACCACGGAGTAGTGACATATCTTATCAGAAACGGACGCTTTAACGTTCTTGAATATGTTACAGCAGACAGTGTGGAGCTTATGCAGAACGGCAGCGGGCTGCTGCTTGTCTGCACACGCATCGATCCAAGCGTTAATACGACCTACATTGAGGATACATTCTACAGCGTCCAGGGCAGTGAGCTTCAATGGCTGGGTGCGCTGACCCGCTGTGAGAATAACGGTGAGGAGAACTCCTGGTGGGTAAAGACCGACATAAATGCCGAAGAGCATTCGGAGATAACGCACGAGCAGTATCTCAAGGAAAAGATACGTCTTACTCAGGGGTACAGCTCCGTCGCAGAGCACACCTTTGAAAGCTTCATGGAGCACGGACTTGACCGTGACAAGATACTAGAGTATGTGAGTGATGTTCTCAGCGGCAAGGTTTCCGACAGCATAAACAAGAGCACAAGACTGATACATCATTCGCTTGCGATGGATGAATACCACTATGTAGATGCAAATGCCGGGTTTACGCCTGATACAGCGGGACATCCGCAGGTGAATATAAGCTTTGAGCTGCCCGAGGGATGGGTGCTTGAACACCAGAATGCGTTTATGGCGAATGAGCGTATATTCGGCATTGGGGTTCCTTATCCCGAGGCTGAGGGCTTTGATCCCGGGCAGTTTAAGACAGACACTGCACACGGTTATGATATAACGGTACATGAGGAACGGTATGGTAGCTCCGATGACCCTTATCTGTATTATATCCACACATCCGTTCCGTCTGAATACGCCGCCGATAAAAGCATAGACGAATATAATTACGTAATAAGCAGCGGCGGATATAACCTCAACGTGTTCTTTGCTTCGGATATGGGTATAAGCAGGGAGAGCTTTGAGGGCCTGCTCAATAACATAAAGATGTCTCCTGTTCAGGATGTTGAGATGCAGAGCTATTCTTTTATTGCTCCTCTGTGTCACTACGATGAGGAAAATGACAGCTTTTCCTATGGGGTAAACGCACAGAAGATAAAGGTTTCGTTTTCGCTTCCTGCTGATTGGGATTATGAAAGCAACATAGCACGGCTTGATGGAAATAAGCTGTTTGAGATAGCTTCGCCGTATCCTAAGGATGAGCAGCCTGAGTTCGACAGCTATTCTGACAGCGGTGCAAGACAGACCGTACATCAGACTGTCGTACCCTACACGGAGACGGATGGCTTTTCATTCATGATATACGACTCCTTACCCGAGAAATACTCCCCTGACGGCAGATATGACGCTTACAGGTACATTGTAAGCAGGAACGGATACAACATCTCAATGCATTTTATTGCAGATCTGGGTATAGACAAATATATTTTTGAACGTGTTGTTGACAGTGTTGAGATAACTCCTGTATAATGAAAATATCCCCGAGGCTCATTATGAGTGCCCTCGGGGATATTGTTGTTTATTTGTTTTTGCTCAGTGCTTTAAGCTTCTCGGCATTTTCCTTTCGGTTGATGAACGGTTTTGTGACCAGCCTTACCAGCCACATCACAGGAAGCAGTATAGGTGCTTTTTTTAGTACAGGATACTGCTGCTTCATGTGCTGAAAATTCGGGAACAGCTTTGACATTATATACTGTCCCTTGCTCTTGCTCTGAAGCTCATACTGCACCTGATTTTCAAAGGTGCCGTAGGTGCCGCCGCTTATTATGTAGCGTGATATGTTATCAAGGGTGCCGTCATCCTCCGCAGCTCCGAACCAAAGCTCAGAGAGCCTTATAAAGTCCTCGCACAGCTTTCTCTGACCTGCTTTTTCAAACATATCGTACAGCTTATCCATATCCAGCTGCTGCCCGAAATGCCTGCGGTATATTTCTATATCCATAAAGGTGCGTATACCTGTGCCGCCCTGCTGATAGTGTTTTATTCCGTGCGCCAGCAGATATGCGAAGAAATATTGCGGTGTGAACTCGTACAGCGTATCGGAGCGTTTTTCGCATTTGTTCCACGGATCACTGAACAGCGGAGCAAACTCCTGTCCCTCGTCACCGAAAAGCTCTCGATGCACCTCAATGCTGACTACAGGCTTCTTGTGATATACGTCATGTACGCCGAACTCCACGCTGTCCACCTCATAGCCGAGGGATAACATGACATCCTTTACCTTTTCGGCATTCGCTTCATCTATAAGCAGATCGATATCTGACATCGTGCGGAAGTCGCTCTGCGGATAAAGTGATTTTATGAGTATTCCCTTGAGGGGAAGAAAGCGTATCTTCTCCTGTGCAAAGGCTTCGCATAGTATATCGTATTCGGTCTGCTGGTGTATGTCACGCATTATTTCCCTGTCGCGAAGCTGCGACCACTCCTCACGCAATTCGGGCGATAGTGAACCAAGCTGCTCCAGTGCATAATACGCAGTATTTGCAACGCTGTGATGCTTCGCAAGCTTAAGCAGTGCGGTGCAGTCCATATCCTCGGGGAGAGGGGGTGCTGCTTCGTTGTTGATCGTGCTTTTCAGCAGCGAAATAAGATATTTCTCTGTGTTGAGTTCTGCCATAAATCTAACTCCATACCGCTCATTTGCCGCGGTTCTTTATATTTCTCAGCTTGAAATACACTCTGCGCAGAAAGAATGATCTCCACAGGAACACAAATATCCTGTAGCGCGTGCTGTTAAGCTTTACACATTTGTCGCTGCGGTAAAATCTCGTTACCACGCCGATGATGTGACGGTCGAGTATGCCTTCTTCCAATCTGAGCTGGTTGTCGCCGCACATCGTGTATTTTCCGCTTTCGGATCTCATCACACGGTGAAGCACATAGCCTCCGCCGTCACGCAGATAAAATGCAATGTCTCCGCATTTAAGTGCGCCTTTAGGCTTTTCAAGCACCACTGAATCCACTCCCTGCCGCAGCAGAGGCAGCATGCTGGTACCTTTCGGATAGATGCGGAATTCTCCGCCGCTGTCAAGTACGGCACGTATAGTCTCGTCGTATTCGCTCAGTGCGAACTGCGTCTGCTCACTCAAGGAGTCCCGCACCTTTCAACGACTGGACGAATCTTTCAATATCAGCCCTTGCGGTAGCCTCGTCTATATTGTAATCGCCCAGCATATCGGAAAGAAGCTGCTGTTCTGTTGTTTCCTGCTGAAGCTTCTCCCACAGATATCTTCCGCTGTCATTCAGACGGATAATGCCGTTGAAGCTGCGGCTGGCCTCGCCCACTGCTACAACAACGTTCTGTGCGCCGACCTTGCGCAGCATAAAGCCGTTCTTTATCTTCATGTAGTACCTCCTGAAGAATTAATATCACTGCTATTAATTATAAAACAATATCCTTTAAAAGTCAACATCACGCTGAAAATAAGTTTATGCGGCGTGATATATCCACTTGAAAAAAACACAGGGATATGTTAAAATTATCATGTATAATATTTCAGGAAAGGAACTCTGTTCTTATGTATAAGTATGAAACTCATCTCCACACCCGTGAGGGCAGCGCATGCTCCAGTGCTGCAGCAGAGGATATGGTAAAGGCACACAAGGAGCTTGGATACGATGGTATTTTCGTCACTAACCATTTCTTCAACGGAAATACCTCCGTGCCTCGTGATCTCCCGTGGGAGGAGCGTGTTGACCGCTACTGCAGCGGCTATGAGATAGCTAAAAAGGTCGGTGACGAGATAGGCCTGAAGGTGTTCTTCGGAATCGAATACTGCAAGTATAGCTCGGACTTCCTTATTTACGGGATCGACAAGGAGTGGATGAAGGCAAACGAACAGCTCCTCATGCATGAGGATGAACGTCTGCTGTTCAAGACCGTAAGGGAGATGGGCGGACTTGTTATACATGCGCATCCATTCCGCAGCGATCCTTATATCCATCATATAAGCCTGTATCCCTTTGATGTGGATGCAGTCGAGGTTATAAACGGCAGCCATGATCCGCGTAATATGTACAATGAGCGTGCAAATCTGTATGCGGATATGTACGGGCTTCTCAAGACAGGCGGTTCTGACAGCCACCACCTTGACAAGCTTTTCGGAAGTGGCATTTCCGTGCCCGAGCCTATAAACTCTCACGAGGATTATCGGCGTATGCTGAAGGATGGCAGGGTAATACCGCTTAAGCGCACGCTGCCATATTGACGGAGGTCAGAGATGTTCAATATACTGGTGGTGGATGACCATGTGCACATCCGGCGTCTTTACGAATACACTTTAGAGAAAAACGGCTACAAGCCCTGCACTGCCTGTAATGGCAGAGAGGCTCTGGAGATCCTGGAAAGCCATCATATCGACCTTGTCGTGCTGGACATAATGATGCCCGAGATGGATGGCTATACATTTCTGCGCACTTTGCGTGAGAGCGGAAGCGAGATCCCTGTGCTGGTTATAACCGCCCGCGACAGTGCCGAGGATGTCCGTAAGGCTTTTACGCTCGGTACTGATGATTTTATGGTCAAGCCCGTGGATGAGATAGAGATGCTGCTTCGCATAAAGGCACTTATGCGCCGTGCCAAGATATCCGAGGAAAAGCGGATAGTTGTAGGCGATACTGAGCTTGTGTATGACTCCTTTGAGGTGCGCGGCTCAGGCGGTACGATGATACTCCCCAAAAAGGAGTTTCAGATACTGTTCAAGCTGCTGTCCTTTCCGGGAAAGACCTTTACCCGTGCTAACATAATGGACGAGTTCTGGGCGATGGACAGCGACAGCGAGGTGCGCACGGTGGATGTGCATATCAATCGTCTGCGCGAGCGATTCCGCGATAATGAGGATTTTGAGATAGTCACTGTGAGGGGACTGGGCTATAAGGCAGTGCACAAGGTCAGGGCAGGCTGATATGGGTATAAAAAAGACAGACACCAAAAAGAAAAACAAACGTTACACCACACGACTCACGTTCAAGCTCACGCTGATGGTGCTGATACTTATCGTTATTGCCGAGGTCCTGACATTTACCACAACTATCGTCATCGGAATGGTGACGGGCGGTACGAACGACACGGTCGATGTTATCGCTTCAGTGGTGGCAAGCATTATCATCGGAGGTCTGCTGTCGATAATTGCAGGTAACATAATCCTGCATCCCCTGAATGAGCTTATAAAGGCGACGAAAAAGGTGATAGACGGTGATTATACCGCTCATCTTGAATTGGGCTGGAACGAGAAGCACACTGTAGCGGAGCTGAACCAGCTTATCTCCATGTTCAATGAAATGACAAATGAGCTTTCTAAGACAGAGATGTTCAGAAATGATTTTATTGCAGGGTTTTCCCATGAGTTCAAGACGCCGCTGGTATCTATCTGCGGATTTGCCCGTCAGCTTCATGACGGCGATCTAACACCCGAGCAGCAAAAGGAATTCTCTAAGATAATCCTTGATGAAGCGGAGTATCTGTCTGCCATGTCGTCAAATACTCTGTTGCTTACAAGCCTTGAAAACCGCGATATAATATCCGAGAAGACAAGATTTCCTCTGGATGAGCAGTTGAGGAGCTGTATGCTCCGCCTTGAACCGATATGGTCGGAAAAGGATATCGAGATCGATATGGAGCTTGATGAGGTGGATTTCTACTGGAATGAGCAGATGCTTGCCCATGTATGGCATAATCTTTTTGACAATGCTGTTAAATTCACGCCCTGTGATGGCCGGATAAGCGTAAGCTGCAAAAAAGGCGGCGGTGTAATAACAATACGTGTTACAGATACGGGCTGCGGTATCCCTGAGGAATCGCTGCCGTATATCTTTGACAAATTCTATCAGGCTGACTCGTCACGTGGCACAAAGGGCAACGGTCTCGGACTTTCGCTGACAAAACGGATACTGGATCTGTGCGGTGGCAGGATAAGCGTACACAGCACACGGAATAATGGAACTGAATTCACCGTGACGCTCCCCTTGCAGGAGTGATGGATTTCGGAGCTACATAAAATCAAAAGCGGCTGCTGATATCACGTCAGTAGCCGCTGTGTTTATTCTCTTTTAAAGATATTCGCCTATCCTGCGATATTCCGTCAGCATAGCTTCCTCGGTTATGGTGCGGTTCGCAGGGCTTGTGGACGGCAGGCATACTGCCTCGTGACCGTTGGCCCCGAAAAAACGCTGATAAAGCTTATATGCCGTCTTCCCTGTGGTGAACACCGCGCGGATATCCGCAGTGCGGAAGATCACATCAAGATTATTAGGCACGGCGTTCTTTATAGAAGCGTCTGAAGCACCGTTTATATCGCAGCTTTCCAGTACATCCCACAATGCTATGCCGTGGGACAGACAAAGCTTTCTGCGCCCGTCTGTATCGGTTGGAATGTCCTCACCGAGAACTGCACACAGCATCCTCCAGAATCTGTTCTGCGGATGCATATAATAGAAGCCTTGTTCTCTTGATTTAGGAGAGGGTATACTGCCCAGTATCAGCACCTTTGAGTTTGCGTCAAAAACAGGCGGAAACTCATGGGATACTCTTTCAGAACTCATAGTCGCAGCTTGCGGACTCGGTGCGGATGGACTTGCAGAAGTCGGAAACTGCAACGTGCAGCGGATTTACGCTGTAGGACTTAAGATCCTCCATGCTGTCGAACTCCGACACCAGTACTGCGTCATAGCTGCGGTCAGAAGGGTTGATGTTTATTCCGACCTCCATAGCGCGTATCTCGGGGATCTGTCCCTTAAGTGCAAGCAGTCTGTCACGGAACAGAAGCATATTCTCCTGTTCGCCCTCTTTGAATCTCCACATTACGATGTGCTTTATCATGATTATTTCCTCCTGTTTGTTATGCGGCGTCGTTCTCGGGAACGTATGTGCCGTCAAGTATTGCCTGCATCCTCTGGCCGGCAAGCTTTACGCAAGCGTACTGGGGCACGCCGTCGCCGTTGAGCAGGTCGCGGTCTGTCCATGCAAGAACACCGTTCCAGCCATTGTTGTATGCCCATTCGTAGCAGTCCTCTATGGGTTTTATCTGCTTGAGTGCCTTTATGCCTGTGTGCGAGCACTCTCCTACGACGCGGGGTTTTGTCATGTTAATACCGAACTCCTCTGCGCTTACAACGAACGGACAACTGAACCATGAGGACTGCCAGTCGTAATAGTGAACGGAGGTGAAGTCGATAAATGCGTTTTCGTTGTCATAACGGCTCTGCAGGAACTCGTCCGATCCGAAATCGCCCTCATATTTCGGGCTGTTGTATTTGATTATCGCAAAGCCTATCGTTACCAGCATATCATCGGTGTTCTCATGGATGGCGGCACAGGCGCGTGCGAAGTAATCGCCGAGGCAATCCCAGGATATCTGACCGCATTCAGCATTCTCAAACACCCAGTCAGGCTCGTTGATAAGGTCGATGCTCCATACATAGTCGTTGTCATCATAACGCTGGCAGAAAGGGATGACGTAGTTGTTTATGTAGCTGTCGATCTTGTCGGTGTTCTGCAGCATAGCACGCCAGCGGGTATGCTTATAGTTGCTGTCCTTGAAATGGTCGAAGGACATAAGGGTAGCCATGACATATATCTCATTTTCAGCGGCAAGGGAGAACAGTGAGTCGAGATCCTCCCAGTGCTCTGCAGTGGCTCCCGAAACATATCCGTCTTCATCAATCTCTACACCGTTGTTTCCGCTGCAGTTTATCCAGATACGGCAGGAGTTGAAGCCGTCCTCGTGCATCATCGAGAAAACATCGCTCCAGTATTCGGGGTCGTATCTTCCACCGAAGTCGTCCCACGACTGCCAGGGGGCGTTCATTCCCGTAAGCCACACTTCCTCGTTCTGAAGCATGAATTTATCGCCTTCTATGTAGATGTTTACGCCATTTTCGCTGCCGGTGTCCTGTGTACCGCTTTCGGCATCGGAAGTGGTATCCGATGTTGCGGCGGAAGTTGTGGCAGATGAGTTATCAGTGCTGTTTTCCGCAGATGAGTTTTCTGTGGATGAAGTGTTTTGTGCGCAGCCTGTGAGCAGCAGACCCGAAGCAAGCAGGGCGCAGAGTGTCTGTCTAAGTTTTTTCATGTTTCCTCCATTGACATAGCCAAAAAATCATATTAATTATAACACCACCGATCGGGCTTGTCAAGCAAAGATTAGCCTTGACAAATGTCTTGCAGTATGATATTATAAATATGAATAATATTAATTAAAAATATAGGCGTGATGCACAGCGCCGGCAAGGTGGTGAAGGCTCATGATAAACAACAGACGCGTTATTGCTGTTTGTATAACCAAAATGCAGTCTACAGGACGCTCGGATTTTCTCAATCGTCTGCATTATCGTGCGTTGAGACAGGGGTATAAGCTTATAGTATACAACAGCTTTGTGGATTTTTTCAGAAAAGACGCATTTGATGAAGGCTCCAGAGCAGTGTATGAGCTTATTGACTTTGATATCGTGGACGCTGTTGTTATTCATGAAGAAAGCTATCACAATAAGTCCATAATTGAGGACATAATTTGCAGAGCTTCCGAAAGAAATGTTCCTGTTATCCTGATAAATGGCGAAGATGAGCGTTGCATTTCTGTTGTGGGAGATTATGATGGTGCTTTCAGGCGCGTTATCACTCATGTGGTCAAGGAGCATGGCGCTACCGACACTTTCTTTATTGCGGGAAATGAAAACGATCCGATTTCTGACAGGCGCATCCGCTGCTACAAAGAGGCGCTTGAGGAAAACGGCATAGCCTATGATGAAAGCAGAGTAGCTTATGGCCATTACTGGGAAGAACCTACAAAGGAGATAATCCGCAGTATTGCATCCGATGGCCAAAAGCTGCCTCAGGCTATAATATGTGCAAATGACTATATGGCAATCGCAGTGTGCGAGGAGTTGGCAGAGTTTGGCTTAAGGGTTCCGCAGGATGTTATTGTCACAGGCTTTGACGGCGTACCTGCCGCTACCTATTTCTCTCCTGCGATAACCACTTGCAAGGAGAATATAGAATCTGTTGCCAGGGCAACGGTAGAGGCTGTTGATTCTGCGCTTTCGGGCGGTACCCGGAAGATGTTCACGGCTGAATTCACACCGCTGATCGCAGAATCATGTGGATGTCTTAAGTTCTCCGATATCGACTATCGTACAGTTGCAGCTGCGATATACCACGATTATGATGAGATGTGTATGCATGAGGACCATATGTTCTCGCAGATAGACCATGCGCTTGAAATACATGACATGAACAGCCTGTATACTGCCGTTGCGGGATGTATGCTGGAAAAGTCCTATGTCTGTCTCAAGAATGATTTCGTTGCATTTGCTATGGGTACTGTACAGGATATGAAAAAGGCTGAGCATGATGATGAATACATCGTGATCCCCTCAAGGTATTCGGGAGGTGCATCGAATATATCCAGCATGCCCGCATCACAGTTGTTGCCTACGTTGGAAGCCTGGGCAGAGAATAATGATTCCTATATCCTGAATTCTATCCATGTAGGGGATGTTGTCTGCGGTTACTATGCTGTCAGCACTGAGAATATTTTGTATTGCCGCAACAAGATAAAGCGGGTCCTCAAAACCATAAATGTTGGTTTTAACATCGTTATCAACCATTTCAGACAGGCAAATATGCGCATAAGCATCGAAAGAGCTGCACGTCAAAATCCTGTTACCGGTCTGCCTAACCTCAAGGGTGCGATCAAGTGGTTCAAGGAGTTCTCCTCTGTTGAGGAAAATCACAGCAAGGCGATATCCATTTCGGTATACGGTCTGCCTAAATATACATATATTTTTGAAAATTACGGTATAGAAAATACAGAAGCGGCACTCCGTCTTGTGGCAGAAACACTTAAGCTTGCCAACACCAAGAATTGTCTTGTAGGACATATTGCGGAGGATGAGTTTGTTGTCATCAATTATTATGACGATCCCACTGATATAGGCCCGACTATAGAAAACGCTACCGCTGTATTTTACAGCGTTATTGAAAGCTATAACAAGGAGAGCGGAAAGCCGTATTTTATCGAGGTGAACTGTGGTTGCACCGTTGCTTCTACAGGATGGACAGGCGAGCTTGAGGGCTTCATCAAATTTGCAAACAGTGAGATGTACATGAACCGCCTGAAGAGCGGCATGGGCTCCGCTGTAAAGGAGGAAGCGGCTCCAAAGACTCACTACAAGACGTTTGATCTGCTGATAGAAAAGAACCTGTTCAGCTATCATTTCCAACCCATCGTAAGTGCTAAGAACGGCGAGATATATGGTTATGAGGCACTTATGCGTACCGACAGCAGCATCGGAATGAACCCGCTGGAGGTGCTGGATACAGCCAAGGAATACAACCGACTTTACGACATTGAGAAAGCAACGCTGTTTAATGTAATGGAACGTTTCTCTAACGAAAAGGAGAAATTCGGTGATGCAAAGGTGTTTATCAACACCATTCCGGGACATTTTCTCAATGGCGAGGATGCTGATCTGCTGATAAAGAGATACGGCGATCGCATGGCTAACTGCGTATTTGAGCTTACCGAACAGGACGCGGTAACCGATGATGAGCTGGAGGCTATTCGCCGTTTCAGCCCTGACAACAACGCTACCAATCATGTGGCTATTGACGATTACGGTGCAGGTCATTCAAATATCGTAAACCTTATGCGCTATGCTCCGCAGGTAATAAAGATCGACCGATTCCTGATTACGGATATCCATAAGAATCAGAACAAGCAGCTCTTTGTGCGCAGCACGATCGAGTTTGCAAGGATCAACAACATCATGGTGCTTGCAGAGGGTGTAGAGACCTCCAATGAGCTGCACACGGTAATTGACCTCGGTGTGGATCTCATTCAGGGATATTACACAGGAAAGCCTGTTCCTGAGCCTGTTCAGGGAATAAAACCCGAGATAAAGCAGGAGATAGTTCAGGCAAATCCATTGTATTATTGATATCAATATCAGACCCCCGATGTGCTTCGGGGGTCTTTGGCGGGAAAGACCCGTAGAAAGGCGATTGAATGCGCGTTTTTATTTCTCATTCCTCTAAGGATTCCGCTCAGGCAGAGGAGGTGTGCCGACTGCTGGAGCAGGGCAGGCACAAATGCTTCCTTGCCCCGCGTGACATACGCACCGGCTGCGAGTACGCCGAGGAGATAATCAATGGCATTGACGGAAGCGGGGCTATGCTCCTGCTGTTGTCGCAGAATGCCAATTCTTCTCCACATGTACTGCGTGAGGTCGAAAGGGCTGTAAGTAAAAAGATACCAATTATCGTATATAAGCTTGAAGAAGTAGTCCTTACAAAGTCCATGGAGTATTTCCTGATGACCCATCAGTGGATAAATTCAAAAGCGGGTAGCGGATATCAGGAGATAGTAAGCTGCATTGATGCCATGGAGGATCACGGAACCGTCAGTGTATGTGCTGTTACTGTGCCCGAGGAGCCCCCGACATCAGAAAAAGGGGGGATCTCTCCTCTTGCTGTAGCGGCGATATGTATATTGCTAGCCGCTGCGGTAGTTATCGGACTTGTCTGCTGGTTGATAACGTCTGCTGCTTTTGAGAAACAGCCTGAGAGTCAGGGTGGGGTAAGTTTTACTGTTATAATTACCGAGGAGGCATCCGATGACTCTGTTGCTTCTGCCGAGAGTGACAGCGTGCAGCTTCCTGATACGCAGGAGAGTTCTGCTGCTGCAACAGAGAGTGTACAGGTACCCGAAGAAACCAAAGAAACAGTTTCCTCTGTCCCTGAGGAAACAAAGGAGATAGATTCATCCGTTCCTGAAGAAACCGAAAACGCAACATCATCTGTTCTCGAGGAACAGCCTGTTGCGTCTGATACATCATTTACTCAGACATCACAGAGTACACCGATGTCGGAAAAATTACCCGAGTCTACGGAAGAGCCTGTGGTATCTCAGCCCGAGATAGCTTTTGAGTATGCAGCTTTGGGCGACAGGATAACCTTTGGTGTGTATAACGGACAGCCTGTGATATGGCGCGTTATCGCACTGTCAGCGGATGGCAGACAGGCAACAGTCATCTCGGACAGCATACTTACAATGAAAGCCTTTGATGCCGCTGAGGGCGGAAAGTATAACTTCTATGACGGAGAATATTACTGGAACGTTCCCGATGCAGATATAGACGATGAAACACAGCGTCTTATCCGCGGCGATAACAGATGGGAGCTTTCCAATCTGAGAACGTGGCTCAATTCCGAAAAAGAAAATGTGGTATATAAGAACGGCGAGCCTAATGCCAAGGCGATGTCGGAGCAGCAGAACGGCTATAACACTGAACCGGGATTCCTTAACAATTTCACGGAAGCGGAACGTTCTGCGATAGTTCCGGTAACTATCGTAACAAACGGCACTGTCACTACGGACAGAGTGTATCTGCTTTCTTCTGAAGAGCTTTCATTACTGGAAACGGCAGATGTAAGCAAATACGCAAAGCCCACCTCCGAGGCGGTGGAGCTGGATGGCTCGAAATGGTACAGCCTGCATTTTTCGGATTTCGGTGTGACCGACCACTACTGGTGGCTTCGTGATGCAGCCCCCGATAGTGTCTGCGAGTGCTATACGGTTACCAACAGCTATGTCGGCGGCAGCCTTGACGGTGAGCCCGCGGGACTTGAGGGCTACGGCGTGCGTCCCGTGATCACTCTTGATCTGACATCGCCGGCAGTTGAGCTGGAGTGAGCGGAAGGAGAATTACATGAAATTAAAAGATTTGGACAGATTTGAACAGATAGTGATCCAGATGCATAATGATCCTGACGCAGATGCAGTTGGCTCAGGTTATGCGTTGTACAGATATTTTCAGAGCAAGGGCAAGTCTGTAAGGCTTGTATACGGTGGCAGAAATGAGATCAGCAAAAGCAATATGAAGCTGATGATGTCAGAGCTTGAGATACCTGCAGAGTATGTGCAGCAGCTTGAGCCACCGGAACTCCTGCTTCTGGTGGATTGTCAGTACGGCGAGGGCAACGTGCAGCATTTCGAGGCACAGAATATCGCGATGATAGACCATCACAATACAGGAAAACTGTCTGATGATATGTGCGAGATACGCGGCCATCTTGTAAGCTGTGCTACTGTATGCTACTCTATGCTGAAGGCAGCGGGATTCAATGTGAATGATGATATACATACCGCTACCGCGCTTTATTACGGGCTTTATATGGACAGCAATCAGCTTTCCGAGATAAGCCATCCGCTCGACAGGGATATGATAGATTTCCTTGAGTATGACAAAATGCTTATCACCCGACTCAAGTATGCAAATTTCAGTATTTCTGAGCTGGAAACCGCGGGAGTAGCCATCACCAACAATAATTACATCGAAAAGCATCGTACTGCGATCGTCAATTCCGAGCCCTGCGACCCTAATATCCTCGGTGTGATCGGAGATTTTGTAATACAGGTGGATAGCATCGATGTGTGCGTTATCTACAATGAATGTACGGGGGGCTACAAGCTCTCTATAAGGAGCTGTTCTCTTGAGGTTGCGGCAAACGAGCTTGCTGTGTTTATCACCAAGGACATTGGTAATGGTGGCGGACACCTTGCAAAGGCGGGTGGCTTTATTAGTGCTGCGAAGTATGCCGAGGCCTGCCCCGATACTGATATCGGTGAATACTTCCGCACTAAGATGGATGAGTATTACGAGGGTTATGATGTGGTGAACTACACCGATGAGGTCCCCGACCTTGCCGAACTGCCACGTTACAGAAAGAAAAAGGGCATATTCGGTTTCGTGTGCTCCGTGGATGTATTCCCCGAGGGTACCAAATGCAAGCTCAGAACGCTTGAGGGAGATGTTTACATCACTGCTTCTGAGAATATCTATATTATGATAGGAAAACTCGGTGAAGCATATCCGATGGAGAAAAAGGTGTTTGACAGTAAGTATCAGCCGCTGGATCAGCCTTTCGAGGAGGAATTTGAATATTATCCTTCTGTGATAAACCTTGAAGAGGGCAAGAGCTATCCTCTTATGCCGTATGTGCGGAGCTGTATGTCAGGTATAGGCGCTCCTATATCCGCAAGACCGCTTGAAAAGTATACCAAGGTATTCACCCGCTGGAATTATGAGGCGTATATGTCAGGCGCAAAGGGAGATATGCTGTGCTGGACAGACGGCGATGACAGGGATGTCTATATAGTCAAAAAGGATATCTTCGATCTCACATACGAGGAGATATAGAAAACACCTTGACAAATGAAGCGATTTATAATAAAATATAAATGATATTTTGTGATTTGGCAGATGCTGACCACACAGAAAGGACACAACTGAAATGGCAAAGCTTAATGAAAACTTTTTCAACCTTAAAAAGAACTATCTGTTCATTGATATCGCAAAGAGAATAAAGGCATACACAGAGGCGCATCCCGATGCAAAGCTCATCAGAATGGGTATCGGCGATGTTACACAGCCCCTCGCTCCCGTAGTTGTTGAGGCTATGGAAAAGGCGTGCCGTGAAATGGGCGTGAAGGAGACCTTCCGTGGCTATGAGGACAGCGGCGCAGGCTACGACTTCCTGCGTGAGGCAGTTTCCGATTATTACAAGAGCTTCGGTGCAGATGTCCCCGCAGCCGAGATACACATTTCCGACGGTGCAAAGAGCGACTGCGGCAACATCATTGACATCTTCGGTGAGGGTAATGTCGTTCTGGTCACTGATCCTGCTTACCCCGTATACGTTGACAGCAACGTAATGAGCGGAAACTCCGTAGTATATGCTGACTCCAACGAGGAGAACGGCTTTGCGGCTATGCCTCCCAAGGATATAAAGGCAGACCTTATTTATCTCTGCTCTCCCAACAACCCCACAGGCTCTGTTTACACAAAGGCACAGCTCAAGGAGTGGGTGGACTACGCTCTTTCCAACGATGCGATAATCATTTTCGACGCAGCTTATGAGGCGTTCATCACCGACCCCGAGCTTCCCAGAAGCATCTATGTTATCGAGGGTGCAAAGAAGTGCGCTATCGAGATATGCTCCCTGTCCAAGACCGCAGGCTTTACAGGTACACGTTGCGGCTATACGATCGTTCCCGAGGACATCATCCAGAAGAACAGCAAGGGCGAGGATGTGAAGATCGCCGATCTGTGGAACAGACGTCAGGGAAGCAAGTTCAACGGCGTTTCCTACCCCGTACAGCGTGGCGCAGAGGCTGTGTTCACTCCCGAGGGACAGAAGCAGACAAAGGCTACCATCGCTTACTATCAGGAGAACGCACGCATGATCGCAAAGACCTGCGATGAGCTTGGCATCAAGTACACAGGCGGAATCAACTCTCCCTACATCTGGCTCAAGTGCCCCAACGGCATGGGAAGCTGGGACTTCTTCGACTACCTGCTCAATGAGATACAGGTGGTAGGTACTCCCGGTGCAGGCTTCGGCAAGAACGGCGACGGCTGGTTCAGACTTACCGCTTTCGGCACTCACGAGGCTACCGCAGAGGCTATGGAAAGACTCAAGGGACTCATCAAGTAATAATAAAAGGTGCTTAAGTTCATTAAGCACCTTTCTTCTTTTTATTTTTTCATCGGTGTTATAACAGGCTTTCCGTCTTCATTGAGCAGTGGAGTAAGACCGCCTGCATAGCCTGCGTGATGGAATACATAATTCACGCCTGTTTCCCTGTCTACCAGTATTGATGTTTCGGTCGTGAACGATGACTGGCTGTATACCTTTTCAAATCTGTCTTCTGCCATGATGAACTCCTTTTATTTTGTGCTGTCGCTTCTGATCAGCTTTCTGATGGCTTCCACTGCGCACTGTATCGCTCTCTCACTGCTCTCGCAGTTCTTGTCGGGGAGCTTCAGCTTTGTGCGTTCCACGTTCCACAATGCCGTCAGCACTGCGCCTGCCCTTACTTTACGGCACTGTGCCACTGCGAACAGCGCCGCCGCCTCCATCTCGGAGGTAAGACAGCCGCATTTTACGTACATATCCCATGCGTTGGAGAGCTTATGCGAAACGCCCGTGGTGTTGGGGTCTATCTCGCCGTAGAAGTTATCCTTGCTGTGTACTACGCCCACGTGACAGCGGTTGCCGTCCTCGTCCGAGGAGAGCTCGTCGCCTGCGTCCTTGAGCGCACGCATTACCTCAAAATCCGCAACGGAGGGGTAGTGGTCGGGGAGATACTCGTAGCTGGTGCCTTCGCTTCTTATAGCCGCCGAGGCTACTACAAGGTCGCCGCCGATGACTTTAAGATCCATGCCGCCGCTGGTGCCTACTCTTATGAAGGTGTCTGCGCCGCACATGATAAGCTCCTCCACTGCGATGGCAGTCGAGGGACCGCCTATACCTGTGGAGCAAACGCTGACTTTAACGTCATCCAGATAGCCTGTGTAGGTGACGTACTCACGGTTTGAGGCGATAAGCTGTGCATTGTCCAGCTTTGCCGCGATCTTAGGAACTCTGCCCGGATCTCCCGGGAGGATGACATAACGTCCTATGTCGCCTGTTTTTGTCTTGAGGTGGAAACGGATGTCCTCGGAAATGATAGAAGCCATTTAGTCCTCCTTGTCGTCTGCAAGAATGGAGGGAGCCTGCTCGTTCTCCCTTTCGATCTTCTTGTCGAGCCATACGGGTATATTAACGATCATAGCAACTGCAAGGGAGATAAGCGCGATTAGTATGCAGGGCATATAGATCATTGCGGGACCTGAACTTTCGATGTTTGCGCTTGCATTAGCCTGCTGGAACAGTGAATACATGACGATAGTCAGTATCAGTGCCGCACCGTGTACGATACAAGATACTCTTGAAAAACCAAGGAACAGTATAAGGGTGCCGATAACATAAATGACAGAGCTTATCAGCCACAGCATTACAGCGGCCTCTATGTAGCCTGCGGCAGTGCTGATGATGCTGTCGTAGCCCTCGGACATCATGAAAAGCGAACCGAATACGCCGAGGCACATTGCGAATATCGCGGTAAGCGCAAGTGACAGCGATTGAAGCACCATTATTATTATATTGGTGGTGCGGGTGCAGGTAAAGCGATGAAAATAACCACCCTTTATATAAAACCTGCCGTCAGCGAGATCCTGATTTTTTTTAGTGTTGATTTTATAATTCTTTGCCATGATACTGCCTTTCGTGTTTAATAATATGCTGTTTATATTGTATCATGCTTTTCGGTAAAAATCAATGGCTTATATAAATTAAAGCAACGCGATATATCTTCGTCGGATATGCCGTGCGTTTTATTGACATTTTTTGCGGTTTTTCGTTTTGTTTTGCGCTATAATTTTGTGAAATGTAGTAAAAAGTGCTTGACAAAATCAAAAAGATGTGATAAAATGATATGCGTAGTTTAAATAACTTGTTTTCGGCATTTGGAGAATTACCCAAGTGGTGAAGGGGCTCCCCTGCTAAGGGAGTAGGTCGGGTAACCGGCGCGAGAGTTCAAATCTCTCATTCTCCGCCAGCAATTATACCGCAGTTGATAAATTCAATTGCGGTATTTTTGTTTTCCGAAAGAAATTTTGCCCGCAGGTATGGACCTGCGGGCAATTGTATCCTTATGAAGTTGATTATCTCACAGCACATGAGGCACATTGTTTTTCATCATCCGTAGAATCGATTATGATAATACGCAGCGGATCGTCGTTTGCGCGTTATAGATATCTGCAAGCGCTTTTACATTTAACTTTTCTACTTCTTGTTTAACTGTTCTCCGAATGATCTGATTATTGGATCTTGAAATATTCCCATACTTTCAGCTTGGAGGGGAAATCCTTTCCTTCGGTAAAACGAGCCGGAAGATCAGAATATGTAACGGTGTTATCGCTGTTGAAATAACCTTGCAGCATTTCTGGGGTCATACGCTCGGTGTTCAGTCTCGGTGTGCCGCTGAGGTCCGTCAGTATCGCACCACCACCTGATGTTTCACAAAGGAATTCGCCGTTCCATAGCATATAGTACAGCCACATGGCGCCTGTTTCCTTGCAGTCATCGGGATCGGGAATACAGCCACACTCGGAAAGTGCCATCATCTTTCCGCTGTCAGCATTCATGCTGTCCAGTTTTGTGTACTGGTCCGGTTTGGAAGAATGATCGTTTGCTTCTCCGTAATAGTCGATACCCGCAATATCATAGGAGTTAGGGTGTACCATACAATGCTTTGTCTGCCCGTTCCAGACCCAGATGATATTGGTGAGCTTGTGGTGGTTTTCGATTCGGTCAAAGATCATATACCATAGCTTCTGGAAAACCTGATTCTCCACGGAGCTTTTGTCCTGAACTCCCCACCAGAACCAGCTCCCCGAAGCCTCGTGCAAGGGCCTGAAAAGTACGGTGATCCCTGCTGCTTCCAGTGTTTGCAGCTTACTTGCAATAAGATCTATATCGTGGATAACCTGTTCATATTCCTTTGTTCCGGGAGTGACTGCATTTATCTGACTCCAGTTCAGGATCTCTTCCTGATAGAATGCATGACCCATATCAAGGTTGTCAATATCTCTCGGAACATTCCAGTGCCATGTGAAAGTCACCAGTCCTCCGCTTTCGTTATGCCACTCGATAGCCTCATCTATCATAGTTTCGCTGATATGAGAGCCTGTGCAGTGGATGAAATCAAAACCTTTCATGGCAGGCATATCACCAGTGTTATCATAATACGCGATATCCTCAAGGCAGTCCGCGTTCTTCATCTGCTGCGCAGAGAGCATCTGCTTGCCGTAGATACTGCACAGATAATCGAACACCGCAAGGGTATCCTCGTTTGAGTTTTGTGATACAGGCTTTTTAGGATCGATGGCCCTGGCTTCAAACGAAGACAACAGGGCATCGATATCAGTCTGATAAGCCATAGCCTTTTCCATATCCACATCTCCGTCGACCATAGCAACAGGGACAGAAAGATGCGCGTCAATATCTTCTGACGACTCCTGGGTTACAGGCGTCGAAGAGGTGTTCTGTCCATCAGTTGGATCGCTTTCACCGGAGGGTTTGCTGCAGCTCGCAACAGAGAATAACATCGTAGCCGCAAGCAGTGCTGATAAGATCTTCTTCATCATATTTTCCTTTCTGAAAAGCACAATACTTTTTATACGATCTGAAACAATACCACGCCTATAACACAAATGATACTTCCGATAAGATTGAGTTTTGAGCACTGTTCCTTACGGATCAGTCCGATTAAAAACAGTGTGACAAGTATCATAGGCTGGATAAAGGAGTAGTTTGCAAGGCTTATCGAGATAACAGCGTTTTCAAGCAGCATTCCTATTACATTCGGTATCCTTGCAAGAACCATCTTTATAGTGCCTTTTCTGTTCTTTTTCAGAATCTCAGACGGACTTATCATAAACAGCATTATTATGGCTATAAGGACAAGTGCAGGCAAAAGCTGTATCGTTGGAGAAATGTATGGCGAAAATGCTTTTATCACAAGCCCGTAACCGTATTTGGCAGCAAGGTACAGCACGAGAGGAATGACTATCCTGCGATATTCAATCTTTCCGTCCTTTCCTGAGCGTGCTATAAACACAAGCCCAACAACCGTTGCTGCTATGCACAACAATTTAAGCACGCGCATATCTGCGCCGTATAAGATGTCAGTAGCATAGGAGGCGAACAGTGTTATTCCCAGCCATGCTTTAAGCTCAAATGCAGACAGTTGCTTAAGTACCAGTGCGCTCATCTGAAACTCAAGCATTTTACACAGCGCGATCAGAAGGATCGCTGCGAAGCTCTGCCATGACGCAGAAAAATGCAGTTGCTGAAACGGCAGTGTAAACGCAAGGAATACTGACATCGACGAGCACATGAGAAAGGTGAACTCGTTACCCGTGAATTTTGCTTCTGATACAGCATATTTATCACTGAGCGATGTTATCGTATAGCAGGCTGTTACCGCCAGCATCATTATTACAACTTCCATCACCATCTGACCTTCCACCGCTCACGGAGCTTTTCAATATTCTCGCCGTGAGCGGTTGTTATTTTTTTGAGCAGCTCTCATTCTGACGGAGGTCATTAAGATACTTTTCAAACAACGCTTCGTCTGTGGGGATATCTGCCCAGTCGTTGGTCCATGCGGACAGATAAGCGGCGTTGGAGATAGAAAGGGAGTTAAGACCCTCCTTGCCCTCGGCGATCATGGGTGTGCCGTTCAGGATAGACTGCGCGAATGCCTCAAGCACCTCGGGATGTCCCTCAGGCTCGGGCGCGGTGAATTCTTCATAGGTATTAGAGGGAGTAGCAAACCCTTCCTTGGAGGTGAAGCAGAACTCACGCTCGGGGACATCCAGCTTCCAGTGGCACAGCTTGCCGTGCTCGACTACTATCTTGCCCTTGTCGCCTGTTATTTCAAGACGATTCGTGCCGCAGGCATCGCCTGTCGTGGTGATGAATGTGGCGGTTGCACCGTTCTCGTATTCGCCGAAGATGGTCACATCATCCTCGACCTTGATGTTATGATACTTTCCGAACTCGCAGAAAGCTCTTACGCGCTTTGGCATACCGAATATCCACTGCCACAGGTCAAGATTATGCGGTGCCTGGTTAAGCAGAACTCCTCCGCCCTCGCCGTTCCATGTTGCACGCCATGTGCCTGAATCATAGTAAGCCTGAGTGCGGTACCAGTTTGTGATTATCCATACCATTCTTTTCAGCTCGCCGAGCTGTCCGCTCTGAACTATCTCACGGGCCTTTGCAAACATGGGATTCGTGCGCTGATTGAACATGATTCCAAACTTGACGCCCGATTGTTCAGCGGCCTCGTTCATCTCGCGCACCTGTCGCGCATAAACGCCCGCAGGCTTCTCCGTAAGTACATGGATATTGCGCCTGAAACATTCCTTTGCAACAGTGGGATGGTCATAATGCGGAACAGCTATCAGCACTGCGTCAACAAGTCCGCTGTCCAGCATTTCGATATAGTCCGTAAAGCAGGCCACCTCGGGGTGATCCTTTGCCTTGTCCATCTTTTCGGCGACGAGGTCACATACTGCGGTTATCTCCACAGACGGGCACTTACCGCCGAACACATTGTAGAAATGTCCGCTGCCCATGTTTCCCAATCCTACGATACCAAGTCTTATCTTATCCATAACGTTCTCCTTTATATCAGTTCCTTAAGTGCGTTTACGGCAGCGTCAAAGGCTGCTCTTGAGGATGGATAGCAGTAACCCATCTTTGTCTTTTCGCTTGCTTCAAGCTTGTCGAAACCGTCAAACACCGAGAGATGCGGCTCTAAGGTGAGCACGCTGCCCTTGTAGTTTTCCAGCAGGTAAGGGAGATTTCCTGTGCCCTTTCCCGCAGGAACTACCGAGCCGTTCTCCATAGCATCCTTGATGTGCATATACTCAACATAGGGACTCAGCATTTCCCATGCTTTTATCGTATCCTGTCCGCACTGGATAAAGTTTGCAGGATCGAACACCGCCTTTAACTGCGGGAATTCTCTGTGTATCTCAACGCAGCGTGAAGCGATATCTCCGTAGATACCCTTCTCGTTCTCGTGACATAGTATTATTCCGCTGCCCTTTGCGGCTTCAACGAACTGTCCAAGGCGGGTCATGACCTCGTCACGGTAACGCTCGGTGTTATCTGACGGAACATAAAAACTGAACATTCTGATATGCTTTGCACCAAGAATATCAGCAAGTTCAAGTCCCCGTCTGAATTTGTCAAGGTGCGCTGCAAAATCGTCGCATATTCCGATCTTACCGTAAGGTGAACCGAGCGACCACACCGAAAGACCTGCATCTTCGAGCTGTCTGCGGATCTCCGTTGCTTTTTCAGGGGAAATATCTGAAATGTTTTCTCCGTCAACTCCTCTTATTTCAAGGAAGTCTACGCCATTGTCTTTCATCGCCTTTATCTGTTCCGAGAGTCTGCCGTCTGCTTCGTCTGCGAATGCTGCAAGTTTGAAGTTCATGATGAATACCTCCGTTTTCTTTACTGACTTTATTTTATCACAAATGGATTTGCATTTCCATTGTCTTTTTAAGCGAAATATATTGCAAATACGCTCATTTTATGCTACAATTGGCTCAGAGGTGATATAATGCTCAACGAATACAGCTTTGAGGGTATTTATATACGGCACGCTATAGATGAGGAACCTGATGAAAAAGACTTCACCATGCACATACACGACCGCTGTGAGATCTACTTTTTTATCTCGGGAAGCATTAATTATCTTGTGGAGGGTTCCAAATATCCGCTGAACGAGAACAGCCTTATGATTATGCAACCTGCGGAGGCTCACGCTCCGCAAATAACTGGAAGTGGTGCTTATGAGCGCTATGCGTTGAATTTTCCGCTTGATTATGCAATTTCTATCGACCCAGAGAGGCGGCTGACAAAAGCATTTACAGACCGACCGCTCGGACAGAACAATATGTTCAGTTCATCTGAGCTGGATATGGCGTTAGTAAAGAAATTGTTTTCTGAAATGTGCAGCGATAACGATGATTACGGAAAAAGACTTACAATAAATACTCATCTTATTACGCTGCTGGATATGCTGAGCCGTGCATGGGGCGAAAAGAAAAGGTCAGGCTGGAAGCGTCAGAGCATAGCAGAGCTCATCGTGCTGTATGTGAATGAACATATTACAGAGGATATCTCCGTTACACAGTTAGCCGAGCATTTCTACCTTAGCACATCGCAGTTCAACCGCGTGTTCAGGCAGGCGACAGGTGCCGCTCCATGGGAATATGTTATCAAAAAGCGGCTTACAATTGCTAAAGAGCTGCTGCGAAACGGCACTTCGGCACAGAAAGCGGCAGAAAGTTGCGGATTTCGGGATTATTCTGTATTTTACAGGGCATATACCAGACATTTTGGCTGCGCGCCGAAGCATAGTCAGGCTAATAATTAGTATCATCCATTATCTGCTTATGGTTGCCTGTAATTATATCAATCACTGCTATTTTTCAGAAAAATTTTGCCCACAGAATAACCTGTGGGCATTTTGTTATATCAATCTATCTTATACAATGCAACTTCGGCAATACAGCAACTGAATTTCTTTTTGTCTGTGCTCTTGGGATAATCGAATTTAAGGTAACGACAGTTTACCGTTTCGGGGAGAATAAGCTCATTCATCACGCCACCCAGCGGATCGGCTCTCAGTATCGTGAACTGCTCCCAGTTTTCGCCGTCTTTAGATCCATAGAAGCGGCATTTCTGCATACGGCTTTCCTGTCCCTTGGCAGGCGCGTATCCGATGATATCGAACTCTGTGTCGGTTCCGAGATCAATGATGATATAGCTGTCAACATCACCATCGTAATATGTCACCATGTCGCCATCGATAACATTCTCAGCGGAACTGCCGTCAACGGCTGCGGGAGCCTCAACGGACGCATTTTCAAGAGAGATCTCGCTTACGCTGACATCACCCATCTCTACTCCGCTCATCACAAAAGTAGTGATGGAGTTGCCTTTTAGCTCCGCAACAAAACCTGCGGAGTGTGCTTTTATGGTGCCGAGCTGCGTCCACTGTTCGCCGCTTGCAGAGTCGCCGCTGGTGCGGGTGACCTCAACGCTTCCGCCAAGCTTTGTGAACTGCGACAGGTCATAATTGTATGTTTTATCGTCAGCAAAGGGATTCACTGCTACGATAACAAGCTCTCCCTTATCCTTGTCATAAGCTGCAAGGGTGTTTTCGTCGCAGTGGATAAGAGTTGCACCGGGACGGATATAGCGTGTAAACTGACCGAAACCGTAATATTTCTGCGTAAGAATGATAGTGTCGTTGTCATGGTCGGCTACCGCAGTACCCCAGAAACCGCCTGTTATATCGGGCATTCCCGAGTCCTTGTTGCCATTATAACCTTCTGCGCAGATGTGGTTATCTATTACCTGCCACATTATCCACGCAGACGGCGAAAGTTTGTTGATATCGTATATTATCTTCTGAGCAAACCAGATTGCCGCACCCATTTCGCCGGCATCCTCGCCTGCAGTGCCGCTGCCGTCCACCTCGCTCATCCACAGGTTGAAGCCATCTCTCTTTGCCAGAGCACCAAGCTCCTCGATGCCGTTTGTTCCATAAGTGTGAGTGCTTATTCGGTCGATCTTCTCAAGTGCTTCGGCAGAAAATGTCCTGTATTCCTCCACCTGTTTGTCAGGCGCGGTCTCATCGCTTGCAATCACAAGAACATCGCCGAGGCCATAGCGTTCCATAGCATTTGCGGTCTCAATGATAAGTGTGGACTGTGACTCGCCTGCATCGACATGGCAGCCCTCCTGCTTGTTGCTGAAAGCCCCCCAGTGATTGGTGTTGGCCTCGTTCATGGGAGATATGCTGTCGACCTTGATGCCAAGGTCGTTGTTGATATACGCGGAAACGTGTGCGAGGTATTCTCCCACATCATCGTAACACTCGTCCTTGATGTTATTGACAGAGGCGTTTGTATTTCCCGAGGAGCAGCCGCTTACCGTCATGAAATAGGGTGGCGAATTGCTGAAAACCTCTACCCATGCGTCCTCGCCCGAGGCTTCGGCGCAGCGTCTGAGTACGTTGAGCTGGTTCGCGTCAGCAGTGTAGTCATAAACACGTTCCCCTGATGCCTCATCAAGCACCAGCCAGCCCGGAACAGCAGAGTCAGTGCGTGTGATGTGATTATGTGTAGGATCATCGCCGCCACCGATATTGTATCGCATTATGTTGAGGTCAAGTCCGTCGTCACCGTAAAACAGGTCTGCTGCCTGCTGCGACAGGCTGTCGGAGTATCCTATCCTGTTTGCCCACCAGCAAAGGCTTGTGCCCCAGCCCTCAAAGCTGCCGCCGTTCGTTGTGGAAGCGTTGAGCGGAGATACACGTACCTGTCCGTCAAGGGAAACGTCCTCAGGAGTGATTGCGGGAGTGGTATCTGCGGGCTGCGTCGATGTTGTTGCAGATGTACCCGATGTGGCAGAAGCTGATGTGTTTTCGGATGTGAGTTGTTCTCCGGAATTTGTCTGGGTATCGCTTGCGCAACCGCAGGCTGATGTGATTACTGCTGCACAGATTATGCAGCTCATGACCTTTCTTTTCATGGCGTTCCTCCCGTATGTTATATATTTTCTGCTGTGATCAAAATAATAGTTTATGCTTGCCGTTATTTATATTTTATTATATTATCGGAACCCGGTCATTATATAATCTGCTGATTTATATAGAAAATCTGCTGTAAAACCATTGATTCTCAGGCGGGAATATGTTACACTGATATTGAGGTGATAAATATGGCTATAATTGAACATTCAAAATACTATGAAAATCCGCTTTTCGGCGTAAGTCATGCACATACCTCATGCGAGCTCATGTATATCGTTGAGGGAGAGCTTGACGTTACTGTAAAAGATGTTGTCTATCATATATCTAAAAATGACTGCGTGCTGATAAAAAGCCGACAGCATCATATCACAAAGGTGCCCGCGGATATAGAATACCATCGCTATATCGCGATGATAAATCCATGGGAACTGCGAAAGCAGTTGGTACGTCCCGACCTTTTTACTATGCTTACCGACATAAGCAAGGATGGCATAATTATATTGCGGGATGTTCCGCAGATCAAACGTTGCTTTGAGCGTATGACGGATATCTTTGAAAAGGGAGCAAATATTCATGGTGAGCTCAGTGCTTCGCTGGAGATCCTTTCGGTTTTGTATGAACAGGTCAGATCGTATAAAGACCATGGCACTGAAAGTGCAGGGAAAAGGCTTGCGGACAGAGTACGCAGTTATATTGAGGAAAATTATTCCGATAACATAAAGATCAGCAGGATAGCTACGGAGAATTTCATAAGCGAGAGTTATCTGTCCCATGCTTTTAAGGCCGAAACAGGAATGTCGCCGAGGGAATACCTGTCCCATATACGTTGCACACGTGCTTACGATCTGATAAGGCACACTGCTATGAAATTTACAGAGATAGCAACTGTAACAGGGTTTTGCTGTGCAAATGACATGAGCAGAAAGCTTCATGAGTATTATGATCTTACACCGACGCAGATCAGGAGTGGAACAAGCGAATGAGGTGCAGCGTTTTTGTCTGTGATATTACAAAGTATTGAGAGTTGTTCCGCAATATTTCTATATACAGATGCCGTGTTTGATACGATCCTTTCACGGCATTTCTGTGCTTGTCAAATGGATAGGCTACTTTGTCCTGATATAAAATGAATACCCGCCTCAAAGCTTGTTTTGAGGCGGGTATTAAGTTTGGCTAAGTTTTGAATATGCCGTGAATTGTATCCTTATTCAATAATTGATTGTATAGCAGGAGCGCGGGATATCGCAGTTACCTTAAGCTTAACCTATGATAGCTGCGATGCCGCCTGTTATACTAAAATGCTGATTGATACAATTATGTGTTTGCTGTTACGGTAGAGGAAGCAGCCTTCCATGCGCCGTTCACGAATGCCTTAACACGGAAGCTGTACTTGGTTCCGCTTGCAAGACCTGTGAATGTGTAGGAGGTGCCTGTTACAGCGTTATTCTTGCATACATAAGCTCCGTTTTCAAGCATATAAACTGCATACTTGGTTGCACCGTTTACTGCGTCCCAGCTCATTGTAACTGTGCCGTTGCCGACAGTAGTCTTGATGTTTTCGGGGATAACGGATGTAGAAGCTACAGGAGTTCCATAAACAGTTGCGGAAGCTGTTTTCCATGCGCCGCTTACATAAGCCTTAACACGGAAGCTGTACTTAGTACCGTTTGTAAGACCTGTGAATGTGTAGGATGTACCTGTTACAGCACTGGACTTGCATACATAAGCACCGTTCTCCAGCATATAAACTGCGTACTTGGTTGCGCCTGTTACTGCGCTCCAGCTCATTGTTACTGTGCCGTTACCGCCTGTTGTCTTGATGTTCTCGGGGATAACGGATGTGGAAGCAGATGCTACAGGAGTTCCGCTTACTGCAGCGGAAGCTGTCTTCCATGCGCCATTCACGAATGCCTTTACCTTGAAGCTGTACTTAGTTCCGTTTGTGAGACCTGTGAATGTGTAGGATGTTCCTGTAACAGCGTTATTCTTGCATACGTAAGAACCATTCTGGAGCATATATACAGCGTACTTGGTTGCGCCTGTTACTGCGTTCCATGTCATGGTTACCTTGCTGTCGCCTGCTGTTGTCTTGATGTTCTCAGGGATCACGGATGTGGAAGCAGATGCTACAGGAGTTCCGCTAACTGCGGCGGAAGCTGTCTTCCATGCGCCGTTCACGAATGCCTTTACCTTGAAATTATACTTAGTGCCGTTTGTAAGACCCGTGAATGTGTAAGAAGTTCCTGTAACTGCGTTGGACTTGCATACGTAAGCACCACTCTGGAGCATATAAACTGCGTACTTTGTAGCGCCGCTTACTGCGTTCCATGTCATTGTTACCTTGCCATCGCCTGCAGTTGTCTTGATGTTCTCGGGGATCACAGATACTGCTGCTGTGGGTGTAGCATAAACGATCGTAGAAGCTTCGCTCCATGCGCCGTTTACGTAAGACTTCACCTTGAAGCCGTACTTTGTGCCGCCTGTCAGGCCTGTTACTGTGTAGCTTGTGCCTGTTACCGCACTGGACTTGCAGGTGTATACGCCGTTGTCGTAGAGATATACCGCATACTTGGTTGCGCCGTTAACAGCGTCCCATGTAAGCTTGACCTCTCCGCTGCCTGCTGTTGCCTTTACGTTTTCGGGGATGACAGATACAGGCTCGGTAAATACGATCCTGGTGATCACGATACCATAGCCCTGGATCACCATCTCGCAGCAGCGGTAGCAATCCTCAATGAGTGTAAGCATTTCCTCGGTTACGGGAACCTCATATACGGAGCCTGTAAGCTCAACGGGCTTCTCGGTCAGCCATGTGAAGCCGAGACCGTTTGCATCCCAGGAGTTCATTGCAACTCTGATCTCATGAGTCTCATAACCATCAAGCTTCTCTGCGTAGATCTTCAGCATGCCTGTGCTCTCAAGCTTTTCAAGCATGGGATACTGAATGTCATGCTGAACGCTCCACTCGGGGAGGATGGTCTGATTGTTATCGATAAGGGTCTCGCCCTCTGCTACTCCAGGATCAGCGATAGCGTCGCTGCTGAAGCTGATATCCGAAATATAGATCTTTGTGCCGGGAGTGATATATGCTGCATCCAGCATGGGATTTGTCTTGAGTGTGCCACGGTAATATCTTGTGATCGTCTGCTCTGTGGTAGCTAAGGGGAAATTGAAGCCGGGGTACCATTCGCCGTTCTGGTCAGTGCCGGAGATCGCAAGCTTTATAGAGTCGGGTTCTGCGTTTTCATATCTTGCTGTGATGCTGACAGACTGTACATCTGAGAGGTCGATGTCATTTGCCATCAGGAAAGGACCTTCAACGTAGCCGCTCTCATTGTCGCCGTGGTTGTAGTAGAAGGAGTTCTCACCTGTCTGGATCCACTGACCTGTGATATCCTCGTAATCGGTGATGTCATCCTCGCTTACAACGATGTTGTTTACAGTGATGGAAGAGCCTTCGCCGATTCCCCAGATATCGAGTTCGACATATTGCCAGTTATTATCATAGGTGAATACATAGAGAGTTGCCGTATCATTCTCGATGATCCAGGAATATGCGTCCTTGGCTGTGCCGTAGTCATTGTAGGGGTATACCTGCACTTCGGCTGTACCGTCAACGGTAACCTCAACCTTTACATACTTGGTATCTGCGCTGATATCAGATGCGATTGTAAGATACTTTTCTGTCTCGGTGTAGCCGTCGCCGCTGTCAACAAAGATCCAGTTGCCGTCGGCGTCCTCGTACCAGTACTCTCTGATATCGGGAGCGTCGGCGTGGCAGACGATATCGCCGATCTTAACAGTTGTGCCTGCGGACAGCGCCAGTTCTTCCTCTATCCACCACAGCTCAACATCCAGATATTCAACAGCCTTTCCGAATATGGGGATAATGATGGTAGCGGTCTCGCCGTCATTAATGATCCTGTCAGTACCGGAAAGATATTCGCCGTTGACATTACCGCACAGTACAGGCATTGCGCTGCCGTTTGTTACTGTTACATCTGCGGTGATATAGGTGATATCCTCCCAGTTTTCGATTCCGCTGATATCAATGTTAAGCGGGTCTGTGCCGATTATGTTTTCACTGGTGGTGTACCACCAGCTGCCGTTGCCCTCTATCCACCTATCCTTTATTGTGGAGTAATCAAGCTCCTCAGTGGAGAAGCTGATGTTGCTGACAGTGATCGATGCGTCTGCAACTACTGAGATATCGCCGTCGTTTGCAAAGCAGAATGCAATATTCAGCCACTCGGGAGTGGCTCCGTCAGTCACAAGATAGATAGTGTCTGCTTTTTCGCTTGTGATGGTCGTGAAATTGCTCTGTATATCCTCATTGTTGAGTCTGGTATTGAATACAGGATTTACATTGCCGTCAGAAACAGAGATATCTGCGCTGATGTACTTGATCTCGCTCCAGTCCACGGACTCGATGTCGATGAGAAGCTCAAGGATATCTCCGCCTTCACTGTTCTTGTTGTAGTGCCATGCCTCGTCTTCTCCGAAGTACCACTCTTCCTTTACGTCTGAGTAGTTAAGCTCTTCATTGGAGAATACGATATCACTTACTGTGATCTCTGCACCTGCAACTAATGCGCAGCCTTCGTTCTGCCAGAGACCATAGAAATCAATGCACAGACCCTCGGGAGCCTGACCGTTTGTTACAAGGTAGATGATATCTTCGCCTGCAATGGTCTTATCGTTGCCCGATGCAAATTCACTGTTGAAATTGGTAGTGAACTTGGGCGCAAGGTAGCCATCGGATACGGAGACCTTAGCACTGATGTACTTGATCTCGCTCCAGTCCTCGACGGAGGATATGTCGATATGAAGGCCTTCAACGCTTCCGCCTTCTTCGCCCTTTACAAAGTGCCAGCCGTCATCTTCCAGATACCACTGATCCTTCAGGTTGGAGTGGTCAAGAGCCTCTTCGGAGAACACGATATTGCTGATGGTGATCTCTGCGTTTGCAAGTACCGCACTGCCGTCGTCATTAGCCTCGCCGAAACCGATACAAACGAACTCGGTATAAGCACCGTTTGTTTCAAGATAGATAGTCTGTGTGCCTGAGAAGGATTTGTTGCCGCTTGACGCAAACCCGCCGTTTACGGTGGCTGTGAAGCCTGGAGCGATATTGCCGTCAGATACGGTAATATCCGCACTGATGTACTTTATCTGGCCCCAATCCTCGACAGAGGATGTGTCAAGGCTGAACTCGTTGACATCGCCGTTGCTGTCGCCCTTTACAAAGTGCCAGCCGTCCTGCTCCTGATACCACATATCCTTAAGGTTGGAGTGATCCAGCGCTTCGGTGGAGAACACGAAATTGCTCAGAGTGACCGTTGTGTTGGGAAGGATAGCAAGATCGCCCTCGTTAGCCCAGTCGAAATCGATGTTCAGCCACTCGGGAACTCTGCCGTTTGTCTCAAAATAGAGAGTATCAGCGTCAGCACCTGAGAAGACCTTGCTTCCGCTGCTTGTATACACGCCATCAAAGCTGGTGGAGAAATGAGGCTTTACATTACCTTCGTTGACCTGAACATCTACGCTGATATACTTTATATCTTCCCAGTTCTCAACGGGAATAGAGTTCATATCAAAACTATAGCCCCAGAGATTGCCGCTGTCAGTGGTATTTTCATAGTACCAGTTGCCCATTCCGTCATCAGCCCACTGATCGGTAAGAGCAGGGACATCTTCGGTGGAGACTGTGATGTTTCTTACGCTTACACACTGACCTGCTCTAAGTGCGGAACCGTCATCTCCTATGCTATAGAAGAGGATATGTGCGGAACCAACTTCCTCACCGTTTGTTCTGAAATAAGGATATACAGTACCGCCGTTTGTCGGTGCACCTACACCTGAGTACCATATCCACTCATCGTCGATGATCAGATTTGTACCTATAGAAGGGTTGACAGCATCGGCAGAGAATACATCTGCGCCGATATATTTGACCTCGCTCCAGTCGCTGATATTATATGCGTTGAGATCGATATCAACACTCGGGACATCTACAACAGCAGTGTCGCCGTTCTTATAGAACCAGCTGCCGTTGCCCTCGATCCATTCGCCTGTAGTGGGGAACTCAACAAATCTGATGTCCTTGATAGCGATAATATCGTTTGGATGCAGAATAGTACCCTCATCATTTGTCGGCCAGAACTGGATGAACAGCTCGGGAGTTACCTCGCCGCCTGTATAAATTCTGAGAGTGGTCCTTGCATCATCAAGGTATCTGTGGTCGTACACCCACGTTTCATTGGTGCCGACATTTGCGCCGAGATTGAACTGTGCATCGCCCCTTACAGCCTCAACATCCATCTCAACAGCAAAGATATTGCTCCAGTCCTTATCGGAAACATCCTTGGTAATATTCTCGAACTCCGTAAGGGCTTCGTCGCCGTTGATGTAGTACATCACGCCGTCCTGCTCAAACCATGTGTTGGTCTCGCCTGTGATGGTCATTCTCTCCTCGGTGGAGAATGTGATGTTGCTTACAGTGACCTCGGAACCGCCGTAAAGCACGGTAGTACCGTCTACATCGAACAGCATAAGCGAGAGATCATAAAGCTCCTCGCCGTTTGTATCGAAATAAACAGTTGCTTCTCCATCGGAGAAATATGTACCTTCGCCCTCTATCCAGCCATCCTCTGTGGTGAGGTTGCCTCCAAGTGCACAGGATATAGTACCGTTTGTTTCTACATCTATCGATACATACTTTATTGCCGACCAGTCCTCAACGGAAGAAATGTCGATATTAAGACCGGGAACTTCGTCCGTTGTGTACAGATCACGATCGGTCGCAAATACCCAGTTGCCGCTGTCGTCCATATACCAGTCGCTTTCCTCAACGGGGACTTCTACGAACTGGATGTCCTTTATAGCGATGATGGTACCGGGCTGAAGCGCTGTTTTCACGTCATCTATATCCCAGAAGTTTATACACGGATCGAATACGTCTGCGCCGTTTGTTGCCAGGGATAATGTGGTCGTGAAACCGTTGACATAAGCGGAATCACATGTCCATTCTTCGCCCACAGTGCCGGTAAGTGCAAAACTTGCAGCGCCTGTTACAGATTCAACAGTCACTCTGATCTCGCTGATATTGCTCCAGTCCTCAACGGAGCTGGTGTCGATCGGATAATTGAACCCATCGTCTACGGTGATGGTGTTATCACCGTTGATGTAGTACATCACGCCATCCTGCTCGAACCATGTGTCGGTATCGCCTGTGATGGTGGTCCTCTCCTCGGTGGAGATGGTGATGTTGCTTACCTCAACACGTTGGCCCTGCTCGAGAGGATAGCCGATATTGTTGCCTTCATCGTCCTTTTCATCGGTCCAGTACGCATCCCATAGATTGAGAGAGCACCATGTTACCGTACCGCCGTTTGTATCAAGGTAAACGGTGGTAACGCCATCTTCAACGTCCTTATCGGGGCCGTCTGTCCATACTTCCTCAGCGCCTTCCTCTGCATCCGCAGCGATGATGTTTGCGCCAAGGGCCGCATGTGCCTTGCCTTCGGTGCTTACATCAGCACTGATGTACTTAACAGCACTCCAGTCCTGAACGGAGTAAATGTCAATTCCCAGACCGTCAATAGTCTCGGCTGTGTCATAGTTCAGTACCCACTTGTCCTCAAAGGGATACCACTCGTCAGTGAGAAGGGTATCGCAGTAAGTGATCTCTGAAATCTCCATGGTCATGCCGTCGCTGACGTTCCACATGACAACACGGATATTAGAGAACTCCTGTCCCTCGGTTGCGAAATGCAGATATGTTTCGCCGCCGTTTTCCATATAGACACCGGCGCCTGTAACATACTCGCCGTTGCGGTCAGCGGCGATAACAGGCTGACAGGTAGCGTCGCCTGTGAACTTCATGCTGATGTACTGGGTATTCGCCCAGTCTACATCATCGGTGTTGATGGACAGATCATTTATATAATTCTGACCGTTCATATTGGCGGTATACGTGCCATCACCGCTGGGATACCAGGCGTTTTCGGGGTTGGATTCGGAGAATGTGATGTCACTGATGGTAACAGTGCCGCCTTCCTCCATGGAGCCGTTTTCGCAGATGTCCTCGAAAGAAACACCTACCCATCCCATATCTGTGGTGGGGCAGTAGATAAGGGTGGTTTCACCGCCGTTATCCATCCATACAGGTGCGCTGCTGGTGTACTCGCCATCTTCCACAGCGCCTTCATAGCCGCCGATAGAAGGGAATACGGTAGCGTCAGCGGTCACTTTCGCGCTGACATACTTTATCGAAGACCAATCCTCGACGCCCGAGATATCAAACTCAAGCGGTTCTATCGTGCCGCTAGTCTGAGTATAGCTGAACGAGCCATCGCCGTTGTCGGTCCACGAGCCTTCTGCGGCATAAGCCACATTGGCGGGGAAATTCGCAAACACCGCTGTTGTTGCTATAACAGACGCTGTAAACAACGATGTTATTCTGCGAAGTCTCATAAAGATTACCTCCTTTTTATGTCTAATGTAACAAAAGCTACACTTGAATTATAGCACTTTTTGGGCATAAAAGCTACATTTATAAGCGTTTTTTGTAAAGATCTACGATTTTGCCAAAATCACTAATGTGAATTTGAGCTTTTTCCATAAATTGTATGCAAGCTTGCACACACTTTTATATGCTACTTAATTATATGTAAGGCATAAAGAGACGGGCCTGTTTGATTTTAATAAAACTTAAACATTTCTCAAACTTTCCGTAAACAAGAGTATAGTAGAATATGCTCATAAAATAAAACAACGAAAGAGGTAATCACTATGAATAAGAACGATCAGGAATTTCTCGTACAGAAGATCCGTACTCAGTACACAGAAAAGGAAAACACAGAGCTTGATGCTCTCCGTGAACTTGACGCAAAGGTAAAGCGTCCTGCCAATGTATTTGCTTATGTATTCGGAAGCATTTCCGCTATCATCATGGGCGCAGGAATGAGCCTGGTGATGACGGATATCGGCTCGGTTGTAGGCATCAGCGATCCTATGATCCCCGGTATAGTGGTAGGTGTTATAGGTATGGCGATGGCGATCATTAACTATCCTATCTATAAGAACATACTTGGTTCCCGCAAGGAAAAGTACGCAAAGCAGATACTGGAACTCAGCGACAAGCTGATGGAGAAATAAACATTAAAGAACGGTAGATCCTTGGCAGTGTCCGTAAAGGGCACTGCCGTTTATTTTTGAGAAAATATTCCGAAAATCTCAAAACGTAAACAAAACCTTAACATTTATGTGGTAAAATTATAATGTAAAGATGTATTTTGCGGAGGTAACACCATGTTTAAGATATTAGTCGTAGAAGATGACAAGGAGCTTAACAAGACCGTCTGCTCGTTTCTGAACCACAGCGGATATGAAGCGACAGGCTGTCTTAATGCCAACGAGGCTTATGATGCCCTTTATGAGAATATGTTCGACCTTATCGTGTCGGATATCATGATGCCCGGTGTAGACGGATTTGAGTTCGCAAAAAATGTGCGGGAGCTTAACGAGGATATCCCTATCCTGTTTATGACTGCCCGTGACGATATCGCATCAAAGCAGAGAGGCTTCCGCATAGGTGTCGACGACTATATGGTGAAGCCCATCGACCTTGATGAGCTGTTTCTGCGCATCGGCGCATTACTGCGGCGCGCAAAGATAGCATCCTCACGAAAGCTTGAGATAGGCAGCTTCGTGATGGACGCCGACGAGCACACCGCATATCTCGGTGATGAGGAGATAAACCTCACCAACCGTGAATTCAGTATCCTGTACAAGCTGCTGAGTTATCCTAAAAAGACCTTCACCAGAACACAGCTTATGGACGAATTCTGGGATGCAGACACCGAGACCGCACCGAGAGCAGTAGACGTGTATATGACAAAGCTTCGTTCAAAGCTTTCCGATTGCGAGGATTTTGAGATAAAGACCGTTCACGGGCTTGGCTACAAGGCGGTGATAAAGTGAGGAAGCCGACACTGCAAAGCATACTGGGAGCGGTCAGCAGCTTCATGCTGTTTTTCCTGACGGTAGGATTTATCGTATCCTGCTGTATGATGTTGTTTATAAGCATATTTGCAGATACGATGGACCTCACACTTACTTCCGACAATGTCGCAACCGCCGCAAAGGTAACGTTTCTGAATGTGATACTTATCACGCTCCTTTTTAAGCTGGCAGACTATATTCGCCGTAAGATAATGGTGGAGCGCCCCACAAAGATCATAACCGAAGCAACAGAAAAGATAATGTCGGGGGATTTTTCTGTCCGTATAAAGCCTATGCAAAGCTCGGGACTGGAAGGTTTTAATCAGATAGCTGAAGCGATAAACAAAATGGCTGAGGAGCTTTCCAGCGTGGAAACACTGCGCACCGATTTTATCGCCAATGTATCCCATGAGATGAAAACTCCCCTTGCTGTAATGCAGAACTACGGAACTCTCCTGCAAACGCCAAATTTAAGCGATGAAAAGCGTATCGAATACGCTAAAGGCGTTACTGACGGCTCGCGCCGTATGGCGGATATGATGACCAATATCCTTAAACTAAATCGGCTTGAAAACCAGCAGATATATCCGCAGGTAACAGAGTTTGACCTCGGCGAACAGCTTTGCGAGTGCCTTTTGCAGTATGAAAACGTATGGGAAAAGGCAGAGATAGAAATAGAAACAGATATCGCAGAAAATGTGCGTGTAAAGGCGGACGCCGAGCTGTTAAGCCACGTCTGGAACAACCTGTTTTCCAATGCGTTTAAGTTCACTCCGACAGGCGGCATGGTGATCGTAACTCTCACCGCAACAGAACATCATGCGGTAGTGAAAGTGACCGATACAGGCTGCGGTATGACCCCCGAAGTAGGTGCCCATATCTTTGAGAAATTCTATCAGGGCGACACCTCGCATTCGGTACAGGGCAACGGTCTGGGGCTTGCTCTGGTCAAGAGGGTCGTGGATATCATGCAGGGTGAGATCAGCGTAGAAAGCGCTGTGGGAAAAGGCTCTGCCTTTACCGTGAAGATTCGGAGGGCTTGATATGGTCTGGAAGAAACTCGGCAAAGCGCTGCTGTTTCCGCACATTGCCGTTATGATTACCCTGATACCTGTTGTGACCGTATTTCTTGTGTATTCTATGGTGTTTCTGGGGACAGAGTCGGTCGTTGCGATAATTTCATACGTGCTTGCCGCTTATACGCTGACGATATGGTGCTTTAAGATACCGCATATTATCCGCTTTTTCAAGACCTTTAAAAACGAGAACAAGTATGCAAGGCTATGGCGGGAGGATAACCGTCTGCGTGTGAATATCTCGCTTTACGGCTCGCTTGCGTGGAACGGATTATACGGTATCTTCCAGCTGTGGCTGGGTATTTATCATCGCACATTCTGGTTCAGTTCACTGGGTGCGTATTATATCTGCCTTGCTGTGATGAGGTTCTTTCTGGTGCGGCATTCGAGAAAACACGAACCCGGAGAAAAGATGCTGGAGGAGCTTCGTAAATACCGTGCCTGCGGCATCGTGTTTCTTGTGATGAACCTTGCGCTGGCACTGATGATATTCTTTATGCTCTACTGGAACCGAACATTCAATCATCACATGATAACAGCTATCGCAATGGCTGCCTATACCTTTACGGCGTTTACAACGGCGATAATAAATATGGTGAAATATAAAAAGTACAACAGTCCGATATTTTCGGCAACCAAAGCTATCAGCTTTGCGGCTGCGTGCGTGTCTATGTTGACGCTTACATCAACGCTTTTGACTACGTTCAGCGACGGTACGATGGATGCGTTCTCGCAAAAGATATTGCTCGGCTGCGTCGGTGCTGCCGTGTCCGTCACGGTGGTTGTTATGGCAATCTATATGATCGTACAGGGAACAAAAAAGATAAAGCTGCTGAATGCAGCAAAGGAGTAATCTATGGAGAACAAAGGAACATTTAATTATACCTACTCTGCAAAGGAGCAGGAGGAGATAAAGAACATTCGCAAAAAGTATGAGACGCCCGAAAAGACAGAGGACAAAATGGAGCAGCTTCGTCGCCTTGACGCTGCAGTCACGCAAAAAGCTACAGTAGTGTCACTTGTGTTCGGCGTTATCGGTGCGCTGATGCTCGGAACAGGTATGAGTCTTGCGATGACAGAGATCGGGGTGATGCTCGGCCTGCAGGGAGCAACAGCGATGCTCGTTGGGATACCTATCGGCATTATCGGCATCGTGCTTGTATGCGTGGCTTATCCTGTCTATAACCGCATCATAAAAAAAGAGCGCGAAAAGATTGCTCCCCAGATAATCAGGCTCGCCGATGAGCTGATGAAATAAAACAATGGCAGCCCTGCACTTGGCGGGACTGCCATTATTTTTGATTTTATACATAGTATCGGTATTTTGCAGCGGCGTCACGAGGCTGTTACTTCAAGATCTTGTTTCGGATATTTTCTGCGCATAAAGATATAGCATATAAAATGCGCTATAAATGTAATCGTCCAGGACAGCGGGTATGACAGGAACAGCATGAACTCGGTATGGTATTCTGGTATGGCAAACACCGTGAATATCCATAGTATCCTCAGACCACAGGCGCCAAGAAGCGATACTATCGTGGGGGTTACCGCATAGCCCATTCCTCGGATAACACCTACTATACAGTCCATCATTCCGCAGGTGAAGTAAAATACGCACACAAGCCCCATTCTGGTGAGACCGGGCTCGATTATCTCGGGACGAGGGTCGTAGATTCCGAGCAGAGGTCCACCGAAAAGATATGCGAGATTTCCAAGGACTAAGCCTGTGATAGCTGCACAGCTGCATGAAATAAGTGCGATACGGTTTATTCGGCTGTATTTTGCAGCGCCTATATTCTGTCCCATAAAGGTAAGTGCACCCTGTGAGAAGGCGTTCATGGATACCCACACAAATCCCTCTATGCTTGCCGCTGCTGCACTTCCCGCCATTACGATCGGACCGAAGCTGTTTATCGAGGACTGGATAACTACGTTGGAAAGTGAGAACACTACGCCCTGAAATCCTGCAGGGATACCTATTCCCAGTATCTTGCCCGTGATGATGCGGTCGGGTCGGAGCTTGCTGAAGCTGAAACGGAATGCGTCGGTTTCTTTCATAAGACAGCGTATTACAAGTGCCGCAGAAATACACTGAGATATTACTGTAGCCAGAGCAACTCCTGCCACGTCCATTTTGAAGAATATGACAAATATCATATTGAGTATTACATTGATAATTCCTGCAAATGTCAGATAATACAGCGGACGTTTGGTATCGCCTTTTGAACGGAGTACAGAGCTTCCGAAGTTGTATATCATCATAGCTACCATGCCACAGAAATATATACGCAGATATACTGCGGAAAGCTCCAGTACCTCGGACGGGGTCTGCATCATTGACAGCATCTTGTCGGCAAACAGCACTCCTATAACAGTAAGGATAAGGCCGCTGACTATACTAAGGAATATTGAGGTGTGAACCGTTTTGCTGACACGCTCGTTGTCCTTTGCACCCATATAGCGTGAGGTCATTACATTGGCGCCTGTGGAAAGTCCGAGAAACAGGTTGGTTATCAGGTTCACAAGAGAGGAGGTAGAACCTACCGCAGCCAGCGAATTGTCACTTGCGAAGTTTCCCACAACGATTATATCTGCGGCGTTGAACAGTAGCTGCAGCACGCTTGACAGCATCAGTGGCAGTGTAAGTCGCAGCAGCTTAGGCAGTATGGCGCCGCTGCACATATCTATCTCATATTTTTTGTTTGTCATTATGTATCTCCTTTTCCGAACAAAGCGCGGAAGCTATCTATATCTGTATAATAATCAGTATACGCTTGTTTGGTTTTATTGTCAATGTTAATGTTTCACAAACAGAAGCCATGAAAAAGCTGTTTTTGTTGATAGGTAATTATTATTGTAAATTACAACGCAGATGAAATTTTTTTGTAGACCCTATTGACAAATCAAGTTTTGTCTGCTATAATACAGTTGAACAACAATTCAACTGCACGGAGGTGGATCTGATGGATAAGCAGCATTATTCCTGTGATTGCGAGGTCATACACGAGGATGTCGTGAACGAGGTACGCTCTCAGTTGCTTTCAAAAGACGAATATATCGACCTTGCTTCACTGTATAAGCTGTTCGGAGATGCTACAAGGATGCAGATGCTCCATGCGCTGGCGCATAAAGAGATGTGCGTATGCGATCTTGCGGTGCTTCTTGGAGTGACTAAATCTGCGGTATCGCATCAGCTCAAGGCGTTGCGGATGTCGAACCTTGTGAAGTTCCGCAGGGAGGGGCAGATAGTATATTATTCCCTTGCGGACGATCATGTGAAACAGATAATTGAAATGGGACTTGAACATATCAACGAATAATAAAAATAGCAGGTTTTCCTGCTGTTTTTTTGAACATATAGTTGAATGGTTGAACAACTAATATTTGATGCGCGGAGGTAATTATGGAAAAGGTGTATGTGTTAAAAGGGCTTGATTGCCCTCACTGTGCGGGGGTTATCGAGAAAGAAACAGCAAAACTGGAATGCGTTGAGAGCGCATCGGTGGATCTTATGAAGCAGACCCTCACTGTGAAATACGAGGGCAGTGCCTCAGAGCTTTTCCGAAAGGTGAAGGACATAGTCCATGAGCATGAGCCTGAGGTAGAAGTCGCTGAAAAGGATTCGGCAGCTGTAAAAATATTTGTGCTTAAAGGGCTTGATTGCCCTCACTGTGCGGGGGCTATCGAGAAAGAAACAGCAAAACTGGAATGCGTTGAGAGCGCATCGGTGGATCTTATGAAGCAGACCCTCACTGTGAAATACGAGGGCAGTGCCTCAGAGCTTTTCCGAAAGGTGAAGGACATAGTCTATGAGCATGAGCCTGAGGTGGAGGTCACTGAATATACGGCGTCTGGAAAGGATGAAAGATCTGATAACTCCGACGTCAGAAGGATGATCGTAAGGCTTGCCGTGGGTGCAGCGGTGTTTGTGGCGGGTGTGATAACTATAGGTGCAGGGCTTCCTTTGCATGTTACGTTATCGGTGTTGATATCGGCATACTTTATCCTCGGATGGGATGTGGTGTTCAAGGCACTGAAAAACATCGTAAAAGGTCGTGTGTTCGATGAGAATTTTCTTATGAGCCTTTCCTCTGTCTGTGCTTTTGCTATCGGAGAATATCCCGAAGCAGTGGCAGTAATGTTGTTCTATCAGGTGGGCGAGTTCTGCCAGAGCCTTGCGGTAAGGCGTTCCAGAAGTTCTATTGCGTCACTTATGGATATCCGTCCCGACAGTGCAACGGTAAAGAGAAACGGTGAGCTTTCAGTGGTTGCGCCTGAAGAGATAGATACAGGTGAGATCATCGTTGTAAAGCCCGGTGAAAGGATACCTCTTGATGGTGTAGTTACAGAGGGTAGCTCCATGCTGGATACAAGGGCGCTCACAGGCGAGTCTGTGCCGAAGTCGGTCGGCGCAGGCGACGAGGTGCTTTCGGGCTGCATAAACACAGATGGAGTGCTTGAGATACGTGTAACTAAGCCTTTCAGCGAGTCTACCGCATCAAAGATAATCGATCTTGTTGAGAATGCTTCGGGAAGAAAGGCACCCACGGAGAATTTTATCTCATCTTTTGCAGGATTCTACACTCCTGTGGTCGTAGTGCTTGCGGCGATCCTTGCTATAGTCCCTCCGCTGCTGTTCGGTGGGGAGTGGGCAGACTGGCTGCACAGAGGTTGCGTATTCCTTGTTGTGTCCTGTCCCTGTGCGCTGGTGATATCCATTCCGCTGACATTTTTCGGTGGTATCGGTGCAGCCTCTAGGCACGGTGTGCTGGTCAAGGGAGGAAATTTCCTTGAGGCACTGAACAAGGTAGATACCGTGGTGTTTGACAAGACAGGAACTCTTACAAAGGGCGTGTTCAAAGTGACCGACATAATGCCTGCTGGGGGTTTTACAAAGGATGATGTGTTAGCGCTTGCGGCAGCTGCAGAGCAGTACTCAAACCATCCCATAGCAAGATCTGTACTTTCGGCTTACAGCGGAGATGTCGCAGAGGCTGATGGATATCAGGAGATATCGGGGCACGGCGTAAGCGCACATTGTCAGGGAAGAAAAGTGCTTGCGGGCAACGCAAAGCTTATGGAGACCGAGAAGATCGCGTATATCCCCTGTGATAAGGCAGGAACAAAGGTTTATGTTTCGGCAGACGGGGCTTATGTCGGATGTGTTCTTATCAGCGACGAGGTAAAACCAGACAGCTGCGAAGCTATAGCAAAGCTTAAGCAGCTTGGCGTTGAAAAGGCCGTCATGCTCACAGGTGACGACGAGAAGATAGCAGGGGAGGTAGCAAAGGAGCTTTGCCTTGACGAATACCATGCACAGCTTCTTCCGCAGGATAAGGTGGATATTCTGGAGAAGCTTGACGAGAAAAAGAAATCGGGCGGAAAACTCGTGTTCGTGGGCGATGGCATCAACGATGCTCCGGTGCTTGCCCGTGCGGATATCGGTATCGCCATGGGTGGAATCGGTTCGGATGCGGCGATCGAAGCAGCGGATGTGGTGCTTATGACAGATGAGCCCATGAAGCTGGTGGAAGCGGTTGAAGTGGCGCGGGAAACAAAGCGTATCGTTATCCAGAATATCATTATAGCATTGTCTGTAAAGGGAGTTTTCCTTGTCCTCGGCGCATTTGGCGTTGCGGGGATGTGGGAGGCTGTTTTCGGCGATGTGGGAGTAGCACTTATTGCTGTTCTGAACGCCATGAGAATACTGAAAAAATGATATAAAGAACAAAACAGCCGCTCGCGGATAAAACGTGAGCGGCTGTTGTTATGTGAGTGTCAGATCAGAATTCGGGTTTGCTTTCCTGGTTGTTTATCTTCTTCGCATTGAGTACTGCGAGAGTAAGTACATACATCAGCGCAGCGATGACGATGGAAAGTACTGCGCCTACGATGATGCTGCCTGATTCCTCTTCAAGAGAGAAGTTTGGCGAGAACATACCACCTGAAATGAGTCCGAGCAGTGTGAACGGATTGAAGCGGTTGAGATCAAGGCTTGCAAGGATGAGCTGGATTATGCTCTGGCCGAAGTATATCACCACTACCATAATGCCGGGACGGTTTGTGCACAGTCCAAGTGCCATGTAAATGCATACAGCGAATACAAGATAGATCGAGCACAGCAGTGCGCCAATGAATATGCTTGAGATCTCGACCTGATTTACATCGAACAGGGCGTTGCAAAGGAAGCCTGCGATAACTGCACAGATATAGTTTGCAACAAAAAGAATTGCAGGGTAAAGGATGAATTTGGGAAGCAGATACTGCATGTTGTCAAGGCCGCTGCACGCAGGAATGATCGTTGCACGCTTTTTCTGCTCACCTCCGAACGGTGACATAAGAACAAGCATTATTACAAGCAGCGAGGTTCCGCAAAGCTCCAACATGGTTCCGCCAAAGACGAGGGCAGCATCGTTGTAGACCATAGCAAGGGCACCGATGTTTGTGTTCTCAAGTCCTGTGCCCTGCATAGCAGGATCCTGCATAAGCTCGCCTGTGAATTCCATCATCCATGCAAGAAACTTATACATGAGCGGATTTGCGAAAGCCATTGAGATCATGGAAATAAGTACTCCGGTGAAACGGAAGGTGCGGGAGAAGTGCATCCATTCCTTTTTGAAGCCGTATTTAAGCATTTTCACCCACCACCTTTCTGAAAAGATCCTCCAGCGAAGCAGAGCCGATGGAGAAGCTGTCGGGGATCATATTGTTGTCGGCCATAACACGAACCAGTTTAGCCGCACAATCCTCTGTGTTATCAGAGTAGAACATGAATTTATTGTTGTCATTGTTGAATTCCGCACGGGCAAAGTTCACCGCAAGAAGCTTAAGCTTCTTGTCATCGTCAAGGCCGCGCAGGGTAAGGGTAACTCTGTCTGAACCGTGTTTTTTCAGAAGATCACCGATGTAGCCTTCCTCTGCGAGAGTACCGTTGTTCATTATTCCTATACGGTTTGCTACACGCTCCACATCGGGGAGGATGTGTGTGGAAAGTATGATGGTGGATCCCATCTCCTTGAGGCGGGTAATTATTTCGATGACCTCGGAACGTCCCTGAGGGTCGAGGGCGGAGGTGGGCTCGTCAAACAGCAGCAGCTCGGGATTTCCGAGGATAGCCGCACCCATTCCGAGACGCTGCGTCATGCCGCGGGAATATCCCTTTGCACGCCTGTCCGCTGCATGGGTAAGTCCTACGATATCCAGCACCTCGTTTACACGTGCTTTGATATCGCCGTTGTATTTGCAGCAGTATGCTATGTATTCAAGATATTCTCTTGCTGTCATGTAGTTGTAGATCATGGGGCTTTCGGGGAGGTATCCGACGGTGATAGGCTTGCCCTCTCCGAGGATCACATCGCCTTCATCCTTGGGGATGATATTGGTTATTATGTTCATGGTGGTGCTTTTGCCGCATCCGTTGCGCCCGAGGAATCCGTAGATATCACCCTTGTGGACTTCCATGTTCAGTCCGCGCAGAACCTGAAAAGAGCCATATTTTTTCTGAAGATTTCTTATGCTTACCACTTGAATTATGTCCTTTCTGTAAATTCGGAATAAAACGGGTGTTTATATCCGATATGTACAGTTTACTCCATATCACTGTATTTGTCAATAGGTTTGTTACAATTTCTTCGTTTTTTATGCAGGTGGTGTTGCACCCCCTGTTTCAGACAGTATCAGCACTTTTAAGCTTACCTTTATCTGACAGTCTGCAATTTTGACAAAAAACTACTAGACAAATCCGATCTTTTGTGATATTCTATATATAAGTAGTGTTAGGCATTTACTTAACTTTCTGTGAAAACGTTTTAACGGACTGCGGAAATGATGATGCCTGCCGCTGAATTTTAAAAAAATATGAAAGGAATCCAAACCAATGAACAACATTCCTGAAATTAAACTGGGTGTAGTTGCTGTTTCCCGTGACTGCTTCCCCGAGTCCCTTTCCGTAAACAGAAGAAAGGCGCTCATCAATGCTTACACAGAAAAGTACGGTGCTGCCGAGATCTACGAATGTCCTATCTGCATCGTTGAGAGCGAGATCCACATGGTACAGGCTCTTGAGGATATCAAGAAGGCAGGCTGTAACGCTCTGTGCGTATACCTTGGTAACTTCGGTCCCGAGATCTCTGAGACACTGCTTGCAAAGCACTTTGACGGTCCTGTTATGTTTGCGGCGGCTGCCGAGGAAGACAGCAACACCTCCCTTATCCAGGGCAGAGGCGAGGCTTACTGCGGTATGCTTAACGCTTCCTACAACCTGAAGCTCCGCAACATCAGGGCTTACATACCCGAGTACCCCGTAGGCACAGCAGCAGAGGTTGCTGACATGATCCACGAGTTCCTGCCTGTTGCAAGAACACTTGTTGGTCTTTCTGATCTCAAGATCATCAGCTTTGGCCCCCGTCCCCTCAACTTCCTTGCTTGTAACGCTCCTATCAAGCAGCTTTACAACCTCGGTGTTGAGATCGAGGAGAACTCCGAGCTTGACCTGTACGAGTCCTATCTCAAGCACGCAGACGACCCCAGAATCGCAGAGGTTGCTGCCGATATGGCCAAGGAACTGGGCGACGGCAACAAGATGCCCGACATCCTGCCCAAGCTCGCTCAGTACGAGATCACACTGCTCGACTGGATCGAGGCTCACAAGGGTTACAGAAAGTACGTTACTGTTACAACAAAGTGCTGGCCTGCATTCCAGACAATGTTCGGTTTCGTACCCTGCTATGTAAACTCCAGACTCACAGGACGTGGCATCCCCGTTTCCTGCGAGGTTGATATCTACGGCACACTGTCCGAGTACATCGGTACCTGCATCACACAGGACACAGTTACTCTGCTGGACATCAACAACTCCGTACCCGCAGATATGTACGAGGAGTCCATCAAGGGCAAGTTCAACTACAAGCACACCGACACATTCATGGGCTTCCACTGCGGCAACACCTGCAGCAGCAAGCTTGTTAAGGGCACAATGAAGAACCAGATGATCATGGCAAGAAGCCTGCCTGAGGAGGTTACAATGGGTACTCTCGAGGGCGACATCGTTCCCGGCGACATCACATTCTTCAGACTGCAGTCCACTGCTGACGCACAGATCCGTGCTTACGTTGCACAGGGCGAGGTTCTTCCTGTTGCTACAAAGAGCTTTGGTGGTATCGGCGTATTCGCTATCCCCGAGATGGGACGCTTCTATCGTCATGTTCTGATCGAGAAGAACTATCCTCACCACGGTGCTGTTGCATTCGGTCACCACGGCAAGGCTCTGTTCAATCTGTTCAGATACCTCGGCGTAGAGGACATCGGCTTCAACCAGCCCGCAGGTATGCTGTACCCCTCCGAGAATCCTTTCGCATAATGACGTAAGGCTTTTCTGAGCTTTATTCATACAATAACAAGACGACCTGAAAGATGAATGCTTTCAGGTCGTTTTTATGTCAGAGAAAAGCTTATTTATTCATTATCGGCATTGATATTGCAGTGTCATTTGTATTGTTGTATGCGGGGCGTTTAAGAAAAAAGTCAGGCAGATGTTGATTTTTTTGAAAAGATAGTGTATAATAAATTTATGTATTCAAAAAAGCCAATACGTACTTAAAATGCTTTATCGTATTTCTGTGCGAAATTACCTTGAAAGGAGAATTACACACATGAATTATTCAGAGATCACACCGTATATTGAGGAGCTTGCAAAAATATCAAGCGCCAATAACCATATCACTCCCGATCTTTACCCAAAGCACAACGTTTTCCGTGGTCTGCGTGACATCAACGGAAACGGCGTTGTTACGGGTCTTACCGAGATATCCCGTATAAAGGCAAAGGATCATGATGCAGAGGGCAACGAGATCACCTGCGACGGTCAGCTTTATTACCGTGGAATAAATGTACGCGATATCGTTGCGGGGTTCAGAAAGGACGACCGCTTCGGCTTTGAGGAGATAACTTATCTTCTGCTGTTTTCGGAGCTGCCCACAGCGCAGCAGCTTGAGGATTTCAAAAAGTGCCTTGCGGGCTACCGCACACTGCCTCCATCCTTTGTAAGAGATATGATATTAAAGGCACCCGGCAAGGATATGATGAACATCCTTTCCAGAAGTGTACTTGCACTCTATTCTTATGATGAGACTCCCGATGATATTTCCGTCGCAAATGTTCTGCGTCAGAGCCTGCAGCTTATCTCAATGTTCCCGCTTCTGGCCGTATACAGCTATCATTCCTATCAGCACTACCATCTCGGAAAGAGCCTGTTCATCCATCAGCCCAAGCCCGAGCTTTCCACCGCAGAGACTATCCTCAGCCTGCTGAGAGAGAACGGTGAGTACTCTCCTCTTGAGGCAAAGATACTTGACCTTGCGCTGGTGCTTCATGCAGAGCATGGCGGCGGTAACAACTCTACCTTTACAACTCATGTTGTCACATCCTCGGGAACCGATACATATTCTTCTGTTGCTGCGGCGCTCGGATCTCTCAAGGGACCCCGTCACGGCGGTGCCAATATCAAGGTAGTGCGTATGTTCGAGGATATGAAGAACTCTATCAATACCAATGACGATGGAGCTATCCGCGATTATCTTGTGCGCCTTCTCAACAAGGAAGCGTTTGACAGGGCAGGACTCATCTACGGTATGGGTCATGCAATCTATTCAAAGTCCGATCCCAGAAGTGACATCTTAAAGGGATGCGCAAAGGATCTTGCTATCGAAAAGGGCTTCGAGGAGGAGTTTGCACTGTACGAAAAGGTAGCATCCATGGCGCCCGAGATAATTTCCGGCAGACGCAAGATGTACAAGGGCGTAAGTGCCAATGTGGACTTCTATTCGGGACTTATTTACAGAATGCTTGACCTTCCCTGCGAGCTGTTCACGCCTATCTTCGCGGTGGCGAGGATCTCAGGCTGGAGTGCCCACAGGATCGAGGAGATACAGAATGCAGGCAAGATCATCCGACCGCAGTATGTAAGCGTAATCCCCGAAAGAGATTACACCGATATGGCGAACCGATAAGAAAACGGCATACAAACAAAAACAGACCCGATATGAGCCTGCGGCTTTATCGGGTCTTTATTATCTGAAAAGAACAGCCTCCGCTTTTGGGCGGAGGCATGATTCTTGTTATCAGCTTCTTTCGGGACCTCTTACGAGAACACCGATCATATCGGGACCTGCGTTGCAGGATACAACAGCACCGCAAGCTTCTATCAGCGAGGGACCGTAGCCCAGCTTCTTTGTCATCTTGTCGATGAACTCCTTTTCAAGCTCGGGGCGTGTGGTGGTGATGATCTGCCAGGGTGTTTCAGGGATCATACGGGCTGTGATATGCTCGATCGCCGAGTCGATAGCAGCCTTTTCGCCCCTTGCCTTTTTAACTACCTCTGTCTTTTCAGCGAACAGGGAGATGATAGGCTTAAGACCCATAAGCTCACCAAGGAAGGAAGCGGCAGCGGTAATTCTGCCGGATTTTTTCATATGACGGAGATCAAATCCGATGACGTAAGCTTCAATGTGCTTTGCCCAGTCCTCGAGATAAGCAACTACACTTTCAACGGACTGTCCTTCAGTAAGCTTTCTGCAGGCCTCAAGAACGGGATAGCCGTAGCCGAGGGAGTAGTTCTGGCTGTCAACGGTGTATATTTTAAGATCCTTTAAGTCATCTGCAACAGCATTCTTTGCCATTACTGCGCTTGCGTAGGTCTGGGAACCTGCAGCGTTGATAACGTCAACGATGATCTCGCGGACGCCCTGCGCATAAAGCTCACGGTACTTGTCCTCAAAGCGGATGGCTGTGATCTGGGAGTGCTTGGGTATCTCGGAGTTTTCTTTAAGTATCTTGTAGAACTCGGTTATTTCGATATCCTTGCGGTCTGTGTAGCTCTCACCGTTGATGGTAAGCTCAAAGGGGACTATCACCAGCAGATCCTTGTATTTTTTCTCTGCTGCAGCGGATACGTCGCAGCCACTGTCTGTTATGATCCTTACATTTTCGTTCATTGTCGTTTTCCTTTCTTGTGTTGGTCCTGTTTATTCTGCGTTGCTCCAGTCAAATTCTCGCAGACGTCCGTTGTTTTCGAGCTCGGGGAAGCTCCACTGGCGCAGTGCTTCATACACTCCGATTGCTACGCTGTTGGACAGGTTAAGACTTCTCAGCGTGCTGCGCATAGGTATCCTTACGCAGCTTTTTTTGTTTTCGAAAAGCAGTTTTTCGGGAAGCCCCGCGTCCTCTCTTCCGAATACGAGGTAGCATTTGTCCGGATATGATATATCGGAGTAACAATTCTGCGCTTTGGTCGTGAAGAAGAAATATTCTCCCTCGTTACGGGCGAAGAAATCTTCAAAGTTGTCATAGTAGGTGATGTCAAGATAGCTCCAGTAATCAAGACCTGCGCGTTTCAGATGCTTGTCATCGGGGGTGAAGCCCATCGGGCGGATTATGTGAAGTCTTGCACCCGTGACGGCACAGGTGCGGGCGATGTTGCCCGTATTCTGCGGTATCTGCGGCTGCGCAAGTACGATATTAAGCTCCATTTGATTACTCACCGACCTTTTTTACACACTTTTAATATTCTATCATATCACTCAACAATTTGCAAGCGTTTTTCGCATATTTATCGATTTTGTCGCATTTTGTGTAAAAAAACAGAATTTAATGTAGTTCAGTTCTACAATATTTTCCGCGGTTAGCTTTCTTTAAAATTGATTATAATATTCAAGAAAAAAGAAAACAGGAGTTGATAGCTTATGACACGACAGCAGGAGAACTGCATTAAAGCGTCTATCGCAGGTGTTGTGACAGGCGGACTTGCTTTTCTGGCAGTTAAGGCGTATGGCAATCGGCGCAGCTTCCGCCGCATGACTACGGCTAAGGCATTCAGAATGATAGGTACGCTGATGGATGCGTTCTGACGATATTGATACCCTTTCGGGGCGGGGCTGTGCAGCTACAGCTCCGCCTCTGTGGTTTGTCCTTTGTCTAAGTGGCTAAAAACTACGTTAAAATTTTCTCAAATTCTATACAAAAAATACTTGCAAAATTTATAGAAATATAGTACAATATATTTTGTAGGCGACATGCCTTAGTATGTTCAATATTATTTCATTATGAAAGGATACAATACAATGAGCAAGCTGAACAAGAAACACGTAGAAGACCTCGCGGTAAAGGGCAAGAAGGTTCTCGTAAGAGTTGACTTCAACGTTCCCATGAAGGAAGGCAAGATCACCAACGATAACAGAATCGTTGCTGCACTTCCCACCATCAACAAGCTGGTTGAGAACGGCGCTAAGATCGTACTCTGCTCTCACCTGGGCAAGCCGAAGAACGGCCCCGAGGACAAGTTCTCCCTCAAGGCTGCTGCTGACAGACTCGCAGAGCTGGTTAGCACAAAGGTTACCTTCGCTAAGGATGACACAGTTGTAGGCGACAACGCTAAGGCTGCTGTTGCTGCTATGAACGACGGTGAGATCGTTGTTCTTGAGAACACACGTTTCCGTGGCGCAGAGGAAACAAAGAACGGTGAGGAGTTCGCTAAGGAGCTCGGTGCTCTCGTTGACGGTGAGTTCTTCGTAATGGACGCTTTCGGCTCCGCTCACAGAGCGCACGCTTCCACAGCAGGCGTTACAAAGTTCGTTAAGGAGACAGCAGTAGGCTACCTGATGAACAAGGAGATCGACTTCCTCGGCAACGCAGTTGAGGATCCCGTTCGTCCCTTCGTTGCTATCCTCGGCGGCGCTAAGGTTGCTGACAAGCTGAACGTTATCTCCAACCTGCTCGACAAGTGCGATACACTGATCATCGGCGGCGGTATGGCTTATACATTCCTCAAGGCTAAGGGCTACGAGGTTGGTACTTCTCTCGTTGACGATGAGAAGATCGACTACTGCAAGGAGATGATCGCTAAGGCAGAGAAGAACGGCAAGAAGCTGCTCCTGCCCATTGATACAACCATCACAAAGAGCTTCCCTGATCCTATCGACGCTGAGGTTGAGGTTACTGTTGTTGATTCCGACAAGATCCCCGCAGATATGATGGGTCTCGATATCGGTACAAAGACAATGGAGCTGTTCGCTAACGAGGCTAAGGCAGCTAAGACTGTTGTTTGGAACGGTCCTATGGGCGTATTTGAGAACCCCATCCTTGCAAAGGGTACTATCGCTGTTGCTAAGGGTCTCGCAGAGGCTGAGGCTACCACCATCATCGGCGGCGGCGACTCCGCAGCTGCTGTTGTACAGCTCGGCTACGCTGATAAGATGAGCCACATCTCCACAGGCGGCGGTGCTTCTCTCGAGTACCTCGAGGGTAAGGTTCTGCCCGGCATCGACGTTATCCAGGACAAGTAATTCCTAAATCCTAAAACAGATAGGGCAGAGCGATCTGCCCTATTCTTTGAGGTGGACTATGAACATCGTCAACGAAAAACTATCGCTGATAAGCGAATGCAACTCCGAAGATCTCCGTATTGAGCGCAGCAGACTATGCTGCGATGTGGAGGAGAGTACGATGGAAGGCTCTGTGTTCAAACGCACTCAGCTGTGCGGCGCAGGCTTCATCGAAAACGATATGCGCGGCATAGGATTACAGCAGTGCGATCTCCACGGCGCAGGCATTGAAAGATGCGACCTCACAGGTGCGGCGCTTGTCAGCTGCAAGCTTGACGGAATGACGATAGACAGTATCAATGTTCAGGAAATGATGACATTTTATAAAAACAACTTCAAAAAGGAGAATACAACAATGAATAAGGCAACAAGAAAAGCAATAATCGCAGGCAACTGGAAGATGAACAAGACACGTCCCGAGGCTAAGGCTCTTCTGGACGAGCTCAAGGGCATGGTAGCTGACGTTAAGTCCGTTGAGATCGTGGCTTGCGTTCCTTTCACAAATCTTGAGACAGCTCTCGCTGCTACTGAGGGCACAAACATCAAGATCGGCGCTGAGAACTGCCACTTCGAGAAGAGCGGCGCTTTCACAGGCGAGATCTCCGCTGATATGCTTGCAGAGATGGGCGTTGAGTACGTTGTACTCGGTCACTCCGAGCGTCGTCAGTACTTCGCTGAGACAGACGAGACCGTAAACAAGAGAACAAAGGCTGCCCTCGCTGCAGGTCTGAAGCCCATCGTTTGCGTTGGCGAGCTTCTCTGGGAGCGCGAGTGCAACATCACTGAGGAAGTTATCGCTCGTCAGATCAAGCTTGACTTCTTTGGCATCGAGGCTGAGGATCTCAAGAAGTGCGTTATCGCTTATGAGCCTGTATGGGCAATCGGCACAGGCAAGACCGCTACTGCTGATCAGGCTGAGGAGGTATGCGCATTCATCCGTGCTACACTCGCTAAGCTGTATGGCGCTGAGGTCGCAGAGGCTATCACTATCCAGTACGGTGGCTCTATGAACGCTGCAAACGCTGCTGAGCTGGTTTCCAAGACCAACGTTGACGGCGGTCTCATCGGCGGTGCTTCTCTCAAGGCTGCTGACTTCACAACCATCATCAAGGCTGCTGAGGTAGGCTGATAAAAACAATCAAAAGGGGCGGCGCTCTTGCCGCCCTAATATATCATAAGGAGATACAAAACATGGCTAAACCCGTATTATTAGTAGTAATGGACGGTATCGGCTTTTCCAAGACAGGTCTTGGCGACGCTGTTACCGAGGCATACACTCCCACTCTGGACTGGATGATGGAGAACTGCCCTATGGCAAGACTTAAGGCTCACGGCGATGCTGTGGGACTTCCCACCGATGACGACATGGGTAACTCCGAGGTAGGTCACAACGCACTCGGCTGCGGCCAGATCTACTCTCAGGGTGCAAAGCTCGTAAACGAGTCCATCGAGAGCGGCAAGATGTACGACTCCCCCGCATGGCAGGAGCTTGCACAGAATGCAAAGGACAAGAACAGCACAATGCATTTTATCGGTCTGCTGTCCGATGGTAACGTTCACTCCAACATCAGCCACCTTATCAATATGGTAAAGCGTGCAAAGGCTGACGGCGTAAGCAAGGTAAGAGTTCACGCTCTCCTTGACGGTCGTGATGTTCCCCCTCTGACAGGCGGACAGTATATCAAGCAGCTTGAGGATGTTTTTGCAGAGCTTAATGACGCTTCCTTTGACGCGCGCATCGCTTCCGGCGGTGGTCGTATGAAGATCACAATGGACCGTTACCAGGCTGACTGGCCCATGGTTGAGCGCGGCTGGGCTACACATGTTAAGGGCGAGGGCAGACAGTTTGCTTCCGCTATCGAGGCATTTGACACCCTCGTTGCTGAAACAGGCGTTGCATCCGATCAGGATCTGCCTGCATTCGTTATCGCAGAGAACGGCGAGCCTGTAGGCAAGATCGTTGACGGCGATTCCGTTATCCTCTTCAACTTCCGTGGCGACCGTGCTATCGAGATGTCTATGGCATTCGATATGGACGAGTTCAACTACTTCGACAGAGGCGCAAAGCTTGACGTTTGCTACGCAGGTATGCTCCAGTATGACGGCGACCTTAAGCTTCCCGCACGCTTCCTCGTAAATCCTCCCGAGATCACAAACACACTTTCCGAGGTGTTCGTAAACGCAGGTCTGAAGCAGTACGCTATCTCCGAGACACAGAAGTACGGTCACGTTACTTACTTCTGGAACGGCAACAAGAGCGGCAAGTTCAGCGAGGAGCTGGAAGAATATGTTGAGATCCCCTCTGACAATGTAAGCTTCGATCAGCGTCCCTGGATGAAGAGCGCAGAGATCGTTGACGCTCTCATCGAGGCAATCAAGAGCAAGAAGTACGACTTCCTGCGTTGCAACTTCCCCAACGGCGACATGGTAGGTCACACAGGCTCCATGCAGGCAACAATGATCGGCGTTGAGTCCGTTGATATCGGTCTTGCACGTCTTAAGGATGTCTGCGACGAGTACGGCGTAACAATGCTGGTTACCGCTGACCACGGCAACGCTGACGAGATGCTGGAGAAGAACAAGAAGGGCGAAGTGAATGTAAGGACTGCTCACTCTCTGAACCCTGTTCCTTTCATCATCTATGATAAAGATGTCAAGTACACCATCAAGGATGGAAACTACGGTCTTGCAAACGTAGCTCCTACAGTTGTAAAGATGTTCGGTCTTGAAGCTCCTGCTTGCTGGGTCGACAGCATGATCTGATAAAACCCCATAAACAACAAAACCGCTTCTGCATATCGCAGAAGCGGTTTTTTAAGTTCATCATCTCATGAAAAATAACAGGATGATAATAGCAGCGCCTGAAATTCCACAGATTATCCAGTTGCGCCTTATAGTTCTTTCCAGCTTGTTGTCGTTTTTTTTGCGGTCATCACGTTTTGCCATATTATCACCCCTCGGTATCTATATTTTAGCATTATTCAGAACGCTTGTCAAGCTTATATACGTTTTATCATAAAGTCCAGTATATCCTTTTGAACCTCGTCCTTGTTGAGCTCGAACAGGAGCTCGTGCCGTGCCTCGCGGTATATGCGCAGTGTTGCATCACAGCCGTGGTGCTGATAGTGTCTGCAGGCGCGGCGTACACCATAGCCGTACTCTCCGATGGGATCCATACCTCCCGAAAGAAAGAGCATAGGTACATCGGTGCGTGTGTTCCCGATCACGCGTCGGGTGTTGCAGAGGATGAGTGCACTGATAAGGTCTCGGTATCCTGTGACGGTAAATACGAAGTTGCATTTCGGATCAGCGCGGAATCGGTCTACGTTCCTGTCATCGCGGGAGAGCCAGTCGTTGGGAGTACGGTAGTTTTCGGTGCGCATATTGAATATGCCCAGTGCAAACTCCATGCCCCAGTCGTAACGCCACATCTCGCCCTTGCGTTCCACCATCGTGATAAGATGTGCCTTAAGCGCATCAAGCCATGGTACGGGACCAGCTGTGCCCATGAATATAACTCCGTCCCAGCGGTCATTACCGCATCGCGCGTAATATATCCTGGCAATAAAGCTTCCCATGCTGTGCCCGATAAGAAAATGCGGGATATCAGGGAGCTTTTTTTCCATGATGCGCTTCATACGCTGAAGATCCTGCGCCATGCGGATGTGTCCGTGCTCATGTCCGAAGTAGCCCAGCATATCATCGCAGACTATGGAATTGCCGTGCCCTATATGGTCGCAGCCGCAAAGGGCTATATCGCTGTCACAGAGGAACTGAGCGAAGTCCTTGTAGCGCTCGATATATTCGCACATTCCATGGGAAAGCAGCACTGCAGCCTTTGGCTTTTCGGGCAGATAGAAGTAATAGTGTACATCGCACAGCTTTGACGCGCTTGTAAATGTACCATGGAGTTTCTTCATTGATACATCATTCCTTTTCATGGGCAGATAAATACTCAGGGATTAATTGCTTCAAGCCTGTAGATAGGAAGTCCCATCTGTGTGAAGCGTGTTTCATATTCTGTCATAATATTCCCCTCAAAGCCGCTTTTATGCAGGTCAAGGGAAACGTTCTGCATCCTGAATCCGTTGGCGGAAAAGTGTTCGATAGAGAACTCGAACAGTCGCTGATTGTCCGTTTTCTGATGTATTTCAGCACCGCTTTTCAGCACCTCGTTATAGATCGTGAGGAATCTTGTATGGGTCAGGCGGTGCTTTGCGTAGCTCTCTTTAGGGAAGGGGCACGAAAAGTTGAGATACAGTCTTTCAATTGTGTGGGGGCGGAAAAGATGATGCAGGTATTCAGCCTGTCCAAGGCAGAAGCGTACATTCTTCATTCCGCTTTCGATAAGCTTTTCTGCTCCCGTTACGATAACATTCGGGGTCTTTTCGATGGCTATGTAGTTGATATCGGGATTGCGCTGTGCAAGCTCGATTATGAACTGTCCCTTTCCACAGCCTATTTCAAGGTGAACAGGATTATTGTTGCCGAACACTTTCATGCTGTCGAAGAAAAGCTCGTCCTTAAGCGGGTCGTCAGCAAATTCGTTCTGATTCTGCATATAGATCATCACCTCGGAACAGGCAGCGAGTCTGTCCTCAAGATGCTTCTTTTTTCTCATTCTCATAAGCTTACCTCTTAGATCTGATAAGACCCTGCAAAAAGCAGGGTCTGTCTGTTTTTACCGTATTATATTACCATAATCCTCGGGAAAAGTCAATATTTTGGCAGTTGTTTTCTTGTTATGTATCAGTACTGAGGGGATAAAAATTTATTACCTTTATTCCTTTTGCTTCTGCCATTCTGACGGTTTGTGCGGTCCCGCTTCGTTTTCTTGAGTTATTGAAATAGCACAAGCAAATATCGGACTTGTCAACAAGACGTTGATTGCGGTATTTCATGCTTTTATCAGTTAGATGCGGGGTTACTATGTCGATATTATCTGCCGCTTTATATATGTTGTTGAATAGTTTTGTTGCCTGCTGATTTTAGAGAATTCTTGATTTTAATATTTCTGTGACCGGTAAAACAACATGAAGTCATATTATATATCTCCTTTTAATGATAATAATACTATTTTAGGACAAATAGTCCTATTTGTCAATAGGACACATATTCCTGAGATATCATAAAAAAGGGTGATATTATGGAATTAAGGATACGCGACATGAGAGAGGATCGCGATCTGACTCAAAAGCAGATATCTGATTATCTGATGTGTGATCAGTCTTTGTATTCAAAATACGAAAGAGGAGAGAGGGAAATGCCTCTTAGCCTTATAGTCAAGCTTGCGGATTATTATGATGTAAGTCTCGATTATCTGGTGGGCAGAAGCAAGGACTCGTTAAGAAAGTAAAACGGCGAAGATTAGTATCTTCGCCGTTCGCTTTTATTCAATTGAAATCACCTGATATCCCGCCTCAGTCACAGCGTTTCGAAGCACCTCGTCGGGAACGTCCCCGCAAAGTGTTACGACCGCTTTCTTCTCGCGGAGTATGACCTCGGCACTCACGCCTTGCAGGGCATTCAGTGCAGTTTCCACGTGCGCCTTGCATTTTCCGCACATCATGCCCTCTATAAGCATTATTCTGGTGACGGAAGGGGAGGGCTGTTCGGCTTCGTCGGGCAGTATTACTGCAGGCTTCATATCCACGTTACATTCCTGTATTCCGTGGCTTTCTGCGGGAGCGTTCTCTACGCCCTTTGCCTTGAAGAAACGTAGTCTTAATGCGTTTGTCACCACGCAGACAGAGCTTAAGCTCATCGCGGCGGCGGCTATCATGGGATTTAACCTGATGCCGAAAGGAATGAACAGCACACCTGCTGCAAGGGGGATACCTACTGCATTGTAGAAGAATGCCCAGAAAAGGTTCTGCTTTATATTTCGTATAGTAGCACGTCCGAGAGCGATGGCAGAAGCTGCGTCGCACAGGTCACTCTTCATCAGCACGATGTCAGCGGAATCTATCGCGATATCTGTGCCTGCACCGATGGCTATTCCCACATCTGCGCCTGCGAGTGCAGGGGCGTCGTTTATTCCGTCGCCTGTCATGGCAACGCACCTGCCCTGTGCTTTGAGCTGTGAAATATGCTCCGCCTTGCCCGTCGGAAGCACCTCTGCGATGGCTTTGTCCACGCCTGCCTGTCTGCGGATGACCTCGGCAGTGCGGCGATTGTCACCTGTCAGCATTACCACTTCTATGCCCATATTCTTAAAGCGTTTCACAGCCTCGGGACTTGTCGGTTTTATCACATCCGCAGCAGCTACTATGCCCTTTACCTCAGATGCGTCAGCGATGTACATTACCGTTTTGCCCTCGTCCGAAAGCCGTGCGAAGTCGGCCGCCGCCTTTGAGGTATCGATGTTCTTTTCATTCATCAGACGCTCGTTGCCGATATACCACGAAGTGCCGCTCAGCTTTGCTGTAACTCCTCTGCCGAAAAGCGCCTCAAATCCTGCCACGGAACGGGACGAAAGTCCCATCTTCTCGCCCTGTGATACTATAGCGGCGGAAACGGGATGCTCCGATAGCTTTTCAATGGAGTAAGCCGCAGCAAATGCGCCGCCCTCATATTCTATTATATCAGTGCAGACGGGTCTGCCCTCGGTGAGAGTGCCTGTTTTATCAAGCACTACAGTGTCAATTTTATGGAGCGTTTCCAGCGCGGTCGCCGATTTGATAAGTATTCCGTTTTCTGCGCCTTTTCCTGTTCCTGCCATGATTGCCACGGGCGTTGCAAGCCCCAGTGCGCAGGGGCAGGAGATCACCAGCACCGAAATTCCACAGGACAATGCAAAGGTGAAGTCGTACCCTGCAACAAGCCATATCACAAATGTAAGCACCGCTATCGACATGACAACAGGCACGAAGATACCGCTTATTTTATCAGCTATGCGTGCTATGGGCGCCTTTGAAGCAGAGGCGTCACTGACAAGCTCGATAATGCGTGAGAGGGTGGTTTCTCCGCCTACCTTTTCGGCACGGAATTTTATAAATCCGCTGCTGTTGACCGAGGCTGTCATCACGCTGTCGCCCACCGTCTTTTCGGCGGGGACGCTTTCTCCCGTAAGCGCGGACTCGTCGATCGCCGCGGAGCCTTCGGTTATCACTCCGTCGGCGGGGATGCGCTGACCGGGGCGTACTATGCAGATATCTCCCACGGCTATCTCGGAGGTCGGGACGGTAAGCTCCTCACCTCCACGCTCCACCACAGCCGTTTCAGGGGCAAGCTCGGTCAGCTTGTCCAGCGATTCGGCGGTTTTTGCTTTGGAGCGGCTCTCAAGGTATTTTCCTACGGTAATAAGTGTTAGGATCGTGCCTGCGCCCTCAAAATAAAGATCCATGTGATAACGATGAACAAGCTCCGTATCGCCGATGCCCATGCCGTAGCTCATCATGTATATTGCGAATATTCCATAGATAACGGACGCCGCCGATCCTACCGCTATAAGCGTATCCATATTGGGCGAGTGATGCCATAGTGCTTTGAAGCCTTTTGAAAAGTATGCGCGGTTGAGATACATTATCGGAAGTACCAGTAAAAACTGTGTAAATCCGAAAGCAACAGCACCCTCGTTTCCTGTCATAAATGTTGGGAGCGGCGCACGCATCATGTGCCCCATTGAAACATACATCAGCACTGCGAGGAATCCCACAGACAGGAACAGCCTGCGCTTCATCTGCCTTGATTCCTCTTTTTTGCGGTCTGTCGAAGATACTGCAGGTGCTGCGGCATCGCCTTTGACAGAACAGCCGTAACCTGCTTTCACCACTGCGTCTGTGATATCCTTTTCGGTTATGCCGTCGTATTCCACCGTCATGCTGTTTGACATCAGGCTGACGCTTACATCAGATACTCCCGACAGCTTTTTTACCGCCTTTTCCACATGGGCCGAGCAGGCGGAGCAGCTCATGCCAGTAACATTGAATCTGCTTTTCATCTTATCCCTTTCAGAACGTCTGATACCGCAGAAAATAAGCCGCGGTAAACATCCGATTTGTTTTCTGAATGTATTATACAGCGGCTTTCAGGGTTTGTCAAGCAGTGGTCAGATCACTATTCTTCCGTCTGCGATACGTATGAGCCGCTGCGCTTTTCTCGCTGCCTGCTCATCATGGGTTATCATCACGATGGTCTTTCCGTTTCGGTTCAGCTCCGAGAGTATCGTCATCACCTCGCGGCTGTTCCGGCTGTCCAGATTGCCGCAGGGCTCGTCTGCCAGTATCATGCTCGGGTCCGAGGCGATAGCACGTGCGATGGCGGCGCGCTGCTGCTGTCCTCCCGACATCTCCGAGGGACGGTGCTTTGCGCGGTCGGAAAGCCCCACTATCTCAAGCGCCTCCTTTGCCCGCAGGCGGCGCTCATTTTTGGGTACGCCACGGTATATCAGCGGCAGCTCCACGTTTTCAGCTGCCGTAAGCGACGCCACAAGATTGAAGCTCTGGAACACAAAACCTATCTTCCTGCTGCGTATTCCGCTGAGCTGCCTGTCCGTAAGGCAGGAAACATCGCTGCCATCCAGCAGGTATGTCCCCGAGGTGGGAGTATCAAGGCATCCGAGGATGCTCATAAGCGTGGATTTTCCCGAGCCGCTGACCCCCGTGATGGTAACATATTCGCCCTTAAGTATATCAAGGCTCACCCCGTCAAGCGCACGCACCTGCGTGCCTCCTACATTATAGTGCTTGCATATATCTATCGTTTTTATTGACATAGAACTTTCCCCCGCATCATCTTTTTTCCTTATTATTGCAGATATGCGGGGGATTATTCTTTATGGAGGATCTGTGACGATACCGTACAGAGATCGTATGCGGATAGCTTTATATCTTCTGTATCTCAAAAAGCTCCTGCATGATTAGCCATGCAGGGACATAGCAGCGGTTTACTGTCCACCAGCTTACGCCCGCAAGGTCGTACTCGTCAACAAGCAGCAGCTTTTCATAGATGCTGTGCGGGTCATCGAACCATACTACATGGCTCGTGCCATCGGAAGTGGTGTAGTTGAAATAGGGTGTCTGTGACTTTTCATCGAACTGTATTTCAGCTTTGTATTGCTGTGCAAGCTCGGTCGCCGCAGTGAAGCCTATGCTCTGTGCCGCAGTGCCGCGGGTGTAGGGAAGGGTCCAGTCATAGCCGTAGTTCGGCATACTCATGATAAGCTTCTCACGGGGTATCTCGGTAACGGCGTAGTCCAGTACCTTTCTGACCTCGTCTATCGGCGATACCGCCCTCGGCTCGCCGTAGGTGAAGCCCCACTCATAGGTCATCAGTATCACATAATCCGCTATCTCTCCCTGTACTGCGTAGTCGTGCGCCTCGTACAGAAGCCCCTGCTGGTCTGCCGATATCTTAGGTGCCAGTGCCACTGTTATGATATATCCCGCCTCATGCAGCCTGTCTGCAAGCTCCCGCAGGAAAGCGTTGTACGCTTCGCGGTCGGTGGGGGAGATGTACTCCATATCCATATTCACGCCGTAGTAGTTCTTGTTGCGTACCTCATCAAGGATATTGACGATGAGCTTTTCCTGAAGCTCCTCATCGCCCAATACTGCCGAGAGGGTATCGGTGCTGAAGCTGCCGTCGTAGATGTTCGTTACCACCATCATAGGCATAACGGCGGAGCGCAGGGCACGGTACAGCAGGTCGCTGTCATCGGGCGCAATAAGGTCCGCCTGCGGCGTCAGCGAATAGCTGAAAGGACTTATGAAGCTGAGAAACGGAAGCACACAATTAAGCGCGGAGTCGGTTATAGTGGGATAGGCATAGCCATTCACCACGGCAGTTCGCCTTTCGGGTTGTTCAACGGGGATGTTAACTGTCGTCCCTGCCTGAATATTCAGCGGATTGAGGGTGGGATTTGCTTCTATCAGTGCTTCAAGCGGAACGCCGTATTCCTGTGAAACGGAGTACAGGGTCTGTCCCTGCTGCAATACATATCTTATGTTGTCTGTGCCTATGTACAGGCTTTGACCCACTGCAAGCTGTGACGGGTTACGCAGTCCGTTGTCGGACGCGATACGGAGAGGGGATATACCGAAGCGGCGTGCTATGCTGTTTATGCTGTCGCCGCTCTCCACTGTATAGATTATCATTATAAATACCTCCGGAAAGTTCGGGCAGAATGCCTTTGTAGCTATTATATGCGTCTGTGGAGATATCGTTACTGCGCTGTAAATGCGGTCCTTGCAGCGGCTTCGGTGATGGACAGGGCAAGCAGTATCAGCAGGTACACGCCAAAGCGCAGGTTATAGCTGTACGTCGCAGAGCCGCGGGTGATGACACTGCCGCTTCTTCCCGATATCAGCCGCAGCAGCACCGAGGAGAATTCCCACGAGGTGCAGGAGGCAGCGGTGATCAGGGCAAGACAGACAGTACAGGGGAGTATCACCGCAGGTGAGCCGCCCTCAGCTATGCCGCCTGCACATGACAGCCCGACTCCCATACCATAAATAAATGGTGTAAGCCACACTATCACACCACCTGCCGCGAAGTATCCGAGGAGATAAGCGGCAAGCAGAAAGCCGCCGCACTGACCTAGCCTTTGTAACAGTATTTTGGAAAAACCGTTTTCCGCATAAATCGCCGAACCAAGAAAGCTGATGTCCGGCAAAGGGAACACCAGTGCTATGACAACGCCCGTTATACACCCCAGCAAAGCAAGTAGTACGCAGTATGCAAAGCGGCCCTCGTGCTGTATCTGTGCCGTTCTGGTAAAGCTGACGGCGTGGGGCGATTCATCAGAAACAGTATCTGGGGAAGTATCGGCGTGGTCGTTTTCCTTTGTTTCATCCGTAGCATTGGGTGCAGTTTGGGTGTTGCGGGAGGCTTCGGGCCTGTCCGTCACAGGGCTGCGCCTGTCCATTATGTATATCCGTCCGTTGTGAAGTTCTTCGGCATCGTCAGCCTTTTGAATTCCCGTAAGTATAGGTCGCTCTGTTTTTTCCTCTGAAAGCAGTTCCTCCATGTTATCACTCCTTTGTTGGAGTATATGCGATATTACGCAGATGTATGACCTGACTTTCCTCTTTATCACAATGGACATTGTTCGATATATTTTTGTATATTGCACATTTAAAAATGCAATTCGTTGTGAAAGATGCACAAAAACTTTCGCAAGAATTTTACTAAGTTTTATGATAAATTTTAGACAAACATCTTGATTAAATCAGATTTTTTTAGTATAATAATTGTGATATGATATATATCAAATATTATTAGGAATGCGGGTCGCTCCCGCTTCCGGAAAATTCAGGAGGAATATTCCAATGGCAGTTAAAGTTGCAATTAATGGTTTCGGCCGTATCGGACGCCTTGCGTTCAGACAGATGTTCGGCGCTGAGGGTTACGATGTAGTAGCTATCAACGACCTGACAAAGCCCTCTATGCTGGCTCACCTGCTCAAGTATGATACCGCTCAGGGCGGCTACTGCGGCAAGATGGGTGAGAACCTTCACACAGTTTCCGCTGATGACGAGGCTGGTACAATCACAGTTGACGGCAAGACACTGAAGATCTATGCTAAGGCTAACGCTGCTGAGCTCCCCTGGGGCGAGATCGGCGTTGACGTAGTTCTCGAGTGCACAGGCTTCTACTGCTCCAAGGATAAGGCACAGGCTCACATCGACGCTGGTGCTAAGAAGGTTGTTATCTCTGCTCCCGCAGGCAACGACCTCCCCACAATCGTATTCTCCGTAAACGAGAACACACTTACAAAGGATGACACAATCATCTCCGCTGCTTCCTGCACAACAAACTGCCTCGCTCCCATGGCTAAGGCACTGAACGATTATGCTCCCATCCAGTCCGGTATCATGAGCACAATCCACGCTTACACAGGCGACCAGATGATCCTCGACGGTCCTCACAGAAAGGGTGACCTCAGAAGAGCTCGCGCAGGCGCTGCTAACATCGTTCCCAACTCCACAGGTGCTGCTAAGGCTATCGGCCTTGTAATTCCTGAGCTGAACGGCAAGCTGATCGGTTCTGCTCAGCGTGTTCCTGTTCCCACAGGTTCCACAACAATCCTCACAGCTGTTGTTAAGGGCGCAGACATCACAAAGGCTGGCATCAACGCTGCTATGAAGGCTGCTGCTTCTGAGTCTTACGGCTACAACGAGGATCAGATCGTATCTTCCGATGTTATCGGTATGACATACGGTCCTCTGTTCGATGCTACACAGACAATGGTAGCTAAGATCGCTGACGATCTGTACGAGGTACAGGTAGTTTCCTGGTACGACAACGAGAATTCCTACACATCTCAGATGGTAAGAACAATCAAGTACTTCGCTGAGCTGTAATTCTTAACTGAATTAAAAAATGGTGCGGTCAAAAGCTGCACCATTTTTGTTTATGCGAAAGCCGCCCGAAGTGGGCGGCTCTCTTTATAT
>JAZQGZ010000027.1:0-4038 GCA_045540255.1 Oscillospiraceae bacterium | reverse complement strand
ATAGGAAACCACAACCGCCGATTGTGAAAGGATGATGTGCATGAGAGTTTGTGATTATCACAAGCAGGATAACAAAAGCGTTCTTGATTTGCCTACGCCATTGGAGTTGTTCAAAGAAGAACATACCGCCGAGGAATATGATGAACTCGTTGCTTTCTATTCATCTGATGAGTGGAAAGAGGTAGAGCGTGAACATCTTAATTCCGACAGACGGTATTATGAAAAACGCAAGGCACTCATTGATCCGGAAGAAAAGGAAATTGCTACCAAGAAGAAATATTATGAGCCTGAACCGTTTCAGCTTCGTGCTGAAGAAAAGTTTACAAATGGATTTGATGATCTGTTTGACGATCCTGTACTTCAAAGCTGTTATCGAGAATTAACTGAGCGACAGCAGGAAGTCATCAGAATGTTCTTCTGCAACGGACTGGACACTTCCGAAATCGCTGAGGAGCTTGGCACAGGGGTGCGTAACATACAAAAGATTAAGAAATGCGCACTTGAAAAACTTAAAACTCTGTATGTAGAAACAACACTTCTCGCAGGTCAGTATGGCTATTCGAAAATGGTTCCGAATAATTATCGGATGATATATCCTATACTCCGAAGAAATCGTGTGACCATCAGGAATGGCAAAGTAACAATGACTAAGCTTGAGGACGATGCAGCGTAGGAAGATACCGCATGGGAGAAATCCTGTGCGGTATTTTTTGCAAAAAATGTCGAAGCTTGTAAAAGAGGTTCGTTTTTTGACTTTCTCAGCGGTAATATATTAGAGGGAACTTTTTCCAGTCAATACAGTTTCATGTCAACACAAATGTCGTAAACATCAAAAAATATATGTCACCATATTTTATACCTTTTTGAAAAATACGGACATAGAATATATGTAAGCATTACGCACTGCAGATTTTCTGTGGTGCGTATTTATTTTCCCCAACACAGCCGACACAAATTATTCGGTCGAGGTGATGTTCGCTTTTATTTTTGCTGTTGGCTGTGTGGGACTTATTATTGTGAGAAAAGGAGGTTTAAATCTAGAAATAAAAAAGAGGAGCGTGATAAAATGCAAAAGAAACTACAAACGAATACCGCTGAGGAAATACTTTCAACGGTATACAAACCTATTGAATACTTCATCGACGGACTTCTTGCACAAGGACTATATATCCTTGCAGGTTCACAAAAGGTTGGTAAATCGTGGCTTGCACTTGATATCTGTCACAGCATTGCAACAGGAAGTGATGTTCTGAAAAGAAAAACTGTTCAGGGAACATCTTTGTACCTGTGTCTTGAAGATAACTATGTCCGTATACAGGACAGACTGTTTAGTATATCAGCTGAGCCGACAGAGAATATGCACTTTGCTGTTATGGCTGATACAATTGGCAACGGTCTTGAAAATCAGATTGAGGATTTCTATAATAATCATTCCGATTTGAAAATTATTATCATTGACACATTGCAAAAGGTGCGTAACGAAACAGAGTCAGGCTATGGTAAGGACTACAAAGAGATGTCAATGCTGAAAGCTCTTGCAGATAAGCTTCGCATTGCAATTGTTCTTATTCATCATACACGAAAGTGCAAAGACAGTGATCCGTTCAATATGATTTCAGGTTCAACTGGTATCAGCGGTTGTGCTGATGGAAGTATGGTACTCGTTGAAACATTCCGTGGAAGCAGAAAAGGTACACTTTATTGTGTCGGACGTGACATCGGCAACGCTGAAATTGCAATTGAGTTTGATGAAACTGTTATGAAATGGATTTTATCAGATGAACCACCGCCGCAGAAAAGTCATGATAATATTTTTCTCTCTGCAGTTTATCTGTTCATCAGAAAGAGATTTCATTTCGTTGGTACAGCAACAGAGTTGATTGATGAATTGAAATCAATTACCGATGAAGAATTCTTTCCCAACAGAGTAACAAGAGATTTAGTTCAGAACGGATATGAACTTAGCAAATACGGAATTGAATTTCAGTACAAGCGAACTCACGCAGGAAGAATTATTCACCTTGATTATTATTCAGAGCGTGACGGTAGTGACGGTAAAAACGATAATAAAGTTACCGTCACGCAGAGGTGCATTGAAACGTCACAAATGTCTATACAGCGTTGATTGCGGTGCGTGTCAGTAGATATTTCATTGCAGAGTTACCGTCACGGAATAAAGTTACTGTCACGCACAATTCAGGCGAAATTTGCCCTCCTCTTTTTAATGGGGTAAATTACCCCACAAAATCAGTGAGGGCAAAATAAGCCCCGAATTGGCAGAGTGTGAGCGCATTAAAAACGCAGATAAAAAGGATATGGATTTCGCTGAAAATGTGGGGATCAACAGAGTCCTCTTCAGAGGGCAAGCATAGCGCATGGCTTGCCGACTTTAAATCCTGTGTCGGCACAACCTCGCCCTCGAACAGAATCCTAACTTGGGCTCGGCAGTCCGCCTCTGCGCCTTCAAGACGGGCAGTAGCCCGAACCCACTACGGCGAACCGACGAATATTATCAAGGAGAGTGATGCTATGAGGAAAAGAAACAGGACAATAGCAATACGCTGTACGGAAGAAGAATATCAGCGTATTCATGACAAAGCAGAGCGGTACGGTCTCAGGCTTAATGATTTTGTTATCCGAAGTGCTCTCGATAAGAAAATTATTGTAGCTGAGGGACTCAACGATATCGTGAAACAGCAGAAAGCAATCGGCAGAAATCTCAATCAGATAGCTACCCTTTCCAACATGGACAGGCTAACTGTTGTAAACTTCCAACCACTTCTTGATGAGCATATCAATGTAACTACTATGATTGGCGAACTGTTAAGGGCGGTGAAATAATGGCAACAGTAACTGCAATCAGTACCAAAGGTGGCGAAGGTGGTAAAGCGACTCTGAAATATATCTGCCGTGATGATAAAACGGACAATCAAAAATACGTCACAGCACTCAATTGTTCTCTGCCGACAGTATATCAGGAATTCAAAAACACCCGTGAGATGTACGGAAAGACAGGAGGTATCAAGTACTATCATTTCGTACAATCTCACCCGAGCGGATATGCAATTGAACCTGAACTTGCTCACAGAATTGCTGTGGAATTTGCAGAGAAAGCGTTCAGTGGATTTGAATGTGTTGTTGCAACTCATATTGATGCAGAGCATATTCATTCCCATATTGTGTTCAATGCCGTGAATGCTGACAGCGGTATGAAGTATCATTCAAATAAATTTACTCTGAATGATATTAGAACTCTGTCAGATGAAATTTGTCAGAAGTATGGTGTGCAGACATTGGAAAAGCCTATGGTCAATCAAAGAACAGACGGAATTACCATAGGCGAATATCGAAGTGCCATGAAAGGAGAGAGCTGGAAAATTGATCTCATGAATGTAATTGATGAGGTTATGAAGCAAGCAAAAACACAAAAGCAGTTCTACTTTTTAATGCGGCAGAGAGGATATGGTGTAAGGTGGGAGGACTCACGAAAATATATCACCTACACTTGTCCCAACAGCAAACGCTGTCGTGATAACAGACTGCACGAACCAAGATACAGCAAGGAGATGATGTGTAATGAATTCAAAATTAGAGCAGATGAAATCAGCTTCGAAATCCAATCTGGACGAAGCGATGAACACACCACAGGCAACCTTTGTTCTCGACAGCAACTGGAGAGCAGTGATAGCTCAGCTTACGTTACTCACCCAAGCAATAGAACAGGTCAGCGAGAAAACAAGTCGGACTATGACAGAGGAAGAAATGATAACCTATCTGGAAAATCAGCAGGTAATTTTCAATCAGGTGAAAGCAGAGTGCAGACACATTCAACAAATCACAGCGGAGCAGACAACGAACTCTCTGACGAGCTTAATCAGTCAATCGGAGAAGCTGTCATTACAGGCTGGGAAGCTGAACGAGGAATACTCTTTGAAGCTGAAAGAGTCAGAAGAACGCAATATGAAACGCAGTCGCAAGCTGATTGGAATAGTTATAGCGATACAATCGGCACAGCTGATATTGTGGACAGTGTTGCAG
>JAZQGZ010000026.1:0-51216 GCA_045540255.1 Oscillospiraceae bacterium | reverse complement strand
TACTGTTCAATTTTCAAGGAGCTTGTTCGCGTCCCGCTTTCGCGTGACAGCTTTTTAATTATATCACATCACTTCGGGTTTGTCAAGTACTTTTTTCAAATTTTTTTGAACTTTTTCTCGACATCCTTCGAGGTGATGCGCCGCTTTTCAGCAGCCTATCTATTGTATCACATCGTTTTGAGATTGTCAAGTACTTTTTCAAATTTCTTTGAATTTTTCCTGATCTCTTTCGAGGCAATACGCTGTTTTCCAACAGCCTGTCTATTATATCACTTTCCGATCTGCTTGTCAAGAGGTTTTTTAAAATATTTTTAAAAATTATTTCTCAACCGCTTCATGAGGTGAGCTGTCAGACAGCTTGTATATTCTATCATTTTTCATCACAATTGTCAATACATCTCCCGAGAAAATACTGCACAATTAATTTGCCCTTTTTTTCAACTTTTTATACCTTGTATTTTCTTACAGCAAACAAAAAGCCCCGAATCAGGATCGGGGCAGAAGTATTTATAAAGTATTCATTTGCTCTTTTCATCCTCAGCAAGCTCTGAGATTATCTTCATAAAGCTGTCCACATCGTTGAAGTCACGATATACCGAAGCAAATCTGATGTACGCCACATGGTCTATATCTTTCAGCTTGTTCAGGACCAGTTCACCTATCTTATCCGAGGTCACCTCGCGCTGGAGGGTATTTTTCAGCTCTGTTGCGATATCCTCCACCATATTTTCAATAGTTTCAAGGTTCACGGGACGCTTTACGGTTGCGCGGCACAGTCTCTCTACGAGCTTTTCTCTGTCGAAGGGCTCAATGGAATTATCCTTTTTAATCACCATCAGGGGAATCTCTTCAACGATCTCATAGGTAGTAAAACGGTATCCGCACTGGATACACTCACGGCGGCGACGCACCTTGTTCTCGGTCGGGCGGGAGTCAATGACCTTGCTTTCCTCGCAGCTACATTCGGGACATTTCATAGTGATACTCTCTTTCCTCAATTATTGCATTATCTTAAATTTTATATACCTGCCAACGACAAGTTGACGGTCTGTATCAGACCTCTATACTATATATAGTGATTATATCATATTTTTCTGGAATTTTCAACGGTTTAAACAGAAAAAACAAAAATTATTTTCATATTTCTTACTTATATAATAATGATACCTGTACTTTATAATATATTGACTTTTATACGTTTTTGTAGTACAATATTTTTGGATATACTGTATAAAAACACAGTTCATTTATGGATGAGTTGTAGGGAAAATGCAGTAAAGATCATCTCTCAATAAAAAATACTATTCGGAGGTCAATTCATGAGCATCACAAAAACAGAATACGGTTTCTTCCGTGGCTACAAATGCTGGCTCATCACTCTCACTAACAAGAACGGCATGACTGCACGCATAACAAACTTCGGCGGAGCAGTTGTAGGACTGGATGTCCCCGACAAGGACGGCAATATGGCAGACGTAGTCCTCGGTTATGATTCTCTCCAGGGCTATATCGACGGAAACAGCTCCCACGGCGCATTGGTAGGACGCTACGCAAACCGCATCGGCGGCGCAAAGTTCACCGTAAACGGACAGGAGTATAAGCTCACCCCCAACGACAACAAGGTGAACCATCTGCACGGCGGCGCATACGGCTACAACAAGCGCGTGTGGACAGTTGACGCTGTATGCGACGGTGACGAGCCCTCTGTGACCCTCGGCTACATAAGCCCCGACGGCGAGGAGAACTACCCCGGCACTGTCAGGATCACTGTAAAATACACCATCACAGCTTCAAACGGACTTGAGATCGACTACACCGCGGTTTCCGATGCCGATACAGTGATAAACCTCACAAACCACGCATATTTCAATCTCAAGGGCGCGGGCAACGGAGATATCAAGGATCATGTAGTACAGATAAACTCCGACAAGTACACACCTGTTGACGAGCTTCTCATCCCCACAGGCAAGCTTGCGTATGTAACAGGTACCGCTTTCGACTTCACCTCTCCCAAGCGCGTAGGCGAGGACATGGACAACGGACGACTTCCCAACGGCTACGACCATAACTTCGTTCTCGGTGATCCGAACGTAATGCGCACCGCCGCAGAGGTATATGAGCCCACAACAGGCAGAGTAATGACAGTAAAGACCGACAAGCCTGCAATCCAGTTCTATATCGGAATAGGCCTTGACGGCGAAGCAGGAAAGAACGGCGCAAGCTACAACAAGTATGCAGGCCTGTGCCTTGAGAGCCAGTATTCACCCGACTCTCCCAACCAGCCGCAGTTCCCCGACTGCGTACTTAAGGCAGGCGAGACCTACCACTTCACCACTACATACGAGTTTTCGGTAAGATAACAATAAGCATGACAGCACAACGCCCGAGAGGATATCCCCTCGGGCGTTGTTATTCAGATAAATTAAAAATCATCACTAATATAGATAGTCACCTGCGCTCCCTTTCATCAGAAAGCTCCAGAATATAATCAGTGGTCGTATTATACATTCTGGCAAGGGCGATAAGTATCTCTGTAGGGATATCACGCAGCCCAAGTTCGTAATGACTGTACGCCTGCTGCGAGCAACAGAGCTTCTGTGCAATCTGCTTCTGTGTAAGGTCGCTGTCCTCTCTCAGATCTCTTATCCTTCTGTACATAAACATCATCCCCCTGTTTTTGGATGATGTTATTATCTCACACAACAATTTGTAGTATTGACAAAAACAACAAATTGTTGTACAATTATATAGAAACAGAAAATTTCTATTTCACAACACCAAAAGGAGAAACGTTAAAATGAAAAAGAACAAAAAATTACTGGCATTAGCACTTGCTGCAATAACAGTATTGAGCGGCTGTACAACCATGGGAAACTTTTCTTCGGAAGAATGGCAGTTAGTAAAAGAGTATGAAAACTCCAAGCTCAGCGATACCGAGCTATGGAAAAAATACAGAGGTGACTACGACCAGTATGACAATATGTCGGACGATGAATTCTGGAATGCAGTATTTATGGAAGAAATCTATCCCGAAGCACTACAAGCGGCAGTAAACGAAGCCAATTCAACAGCAAGCACCGCAAAACACACCATCAGCTATTCACTTGTAGAGTTGGATGTATATGGATTGGGCATGAAAAGATCAGAGTCTTACACTCAGGTACTGGACATTATTGCCGAAAACGGGAAGTGGTCCTGCAACGCTGTAAATTCTGATAACTTTTTAGAGGGCTTTACTGATTCACTGAAATGGGGAGAACCCGGCAGTGCCGACTCATCCACCGAAAAAGAAAATATAACTAATGCCGAAAGCCTGATATGCCTTTATTTGTCAGAAGATTTTCCTGATATTGAAAACGCTTCTTTCAAAGCATATTTATGCGGCGGAGTATGTACTTCCGTAATTTTTATCGAAGATATAACATCTACGATAAAATACGGCGAAGGCTGTCCCGATGTCGCGGAGGATGGAGCTTTCATTCCAACCTATGAATGGGATGGAGAAATAGCAGGTATAAACGCCAACGGCACTATAATAGGTACAGCACCGACACTATAAATAAAACATAAAGATCCCCTCGGAAATCCGAGGGGATCGGTTTTTATAAGGTTAATATCACTTACCCAGTGCAGCCTTTGCAGTAGCCACGATATTGTCAGCACAAAGACCGAACTCCTTGAGCAGGTCAACTGCGGGACCGCTGTGACCGTAGGTGTCCTTTACGCCGATCTTGATAACGGGAACGGGGCACTCCTCGGTAACGACCTCTGCAACAGCAGCACCGAGACCGCCGATAACACTGTGCTCCTCAACTGTGATGATCTTGCCTGTTTCCTTGGCAGCCTTGATGATGATATCACGGTCGATGGGCTTGATGGTGTGGATGTTGATGATGCGTGCATCGATACCCTGCTCAGCAAGAGCCTTGCCGGCCTCGATAGCCTCTGCAACCATAAGACCAGTTGCGATGATGGTGATATCCTTGCCGTCCTTTAACTGAACGCCCTTGCCTACCTCAAACTTGTAGGTTGCAGCGTCGTTGAAGATAGGAGCAGCAAGTCTGCCGAATCTCATGTACGTGGGACCAACATAGTCAGCCATAGCCAGTACAGCAGCCTTAGCCTCAACATCATCAGCAGGATTGATAACAGTCATGCCGGGGATAGCTCTCATAAGTGCGATATCCTCGTTGCACTGGTGGGAAGCGCCATCCTCACCAACGGAGATACCCGCATGTGTTGCGCCGATCTTAACATTGAGGTGGGGATAACCGATGCTGTTTCTTACGATCTCAAAAGCTCTGCCTGCTGCGAACATCGCAAAGGAGCTTGCGAATACCAGCTTGCCTGTTGTAGCGATACCTGCGGCAACGCCCATCATATTAGCCTCTGCAATACCGCAGTCGAAGAAGCGGTCGGGATATGCAGCCTTGAAGGTTCCTGTTTTTGTTGCGGCAGCAAGGTCAGCGTCCAGAACAACGAGGTCGGGGCGCTTCTCAGCGAGCATTACAAGAGCTTCGCCGTAGCTGTCACGGGTTGCTTTCTTTTCCATAATCTATGATTTCCTTTCGGTGTTATTAAAATTTATGGCCGATCATCAGGCCTCGAGCTCTGCGAGGTGAGCATTCAGCTCTTCCATAGCCTTAGCGTACTCCTCAGCATTGGGAGCCTTGCCGTGCCATCCGCACTGGTTTTCCATAAAGGAAACGCCCTTGCCCTTTGTGGAGCGCTGGATGATAACTGTGGGCTTGTTGAGAACTGTTTCAGCCTCGTTGAATGCCTTTTCGATCTCGTCGAAATCGTGGCCGTTGATAACGATAACGTGCCAGCCGAAAGCAGCGAACTTCTCATCGATGGGATAGGGACTCATAACGTCGCCGATCTTACCGTCGATCTGAAGACCGTTGTTGTCTACGACAGCAACGAGGTTGTCAAGCTGATAGTGAGCTGCGAACATAGCAGCCTCCCATACCTGACCCTCCTGGATCTCGCCGTCGCCGAGAACAGCATAAACCTTGTAGGTGTCGTTGGAGATCTTGCCGGAAAGTGCCATACCGCAGGCAGCGGAGATACCCTGACCGAGGGAGCCTGTGCTCATATCAACGCCGGGAACCTTGCCTCTTACGGGGTGGCCCTGAAGTCTGGAGTCGATCTTACGCAGAGTTTTAAGCTCCTCAACAGGGAAAAATCCTCTGTGTGCAAGACAAGCATAAAGTGCGGGAGCTGTATGTCCCTTTGAAAGCACCAGTCTGTCACGGTCTGCCATTTCGGGGTTAGCGGGGTCAACGTTCATTCTGTTGTTGTACAGATATGTCAGAGTGTCAGCTACAGAGAGCGAGCCGCCGGGATGTCCCGCCTTAGCGTTGTAAACGCCCTCGACCACGCCCATTCTGACCTTTGTTGCAGCTATTTCAAGCTGCTTTTTCAGCTGTTCGTCCATGTTTAGTCCTCCTGTGTTTTAAAATCGGTGATCCGATATTAATTTCCTTAATTATTATACCGTGTATTCTCAAATTAGTCAATATCAATACTGTACAAGATTATCGCATATTGACGGCATCTATTTATCACAGAGATACCCCACTCCGCACTCGTATCCGCCGTCAGAGAAAAACGGGTCAACGCCCCATGCGGCGGCAATCTTCATTACCTCGTCCTCACCGGGGATGATGCTGTTCTCCCAGTCGTCCTCGTTGCTCTGAACAAGTCCGTCGAAGTAAAGCTCAGCCTCCTCCGTGGTAAGGGAGCACTTGTTCATATATACTCCGTCGCACCAGCCGTAGGCACGTATCAGCCTGCCAAGCGAAAACTTAGCCCATACATGGAACTCCGCAACACGGTGCGTCGCAAAGCACTGCACCTCACGGAAGCCTTTGGCTATCTCAGCGAGCTTAAGAAGCTCCTTCTCCGCATCTGCGCCGTCAAATATATCATAGCCGACAACTATCACATATCCCTTTACGACAGGCGAAACGAATATCCTGTTTCCGCACTCGGAAAGACCGCTCTGCCAGTTTGCGGGAACTGCGTTTTTCAGCCCGAGCTTTCCGATGACCTCCTCGGGAGTCGCACCCTTTATGCACATCCATGTGGATTTGTAGCCTATCGGCTGCGGCATATCGGGGAAAGCGTCAGGCATGACCTTTACCTTGTCGGTATTGCCGACTGCTGCCGCCTGCACAGGCTGTGTACTCACAACCGCTTTCTTTTTGTCCTTTCGGAAGCTGAGTATCAGATCTATCATCGCTGCGCCAAACCAGACAGCTGCCCACAGATAATTCTGAGGCTCACTTCGTATGGCGGCAAGCAGATAATAAGCTATACCGAGAAATATCTTGATACCAAGCAAAAACCATCTGTTCGTAAGCATTTTACAGCCCTTCAATATAGTCGATGATCTGCGCCATAGCGCCGCTGTTGTTGTCGCATACCACAAGATCTGCAGCAGCCCTGACAGCCTCCTGTGCGGAAGCCACCGCAACACCGAGATCTGCTTTCTGTATCATGGCAAGATCGTTCATGTAATCACCTGAAGCAACAGTGAACTTATTCTCTGCGCCAAGTATCTTTATCAGCTGCTTAAAGCCCATAGACTTATCTACGCCCTCAGGCAGACACTCGTAGTAAACAGGGGCGCTGCGCACCCACTGCGCCTGCTGCATATCCGAGGCCTCGATGTACCGCTGTATCTCGTCCATCCTTTCAGGCTCATGCGCCAGCAGCACCTTAAGCCATCCGCTGTCGGGAAGCTCGTCAATAGTGCAAGGATGTGGCTCTATCCCCTCAAGTGCAAGGTGATCAAGCTCCGTCTGATTTATAAACGGCGTATAGATAGTCTGTTCGTGAAGCACCTCGATACCAAGATCGGGGAACTGCTCATGAAGTCTGCGGATATATTCCCGTGCGTGCATACCGATCTCGCACTGCCACACGAATTTCTCTTCCTCGAAATCATATATCGCAGCACCGTTGAACACCACCGCCGGAATATCTATACCAAGCTTTTTTACGATACCTCGCGCCATTCCGCAGCCACGTCCCGTAGCGACTGTAAACATACCGCCGCCTGCACGGAAACGCTCTATCGCCGCAAGATCCTGCGGTAATATCTGCTTATCGTCCGTAAGCAGCGTGCCGTCAAGATCGGTCATTATTATGACTTGACTGAAATCCATATCTAGTCCTCTATATTTTTCAGAAACTTTGTAAAATATTCGGGAAGCTCACTCTCAAACTCCATGTACTCCCCTGTCCTCGGATGAACGAACCCGAGCTTCTTTGCGTGCAGACACTGACCATCCAGCCATTTCGGCTTTCCGTTGCCATACACCTCATCGCCTGCCACGGGATTTCCCTTGTACGCCATGTGAACACGTATCTGATGCGTTCTTCCCGTTTCAAGGCGTATCCTCAGGTGCGTGTAACCCGCAAATCTGCGGATTACGGAGTAATGAGTCACTGCCTCGCGGGAGTTTTCAAGGGTAACACACATCTTCTTGCGGTCGTTCCTGCTTCGTCCGATGGGAGCGTTCACAGTGCCGTCCTCCTTGACAGCGCCGCAAACCACCGCCTCATACTCACGTGTGAAGCTGTGATCCTTTATCTGCTCCGACAGCCCTATGTGAGCAAGATCGTTCTTTGCCACCATCAGCAGTCCGCTGGTATCCTTGTCTATACGATGAACTATACCGGGACGTATCTCTCCGTTTATTCCCGAAAGGCTGTCGCCGCAGTGGAACATCAGCGCATTGACAAGCGTTCCGCTGTAATGCCCTGCCGCAGGGTGCACTACCATCCCCTTTGGCTTGTTGACCACAAGGAGATCATCGTCCTCATACACTATCTCAAGCGGGATATCCTCGGGAAGTATATCAACGCTCTGCGGCTCAGGCAGAGTTATCTCCACCACCGCGCCGCTTTTCGGTGTGTCCTTTTTGTTAGCAGGCCTGCCGTCCACCGTGACCGCCCCATCCTCTATCAGCCTTGCCGCCGCACTGCGCGAAAGCTCCGTCTGCTCGGATATCAGCTTGTCAAGGCGGACTCCGCCCTGCGCAATTATCTCAATCGTTTCCATCTTCAGTAGCTTCTTCGTTGTTTTCGGTTTCCTCGGGCTTGTCAGCGTCTGCTTCCTCGGCAGACTTCTTGGCTTTCTTCTCGCGGGCGTCCTTCACCTCGTCAAGGATCACCAGCAGGCACAGAAAAATTCCGCCGCACACAGCGCATATATCCGCAAAGTTGAATATTGCAAAGTTGATTATCCTTACATCGATGAAATCCACCACAAGACCCTCATTGAAGAGCCTGTCGATAAGATTGCCCACGCCTCCTCCTATTATCAGCGAAAACGCGATGATATAAGGAGTGCGGCGCACCTGCTTCATCACCATGGCGCACAACAACGCTCCCATCATAAGGGAGGTGACGCAGATAAGTATCTCCGTCTGACCGCCGAACATACTGAAAGCCGAGCCGTCATTCAGATAATACGAGAGATTGAGCACCTGTGTTTCACCGAATTTGATAAGGTAGATCGACTGGTGCAGTTCCATATTCGATACCACGAGCCACTTTGTAAGCTGATCTATCCCGACCAGCGCCGCCGCCATCAGCAGCCCTAAAAACACCGTAATATTCAGCTTTTTATCGGAAGTTATAGTTTTTTCTTTCAATTATTATTCCCCTTAAAAAAACAAGGGAAAGGGGTAAACCCCTCCCCCTGTTATAGATTTGATCAGTTCAGGTTGAGCTTCATTACTGCTGCGCAGCGTGCGCACAGGTGAGGATACTCGGAAACTGTGCCAACGGTAGCATCGTGGCTCCAGCAGCGTTCGCACATCTCGCCTGCTGCCTTTTCAACAGTTACGGAAACACCCTCAACAGCGCCCTTGAACTCGCCCTCGCCGGTTTCTACTGTTACGTAGGAAACACCGAATACCGCAGCAAGCTCGCCGTAAGCTGAAAGCTCTGCAACTGTCTTTTCGTCAGCGTAAAGCTTAACGCCTGCGTCAAGTGCCTTACCGATAACGCCTGCTGTTCTCTTCTCCTCAAGAGCCTTGAGAACATCATCACGAACAGCGTGGATCCTGCTCCACTTTGCCTCAAATGCTGCGTCAACAGCAACGCCTGTCTTTTCAGCCATAGCATTGAAAGGAACGCCGCGCAGATCGTCTGTGGACTTGTGGGGCATATACTGCCAGATCTCGTCTGCAGTGAATGTAAGGATAGGTGCGATCAGCTTAACAAGAGAATCAAGGATGATGTACATAGTTGTCTGTACAGCCTTTCTCTCCTCGCTCTTCTCAGCGGAGCAATACAGCGTATCCTTTACGATATCAAGATAGAAGTTGGACATATCAACGACACAGAAGCTGTGGATAGCATGGTATGCGAGATAGAAGTCGAAGCTCTCATAGGAAGCCTTTACCTTCTCGATCACCGCATCAAGACGGGACAGTGCCCACTTGTCGATGTCGCTCAGCTTGTCAAGAGCCACCATCTCGGTATCGGGATTGAAGCCATCGCCGTTGCCCAGATTACCAAGGATGAATCTTGCTGTGTTTCTGATCTTTCTGTAAGCCTCGGAAAGCTGCTTGAGCATATCCTGAGAAACTCTCATGTCATTGTGGAAGTCAAGGGAAGCAACCCACAGACGGAGCACATCGGCACCATACTGCTTGATGACCTCCTCGGGGAGGATAACGTTGCCCTTGGACTTGTGCATCTGCTCGCCCTTGCCGTCAACTACCCAGCCGTGTGTACATACAGCCTTATAGGGAGCCTGTCCCGTTGTTGCAACGGAGGTCAGCAGAGAGGACTGGAACCAGCCTCTGTACTGGTCGCAGCCTTCAAGATACAGATCAGCGGGCCAGGAAAGCTCGGGACGCTCCTGCAGAACAGCAGCGTGTGTAACACCGGAGTCGAACCATACGTCAAAGATGTCCATTTCCTTGCGGAACTTATTGCAGCCGCACTCACACTTAACGTCAGCGGGGATGAACTCGGATGCGTCCTTGCTGTACCATGCGTCGGAGCTCTCAGCTCTGAACATATCAGCAGTAGCCTTGATAGTAGCGTCATTTACGATAGTAGCGCCACAGTCCTCGCAGTAAAGCATGGGTATCGGAACGCCCCATCTTCTCTGACGGGAGATGCACCAGTCGGAACGCATGGAAACCATGTTCTTGATACGCTCCTCGCCCCACTCGGGGATCCACTTTACGCCCTCGATAGCCTTGATAGCCTCATCCTTGAACATATCAACGCTGCAGAAAAGCTGATCTGTTGCACGGTAGATGATAGGCTCATGGCATCTCCAGCAGTGAGGATAGGGGTGGACGATCTTCTGCATAGCAAGCAGAGTGTTGTCGTCCTCAAGACGCTGTGCGATCACCTTGTTTGCGTCGCCTGTCTTAAGTCCTGCAAAAGGACCTGCCTCCTCGGTGAGGATGCCCTTCTCGTTAACGGGAACCACGATCTCGAACATTCCCTTGTACTTGCTGCATACCTCAAAGTCCTCCACACCGAAGCCGGGAGCTGTATGAACGCAGCCTGTACCGCTGTCAAGTGTAACATGGTCGCCCACGATAACAGGGGACTTTCTGCCCATGAAGGGATGATCTGTTTCGATAAGCTCCAGCTCAGCGCCTGTGAAGCTGCCGACTGTGCTGTACTTTGTAATACCAACAGCGTCCATAACTGTGGAAACAAGGTCTGTTGCCATCAGAAGGTACTCGCCGTAAGACTTGCTCTCCTCATCCTCGACCTTTACGAATGTGTACTCGTAGTTGGGGCCAAGGCAGATAGCAAGGTTGCCCGGCAGTGTCCATGTGGTAGTAGTCCAGATAACTACATACGCCTTGGACAGGTCGATGCCCAGATCGTCAAACTTGCCCTTGGAATCGGACAGGGGGAATTTAACATAGATGGAATAGCAGGGGTCGTCCTGGTACTCGATCTCAGCCTCTGCGAGTGCTGTGTTACAGTCTGCGCACCAGTAAACAGGCTTAAGGCCCTTGTAGATGTAGCCCTTCTTTGCCATCTCGCCGAATACCTCTACCTGCTTAGCCTCAAAATCGGGTCTGATGGTGAGGTAAGGATCGTCGAAATCGCCCCATACGCCAAGACGCTTGAACTGTGCCTTCTGGTCGTCAAGGCAGGAAAGTGCGAACTCACGGCAGCTCTTGCGGAGCGTTACGGGATCGATAGTGCCGCTGTCAGCGCCCATCTGCTTGATAGCCTTAAGCTCGATAGGCAGACCGTGGCAGTCCCATCCGGGAACATAATTGGCATTGAAGCCCATCATGCTCTTGTACTTAACGATGATATCCTTAAGGATCTTGTTAAGCGCTGTACCGATGTGGATGTTGCCGTTTGCATAGGGAGGTCCGTCATGCAGTGTATAGGACGGCTTGCCCTTGTTCTTCTCGGAAAGTGCATAGTAGATGCGGTCCTTCTCCCACTTCTCGAGCATCTCGGGCTCTCTCTTGGGAAGATTGCCTCTCATGGGGAACTCGGTCTGGGGAAGGTTGAGTGTGCTGTTAAAATCCTCTGACATAGTGCTGTCTCCTTAAAATTTTTATGTATCTCAGAAATAAGCTTTACAGCTTACTTGTGTTTTCCAAACTGAAGGTCGCCATGACGCGACTTTTTCTCTGAACCTGCGCTGAAGAAAGGAAGATCGAACTCTCCTGTCTTTGCATTATCCTCATCGGCGATAGGAACGCTCTTGAAAGGCTCCTCCTCAACAGGCTCTGCCTTTCTGACAGGTGCCTCGGCAGGCTTTTCATCCTTTATCTCAGGCTTTTCCTCTGCCTTTACCACAGGCTTCTCCTCGGGCTTAGCCACGGGCTTGGGCTCCGGCTTAGGCTGTACAGGCTTTGCTTCCTTCTGCTTTGCAGCAGCGGCTGCCGCTGCCTTTGCACGCTCAGCCTCGCGCTTTTCAACTTCTGCTGCCGCGTTCTTTACAAACTCATTCTCACAGGTCTCGGGGAGCTTACCGATAAGCTCGATCTGTGCCTGATAAGCGGAAATAAGTCTGTTGCGGTATTCATCCGCTTCCTTGCGGGTCTTCTGCAGAACGGTCTGCTGTATCTCGGTCTGACGCTGCATAAGGGTATGTATCTCGTCAGCCTTTGCACGAGCGTCCTTCACAAGCTTATCCGCACGCTCGTTGGACTCCTTGGTCATGCGCTTTGCATACTCGTCAGCGTCCTTTACCATCTTCTCGGATTTTTCCTTTGCATCGGCAAGCTGCTTTGTCACCGTTTCGTCGGTCTCCTTCTTCAGCTTGTCTGCAGCAGTCTTTGCATCACTGATTATCTGATTTCCCTGCTTCTGTGCCATAAGCAGAGCGTCTTTCAGTGCATCCTCGTCATCGCGGTATTCGCGGATCTTGTCGGCCAGCACCTCAAGCTTGCGCTCAAGCTCGTTCTTTTCTTTCTGAAGCTGTGCGAACTCGCTGGACAGCTCTCTCAGAAACTCGTCAACGTCCTCTGTCTTATAGCCGTTGAAAGTAGCCTTTTCAAACCGCCTTGCCAGTATATCCTTTGCATTCATTGGTGTTTTCTTCCTTCCTGTAAACTGCCTGATCTTCGCCACAGCGGTCCGCCCGCGGGAACGTCAGATGTATTTTTCAATGACCACACGGATCCTGCCCTTGCGGGTCTCTCCGATGATCTGCGACAGTCTGTACCTGCCGCTGCCACGCACAGAGATCACGGAATTCTCCCGCACCTCGGCACTGACATTTAAGCATGGAGAAAAGTCCGCATTTACCATGCCCGATTTAATGAGCGATGCGGATCTCTCTCTTGATGTATTCACCGCGGCACTGACGATGCAGTCAAGCCGCAGAGAAGAAACAGTGGTATCGATACGCTGAGTCTGCTGCTGCGGGAGAGGCTTTGTAATTCCCCTCTCACAGGCGACACCGACCCTGCCTATCTTGTCCAGAGCACCGACCAGCTCCGCTGCCGTTTCATGAACGAAAACCACAGCATAGCCCTCGGAAACAAGGATATCCCCCACGAGCTCACGCTTTATCTCAAGCGAGAGCAACGCGCCGAGAAAATCCCTGTGCGACAGAACATCGCGCGCCCTGAAAGAAAAGGTAAAAGCAGCTATCGGGAACACGTCATCGGGCGAAAGCTCCTCGGCGAAAGTCTGCTCTATAAAACCGCAGACGACCCTGGAAGCGCCCTCATAGCCGCCGTAAAAGCACGGCCTGCCCTTGACGGAATTATCAGCCACCACCGCCTCGCGCTCGTTGAGGAAAGCCGAAAACCTGGGCACCCCCGACTTCACGCTGAGCCTTTGCAGATCCGCGATGTGAGCTGAAAGATAACGCTCTTCCTCATTTATAAGCGAAAACGCCACAGATCAATCGAACTGCTCGTACTCTACCAGATCACCCTGAAGGCTTACGTTTCTGGGTGTAACTGTGTATGTGCAGCTTGCGATCTTCTCCATCTTGCCGTCGATAACAGCGATAACGCCGGTCATGAAGTCAACGATCCTCATTCTTGCCTCGGCAGTAACATTGTCAAGGTTAAGGATAACGATAGCGTTCTCCTTGAGGAATCTTACAGCTTCCTTCATGATCTCATCATAGTTCTTGGGCTTAAGTACGACAAGAGTTGCACCGCCGTGTGCGCCACCGTGCATATTGATCACCTTCTCATTTCTGATAGAAGACATCTTGGGTGCGGGAGCTGCCTCAGCCTCTGCCTCAGTAACAGCGGAAGAGGAAGTGTCTACATACTCCTCGTAGTCCTCTGCGTACTCGTCGTCTGTCTGACGAAATCTTGCAAGTAAATCTCCAAATGCCATGATATTTTCCTCCAATTTTTCTTTTCGGATATTAAATTTGTGTGGCAGCCTGTTTTACCGGCCACCGATCACAACCCCATATCCGTTCTTTACTTATGTTATATAATTCCTATACCCGAACAGGCCGGAGCCTATGCGGATAATTGTGGACCCGTACCTGATGGCTGCCGCATAATCCCCCGACATACCCATCGATAGTGTGTCGAACATAAAGTTCGATTCGCCGCTGCCCTGCGGCGGTTCTGCCTTGATCCCCTCGAAAATGCGCTGCATCTGAGCGAATATCTCCTCGGAGCATCCGGGCGGCGGTATAGTCATAAGACCTCTCAGCCTTATGTTCGGCAGTTCAAGGAGCTGTACGCAGAACTCTCTCACGCTTTCGGGTGAGATACCGCCCTTGCTTTCCTCGCCGCCGATATTTATCTCCGCCAGTATATCCATGACCAACCCGTGCTGACCCGCACGCCTGCTTATCTCCTGTGCAAGCTTTATGCTGTCGACCGAATGGATCATTGTGACCTTGTCTATAATGTACTTGACCTTGTTGGTCTGCAGTCCGCCGATAAAATGCACCTCAGCGGGCTTGTAGCTGTCGCGCTTGTCCAGAAACTCCTGCACGCGGTTCTCGCCCAACAGGTCTGCTCCCAGGTCTACAGCAAAATTGATACGCTCAGGCGTTACCGTTTTGGTGACCGCCATAAGCTTCACCTTGTCTGTGCGACCCGCTTCAGCCATAGCTTTTTCTATATCCGCGCAGATACGTTCATAGCTTTCCTTTATATCGTCAAAGCCCGTCTGCGTGTTACTCAACAATTTTTCCATCATGCAGATCCTTGCCCTCTGTTACGATCTTATCATACAGCTTAAGGTAATCATCCCCGTCCTCCTGCGAGCAGATAACATAACCCTCGCCCCAGTAGACTACGTTTACCTTCTTGAACACAAGGCTGCTTCCGCGCACGATGAACACACCATGCTCCTGAGCCTCGTTATAGCGGAGAGCATCTCTGTTTACTCTCAGACCGCCGTAGCTGTTGACAACAAGCTTGAAATGGGCAGTTCTGCCCTCCACCACTGCGGGCGTAAGCCTGTCACACTGGAACACATAAACGGCAGAGCCGTCGCCGCGCCCTGTGTCTGTAACAGATATTATCTCCGCCTGAAGCTCGGTATTCTGCGAGCCTACGCGGAGTCTTACCGTGCTGCCCGCATACATTCCGAACAGCTTTTCGCTGTCCAGCACTGCCGCAACACGCCAGCGATAATCCGCGATAAGCTTGCCTACGGCATTTCCACCCTCGGCAATATCGGGATTTTCGATTATACTTTCTATTTTCGACGCGGTCATCGTATCGCCCGCATCAAAGGAAAGGCTGTCCTCGTAGCCGTCAACACCGCTTACAAAGTAGCCTGTACCGTTTGCGTAAATGCTCTGCACCTCGCCCGAAAGCTTCGCCGAAAGCTCCGAGCGCTGACGGCTCAGCTCCGATATCTTGTCGGAGTAGCCCGCGCTCTCGCCCCTTGCGATTTCGCGCTTGCAGAGTGCTTCAAGCATCTGATTCTCGTAAACCGATGCACTTTCGTAATCGCCACCGATGATGCTGTCCATCAGCAGTGAGTGCACAGAATTTATCTGGCTTGTGATAGTTTCAAGCTGGGAATTATCCGTACCCACAAGCTTTTCGGCCTCGTTAAGTACGGCGATCTGCGCATCCAGTGCCTCTATCTGCCTGCGGATGTCGATATCCGCTTCCTTGCTGTACCTGTATGCAACGACCGAGCTCTTGCCCACCTTGGAGCTGTCCCTGTGCTCATAGCTGAGCACGCCGGAGCCAGCGCTGTAAATAACCGTTTCATCGCGGAGGTATACGCCCACAAAGGGGATATCCTCTGTCATATCGTAAACATAAGCGGTTTCTGTGCGGACATCTGAGCCGCCGGTGAAGAACACCTGTCCCATAAAAAAGACGATAACAAAAACCGACAGCACCACGATAATAGTGGTCGTCCAGCGGGATTCCATTACTCTTCTTCGGACTTATCGTAAGCGTCCAGAATGGAGATAGGCTTCAGGGGTGTAACGGTAGAGATAGCGTGCTTGTAAATGAGATTCTGCTTACCGTCTGTATCGAGGATGACAGTATAGCTGTCGAAGCCCTTTACGATACCCTTGAACTGGAAGCCGTTAGTAATATAGATAGTAACAGGAATTCTGTCCTTTCTCGCCTGATTGAGAAATACGTCCTGAAGATTGATGTCTTTTGCCATATTATACCACCTTTTCTAATATCTGTCACAAGGGCAATACACCCCTGCGCATGGTATCCCCAACTATATAGAACTAGTATAGCATACTTTTTTCAAAAAAGCTATAATTTTTTAAGATTTTTTTAAAAAAATACTAAAATATTATGGAAATTGCTGCATTTTAATGCCGTCTTTAGGCAATTTTACACCTGAGAAGCGATGATCTGCCTTGCTTTTTCCACAGCCTCGGCCAGTCCGTCGGTATCGGAGAGGAGGATCTTATGGATCCTGGGGTCACGTCTGAACCATGTCATCTGCCTTTTTGCATACTGACGCGTGCGCAGCTTAAGTTCCTCAAGACATTCTTCCAGTGTCTTTTCCCCACGGAAGTAAGGGTAAAGCTCCTTGCAGCCTATCGCCTGGGCGGCGGTGGGGCGGTCGGGTTGAGCGAAGCAGGCTTGTGCCTCGTCAAGAAGTCCCGCTTCCACCATGCGGTCCACACGCAGATTTATACGCTCATGCAGCTTTTCGCGGTTGTCAAACTCTATAGTCATCATCACGAACTCATAAGGGGATGGCACTCCCCTGGACATCCGCTTTGCCTCGGAGATAGTGTGCCCTGTGATATGGTGCACCTCCAGTGCACGGATAACGCGCCCCACATTGTTCTCGTGAAGCGTGGAGGCGGTTTCGGGATCGATCTCACGCAGTCGTTCCAGCAGCACCGAAGCCCCCTGTTCTTCTGCGATCCTGCGCATCTCCTCACGGAAAGCAGGATCACTGCCCGAGTCGTCGAACTGCAGATTATCCACAAAGGACGAGATATAAAGCCCCGTACCTCCGCAGATTATGGGAGTTTTCCCACGGGACAGGATATCTTTCACTTTTTCATCGCACAGCTTCACATAATCAGCGACCGAAAAAGTCTCGGCAGGGTCGAGAAAGCCCAGCAGATGATGCGGTATCCCCTGCTGCTCCTCGGGAGTTGCCTTGGCAGAGGCAACATCCATATCAGTGTATATCTGCATGGAGTCGGCAGAGATGACTTCACCGTCATACAGCTTCGCAAGCTCTACTGCGAGTGCGGTCTTGCCCGAGGCTGTCGGTCCGCAGACTACTATCACCTTGTTCATGAGGTCACCTCTCTTTGCCAAGTTGAAATTTACCAATTGAAATCATCAATCGCATTTTTAACCTCTTCGGAAACGGAGGCGTCTTCTTTCAGCTCATTGATCAAAGCTTTGAACTTCTCCCGCATCGGATTATTGATATCATTAAAACAACGATGTACCATCCAGATGTTATGTTCGGTTGGATTCTTTTTTACAGAAGCAATAAGCAATTCCTCGTATCCTTTTTTATAGAAACTCTCTACAAAACGAACCAGTTCCCCCGGCATACCAAAATCTACGGTTGGGTTCGTTCCAATGATATCCAGAATAGGCTCAACCAATTCAAAAGGATTCGGAAGCTGCATCATAGCCTGTCCTGTTTCATCATCGATATAGTAGTTTTCATACGGCTTTGCTGCTTTTTTCAATGCTTCGATAATCTGTTCTTTTGTCATTAACGTCCCCTCTGTCAGATTCCATTCTACCACTTACACAATCCTGCTGAAATACTTCTCTATCTGCTTTTTAGATATCTGCGTGCATACGGGTCTGCCATGCGGGCAGAAGCGGATATCTTTGTTGCTCACCACCTCGTTTGCGATGACCTGCAGCTCCGCTATATCGTTGATATCGTTGGCTTTAATGGACATCTTGCAGGCAGCGGTGTGCAGCATATCGTCAAACAGCTCACCCTTGATATTGGAGTTGCCCTTTGCCGCTATCTTTGCTATGCTTTCAACTATATCGCATGGATCCTCTCTGTCAAGCATCTGCGGCAGCGCAAGCACGTTTACCTTGCAGTTATCGCACAGATCAAGGATGATACCCACATCCGCAAGCTGCTCGGAGAACTCGCTGATTCCGTTGTACTCCGCAGGACTGAGCTGCACCTGCGCTGGCTCCATCAGAAACTGTGCACTGCTGTCGAAACCCTTTTTCAGCTTCTCGAAATTAATGCGCTCATGGGCTGCGTGCTTGTCAATAAGCAGCATACTGTCCTCGCCCTCGCAGACGATATATGTATGAAAAAGCTCTCCCACAACGCGGATGCGCTCGGGGATATACTCGGGCTCAGCAGGCTTTACAGGCTCGGGAGGCTGCTCTTTTTTCACAAAGGACTTGTCCGAAAGGAACGCAAATCCGGGTAGCTCCGAAAGGGGAGTCTCCTTTTTCTCGGGGATGGGCTTCGGTGCAGGGATCTCCGCCTCGGGGATGATCTGCTGGACAGCCTTTACAGGCTCGCTCTTCATCTCAAAGGGAGTCTCCTGCCGCAGCACGAACTTCTGCGGCTCTATCTTCATTTTAGGATACGCTTCCACTGACTTTGCGGCAGGCATCGGCATAGTCTTTGGCTCGTCACAGGCTATCTCCGTGGCTTTCTTGACAGCAACAGGAGCAGGCTTTTCGGCAGCCGCCGCCACAGGCGCAGCAGGAGCAGGAACGCTCGGCAGCTTTATCTCACGGCTTTCGTCATAGCCCATAAGTGCATTCTTCACCGCAAAATACACCGCATCGAATACGGTCTTTTCCTCAGTGAAACGCACCTCCGTCTTTGTGGGGTGGATGTTGGCGTCCACCTTTGCAGGGTCGGTATTTATACACAGCACACAGGCAGGAAACTTGCCCACCATGATATTGTTGCGGAATGCCTCTTCCAGTGCGGCACAGCACAACGGGCTCTTAACGCTTCGTCCGTTCACGAAAAAGTGCTGCATGGTGCGGTTTGCACGGGTAAACAGCGGCGAGCTTACATAGCCCGTAACCGAGGTGTCGCGGTAGATGTTCTCCACAGGGATGAGCCCTGCCGCGAACTGCTTTCCGAACACCGCATAGACTGCGCTGTAATACTCTCCGTCGCCTGGAGTGAGCATAGTCTGCCTGCCGTCGCGGATAAATCTGAAAGATATATTCGGATGGGACAGCGCAAGCTTCTCCACCACCGAGGCACAGTAGTTGCCCTCTGTCACGTCCTTTTTAAGGAACTTGAGCCTTGCAGGAGTATTGAAGAACAGATCACGGATGATTATGGTGGTGCCGTCAGCACCGCCTGTGCGGTCGTACTCAACGCACTCGCCGCCCTCTATACGGTATACCGAGCCGAGCTTTTCGCCGCCCTGCTTCGAGATACACTCAACCCTGCCGACAGCGCACACGGAAGCCAGTGCCTCACCACGGAAGCCGAGGGTATTGATGCTTTCAAGATCATCGGCAGTGTATACCTTGCTGGTTGCATGGCGCAGAAAGGCAGACGGCATATCCTCGTATGCGATGCCGCAGCCGTCGTCCGTCACACGGATATAGGATATTCCGCCACGCTTTATCTCCACCGTCACAGATGTCGCACCTGCGTCTATGGAGTTTTCGCAAAGCTCCTTTATCACGGAACTTGGGCGTTCTATGACCTCGCCCGCCGCGATAAGCTCGTATACGCTTTTATCAAGTAGGTTTATCTTTGGCATAGCTTCTCCGTTCTGTTATTGTTCTATCACATAGCATCCGCTGTATTTGTCGGGAAATATAAAAACATCATAGTGTCCGTCGTACAATACAGTCTGTACATCTCCGTTTTTCATCACGAGCTTCACTTCGGATGGGTTCCATTTAAGTATCCCGTCCGCATCATAGCTGCAGTTATCGGCGGTTATATCAATACGGTAAACACTATCGTTGTGGTATATCTCGATATGATCCATATTTCCTATCTCTGCCGAGGGAGCTATAAAAATCTTTATCACAAAAAGCAGCACCAGTATCAGCATAAGAACTGCAAATACCGAAATGTTTCGTATCGTTCTTATCCGCTGTTTTCTGCGTTTTTCGGAATTATACCCCTGTGCGTCGCCGCTCATATCACACCTCATCGTCAAGAAGCTTTATTTTTACGACATTCTGTATCTGTGCAGGATAGGATTCCAGCACCTCTCCCGTGTAGAAGAGTGCTATTCTGTCGCCCGACTCAAAGTCAGACAAAGAAAGCTCCGTACCTCGCCAGATAAGCTTAGTGTTTTCATTCGTGAAAAAAGTGAATTCGCCTCTGCCGTTGATATCGTTGACATCAAGTCCTTTAACATGGAAAAAGCCGTCCTTTACGCTCAGTATCTCGGCATATACCACCTGAACATCGGACCACACAAGCTGAGTTTCCACCCGCTGTCCGCTTTTTCCCGCGAAATATCCGCCGACAAACGCACCGATAATGAGTACGACTGTTACAATGATAAGGATCGCCCTTATCACGCCTTTTTTATCTGAAGCTTTCATAAGCTCCTCCTTTACAGAGTGTCCTTAAGATCCTTTACAAACAGCAGTGCGTCCATGGGACTCATGGAGTTTATATCCGCACCCCTCAGCCTTGCTATCGCATTCTGCTCGTTTATAGCATTGAAGCTGAACTGGTTTTCTGCGGTGTTTTCCAGCGTTTCGGCGAGCTTTGTCTTGCCCATTACCTCAAGGCCCTTAAGCTCTTCCTTGGCACGGGAGATGACCTTCTGCGGGATGCCCGCAAGCTTCGCCACCTCGATACCGTAGCTGTCATCCGTGCCGCCCTCCACTATCTTGTGCAGGAATCTGATATCGTCGCCGCGCTTTGATACCGCAACACTGAAATTCCGTATGCCGTCGTATTCTTTTTCCATGGAGATAAGCTCGTGATAGTGGGTAGCAAACAGGGTCTTGCAGCCGATATTCTTGCCGCTGATGTATTCGGCCACCGCCTTTGCGATGGATATTCCGTCGAATGTAGAGGTGCCACGACCTATCTCGTCCAGGATGACAAGACTCTTTCTGGTCGCGTTTTTAAGGATGTCTGCGACTTCGTTCATCTCCACCATAAAGGTGGACTGACCGCTTGTAAGGTCATCCGAAGCGCCCACACGGGTGAATATCTTGTCCACTACGCCTATCTTTGCGTATCTTGCAGGCACGAAACAGCCTATCTGTGCCATAAGCACGATGATAGCGGTCTGGCGCATGAAGGTGGATTTACCCGACATATTGGGCCCTGTGATTATGATAAGCCTGCTGTCGTTGAGGTCAAGATATGTGTCGTTGGGAGTAAAGGGCCTGTCCGTCATCATCTTTTCGATAACGGGATGGCGGCCGTCCTTGATGTCGATGATGCTGTCAAGCGTTATCTCAGGCTTTACATATCCGTTTTCTATCGATACATTTGCAAAGCTGCACAGCGCATCCGCCTCCGAGACAGCCTCTGCGGCACGGTGGATGACCTCCAGACGGGTGCCGATGTAATCACGCACCTCGGAGAATACAGCCTGCTCAAGTGCGAGTATCCTGTCGTTTGCGCCCAGTATCTCGCCCTCGATCTTTTTAAGCTCATCAGTAATATAACGCTCGCCGCCTGTTAAAGTCTGCTTTCTTATGTAGTGGGCAGGCACATCGTTTTTAAAGCTGTTGGACACCTCGATATAGTATCCGAAAACACGGTTGTATCCGACCTTAAGGGTCTTTATACCCGTGGCAGCCTTTTCCTTTTCCTCTATCTCATGAAGAAGCTCCTTGCCGCCGCCCGCAATAGCACGCAGACGGTCTATCTCCTCGTTAAAGCCATCCTTGATGACGCCGCCGTCCTTTAAGGTAAGGGGCGGCTCGTCGCTGATGGCATTTTCCACAAGGGACGCAACATCCACAAGCTCGTCGATCCTTGCATTGACAGAGTTCATAAGCGGCGAATCCGCCATTCCTATGCACCGCTTCAGATGCGGCAGACGGCTGCAGGTCTGACCAAGGGCATAGATATCCCTCGGCGAAGCCTTTTTGTACATAACGCGGCTCATAAGTCGCTCCATATCATAGATACCGTCAAGGGCATCGCAGATGTCGTACAGCACCGACGCATTCTTTACCAGGCAGTCAACCGCGTCAAGGCGGCGCAGTATCTCGGCGGGATTTATCAGCGGCTGCTCAAGCCATGTCTTAAGGCGGCGTTTACCCATGGAGGTGACGGTCTTGTCCAGCACCCACAGCAGCGAGCCGCGCTTCTCCTTGTTACGCATGGTCTCGGTAAGCTCAAGGTTGCGTCGGGTGGTGAGGTTTATCCCCATAAACTCGCCCGAAGCGTGCATCCTGATGCTGACGAAGCGTTTTACGGTGGCTTTCTGCGTTTCTCCGAAATAGCGGAACATCGCACACAGTGCCTTTGTCACCAGCGGCATTTCGGACATTCCAAGCTCGTCGATGCTCCTGCCCTCGAACTGGGAGGTTATAACGCTTGTGTCGGAGCTGTCGAAGCTGCTCTCGTCCAGTATCTCGCAGATGCATTTTTTCAGCCTGTCGCGGACAAAGCCGTGGGCCTCCTTAAGGGAATGGAAGCTCTGCGGTACAAGCAGCTCCACAGGGTCGAAACGGGAAAGCTCCGAGATGATATCCTGCTCCATCAGCTTGCCGCTCTTCTCAAAAACGTGCACCTCACCCGTGGAGATATCCGCAAACACAAGCGCAGCACTCTTTTCCTTTTCATCGGCGTATACGCAGGCAATGTAGTTGTTGGTCTCCTCGCTCAGCATACTTGCCTCGATAACGGTGCCTGCCGTAACAAGGCGGATGACATCACGCTCAACAAGTCCCTTGGTAGTGGCAGGGTCGCTCATCTGCTCGCATATCGCCACCTTGAAGCCCTTGTCAATAAGCTTTTTGATATACACCTCACTGCTGTGATAAGGAACACCGCACATAGGCGAGCCTGCACGGGCTGTCAGCGCAAGCTCCAGCTCACGGGATACTGTCTCCGCATCGCTGAAGAACATCTCATAGAAATCTCCCAGACGGAAGAACAGGATGTATTCGCTGTACTTCTCCTTGATATCCAGATACTGCTGTAGCATGGGGGAGATCTTTTCGGGTGTCTGTGCCATTGTCTTACGTTCCTTTCTTTTGTGAGGTACATAAACCCGGGCGGCCACGGCTTGCCGTGACCTATCCCGTATTTCGTTCAGTTGATGCGCGGTTACTTTTTATCAGCCGCAGCCGCCGCAGGTAGAGCAGCTTCCCGAGCAGGCGGACTCTGTTGCGCAGGTAAGAGGATCATCGCCGTTCAGCGCATGGGAAAGGATGGTGTTCACCTGGCTCATCATCTTGTCCATGCCAGCCTTTGCCATGGTGAAATCAGCCATGTGCTCGTTGGTCATAACAGCATTGTATGCAGCGTGCATCTTTGTGTTCAGCTCTGCAAGCTTCTCTGCGTTCTGCTCCTCCTCGGGCTTTTCCTGCTCCATAGCGAGGTTCTGACGGATAAGATTGAACTCTCCGATGAGGTTCTGAAGCTCCTCGTCCTCGTCATTGTACTTCTTTGCAGTGATATAGTCGATATAGCGCTCATCCTCCTGGATAGCCTTTCCGAGCTGTCTTGCGATCTCAATAACGTTCATTCTGGTATTCTCCTTTAATATTATTTTATTTTTCCTCTCAGCGCCCATGCGAGCGCCTCGGTTATCTCCACGTCAGCAAAGCTGCCGATAAGCTCTCTGCTGCCGTCAAAGTCAACAATGATGTTCTGTCTGCTCTTGCCTGTGAGAAGCGACGGGTCTGTCCTGCCCTCACCCTCGCACAGCACACGCAGGGTCTTACCCACATAGTCTTTGTAGCTGCTGCAGCCGATATTCTGCTGCACGTCAAGCAGCTCCCTGAACCATTTTCCCTTTTCCTCTGCGGAGACGGGGTCGGGCATCTGCGCCGCCTTTGTTCCGTTTCTCGGGCTGTATATAAAAGTGAAAAGAGAGTCATACCTCACCTGCTCGATAAGGCTTATGGTCTCACGGAAATCCTCGTAGGTCTCGCCGGGGAATCCGACGATTATATCCGAGGTAAGTGCCACATCCGGCAGCTTTTCCTTGACGTAATCGATAAGCTCCAGATAATGCTCACGGGTGTAGCCACGGTTCATAAGCTTCAGTATGCGGTTGCTTCCGCTCTGCACAGGGAGATGAAAATGCCGTGTCACCTTTTCGCAGGATGCGATAGTGTCCACAAGCTCCCTTGTTGCGTCCTTAGGATGGCTGGTCATGTAGCTGATGCGGAACTCGCCATCGATGTCGTTTATGCGCCTCAGCAGCTCCGAGAAGCTTGTACCGATGTTCTTGCCGTAGCTGTTGACGTTCTGTCCGAGAAGCAGCAGCTCCTTGCAGCCGCCCTCAACAAGCTCACGACATTCCCTGAGGATATCCTCAGGCTCGCGGGAACGCTCCCTGCCCCTTACATAGGGAACTATACAATAAGTGCAGAAGTTGTTGCAGCCGTACATTATCGGTATGCTTGCCTTAAGGCTGCTTTCGCGTTTAAGCGGCAGACCCTCGGCTATAACGCCGTCGCAGTCGGGGATGGATATCTGTCGCTTACGGGTGGTCAGTGCCTCGTAGATTATCTGAGGCATGGTGTGCAGCACGTGCGTTCCGAAAATGATATCCACATTCGGATAGCTGCGGCGCATCTTTGCCGTAATGTGCTCCTGCTGCACCATGCAGCCGCACACTCCGATAAGCATATCTGGGTTGTGCTTCTTTGCCTTTTTAAGCGCGCCTACGTTGCCGAACACCCTGTCCTCGGCATTCTCGCGCACCGCACAGGTGTTGTACAGCACAAGGTCTGCGCCCTCGGGGCTTTCCGAGAAGCCGTAGCCCATCTGTGCCAGCATTCCCTTTATCTTCTCGCCGTCGCTTACGTTCTGCTGACAGCCGAAGCTGTGGACATGGGCTATCGGAGGACACTCACGCTGTGCGTTGATCCCCGCCACCTTGTCCATATATTCGCGCTGTACCGCAAGCTCGGCGGCAGTTATTTTCGTTGTCATATATCGCTTCCTTTTGCAGATACCTGCCTTATTTTGTTTTTGCAAATGTGAGAGCGTAGACCTGCTTTGCACCTGCTTCTTTCAGAAGTGAAGCTATTGCAGAAACAGTCGCTCCTGTTGTCGAAACATCATCGACTATCAGTATAATTTTATTTTCGATATACTTTTTGTTGACGATTTTATATGAATTCCGTGCGTTTTCGAGCCTTTCTCTGCGTTTTAACAGCTTCTGCTCTCTTTTTACTCCCGAGGCCTTCATCACATTCCGATAGGGTACTTTTGCCCTTTTTGCAATATCCCTTGCCATCAGTTCGGCGTGGGCATAGCCCAACTCCATCCTGCGTCTGAACGTGCCGGGAACTGCCGTTACAAAATCCGCTTTGGGGATCATCTCCCCGCCATACTCCGCCATCAGTACCGCGAACGCCTGCGGCGCATGGATGTAGTGCCCGCTTTTCATGCGCAGCACCGCACCTCTGGCAAGCCCCTCGTAGTAACAGCAGGATATCATCCCGTCAAGCGGCGACGGGGCATCGGTCTGCACCTCGATAAAGGGCAGCTTGCCGTAGCACTCATCGCACCAGTATTCCGTCATTCCCACTACCATATCGCAGAACGGACATCTGTTGGGAAACACCAGCGACACCGCCGCACGGCGTATTTCCCGCCCGCTATACAAAATGATCCTCCAGCATCGGTCTTAAGCAACTGAACCTCTGCATACGACGGTCGTTTTCTACCATGCTCTGTATTTTTCGACCCGTTCCGATTACTATCAGTATATTTTTTGCTCGTGTCACCGCAGTGTATAACAAATTGCGGTATGTAAGCTTATCCATTCCATTGGGAAGAGGGATTATCACTGCGGGATACTCGCTGCCCTGACTCTTGTGGATAGTAACAGCATAGGCGTGCTCGATGCGTTTGAGCATATCGCTGTCGTATACAGCGATGCGCCCGTCGAAATCTATCACGATACGGTCGTTGGCGCGGTCCGCTTCGTTTACTATACCCATGTCGCCGTTGAAGATACCGTGGGACTTTTCAGCACCTCTGCGCCATTCAACATCATAATCATTCTTGGTCTGCATGATCTTATCGCCTGTGCGGAAGAGCTGGTTGAAAAACTTCAGCTCCTGCTTGCTCTTCGAGGGCGGATTCAATGCAAGCTGTAAGGACTGATTGAGATTCTGTGTTCCAACTGTGCCCATCTTCGAGGGGCAAAGCACCTGTATATCCTCAAAAGGGGAATAGCCGTAGGTGTTGGGAAGCCTTGTCTTGCAAAGCTCTATCACAAGTCGGAGGGTATCCTCCTCGCTTTCGGTGGGCATGAAGAAGAAATCATTCTTCCTGTCGTTAAGCACGGGCATCTCGCCACGGACTATCCTGTGGGCATTGGTGACGATGAGGCTCTCTGCCGCCTGACGGAATATCTCCTTAAGCTCCACTGCGGGAACTCGTCCGCTTGCGATGAGGTCACGCAGGATATTGCCCGCCCCCACCGATGGCAGCTGATTGCTGTCACCCACCATGACCAGACGAGTGCGGCTCTTTACTGCTTTCAGCAGCGAGCACATCAGCATCGTATCCACCATGGACATCTCGTCTATCACAAGCACGTCGCAGGAAAGCGGATTTTCCTCGCACCGCTTGAAGCCGCTGCCGCTGCTGCCGAAATCCACCTCCAGCAGCCTGTGTATGGTCTGGGCAGGCGCACCCGTAAGGTCAGCCATGCGCTTTGCAGCCCTGCCCGTAGGCGCAGCGAGCTTTATTTTCAGTCCACGCTGCTTACACAATGCGATAACAGCGTTAAGTGTAGTGGTCTTGCCCGTTCCCGGACCGCCTGTCAGGATAAAAACGTGATTGTTCATACAGCCGTTTATCGCTTCGCGCTGAAGCGCTTCATACTGTATGCCCTCGGTCCACTCAATTGCCGCTATCTCCTCGGAGTAGTCCACATCCCCGCCGTCGGTGCGCTTTATCATCTCGGCAAGCTTTTCTGCGATATACTGCTCGGCATGATAGTATTCCGAAAGAAAAACATATCTGTCATCGTACTTGTCATCAACGACTATATCGCCCCTGCTTTCAGCTATACTTATGCCGTCCCAGAACGATGCCTCGCTGATTTCAAGCTCATAGCAGACCGTATCGGAAAGAGTATTTTCACTTATGCAGGTATGTCCGTTTGCCGCGTTCATCCTTAGGCACCATATAATTCCCGCAAGGATGCGTTCCTCGCTGTTCTTCGGGATGCCAAGAGATTCGGCAAGCCTGTCCGCCTCTTTAAAGGGAAGCTCTATACCGTTCTCGCACATTATGTAGGGATTCTGCTTAATAACTTCCAGCGTCCTGCCCTCGTACTGCTTCCAGACGGAAGCCACTGCGATGGGCTGAATGCCGTATTTTGAAAAGTAGGTCATAGCCTTGCGGAGTCCCGTTATCTTGTTGAACTCCTTACCGATAGAGAGTGCCCTTTCGGTGGTGATGCCCTTTATCGCCGCAAGCTTTACCGAGTCGTTCTCCATTATCTCGAGGGTATCCTCACCGAATGCGGTAACGATACGCTTCGCCACCGCAGGACCTATGCCTGCGATAACGCCCGAGCCGAGGTATTTCCGTATCGCGTCCTTGCTTTTCGGGAGCGAGCGTTCAAACACCTCCGCCTTGAACTGGCGTCCGTATTTCGGGGAGTTGACGTAGTCGCCCCAGAGAGTAAGCTCCTCGCCCTCGTGAACGTCACCCAGCATACCCACGGCGGTAACGAGCTGATTATTCACGTCCATATCCAGCACGACATAACCATTATCCTCGTTATAGAACACGATGTCCTCCACCGTGCCGCATATCGACAGCAGTGCGCTGTTTTCAAAAGCCATGGGTATCACCTCCTCCGTAAGCGCACCATAAGGCTGCGCAGTATATCATCTGTCGTTTCGCTTATTCTTGTCGATGTGCCGCCTGTCCCTAAGAAGCTCCTCCGCCGCATATCTCAGCAGCATGACAAGCCCGAATATCGACAGGAACATCCACGAAAGCACATACAGGAACTCCATATACACCGCCTCCTTACGGCAGTATATGCGGATGGATCCTGTTTTGCTATTTATGCTCTATTAAGCAGTATACAGTTCCAGCCCTCTTCGTTCTCGTGAGCCGTTACAGCAAAGCCGTTCTCGTCCAGCGCCTCCAGCACCTCGTCAACACGCTCGTCTATGATGCCCGAAACGATAAGCTGTGCATCGGGCTTCATGAAGCGTGCGAAAATGCTGCTCATAGCTATGATGACATCAGCCACGATATTCGCACAGACCACATCATAGCCTGTACCGATCTTCTCGCACAGTGCCTCGTCATCGATGACGTTTCCGCAGTACGCCTTGTATTTATCAGCGGAGATGTTGTTCTTCTCCACATTCTCGGAGGCGGTCTTTACCGCATTCTCGAAGATATCGCACATGGTTATCTCAGACGCACCGAAAAGCATGGAAGCTATCGACAGGATACCGCTGCCGCAGCCGAGGTCAAGCACCCTTTCGCCGCCCCTGATGACATTCTCCAGAGTTTCCATAACGAGCTTTGTGGTGTGGTGCTGTCCTGTGCCGAAGGTAGACGCAGGGTCTATCTCCAGTATCTTGTCGCCGTCCCCTGCCTCGACATCCTCCCAGGAGGGCTTTACGACAAGGCTCTTTCCGACACGGAAGGGCTTGTAATACTTCTTCCAGTTGTTCGCCCAGTCTTCTTCCTTCACGTTTGCGTACTCCATGCGGATGTTGCCGTAGTAGCCGTCAGCGTTGTTTGCCTTGTATTCCTCAACAAGGGACTTGATGGCGGCACTCATCTCCGCGCCCTGCGCGTTGTCGTGAACGTAAAGAGTGATGTGCGGCTCGACTGTCTTGAGTCCCATAAGCTCATCGTCAACATAGTCCCAGTTTGCGTCCTTGTCAGCAAGAAAATCCTCGAAATCCGCGCTGTCGCTGATGATGAAGCCTGTGATACCGTAATCCGTCAGCGCACCTGTGATGCCGTCTATCGCCTGGGATGATGTGTAGATATCGATCTGAATAAAGTTATCCATAGTTACCTCCGTATGTCGTTATGCAATACTTGCCCATAATAATCTAGGTTACATTATACCACAAATACGAGAATAAATCAAGGAAATAAATATAAATATGGCGGGATATCCTCCCGCCATATTGATGTTTTATTATTTCCGCTCAATAAGCATTTCAAGCACCCTTGATTCCCTGACAAGAAAATCCACATCGGGATACTGCCTGTCAAGCTCATAAGCCTCCTCAGGGGTGACATAACGCAGCTCAAAGCCCGACTCGGCTTCGTATTCATCCAGACTCTGCTCTGAGATACTCTCCTCCACCTCACAGAAATAGTAGAAATTCTCCTGCTCGAATATGGTATTCTCGAAAATATCGCTCTTTCTGAGGGCGACGACCTCACCGAATTCCTTTATCGAGGACGGGATGACGTTCAGCCCCACCTCCTCCTTTACCTCACGGATAAGAGTAGAATGATGATCCTCATGCTCCTCCATGCCGCCGCCCGGGAACTTATAATAATCGTCCCGAACACTGTACACCATGGCAAGCTTGTCACCCTTGAAGATGACTGCTCTTATAGAGGGGCGTTTAGAGTGCTGCCAGCTTTCATCATAGTCTTTTTTATCAATGGTGAAAAGACGCTTCATATGGTACCTCCAATTATAATAAGATCGATCCAAAGCGCCAAAGGCGAACGAGAAGTGCACAGATACGAGGAAACCGCCGAGCGACCAGGCTTTGTGCCTGTCGCTTGACGGTTGACGAAGTAGATGTGTGCTTATCGGCAGCCTTAAATATCAAACTTTCCCTCAGCAAAATCAAATGTTCTGAAATAATCCTCGGGAGTCTCCGCACGGCGGATGAGCTTAACGCTTCCGTCCTCACGGAGAAGAAGCTCCGCACTTCTAAGCTTGCCGTTGTAGTTGTAGCCCATGGAGAAACCGTGTGCGCCTGTGTCGTGGATAGCCACATAGTCGCCGATATCGATCCTGGGTAACATTCTGTCAATGGCGAACTTATCGCAGTTCTCGCACAGACCGCCTGTTACATCATACTTGTGGTCGCACTCTGCGTTCTCCTTGCCGAGGACCGTGATGTGATGATAAGAACCATAAATTGCAGGACGCATCAGGTTAGCCGCACAAGCGTCAAGACCTATGTACTCCTTATGGATGTGCTTCTCACGGATAGCCTTTGCGATAAGGTGGCCATAGGGAGCCAGCATGAATCTGCCAAGCTCTGTGAAGATAGCCACATCACCCATTCCTGCGGGCACGAGTATCTCCTCATAGGCTTCCTTTACCTTTGCGCCGATAACTGCGATGTCATTAGCAGGCTGATCGGGCTTGTAGGGGATACCAACGCCGCCCGAAAGGTTGATAAAGCTGAGCTGTACGCCGGACTTCTCCTTGATCTCAACAGCGGCACGGAACATTATCCTTGCCAGTGTGGGATAGTAGTCATTGGTAAGTGTGTTGGAAGCAAGGAAAGCGTGCATACCGAACTTCTTTGCGCCCTTTTCCTTAAGAATGCGGTAGCCCTCGATTATCTGCTCGTGAGTAAAGCCGTACTTTGCGTCACGGGGAGTATCCATTACATTGGGGCTGCCGTCAGTCTTGAACTCTCCGCCGGGATTGTAGCGACAGCAGATGGTCTCGGGGATGCCTGTCAGCTTGTCGAGGACATCGATATGTGTGAAATCGTCGAGATTGATGATAGCGCCCAGCTTGTGAGCCAGCAGGAAATCCTCATCGGGAGTTGCATTGGAGCTGAACATGATGTCGTGAGCCTTGCCGCCCACCTGATCGCTCATCATAAGCTCGGTGTAGCTGGAGCAGTCAAAGCCGCAGCCCTCCTCCTGAAGCACCTTGAGGATAAAGGGATTGGGAGTTGCCTTTACCGCAAAATACTCACGGAAGCCCTTGTTCCAGGAGAATGCAGCCTTAAGTGCACGGGCGTTCTCTCTGATAGCCTTTTCGTCATAGATGTGGAACGGTGTGGGGTAGGTCTTTACTATCTCCTCTACCTGTTCCTTTGTTACAAATGGAGTTTTCATTTTATGTCGTTCCTTTCTTTAGGTTAGCTGAATCTAACTAGTCTTATAATATCATATTTCATATAAGTTGTCAAGAGGTTTTATACTCTACCGACAACAGTTATGGCAAAAACATAAGGTCAGCCGGAAAGCATTTCTGCGCTACCGAAAAATATCCTTTAGTTCCCTGAGGGAAAATATTGTATAATCGGGCTGCATTTCGGGCGAGGTTATGGTCTGCATACCGCCCCACTCCTGCCTTATCCAAACGGTCCTGAATCCGAGGGCTTTTGCAGGTGCGATATCATTCGTCAGCTTGTCGCCTATCATCACGCACTTTTCGGCGGTGGTCTGCGCCTTGTATAATGCTTCTCTGAAAAGCCGCAGATCGGGCTTTGAAAATCCCACCTCAGCCGAAATTATCATAAGATCGAAGTATTCTGCAAGCTGCCACTCGTTTTCCATGCGTTTTCGCGTGTTCAACGGCTGGTTTGCGATGACACCGAGCTTATAGTGCTCTTTAAGTGCACCAAGCACCTCCCGCGCTTCAGGGTAGGGAGTAATGAATTCGGAGTTCCATTTTTCTCCGAAGCTTATACCGAAGCTTTCAAGCGCACCGCGGTATTCATGCAGATCAGCCTTGGCGGCCTCCTCCATCCTCTGACGGAAGATATCGGGTGCGATGCCATGCTTCTCACAGGTACGGAGTATCCTGTCCTCCCACGAACGGGACTCGTCCACAATCACTCCGCCCATATCAAAAAACAGCCACTCGGTATCTTTCATGCTATGCTCCCATCTCGTCGGTGTATCTCCGTGTCTTTAGCCCCGCACGCTCCTCGAGAATAAAGAACGGTGTATCCTTTTCCTGCCGCAGGAGCTTGTTTTTTGAAAAGATATACTTATAATTGTGTGTACGGTACTTCGTTTCTATATAAACATCAAAGCCACGCTCTCTTCTTGCAAACAGGGTCAGCTTTTCGTATCTGACGAATACTACATCCTTGTATTCAAACACTGTCTTCACACCATCAGGATCGGCGATGACCATCTTCAGCTCATCCGCAAAATAGGTATACTCTCTGCCGCCTGTTATCAGAATTACCGCAAACACAGCACCGTAGGTCAGAACAACAAGAAACAGCACCGATATTATCACGCATATAAGATCTCTTGTGGGAGCGAAATCCTCTATCGTCTTATCATACTCAAATATCGGCACACTGAGATCGCTTGTAAAAACGATCACCGCATTTACGACCACTAAGGCAAACCACAGGATATATACCAACGCAACTATATTAAGCATCATGGCTTCTTTCTTTTTGGGGCAGCGGAAAGTGCCCTTTGCACAGAAACCGTACCTGTCATCCACCTGAGAATAACCTGCGTGCTCTGTCATGATGTTGCCTCCGTCTGCTCCAGAACATCTGTCAGCTCACGCCAGTCGTGAATGTGAAGATACTCGCAGCTTCCGTAGAGAGCGCTGTTATCCTTTGGCAAGCCGCCCTCGACATGGCATTCATACAGCACAGGGAACATACCCGCAGCGATCGCACCCTGCACATCGTTTTCGATGCTGTCGCCGCAGTACCATACATCCGAAGCAGGAAGCCCCGCCTTACGCAGTGCTATATCAAATATCAGCCTGTCGGGCTTGCGTATTCCGTACTCGCTGGAGGCTATAACAAACTCAAATCTGTTATCGGGAAACAGCCTGTTCATCCTGTCGGAAAGAGCCTTTCCCGACCATCCGATGTTGCTGATGACACCATAACGTATGCCATTTTCATCAAGATATTTCAAAAGCGTATCCGCATGGGGCATTATCGCACCGATGGCGGTGTTGTCCCAGATGATGCGCTCTGCCTCCGCAATATCCACATCAAGCTCTATGCCGTAATACTCGAATATGACACGATTTCCCTGATGAGCGTGCGGCTCATATCCTGTGCGCAGCACATCGCGCTGCATCTGAAATATCCTGTCGCCGAACTGCTTGAGTTCGGCAGCGGTAATGTTATCAGGATTTTTCGTTATGTGCTTATACAGCTCATTATATCCCCGCATAAGATCAAACCCCGGCTCATAGCCGAGGGTCTGACCATAATCGAAGATTATCATTCCTGGTTTTTTCATACGTTCATGTACTTGTTGAGGAACTCAACAGAAAGCTCTATCCAGCGGCGGCAGTTGTCGAGATAGAACATCTCATGCCAGCCGGTAGCCTTGTCACAGGTGGAAAGCCCGTGAGGACCCTCGTCGAACATGTGAAGCTCCACAGGCACCTTGTTGGATATACACGCCTTAGCCATAACAAGGGAGTTATGTGCAGGAACGCAGTCATCATTTGCGGTAGCCCAGATAAACACGGGAGGAGTCTTGGGCGTAACACGGTTCTCAAGGGAAAGTCTGGACAGATCGGAGCGGTTGGGTTCTTCACCGAGAAGCACCTTGAAGCTTCCCTCGTGGGGAGCAGTCACACCGCTGATAACGGGATAGCAAAGGATCGCGGCATTGGGTCTGAGATCCTCCGGCTCACAGCCGATGGACTTCACTATCTGCACATCGCTCCACATGGTCGCAAGACAGCCTGCAAGATGACCGCCTGCGGAACAGCCGAGAACTGCAAGCTTGTCCTTGTCAACGCCGAATTCCTCGGCACGCATACGTATCTTGTAGAAAGTATATGCCGCATCGATAAGCGAAGCAGGGAACTTCGCATTAGTTGTGTAATTCACAACAAAGGCATTGTAGCCCTGCGCAAGATACTGGAGTGCGATAGGCTCACCCTCACGGTCGGAGCAGAACTCATATCCGCCGCCGGGGAACACGATTACCGCAGGACGCTTTTCACAGAAAGCAAGACCCGAAATATTGTCCAGCATATACGCCTTTACAAAGGCAGTCTTATCCTGATTGATGTAAAAGGTTTTGATCGTCATTTGAGGCTCCTCCGTACAGATAAGATGATATATGATTATACAGTTATATTTTAGCATTTTTTATAGAATAAATCAAGTATAAAAGATCATTTTCCGCTTATAAAGACAATGGTTTTTTATTGTCCTTGCAGTGAAACAATTTCAGATCGTCATATCGGACATGAAAAACCGAACACGAATGACCGAAGTCTGTATAAAATTTCCGGACAGGCTGATTAAACCATGCTTCGCCGTCAATACTGCTTACAAAGACGACAAAGGAGTACATGACCGTGAAACATACAGCTCTCGATATGATAATGGCAGCAGGAATAGCATTTTCAGTAGCACTGGGAGGGTTCCGCAGCTTTGCTCAGGACTGCGAAGATGTACGGCAGGAGGTGCTGCGCCTGCATATCCCCGCAAACTCCGACAGTGAGGAGGACCAGCGGATAAAGCTTCTTCTGCGCGATTACATACTGGAAGAATACAGCGCACAGCTATCCTGCGAAGAAAGCCCCGAAGCCGCCGCCGAAACGGTGCAGCAGCTTCTGCCCGAACTGGAAAAAAGCTGCAACGGATTTCTTGCAGATCATGGTGCGGAATATTCTGCAAGGGCCGAGCTTGTTGAAATGTACTTCACTACCCGTGTTTATGATAACGTAACGCTGCCCGCAGGCGAATACACCGCGCTGCGTATAACCCTTGGCAGCGGAGAGGGACACAACTGGTGGTGCGTGATGTTTCCGCCGCTGTGCATCCCCGCTGCCTCGGACGTGAAAAATGATGCTGAAGAGTCACTCCCCGATACCCTTATAGCCAAAAACGAACCGCAGACGGTTCAGGTAAGATTCGCAGTATTCGAGTTCTTCAAATGGCTGATGAGCGGCTGCACATAATGCTGGAACAATAAAAAAGCATGATCCGTCAGAACACAGATCATGCTTTTTGTGTATTCGGATAAGAGTTACCATTTCCTGTCGAACCTCGGAGCATCCAGCATGGGATTTGAGGTCTTGAGCGGCCTTCTGGATCTTTGCTTCACATAATCCGCAATATTGAACGGTCTCTTTTCAGGTGTGTTTTTATACTTATCCCAGAAATAATTCACAGACCGCACAAGCTGTTTCGTGCTGCCGAAATCATTGGATATCTTCAATCTGTCCTGCAACGTGAAAAAACGCTCGTTCAGCTCGGGATTGTCAAACTGCAGCTCGCCATCCTCGTCGATATGGTATCCAAGATGATCCGAGGGCATAAAGAACTCCCTGATCCCGCCTTTTATCTCAAATGATAACGGCGAACTTTTGGGATCACGGGAAACAGCGGCAAGCTCCGAAAAGGGAATATAATACATACGGCGATATATCGTGCGCTCTCCGTAAAGGTAATGCTCTCCCCCGTAGCGGCTGTATATCATACCCTTTGGCAGTATATCGAAATATGTAAATCGCGCATGGCGACGCGTTTTCTTTTCCACAATATAAGCACCTGCAAAGCCTGTGATCATACCAAATGCAACACATCCTATGATTATGTACATCATAAGCTGCGCAAAGCCCGTATCGCCATCAGAATGAAGATTGAATATGATAACTGCCGCACAGAAGATGCACACTGCAGCAAGCGGAAGCAGCACCGCTATCATCACGGTCTTGAACCGTCTTGCGTATACTGAGGTATCCGCATGAAAAAAATCCCGCATGATGCATCCTCCTTTCGTGGTATTATTGCAGATCAGATATATGTAAAATGGCCTCAGACACGAAGTGTCCGATAGCAGCGAACAGGCTTTTGAAGTAAACCAGATTTATTATACCACACTCTCCTTTAAAAATCAACGAAAGAAACAAGCCGCCTCCGATAAAACGGAAGCGGCTATAGTCATTAAAAAGCGTTCGTCACTTAAGACTCTTGGGTCTCCTCTTGTGCCTTGCCTTGTCGTTGTACATCAGACGGTCTGCAAGCTCGATAAGCTCATCCACAGTATCTACTGCGTTAAGGCTCGCACAGTACACACCGATACTTACCTCTACGGTATAAGGATTGCCCGAAGCCGCATTCAGTGCCGCAAGCACAGTATCAAAGTTCCTGCGGTAACGCTCGGACTGCTCCTTGGCATCGCCCGCGCAGATCTTGGCAACAACGAACTCGTCACCACCGAAGCGGGAACAGATTATCTCAGAGTCACCCTTTTCTGCAGCGCCCGTCAGGGCATCGGCAGTGATGCGAAGCGCATCGTCACCCGCATGATGTCCATAGGTATCATTTATCGCCTTCATATCGTTAAGGTCGATGGAAACGATAAATACATCCTTGTTTTCCGAAGCAAGCTCAGAAAAATCCTCGCGGAAGTTCTTGTAGAAACCATAACGGTTGTATATCTTGGTAAGCTGATCGTGAGTAAACATGAACTCCAGCTTTTTGTTGAGAAAGCTCATGTACTCGTGAGCGCGCACAGTCTCAAGACACTGATTGGTCATCATGGTGTATGTATACATCTGATTTTTGCACAGGTCCATAGCGAGATGGCACATAGTGTAATAGCCGATGATCTTTTCCTGAGAGTGAAGCGGTATCACATACAGCGTATGCTTTCCGTCAAAATGCGACATCAGATCCGGAAGTATCTGCGAGGTCGGGAATGTAATGCCCTCGTCGCTGCTATCTTCGGAACAATCAACAAGCAGGTGCATCTTTTCGGGGTAGGAATCCTCGAAGCTGAAAACAGCCTCTTCCTTGTCGTGCTCCTCGGTGAAATAACGGTAATACTCATCGGTAACACATACATGAGTAGCTGCAAAGCTATACTTCCTCAGCATATCACGCGCGGTATCCAGTGTTGCGTTGGCCGAAATGGTATTGCCCATTTCGTTCATGGTCTCTTCGTATGCACGTGCATAATCATAATTGCGTACATATTCAGACAGGAACTGACTTCCCATAAATGCATCCTGGACCTTACAGCCGCAGCTTTCCGAAAATACGGGGGTATAACTGAGCTCTCTGTTATAAGGCTTCAGATCGGGATCAGCCGCTATCTCGGCTATCATATCCATTACCGTGACAGCAAGCTCCTTGGTATCGCGTTTTGCCGTGGTAAGACGCGGATTGTGATATTTTTCGATCTCGATACCATCAAAACCTGTCACGATGACATCGTCAGGTATCTTATATCCCTTTTCGCCAAGCTTGAGACACACCGCCATAGCCATAGAATCATTCGCGCAGACAAAAGCATCGGGAAGCGGCTCGCCACTGGCAAAAAACTCGTCCATAACGGCGTAGGTGGGTGTTTCCCAGAATTCGCCGTACATGATATCATTATCTTCAAGCGTAAGACCATGTCGCGCCATTATCTCGCGGCAGCTATCGATCCTTGTCTTGGAAAAATCATTATTGCGCTGACCCGCAACGTGCTTGATCTTTTTGCAGCCATGCTCGGTTATGACATGCTCTACTATCTGTCCGAAAGCATCGCCGTAACCAAAGGAAACATTGAAGGCATCATCATAGGGGACATCGATACTTATCACAGGGACATTATGCTTTCTGCATCGCGCAGCGATCTTGCTGAACAAAGGATGCTGCATCTCATTACACTGCATGATGAGCATTACATCAAGCATATCGTAATTTATCATACTGAATACGCTTGCAGCGCCCGTGTTGCTGGGAGAATCATAATAAAGATCTTCAAAGCAGTGATATACTATCAAACGATAGTTATCTTCAGCTTCAAACTGATCGACCAGATTGTCGATAACAGGTCTTATAGGCTCTTTCTGCATTGTAGTACAACAAAAGCCTACCATAAGGCAGCCATCTGTCAAAGCGTATCATCCCCTTTGGAAATAGTGGTCTATAAAAACGTTTACATAGAACGTGAGTATATTAACCCTTATATTGTATTTTAGCACATATTATATAAAAAATCAAGGGGTATGAAAGATTTTTTGGAAATAAAAAACCAATTTTTGCATTTGTAAAAGCTCTGTATCCACGGCTGAAAGGAAAAGGCACAAAAAGCTTTGATAATAAGGCCCGGGAGATCTTCGCAGGCCTGCTTGGATCCTCCCGGGTCTTTGTTTATTCAGCAATAGTCGATATCATTTCTGCAGGAACACATTGATAAGCTCATGTCCTACGGGACGGAATATGCCTGTCGCCTCAGCGTGGGCCTCATCGAATTTCTCAGGGCCTTGAACAGCCTTTGTGCTGTCGTAAATGAGGTAGGGCACAGGATCGGATGTATGTGTCTTGAGATCGAGAGGTGTGGGATGATCGGGACAGATAAGGATACGGATATCCTCTCCCTCGAAAGCCTCCAGCATGGGGGCAAGCACCTGCTCATCAATTATCTCGATAGCCTTTACCTTGTTTTCAACCTCTGCACGGTGACCGCACTCATCGGGAGCCTCCATGTGAACATACACGAAATCCGCACCGTCCCTGAGTGCCTTGATGGCAGCCTCAGCCTTGCCCTTGAAGTTGGTGTCGATATAGCCTGTCGCGCCCTCAACCTCGATAACGTTCATGTCCGCAAACTTGCCGATACCCTTGAGCAGATCGACAGCAGAGATCATCGCACCGCTAACACCGTACTTCTCCCTGAAAGGAGTAAGCTCGGCACGCTTGCCCTCGCCCCACAGCCAGATGCTGTTTGCGGGACGCTTGCCGCGTGCTATCCTCGCCTTGTTTACAGGGTGATCCTTAAGCAGATCATAGCTGCGCTTCATAAGATCCAGCAGCTTTTCGGCATTGGGAGATGTGCTGAGGTATTCAGTCACGACTCTGCCTGTAATATCGTGGGGAGGAGTCATGTTGCCCACGTCAAGAGTGCCGTTGTTCCAGATAAGACAGTGACGGTAGCTTACGCCGCTGTAAAACCTGAACTCATCGTTGCCGAAGTTCTCCTGCACGTACTTTATAAGCTCAGCAGCTTCCGCAGTGGAGATGTCATCGGCACAGTAGTCCACCATGGTCTTCTTAGTGTAGTCCTCCTCGTCGGAAACTGTGACAAGATTGCATCTGAAGGAAACATCGGTAGACTTCATGTCGATGCCGATAGAGCCTGCCTCCAGCGGAGAGCGTCCTGTATAATATATTGCGGGATCATAACCGAGAACAGAAAGATTGGCAACATCGCTGCCGGGCTTGAGACCCTCACCGACAGTGCGCACCATTCCTACCTCGGAGAGCTTTGCTATTTTGTCCATGTTGGGCTTGTTTGCCTTGCCCATAGGTGTGGTTCCGCCAAGATCGGCACGGGGGGTATCTGCCATGCCGTCACAAAGAAGAACTGCGTATTTCATATTGTTGCCTCCTGATATGTATATTTATGTCGTTAATATTCTAACACATTCAGAAGCGATTTGCAATAGAAAATTACAAATTTGATGCCGTCATATCATTTTTTCCCTCAGATCGGCCAGTATCTTACGTTCCCGCCGCGACACCTGGACCTGCGTCATGCCAAGCAGCGCGGCTGTCTGACACTGGGTAAGTTCCTTGTCGTATCGCAGGAGGATAAGTCTGCGGTCGCTGTCCTGAAGCTCGGAAAGGCACTGCCGCAGGGCAAGGCGGTCGATAAGACGTTCCTCTCCCGAGGACACAGGTATCTCGGGCGTGCTTTCATCCTCCGAGGCAGGGGATAATGACAGCGGCGGAATACCTGCAGCTACCGCTTCGGCAGCGGTCTCGACAGAGACCCCAAGACTTTCGGCGATATCAGATATCCTCGGTTCCTTGCCCTCGGCAGTCAGACTGTCCCGCACACGGGCCGCTTTCAGCGACAGCTCCTTAAGGCTTCGGCTGACCTTTACTGTTCCGCCGTCACGGAACAGCCTGCGTATCTCTCCCAGTATCACGGGAACAGCATAAGTTGAAAAGCACAGCCCTCTCGTGTCGTCAAAATTGTCATAGGCCTTAACAAGCCCCATGCTGCCTGCTGCGAAAAGTTCCTCGTACTCTATCCCTCTGCCGCGGAAACGGTTTGCAAGCGAGTGCACCAGCGGCAGATTGCTTTCAATAAATTCATCACGGCTCACGTCACTTTACCCTGTGGCTCAGCTTCTTCTCCATGATAACAGTTGTGCCCCTGCCCGCTGTGCTCTTTACACGCAGCTTGTCCATAAAGCTCTCCATCACCGAAAAACCAAGCCCCGAGCGTTCCTCGTCCGCCGCTGTTGTAAACAGCGGAGTCATCGCCTGTGCTATATCATCAATACCTCTGCCCTTGTCTTTTACAGCTATGTACAGTGTGCCCTCGGAATAACAGCGGAGGACAAGCTCCACCGTTCCCACGGTGTCACGGTAGCCATGCACTATCGCATTGGTCACCGCCTCGGAAACAGCGGTCTTTATCTCGCCTATCTCCTGCACCGTGGGATCGGACTGGGAGGCAAAAGCCGCAGCCGCCGAGCGGGCAAATCCCTCGTTAGCCGACAACGATAAGAAGCGTATCACGGTCTCGTTCAGTATCTCCCTTTTCATGCCTTCACCCCCTCTGCAAGCAGAGCCGAAAGCCCCGACAACCTTATCACAGCCGCGATATGCGGACGGACATTCTTGATAAGGATATCTCCTCCGCACTGCTGTACCGCCTTTGATCGTCCCAGTATCAGCCCTATGCCCGAGCTGTCCATGAACCCTACATTCTCAAAATCCAGTATCAGCATCTCGGGACGGGAGCGGGCTATAACATCATCCAGCTCTGCCCGCATCCTGCGGGCCGCATGGTGGTCTATATCACCGTAAAGCGCAGCGGTTATGCGCTTACCGTCATTATACAGCTTTATCATAATTTTCCCCTTTCGCTGTGTTGTGAGTTAATCATAACATACAAGTCCTGAAAACCTTGTCACTGCAGGCCGTCGAAAACGGTATACCACTGACAAAAAACATCTGTATTGCACAGCCGTGACCGATGCGCTTCGATGCCTGCCGTATTTAGTCGAAAAAAACCTGCAAACAATGTGAATAATTTGTGACAGCCCTTGATTTATGAAGTGGTTTGTTGTATAATAATGATGATTTAAATGCTGAAATATGCTTTTTTGATGTTTAATATACAGTAGTCGCAAAACTACGATTCTATTTCTTCCGGAAAGGAGAAGCTATGAAAGATAAACTGAACGTATGCCTTATGAACGACTCATTCCCTCCGCTTATCGATGGTGTTGCGAATGCAGTAATAAACTATGCCACAGTCATATCGGAGCAGTTGGGAAGTGCAACGGTAGTCACACCCTCACAGCGTGAGGGCGTGGAGGACGACTACCCGTTCACCGTAATGAGGTACAAGAGCATGCCGATAACCGAAAAGCTGTGCGGATATCGTGCGGGCTACCCCTTCAGCAGCAGCAGACTTGAGATGCTGGCAAATGAGAAATTCGATCTTATACACAGCCACTGCCCATTTGCCTCAAACGTTATGGCAAGAATGCTGCGCGAAAAGACAGATATCCCGATAATCCTTACATACCATACAAAATTCGATATAGATATCCGCCGTGCGCTGCCGACAAAAATAATCTCCGATGCGGCGATAAAGCTGGTAGTGGCAAACATCGCAGCCTGTGACGAGGTGTGGACGGTAAGCAAGGGCGCAGGCGAAAACCTGCGCAGTCTCGGCTACGAGGGCGATTATGTCGTTATGGAAAACGGCGTGGATTTCCCCTGCGGCCGCGCAGACCCTGACGAGGTGGCTGAGCTTCGCAGCATATACGGATTCGAGGACGGCGTGCCTGTGTTCCTGTTTGTGGGACGTCTGCTGTGGTACAAAGGCATCCGGCTTATTCTGGATGCACTGAGGATACTCTCGGACAAGGGAATAAAGTATCACATGCTGTTCGTAGGCGACGGCCTTGACCGCGAGGAGATAGAAGCCTACGTTGACGAGCTTAAGCTCCGCGACAATGTGATATTCGCGGGCGCTATATACGACCGCGAGGACCTGCGTGTATGCTATACGGCAGGAGATCTTTTCCTCTTCCCCTCTCTGTATGACACCAACGGAATCGTAGTGCGCGAGGCGGCAGCCTGCGGCGTAGGCTCGCTGCTGATCGAGGGAAGCTGCGCTGCCGAGGGCATCACCCACGGAAGAACAGGCATACTTACGCAGGACAACGCAGAAGCAATAGCGGCAGAACTGGAATTTGCCGCAAGCCATCTTGACGAGGTGCATCAGATAGGTCAGCACGCAATGGAAGAGGTGTACATCTCCTGGGAGACCTCCGTAAAACGCGCCTTTGAACGGTATCAGGTGGTTATCCAGAACGTCAAAGAGGGACACACCCACCGCAACGAGAGTGTGATGTCCGAGGACTTCTTTTACATGATGAACGGAATGACGAATACAGTACAGAACTTCCGCAGCCTGCCTGCAAACATCCGCAAGACAGGCAGACGTTTCAGTAAAAAACTGCGCCGTAAGGACCATACCGAAAAGGACGAATATTCCGAATAAAACAGCAAATGGGCCCGTAATTACGGACCCATTTTTTATGTATGCAAAACCACCCCGAAGTGTCATACTTCGGGGTGGCAGTTATTCAGCAGTAATTACTTGAGCTCAACAGGGCTGATGTGCCATATCTCCTCAGCATACTGTGCAATAGTACGGTCGGAGCTGAACTTGCCTGCGCTGCATATATTCATCCAGCACTTCTTAGCGAATGCAAGAGTATCACGATAATCCGCATTTGCCTTAAGCTTTGTCTTAACGTAGCTGTCAAGATCGCCGAGAACGTAATAGTTATCGGGCTTGTGCCAGCTTGCGCCCTCCATAAGGGAGAAGTAAAGCTCTCTGAACACCTTGTTTCCGCCATCGGATACAGTGCCGTCGATAAGCGCGTCAAGCACACGCTTGATCTTTGCATCACTTTCGCTGATGCTGCGGGGATCATAGTCGGGAAGTATCTCGTCAAGCTCTTCGACCCTTGCACCGAAGATGTAGTTGTTCTCCTCGCCCGCTTCCTCTACGATCTCTACATTGGCACCATCCATCGTGCCGAGGGTAACGGCGCCGTTAAGCATAAGCTTCATGTTGCCTGTACCCGAAGCCTCTGTACCCGCTGTGGAGATCTGCTCCGAGATATCGCAGGCAGCGACCAGCTTTTCAGCGTAGGAAACACGGTAGTTGCTTACAAATACCACCTGGATAAGATCCTTTGTATCGGGATCGTTGTTTACTATATTCGCGATCTCGTTGATGAACTTGATAACGCCCTTTGCACGGTAATATCCGGGGGCAGCCTTTGCACCGAAGATATATACGGTGGGAGTGAAGTCCTTTACGTTTCCATCCTTGATCTCGTAGTAGAGATACAGGATAGACAGCGCATTGAGAAGCTGACGCTTGTACTCGTGCAGACGCTTGATCTGGATATCGGAGATAGCATCGGGATTGGTCTTTATGCCCTCGCACTTTTCAATGTACTGTGCAAGCTGCACCTTCTTCTCGTGCTTGATGTTTATAAAGCGGCGCAGCACCTTTTCGTCGTCTGCGTACTTCTTAAGCTCTGCAAGCTTGTCAAGGTCTGTTATCCACTCATCGCTGCCAAGAAGCTCGGTAAGCAGCGCAGAAAGCTCGCTGTTGCACAGTGCAAGCCATCTTCTCTGGGTGATACCGTTGGTCTTGTTCTGGAAACGCTCGGGATAGAACTCGTACCACTCCTTAAGCACGGTGGTCTTGAGCAGATCGGAGTGTATCTGCGCAACACCGTTTACGTAGGAGGATCCGAACATCGCGATGTTCGCCATGTGAACTGTACCGCCGTTGATGAGCTTCATCACGTTCTTCTTTGCGAGAGGCACTTTCTTCTTGAACATCTCAGACTCGAACTTCTCATTCAGCATGATGATAACTGCATATACATCGGGAACTACCTCCTCGATGAGGTTTGCATCCCATTTCTCAAGTGCTTCGGGCATGATGGTGTGGTTCGTATACGCAAACACCTTCTGTGCCATATCAAATGCCTTGTCAAAGGTGTAGCCCTCCTGACGGATGAGTACACGGATAAACTCGGGCAGTGCGATAACAGGGTGTGTGTCGTTCATCTGGATGGAGTTGAAGTCCGCAAAGTTATCCATTGTGCCGAAGATAGCCTTGTGCTTTCTTACAAGGTCTGCAACCGCAGCGGCACTGAAGAAATACTCCTGTCTTAAGCGGAGCTTTTTACCCTCGCGGGTCTCATCGTTAGGATACAGCACACGGGAGATATCCTCAGCATAACGCTTGGCCTCGCTTGCTTCGGAGAAGTTACCGCGGTTGAACAGGTCGAAATCGAACTCCTCGGCAGCCTCGGCCTGCCACAGACGCAGTGTGCCGATGTTCTCCGTGCCGTAACCGATAACGGGATAATCATAGGGAACAGCATTAACTACGCCGTCACCGTAGCACACGGCAACGGTGTCACGCTCGCAGCGGATGCTCCAGGGATCGCCGAACTTCTGCCAGTTGTCGGCAGTTTCAGTCTGAAAGCCGTTTTCAATACCCTGCTTGAACAGACCATACTTATAGCGGATGCCGTAGCCATCCAGAGGCAGATCAAGTGTCGCAGCACTGTCAAGGAAGCAGGCAGCAAGTCGGCCAAGACCGCCGTTTCCGAGGGCCGCATCCTCTATCTCCTCCATATCGGAAAGGCTTGCGCCAAGCTCGCCCAGGGTGTCCTCTGCATCCTTGAGCAGATCAAGACACAGCAGGTTGTTGTAGATAGCTCTGCCTACGAGGAACTCCATAGAAAGGTAGCTAGCTTTTCTTGCACGGTCGTGAGCATTTCTGCTCTTGTCCCATGCAGGAGATATCTCCTCCATAACAACGCCCGAAAGCACATTGTGAAGCTGCTCGGGAGTGCAGGCAGCAGGCGTGCAGCGGTATTCCTTCTCGGCCGCAGCACAAAGCTTTTCCTTAAAGTTGTTTATCTTCATTATATTTTTCTCCTTTCCCGTATAAACGGAAAGCATTTATATCACATACGCTTCATCACGCGTGATCCTATATACACTTTATTATAGCATAATTGCCTTTATTTATCAACTTTTTTTGAAAAATAATAATACAACAAGACGTAAAACAACATCAGCCCCCGCCGAAAGCAAGGGCTGACATATTTTCTGATCATCTGAATCCGTAAAGCTGTACCTGTTCAAAGCCGTCCAGCAGCTCGCCCGACATCTTGAATGCTACCTCTACGCCACGCGCAACGCACTCGATAGGATTATCCGCAACAAAGCACGGCGCACCCACATGATGCGAGATAAGCTGTGCAAGTCCGCCAAGCAGCGCACCACCGCCTGTAAGCGTGATACCGTTGCTGAGGATATCGCCCACAAGCTCTGGGGGCGCAGACTCAAGCACGAGCTTCACCTGCTCCACTATCTCCATAGCATTCTCGTGGAGTGCCTCATCTATATCGATATCGCTGATCTCAACACTCTCGGGAAGTCCTCTCAGCAGATGTCTGCCACGGATGATCATTTTTTTGCTACCGTCGGGATCGAATACATTTGCGATCTCCATTTTAGCCTTTTCGGCAGTCTTTTCGCCGATAAGTATCTTATATTTCTGTGTGATATGGCGGATTATCGCTGCATCAAACTTGCTTCCTGCCATCTTGACTGAACGGCTTGAAACTATGCCGTTAAAGGAAACGATCGCAACATCGGCAGTACCACCACCAATATCAACTACCATGGTTCCGTTGGGCTTTGAAATGTCGATACCCGCTCCGATAAGCGCAGCGATAGGCTCCTCTATGAGATATACCTTTCTTGCGCCTGCGGAAAGTGCCGCCTCAACCACCGCCCTGCGCTCAACGTCCGTGACGGAGGAGGGTACGCACAGCACAACTCTCGGCTTTACCATAAAGCCGCCGTTTACCATGCTGATGAACTCCTTTATCATCGCCTGCGTCATGTCGTTATCCGAGATAACACCATCCTTTAAGGGACGCACCGCCACGATGTATTCGGGAGTCCTGCCAATCATCTTGTAAGCCTCAGAACCAACCGCTACCACCGCTCTTTTCTTGCGGTCGTAAGCGACTACGGATGGCTCGTTCAGCACGATGCCCTTACCGTTTACGGTTATGATTATGTTAGCAGTACCGAGATCAATTCCTATATCAAGTGCCATTTTTTATTCTCCTACGCAAAAATATCTCAACCTGTTAAGTATATCATAATACAGAAAATTATGCAAGTTATTTTGCCATCTCAGGGAGGATTTATTCTGTTTTTTCGTCAAGATAACGCCGTGCCTGCACAAACAACTCGTCACGGTCATTGTTGAAACGACCGTCCAGAACTCCGTCAAGGAGGAATTTCAGCACCTCGCCCGTTTTCGGGGATGGCGGTATCAGCACCGAAAGATCCTTTCCGTTTACTGCAAGCTGTTTTATCGAAAGGCATGGCTTCTGCGAGTCTATCTCCTCCGCACGACGGATGATATCCTGCCACACGGGGATACGCTCCCGCGCAAAATCCGCCTTTGCGCTGTCATCAGCGATATGCGCAAGCATTATATCACGGAACATAGAAAGCCCGTGCTTTGCCAGCCTGCGCCGTATAAACTTATCGGTGTTTTCGGGCACCATGCCGTGGTATTTTATTATCTCATGAACCCTTAGGCGCAGCGCACTGCTTGCATGGAACCTGTCCAGCACATTCCCCGAAAGCACCGCACTCCTTTCGGCATGACCGTAAAAATGCCACTGTCCATCCTCCCCCTCGGTCTGAGTCAGAGGTTTTCCTATATCATGAAGAAGCATAGCAAGCCTTAGTCCTGCCTCAGCAGGAGTGTTCTCCACCGCCTCGACAAGATGCTCATACAGCGTGAGCGAGTGATATCTGTTGTGCTGATCGTATCCGATACATGGTGCAAGCTCGGGGATCATCTGTGCGAACACCTCGGGATAACTCCGAAGCACCGCTCCTGCATTTGCACCGCACAGCAGCTTCTGCAGCTCCGTCAATATACGCTCGCCCGAAACATTGACAAGCAGTTCCTTGTTCCGCCGCAGAGAGTCAGCGGTATCTTTTTCTATCTCGAAACCAAGCACAGCGGAAAACCTCAGCGCACGGAGTATCCTCAGCGCGTCCTCGCCGAATCTTCTGTCAGGGTCGCCGATGCAGCGTATGACACCTCGGCGGATATCCTCCGCACCGCAGTTGATATCAAACAGACCTCTTTCAGGACTGTAAGCGATCCCGTTCATTGTGAAATCACGGCGTGAAACATCCTCGGCAAGGCTTCGGGTGAACCGAACCTCATCGGGATGTCTGCCGTCGGCATACTCTCCGTCTATGCGGTAGGTGGTTATCTCGATCGGCTCGCTGTCGTACAGCACGGTGACTGTCCCGTGCTTTAGTCCTGTCGGTATCACCCTCATATCGGAAAACACCTGCATAGTTTCCTCGGGAAGCGCCGATGTGGTTATGTCAAAATCGTGAGGCCTATGACCCATAAGGGCGTCACGCACACAGCCTCCGACGATGTATGCCTCATAGCCTGCCTGCTCAAGTCGGTCGAGGATATAGGTGATGCTGTTCGGTATCTGCATGTATTCGCCCCCTCTACTTATATTGATATTGTACCACTTTTTCATCGTTCTGACAAGTAAATCTTAGTTTAACATCAAAGACAAAAACCGCTCCGAATGCTCGGAGCGGTCTATTGTTATAAGTTACTCGTTATTCGCCAGGAATTACTCGTTGATAGCAGTAACAACGCCGGAACCTACTGTTCTACCACCCTCACGGATAGCGAAACGCAGACCCTCTTCGATAGCGATAGGAGTGATCAGCTCAACGTCCATTACAACGTTATCGCCGGGCATGCACATTTCCTTGTCAGCAGGAAGTGTGATAACACCAGTAACGTCTGTTGTTCTGAAGAAGAACTGGGGACGATAGTTGGATACGAAAGGAGTATGACGGCCGCCCTCTTCCTTCTTGAGAACGTAAACCTGGCCCTTGAACTTGGTGTGGGGGTGAATGGAGCCGGGCTTGCAGAGAACCTGACCACGCTCGATATCCTGACGTGTAACACCACGGAGCAGAGCACCGATGTTGTAACCAGCAACAGCCTCATCCAGAGTCTTTCTGAACATCTCGAGACCTGTAACAACAGTGGACTTGGGCTCGTCAACGAGACCTGTGATCTCAACTGTGTCGTTAACCTTAACGATACCACGCTCTACACGGCCTGTAGCAACAGTACCACGACCTGTGATTGTCATTGTATCCTCAACGGGCATCAGGAAGGGGAGGTTCTCAGAACGCTCGGGAGCGGGGATGTAAGCGTCAACAGCATCCATCAGCTCCTTGATGCAAGCATACTCGGGAGCGTTGGGATCTGTGGATGTGCAATCCAGAGCAACCTTAGCGGAACCACGGATTACGGGGATGTCGTCGCCGGGGAACTCGTTCTGGGACAGAACATCACGGATGTCCATCTCTACGAGCTCGAGCAGCTCTTCGTCATCAACGTCGTCGCACTTGTTCATGAATACAACGATAGCGGGAACGCCTACCTGACGAGCAAGCAGGATGTGCTCCTTGGTCTGAGCCATGGGGCCGTCTGTACCAGCAACTACGAGGATAGCGCCGTCCATCTGAGCAGCACCAGTGATCATGTTCTTGATGTAGTCAGCATGGCCGGGGCAGTCAACGTGAGCGTAGTGACGAGCTTCTGTCTCGTACTCAACGTGAGCTGTGTTGATTGTGATACCACGCTCTCTCTCCTCGGGAGCCTTATCGATCATGTCATAAGCCTCGAACTTAGCCTTACCGAGCATAGCGAGATACTTTGTGATAGCAGCAGTTGTTGTTGTCTTGCCGTGGTCAACGTGGCCGATAGTACCGATGTTAACGTGGGGCTTCGTGGAATTATACTTTTCCTTTGCCATTGGTATATCCTCCTTAAAGGTAAAATTTCAGCTTCCCCCTATAAAAGGGGGATAGCCATAGTTTAGTGATTATATTGTACCATTAATCCCCGAAAAAATCAAGTGTTTTTCAGAAAAAAGTGGTATTTGAGAACGCACTTTGGAATTAATCCTTAGCACGCTTGCTCATGATGCCCTCTGCAATGGACTTGGGAACCTCGATATAGTGGCTGGGCTGCATTACATAGTTGCCACGGCCCTGTGTCTTGGAACGCAGGTCATTGGAGTAGCCGAACATCTCGGACAGAGGAACAGCAGATGTGATCTGAACTGTACCGTTTGCTGTCTCCTGGTTCTGGATCTGACCACGACGGGAGTTGAGGTCGCCGATAACATTACCGATATAATCCTCGGGAACAACTACGTCAACTCTCATGATGGGCTCGAGGATTACAGACTTAGCCTTCTTGAGGGCTTCCTTGATAGCCATAGAACCGGCGATCTGGAATGCCATTTCGGAGGAGTCGACCTCGTGGTAGGAACCATCGTAAAGCTCGACCTTAACGTCAACAACGGGATAGCCTGCGAGAACACCTGCATTGAGTGCGCCCTGGATACCCTTGTCAACAGCGGGGATGTATTCCTTGGGAATAGCACCGCCGACAACAGCGTTGACGAACTCGTATCCCTTACCGGACTCGTTAGGCTCAACACGGATCTTAACGTGACCATACTGACCCTTACCACCGGACTGACGAGCATACTTCATGTCAACATCAGCATTACCAACGATAGTTTCCTTATATGCTACCTGAGGAGCACCTACGTTAGCCTCTACCTTAAACTCACGGAGCAGACGGTCAACGATGATCTCAAGGTGAAGCTCACCCATACCGGAGATGATTGTCTGGCCTGTTTCCTGATCGGTGTAGGTTCTGAATGTGGGATCCTCTTCAGCAAGCTTTGCAAGTGCGAGAGCCATCTTTTCCTGACCAGCCTTTGTCTTGGGCTCGATAGCGAGCGAGATAACAGGCTCGGGGAATTCCATGGACTCAAGGATTACAGGGCTGTTCTCGTCACAGAGAGTATCACCTGTAGTTGTGTGCTTAAGACCAACAGCAGCAGCGATATCACCGCAGAAGCAGCAATCGATATCCTGTCTGGAGTTAGCGTGCATCTGAAGGATACGACCCATACGCTCGTTCTTGTCCTTTGTCGCATTGAGAACAGTAGCGCCTGCCTCAACAACACCGGAGTAAACTCTGAAGAAGCAGAGCTTACCTACGAAGGGGTCAGTAGCGATCTTGAATGCAAGAGCGGAGAAAGGCTCCTTATCGCCAGCTTTTCTCTCTACCTCTTCGCCTGTATCGGGAACAACGCCCTTGATAGCAGGGATGTCGAGGGGAGAAGGCATGAAGTCGATAACAGCGTCGAGCAGCTTCTGTACGCCCTTGTTTCTGTAAGAAGTACCGCAAACAACGGGAACAAACTTGTTCTCGATGGTACCCTTTCTGATGGCAGCCTTGATCTCCTCAACGGTGAAGTCCTCACCCTCGGTCTCAAAGTATCTCTCCATCAGCTCATCGTCCAGCTCAGCAACCTTTTCGAGAAGGTTACGTCTGTACTCCTGAGCCTTTTCGAGCATGTCTGCGGGGATCTCCTCAACACGCATATCCTTGCCCAGGTCATCATAGTATACATCGGCATTCATTTCAATGAGGTCGATGATACCCTTAAAGCCCGCCTCAGCGCCGATAGGCAGCTGGATCGGAACTGCATTACACTTGAGTCTGTCGTGCATCATGCCAACTACACGGTAGAAGTCAGCACCCATAATGTCCATCTTGTTGATGTATGCCATTCTGGGAACCTTGTAGTTGTCAGCCTGACGCCATACAGTCTCGGACTGAGGCTCTACACCGCCCTTTGCACAAAGAACAGTAACGGAGCCGTCAAGAACTCTCAGAGAACGCTCAACCTCAACAGTGAAGTCAACGTGTCCGGGAGTATCGATAATATTGACTCTATGGTTCTTCCAGAAAGCTGTTGTAGCAGCGGAGGTGATTGTGATACCTCTCTCCTGCTCCTGAGCCATCCAGTCCATTGTCGCGCCGCCATCATGAGTCTCACCCATCTTGTGGTTTACACCTGTATAGAACAGGATACGCTCAGTTGTGGTGGTCTTACCTGCGTCAATGTGCGCCATGATACCAATATTACGGGTCATTTCGAGAGTTACGTCTCTTTTCATAAGTTCCTCCGTAATTATCGGATGCCGATCGCAACTTACGCTGCGATCACATCCATCTGATTCT
>JAZQGZ010000025.1:0-5926 GCA_045540255.1 Oscillospiraceae bacterium | reverse complement strand
CTGCTCTTTGCCATTGCATGGGTGTACCTAACGACTAATTACACATTCATCGCATAGACGCATAGTTACTCTTTTTTCTTCTTCCTGAGAGCATTAAAACAACTCCGGATATGCTCAGTAATATGAACATAAGTGTGAAATCGATGTTATCACCGGTCTTTGGGGCTTCAGTTTTATTGATATCAGTGGTCGTTGTTGCTGTAACACTACTATCTGCAGAAGTTGTAGTAGTTATGTTGGTCGTTGTCGTGGTAGTAGTTGTTAATTCATCTGAAACCGTCGTAAAGTAAACATCAATATCCATATCCTCTGATAAATCGCGGATAATGTAATTGCCGTCAATCATTTCAAGCGTTATAAGTTCTCCGTTGATATAAACCCTATCCACTTCATATCCCTCTGTCGGAGTTAATTCAAGCACATACACCATTGTTCCGTCAAGCAATTCATAATGTCCATCCACAGTGCCATGCTCAATCTCATCATTGTTGATGTTGATTACTGCTGTTGGTGCGAAGTAAACATCAACGGCATGGTCAGCAGTCACATTTTCAAATGTATAAGAGCTGCATACATCAATCTCATTGCCGTCCACAATCACCTTAACAATCTTCGAAAGCTCATTGGGATAGAAGTGAACTGTAACAGAGCCGTTTTCTACAATTTCCGTAACGCCTGATGGGCTGACAGAGCCGCTGTTGCCATACGCATTGGCGGTGATGCTGTAAACAACACCCGTCCCCTCCACATACATTGCTTTGATGATCATATCCTGCGTTACATAACTGTAATTCGTATTGTCCCAGCCAACAAAAGTATACCCTTCCTTTACAGGCGCCATAGGAGGTGCGGCACCTTCGCCATACTTGATTGTCTGAACGCTGAGTACTGTATCATCCGAATCCACAAATTGAACGGTATATTCTTTCGGTGTATAAACTGCGGTGACTTCAAGATTGCTGCTGACATTGGTGTAGTCATGACTCCAATGACTGAAGTCATAGCCTTCTCTTGCAGGAGCATCGGGTGCTGTAGCAGATTCTGTATATGCAACCGTTTCGGTTTTCAGCACCTGACCATCCCAGCTTACAAATGCAACCGTATACTGAGCAGGTTCGTACATTGCACGGATTGTTACATTGGTGGTAATGTCACTGTATGTGGTATCCCAACCTGTAAATACATAGTGTTCTCTTTGCGGATCAGCAGGAGCGGTTGCCTGCTTGCCGTGCTCCACTATTTCGGTTTTGAGAATCGTGCCATCGTAGTCCACAAAGGTAACGGTATAGCTCATGATTCTGAATATAATCTCGATGCTGTAGTCGGTATTGACACTTGTAATCTCGTAGGTTCCGTTTGCCTCGACCTCTGTGCCATTTACCAGAACCTTTTCCACCTCATATCCTGCAAAAGGACTATAAGTAACCGTGAAGCTTTCGTTTTCCCACACAGGAGTCACTCCCTTTGGGTTAACAGTATGCACATCGGTGTTGTGTCCGCTGACGATGACATTTACATCATACTGCACAGGAAGCTTCTTAAAGGTAACATGAATGGTATGTGCTTCGGTAATATCTGCGATATTGTAATATTCCGTTGTAGCGAGATTGGTGATCTCAACACCATCAACATACACCTTATCCACTTCGTAGCCATCATCAGGATAGAAGTAAAAGGTTCTGGTGGAGCCTTCTCTTGCATGAATGATACCTTCGGGAGAAATACTGCCGTTCTCGCCGCTTGTTGCGGTAATATCATGCGTAATGACAGGATCCTCACTGTAATATACATCAATGCTGTGCTCTGCCTGTACATTTTCAAAGGTATAGGTGCCTGTATTTTTTGCTTCCTCGTTCAGAACCCAGTCAATGTATACTTTCTCAATCTCATAATAATTGCCGTTTTCATCCTGAGCAGGTGCAAAGGTAAAGGTAATATCATCACCGATTGTTACATATTCAGCTGATTCTTCATATCCTTCATAATCGGTGGAAATCGTACCATGATAAACATAGGAGTAAACCGGATAAGCAACACGCTTGAAGGTTACCTCAATACTGTGTGTGCTGTCTGTGATCGGCGGGAAGGTATATTCACAGTTTTCTTGTGCTTCTGCATTTTCGACGCCATCAATCAAAACAGTATCGATTTCAAATCCGTTATTCGGATGAATAGTGATAGTTGGTGCAGCTCCGTGGAATACAACGAGGGAGTTGTCGTCCCATGAGTCATAATAAGCGTCAGTATAAAGATATCCGCCACTTCCGCATTCGGTCGCAATGCCATATTTTGCAGTTGGTGTACCTGCGTAGGTAATGACAATGTCCAGATTTTTGGCGGCATATCTGTCATCGCCGATAAAATCAAATGATTCGTAATCACTCCACCAATCCAGAAGCTCATAGGTGCTTTCATCTTCCTTATTGTACATCACCACATCGTTTACGGTTACAGTATCCACATAGCAGCCCTCCAGCGGAGCACAGTACACACTTGACAGCTCACGCCCTTCGGTTCTGGAGTAGCTTTCGGAATAGTATCCTTCCGTATCAAAGCCGTAAGGCTCGTGGGTAATGGTAATGTCATACTTCCCGATGACAGGACCTTCAATGCTAAGTACATTGGAATAGGGGCTTTCGATGGTGGACCAGCTGTCACTGACTTCACGCTCATGTTCATACTTTACTCTGAAGTAGAGCGTTTCGCCATTCCATACAAAGGCTTTCTGATCACTGCTTGGAAGTTCATACCATAGATCGTAGAACATATCGTCATAATACTGTCTGCGTTTCAGCGAGCTATTCTCAGAAATAGTTGTTGAAATGACAGTTGAGCCTGCACCAAAATCGGGATCAAGACTTGCTTCGATAATCAAACGAAGAGTACTGTCTGTCATCTGGGTGTTATACTGCTCACTCCACAGCATTGTGTCAGTAACAGATGCGTCGGGGAAAACATCAAAGCAAACCTGTGGTGTCTGATATGAAGAATCCGTATCGTAAATCTCCCCATTTGCAATCACAGGGGCATTCAGACTTGACGGAGCAGAGGATTCGGCTATGCTTCCCTGACCGTAAACGGCGGTATCAGACCAATCGGACAGAATTACCTTGTTTTCATATTCATTGTTTTGAAGCCGGATATAATATCTTGCACGAACAGAGATCTTATGATTTTCAGTATCAAAACGATAATAAGTGGACGAACCATCCGTAGTTTCAATGAGATAGCCTTCATTGCTGAGGACTTCACCGATACCGTAATTGTAATATGATGAAGCACTGCCAAGAGTCACAGCGGAAATATAATGTCCACTGAACGAACCGTAGGTTTCGCAGTCATACAGCGAGGTATCCCACTCGGATGTATACTGCCATTCACCTTCATCAATACGATAGTCCACCTGAATTCCGGAACCGTAACTGCCGAACCATTCACCATAATCGCTGAAGGTATTGTAATTGTCATCAGTATAGGAGTTGGTATAGGCTTTTTCATAAAAGTCTATAACGGATTCGGGTGTCTGTGCCTTAACCTCAAGATTCATAGTGCTGTATCCGTTGTCATACAGGATAATACTTGGTGCGTCAAGCGTTTCGGGAACAGGTTCAGCGTCCAGCGCTATAACGCTTATACCGCTTGTTGTCAGCAGAATCACCTGGGATAAAAGGATTGACATTAATTTTTTGAACTTGGTTTTCATACTTTTTCCTCCTTTCGGTTAATGAAGCATATTTCACAAAATTAACTTCTGTAAACAGAAGCGTGTAACAGACTCACATCATAACTGTGCTCCGCACGAAGAACAGAAGCCTGCACCGTCAGCATTTTTGGCACCGCATTGTCCGCAAAATCCGGCTTTTACAGTACTTGAATCTGTACTTTCCGTCTGAGCAGCGGGGAATGCAGCGTCACCTGCGGAGGCTGCTGCATAAGCCGACTGTGGTGATTCTGCCTTACCCTTGTTCCATAGCTCCTTGAAGCTGCTTGAGATACCACAGAGCTTTCCGTACAGATCAAAAGTGATCTCTGTCTGAGGAGCAACTTCCATATAGCTTGCCATTGTCTGGCAGAGAATATAGCTGTCGAGAAACGCAAACTTCAGAACCCATGTAATAAAGCATGCAAGCAAAAAGGCAATCAGAGCACTCCATTTCAAAAGCTTGAAAAGAAGTCCTACAGGGATGAACACAATAATCACCGTTACAATCACCAGCAGAACTACCTTGAGCATGGTCTTGGCAGCGTTTTTCAGAAGATGCTTGATATTCTGTGCATAAATAACAACACCGTCACAGGCACTCTGAAATGCACCCTGTTCGCTCTTATAAAATGTATAACCAAGACAGCATTCATCAATGTAACCGAGAGACAACTCAATAAAGAACTTTGCAAGCTTTTCAATCTGCTCCATACCGGGAATAAAATCCAGCAGATTACCGATTTTTTCGATGCCACGCTGAATCTGCTTAACAGCACTGCTGACGAGCTTGTCCACACCGAAATAGACATTGGCTGTGGCAAAACGCTCAGTTACTTTTTTCTTTCCGTATTCCACCTGATTGGCAGGAATCTGTCCTGTTACTGCCCCTTCTGCAAGCACTGCGATATGGCCTGCTTTTACAAGATATCCGAAATAGTGCATGATTGCAAAGCGTACTGCTCCTGTCAGACCGCACCAGATCAGAATACAGAATCCAACTCCGCCATCTCCGAATAAGCTTCCGATTAACAACAATATGACAAGTGCCAGTACTGAGATCAATACTGTTACACCGCCAAGGATCAATTTTGCCACACAGAACGGCAGAGTCTTTCTGAATAATTCACCTGATTTCATAATTTTGCCCCCCTTATATTACAGACCGAACAGATCCAAAAAGCCGGTTTTCTTCTTGGGTTCGGGTTTTACGTAATCAAAGCCGCCACGGGGTTCCGACTTGTCAAATCCGATGGACGGACAATCGGAATCACCGTCAAAGCAATGCTCGGTGTCCACATGGTAAACGACACCGTCAACACGTTTATACAGATGCTCGACACTCGGATATTCTCCCGCCTGACGGAAGCCGTTTTGGAGAAGCACCTGACGGTACTCGGAGACAGCACGTTGTGCGGCGGTTGCATTTCCACCAAACTCGACACCGAAGATATAATGCGTACCGTAATCGTCAATGTACATCTTTGTGCCTCCGCAAGTCCATTTGGGATATTGCGGGAGCTTTGCATCCCATTCTGCCATCAGGTTGGCGTTGTGGTCGGCCTGTGCCTGTTCCTCGGCAATAGCGGCGGGGAGCTTGGTGCCGCAGTCCTGACAGAACTTGGTGCCGATGGCGTTCTGCTTTCCGCAGCCCGGACAGACCGCACCCTGTGCCACCGTCTGTTCGGGGAGCTGTGTTCCGCAGTCGGGGCAGAATTTCTTATCTGCCGTGGTGGGTTTGTTACAGTTCGGGCAGACCTTCATGTTCTTCGCCGCCTCGGTAGCATAGCCCTGCACCGAGCGCTCCAGATTCGCCATTGCGCCCTCCAGAAGTCGGATCGTAGCCATGTCGTTCTGTGGGCCAAGGAGTTGTCTTACCAGTTTGTCTTCCTAAGACCGCTTGGCCTCCGACTTCACTCTGCCATCAGGTTGGCGTTGCGGTCAGCTTGTGCCTGTTCCTCGGCAATTGCGGCGGGGAGCTTGGTGCCGCAGTCCTGACAGAACTTGGTGCCGATGGCGTTCTGCTTGCCACAGCTCGGACAGACCGCACCTTGTGCCACCGTCTGTTCGGGAAGCTGTGTTCCGCAGTCGGGGCAGAATTTCTTATCTGCAGTGGTGGGTTTGTTACAGTTCGGGCAGACCTTCATGTTCTTCGCCGCCTCGGTAGCATAGCCCTGCACCGAGCGCTCCAGATTCGCCATTGCGCCCTCCAGACCGGACGAGCGA
>JAZQGZ010000024.1:0-1575 GCA_045540255.1 Oscillospiraceae bacterium | reverse complement strand
CCAACGACTTTCCCAGAGCGTCATTCGAGCCTGATGAGATCGCCAGGCTTACGATCGAGTTCTACAGGAGGAACTATATAGAAGGCTTGTTTTTGAGTTCTGCCGTAGAAAAAACGCCTGACTATACAGCGGAGAGGATACTGGAGGCATTGAGACTCCTGCGTTATAAATATGGCTTTGCAGGCTACATACATGCCAAGATCATACCGGGAGTATCGCAGGAAATCCTTCATCAGATCGGCCTCGTGGCAGACAGGCTCAGTGTCAATATAGAGATGCCGAACTCCGAGAGCCTTGCGCTTTTCGCGCCTCAGAAAAAACCTAAGCAGATATTCGCACCTATGCGCCAGATCACCAATACCCTCATCGAAAGAAATTCCCTGGTCGGCCCCGGCACCATGTTCAAGGGGAAAGATATCAACGCACTTTCGACCAACGCGAGCAGGGAAGCTTTTGCCCCGGCAGGGCAGACGACCCAGATGATCATAGGCGCAGGAGGTGAAAGCGATAAGAATATCTTGACTACCAGTGAAAACCTTTACCATGCATTCAAGATGAAGCGAGTATATTACTCGGCTTACATACCTGTCGTAAAATCTGACATTTTGCCTGATATTTCGACAGCACCGCCTCTTGCCAGGGAACACCGAATATATCAGGCTGACTGGCTTTTGAGATTCTACGGATTTTCGGTAAGCGAACTCTTTAACGGCGGAGACGAAAATCTGGACCCGGACCTTGACCCGAAGATTACGTGGGCTTTGCGAAACTTGGATAAATTCCCGATCGAAGTCAACAAGGCACCTTATGAAATGCTGCTTCGTATACCGGGGGTAGGGGCGGTTTCCGCAAAGCGCATAGTGCGCCAGAGAAAGGTCTCAGCAGTGAGATTTGACGATCTCAAGAAAATGGGTGTAGTAGTAAAGCGGGCAAAGTACTTTATCACATGCGTGGGAAGGTATTACGGAGAGCGAAGATTTGAGCCGGATACCATCAAGAATTCCATTCTCCAGATGGAAAACGGCCTTCAGCTTTCTCTGTTTGATAACAACTGGAAAGCGCTGGAGGCAGGAGCAAGGCAGGAAAAATTATCTGCGGCGGGGGTGATCTAGACATGGACTATCTTTATGACGGAACTTTCGAGGGGCTGCTCACATGCGTCCACCATCACTATTATACAGAAAAAGCAGACGGGATATTTACAAGAGATGCTTATCAGCCCAGCTTACTTACAGGTTATATGGAAGTCGAGACGGATGAGATGAAGGCAACTACAGTATATGAAGCCATCGAAAAGAAGATATCAACGTATGACCTCAGGCGCATATACAGAGCGTTTTTATCAAGCGATCCCGATAAGGAGATGAAGATACTTCGATATCTTGTCTTGGGGTTTCGCAAAGGCTCAGCCGTCTCAATGCTCCACGGTGATCCTGTAGTCTATGATATTGAAGTGATAGAAAAGAAAATCAGCAGGGAAAAGGAACGTATGCTGCAATTCGTCAGATTTTCTGTGATGGCAAACGATGTTCTCTATGCACGGATAGAACCTGATCATGATGTGGTGGAGCTTAC
>JAZQGZ010000023.1:0-3897 GCA_045540255.1 Oscillospiraceae bacterium | reverse complement strand
CAAACAGATAGTAATTATCAATTTGTTCTTCCTATCGCGGAGGAGTATAATAAAAGCAACCAAATACCCTTTCTATCCCCAAAGCAAAAGAACCTTCCGGTTGGTCAGACCGGAGGTTCTTTGGTGTTTTCTTTTTGATTTTGTTTTTAGGAGTTCGTATCATGCCAAGCATCAGCGTTATCGTTCCCGTATATAAAGTAGAAGCCTTCCTTCCCCGCTGTGTGGACAGTATTTTAGGGCAAACCTTCAGCGACTTTGAACTGCTGTTGGTCAACGACGGCAGCCCGGACAACTGCCCTGTTATTTGTGAGGAATATGCCCGAAAGGATCCTCGCGTTCGTGTCCTTCATCAGGAAAATCAGGGACTCTCTGCCGCACGCAACAGCGGCATCGACTGGGTCTTTGAACACAGTAACAGTCAGTGGCTGCCTTTCGTCGACAGTGACGACTGGGTTCATCCTAAATTTCTGGAAACCATGTACCATGGCGTCATGGATTTGAAGCTTCCGATCGCCAGCTGTGGCTGGCGGCGCTTCGAAGTGGACAGCACAGAGATCCACTCCGATGATTTCAGTGTACGCGCCCTTTCTCCTGTGGACGATTATAAATCCAAAAACAACGATTATGATGTGGACAGCTACGCGTGGCGTTTCCTCTATCACCGCGACCTGTTCAACGAGATCCGTTATCCTGTGGGTAAACACTGGGAGGATCTGTTCACCACCTATAAGCTACTATTCCAGTGCGAGGCTGGGGCTCATACCGATGCCGTACTCTACTATTATTACGCCCGTCCGGACAGCATCGCCCGTGCGCCTTGGAATCCCAAGAAACTGAACATGATCGAGGCACTCATGGCAAATCTCTACTTCTTTGAGGACAGCCCATGGCCCGATCTATATCAGCGTATTATCCGCTGCTGTCTGGTGACCATCAATCGCCATTTGGACCGTGTTGCTTCCAGCTCCCTCCCAGAGGAAGAAAAAGCCCTCTACACCGCATGGCTCCACGAACAGTTGGACGATGTTTCCCGTCGGTAACACCACATGATATTTGCAATTCCATTTTGCATGTGCTAAACTTTTTGCGTCAGTATTTTGTTTCATCTTTTTACTGTCCTCCTAATGTGTTTTGGTTGCGTAACTGGCAGGTCACGCTTTCATTATACACATTAGGAGTTTTTTCTCTCCACTCACCGCTTAAGCTTTTTGGAACCACGCGACTATCGCGTGGTTTTTACTTTACAAAAAACAATATCGGGAGCTTTCCGCTCCCGATATTTATTTTACTTATTTTCTACCCACAGCGGAGAAATCAAAGATATAATCTTTATTGAAAGCATCCTTGTTGTTTACAATAGTATAGTCGCCGTGTGTGGGATCTGCGAAGTAGGGGTTGTCGCTGAGTGCGTGTCCCTCGTTATCCTCGACGATACCGAACATATCACAGATGGAGCCGAAATCCACCTTGGATCTGAACAGCTTGTTGCGCTTTATGGTGTTAACGGTGGTGTAGATGCTCTCGTACTGACCGACAGATGAGAGGTCATAGTCGTACTGATAGAGGATGGGCCAGCGAGTACTCCAAGTCTCGTATCCTTCACTTCCGGGCTGCGGAACACCTGCAAGCTTATCAAATATACTTTGCTGATGGTCATCCACAACTCCGCCATCCAGGATAACCTGATATGCTCCCTCGTTGTAAAGCAGGAAGTTACCGTGATGGGATTCAAGAGAGATCGCTATGTTGTCGTGAACATCGTTCTCTCGTCCGCCGTTGAATACTATGTTACGTCCGCCGCAGTTGTAGAACAGGTTTCCGTAGATCTCAACTGCGAATGAACCGTCAAGGTAGATGCCGTAACGCTCACCGGTAACTCCGGTGCTCATGTTAAGGAACAGGTTGTTTCTGATAACATTGTCACGGAAGGTAACATCGAGGTAGGTGTATACCGCACCCCAGTCCTTGGTGCCTGTCATCATGTTGTCGAATACGTTGTTCTGGATCACAAGATTAACAGTATCGCGGAAGTAGATCGCTCCGTGTACAGCATTACGGAACACATTATTCTCGATGATACCGTCAACGGTATAGGAGAACATAATAGCGTTGGAGTTTACGTTGGGGTCTCCGTAATCGTGGAAATAGTTGTTTCTGATGATCTGATCCTCGTGTGTGAGAAGCTTCATATTCGGATCTCCGTCAAGCTTTATACCGGTGTTGATAAAGCAGAAGAATTCGCTGTTATAAACCTGGAGATCCTTAACACTGAAGGAGTAGATGCAGTGTGATCCGCCGATATAACCGAATTTACAGGAATCGAATGTAATATAGTCGCCCCATGTGTCAATAGTGTTCTCGGTGGTATTGTAGAACTCAAGTCCGACAAAGCTTATGTGGCTTACGGTGTCGGGGACTGTGATCATAGTACCGTTTCTTGCAACGGAATACTCGCCCTCAGGCTTGTAGGTGTAGAGGCAACAGGTATCCTGATCGAACCAATATTCTTCCTTCGCGTTAAGAAGCTCGGGAATGTTGTGGAAGAATACCATATCATCGAATCTGTCCTCGAATGCGAGGGGAACATCGGGATAACCGTTTTTAAACTCGGCATTCGCAAAGTCGATGGTGAGAAGCTTGTTATCCTTGTCATATCCGCCTATGGGGAACGTGTCAACAAGCCAGCCGTAACGGAGATATCCTGTAATTTTGAGTCCCTCGTATGTGGAGAATCCGTCGAGAGTCTTGGAAACAAGTCCCTGACAAAGAAGCTTGTCGTACTCGCTCTCGTCCTTGCCTTCTTCCTCATAACGTGTGGTGAAGTCTGTGAAATACTTGTCACTACCGTCGGAGCCCTTGTCGGGATAACGCGCCTCGTAGAGAACGCTGCCACCGTTGAAGATAACATTACTGCTTGTCAGCTCGTCAAGGTACGCTGAAAGATCGACCTTCATAATGTCGTCAACGTACTCTTCGTCAAAAAGAGCCTTTTCGCTGTCTGTAAGAGGGACGAAATCATCTGCGGTGAAGCTGAATCCGCCGTCAAAGGAAACGGGACCGTCGCCGTATGCGCAGTAAGTGATGGGGCACTCGGCAGAACCTGTGTCCTCGGCTGTGAAGGTCACGTTGTTGAGTCCGCCGTACTCGCCTGCCTTGAAGGCTACCTTGATACCGCCTGAGGTCTTTGTAGCCTTAATACCGCGGACGAGCTCAAGCGCCTTTTCGAAGGTTCTGATAGGCTTGTCAAGCGTACCGGGGTTAGCATCGTCTCCGTCAACTGCCACGTAAACATCAGCGTCGTCAACAATTGCATATTCGGGCTTTACGTAGTTCTGCTCATATACGGGAGTGTTGTAGACCATCTCGTACTTATAGCTGTCGTATTCCTTGAAGCGTCTGAGGATCGCGGCGAATTGCTCGCGTGTTGCGCCCTCTCTGGGAGCAAGAGTTGTCTCGGTCTTACCTGTAATAAGTCCTACAGCGTTTGCCCAGGAAAGAGCCTCGCGGGCGTAGTCATGAACTCTCTTATAGTCCGCGTATCCTGTGATGTCTGCGCGTTCTTCGGGAATGATGTACTCCTTCGGAGCATAGCGCATGATGATGGTTGCAAGCTGCTCACGGGTGATGGTCTCCATGGGAGCAAACTTGCCGTTACCCATACCGTTTACAATATCGTTCTCCGATGCCCAGATAACAGCATCCGTGAACCACTTGCCCGCCTTAACGTCGGTAAATTGGGATGCGGTATTTACCGCAGGCTCGCCCTGAAGTCTGTAGAGAACGGTTACGACCATTGCACGGGTCATAGTCTCGGCGGGAGCGAACTTGCCCTCCTCCTTACCGTTCATAAGTCCCTTTTCGGTGACGTACATAATGTCCGCATAGCTCCAGCGGCCC
>JAZQGZ010000022.1:0-11197 GCA_045540255.1 Oscillospiraceae bacterium | reverse complement strand
GCAAAAAATAACAGCCGCTTGAGCGGCTGCTAGTGAATGAGATGCGGTTGCCAGACTTTCAGTGTGCCTTCAGGCACAAGCCGGTAATACGCCCTTGAAGGGCGAGAGCAAACCACCAGTTCAACTGGTGGTTTTGATTTGTTTATCACCAAACCCGACGAGCAATTTTTCATCAGCGTTACGATAATTCACTACATACAGTTCACGCTCACAGGTACTGTTGATACAATAAAGCGAAAGCGGCTTAAGCGATATTCCGCATCGGTCACATAAGGCAAACAGATCTTCATGCTCCTTTGTAAGCACTGCCAGAAAGTGCAGACCTGAACGCTCCTCAACAAGCTCACACCTGTGCTGTGCGAAAAGGCTTAGCACAAGCTCGCGAATATGTCGGTAGTGCTTCTTCATCCGACTGATATGCCGCCCGAAATATCCATCTCCAATAAATCGGGCCAGTGTATACTGTTCAAAAACGGGAACAGGACACGAACAGAACGACATGGTTCTGTGCCATTTCTCACTTAACTCCTCGGGAAGACACATATATGCGATACGAACCGAAGGGGCGATAGTCACCGAAAAAGTATTTATGTAGATAACCTTGCCTGTGGAATCCATTGAGAAGATCGAGGGCACAGGTTTGCCGCTCCAGCGGAATTCACTGTCGTAATCATCCTCAATTATAAAACGACCCGATTGCTGTTCAGCCCAGGTCATTATCTCACTGCGTCTGGATATCGGCATTACTATTCCCGTAGGGAAATGATGCGCAGGCGAGATATGAACTATATCAGCATTACTGCTGTGCAGATCGGAACAGGATATACCTTTATCATCCAGTCCTATGGGGATGTGATCAACACCATTCATTGAATAGATATCAGACAGCTTTGTGTACCCGGGATCCTCAACACCGTATCTCTTATCGCGGCCAAGAAGCGGAATAAGCATATTATAGAGATACTCGGTACCTGCGCCGATGATTATACGCTGAGGATCAACATTGATACCTCGAGAATACCATAGATATCGGGCGATCTCCTTACGAAGCTCCCATACTCCGTTTGATGCTGACGGAATAAGCAACGATGTTCCCTTATCAAGAATTACGGTACGCATAAGCCGCGCCCACACGGTAAACGGAAACAATTCCATGGCACAGGAAGTTGCCCTCTCCTCTGAGTCACGCTCAAATTCCGGCTCTATGTTTTCCGTTACACAGGTAACAGCACCGCCACTGAAACGAACATAATATCCGCTACGCTCACTGCTTTGAACATACCCCTCAGCGATAAGCTGGGCATAGGCATTCTCCACAGTTATAAGGCTCACCCCAAGTTGTTCCGCAAGTGTGCGCTTGGAAGGAAGCTTTTCTCCGACTGACATCCTGCCTGAAAGAATATCACCGCGGAGACTCTCATAGATCTGTATATAAAGGCTTGTCCCGCTTTTACGGTCAAGGTATTCAAGCATTGTTGCCCTCCCTGAACAGTCTTCCCTGCCATGTATCCAGTTGTGCCATTCTCTTATCAATACCACCCAGAACAGATATCTTATCCATACTCCATATCGGTGCAAGCTGTGTAGCCTTATCTCCATCACCCGTAAGACGCTCGATAACGGTTTCGGACGGCAGGAGCTCCAACTGTTTTACAACGGTATCTATATAATCCTGCTTTTCCATTGGATGATATCTTCCGCTTTCGTACATACCTGCCAGAACAGTGTTCTTTATAACATGCATAAGATGTATCTTAACACCATCGGGATGGAGTTTTCCCAGTGTTTCGGCAGTCTTAAGCATCATTGGGATGTCCTCTTCGGGAAGCCCGTTAATGATATGAACGCAGACTCTGATCCCGTGTGACTTCAGAAGACCGTAACCGTTAACAAACTCCCCGAAGCTGTGGCAGCGATTTATCCTGCAAGCTGTGCTGTCGTGTATAGTCTGCAGCCCAAGCTCCACCGTAACGGGAACAGGCAAAGAAGCTATCATCTCTGCTTTTTCAATATCAAGGCAATCGGCACGGGTCGCGATAGCAAGGCTATCCGCGCCTGCATCGACAGCTTCGGAATACACCCTGAACAATTCCTGTACACTTGCATACGTATTTGTGTGCGCCTGAAAGTATGCTGTTATCTTAGCTTCGGGAAATTTCCCATGAATACGTTTTTTCTCCCGAAGGAACTGTTCACGCACGGATACAACACTTTCCGCCGTGAAATATCCACTTCCACCGCTGCAATAGATGCAGCCACCAACGCCTCTGGACCCGTCAATATTCGGACAGGTAAATCCTGCGTCGATAGCTGCTTTATGCACCTTTGCACCGTAGGTATGCTTATTGTGATAATTAAGCGTATGGTAGCGCTTATTATCGTCTGTGTAGATAAAATCCATCACTTACCTATCCGTCAGATAACGTACAACAGACGCAGCAAAGTACCTGACCTCGGGCTTATCAGCTACCTCCCACAGACGGGAAGTACAGCAGACCGCACCGTTATCACGGTACAGCAACGCAAGCTTCTTGCGGCGCTCGGGGTTATCAATGACCCACACATCGGGAGTGATGTCCGTTCCGTCAAGATCCGCGCAATGGCTGTGAGAAACTATGTTATACCATATTGGTGTTGTGTAAAACTCGGTCGGGAAGCCTTCAAGCAAAGGAGAATCCTCTATATAAAGGCCGAGCGTACCTGTAGGAACAGGCCTGCCCATTGACTCAGATATGCTTCTGAACATACCGTAGCACCAGAAATCGGTACAGTATTCTCCTACGAGGTCGTCCTCTTTCTTTTCGGGAATGCAGAGAGCGCCTGTTTCTCTTGCTTCATCGATATCACGGGTAATTGTTATTGTCTTACCGTCATACTCAATGCTGTTTTCTGTGATCTTCACGTCGATCTCGGGGTAGATATAAAGCTCGTAACTGTTTGTGATATCTGTTCCATCAAGCTTTAATGTAAGCTTCGCTGTAACGGACTTATCACAATCCACCGAAAACTCGGCCGTCCTGCAGAGCGAAACTCTGCTGCCGCGCTTAACTATCGCACTTCTGCCATCGGCAACAACAGCTTCTCCCACCTCTAGTTTCCACAAAATCTCATCTGCGGAGATATCAGGATCGGTCGAGGATATCATAAGTCCGCAGCAGATGCTCTCACCCGCTGTAAACACGAATCGCGGAAGCATAGCAAGCACCACCGTATCAGAGCAGTAGCATCGCCATTCTTCGGCAGAAACGTGTCCCTTGTTCTCAAGGAAAGAATTAAGAATACCTACAGTTGCTACGCCCTGTCCTGGGAAATCCTGTATATCAAGGAGCTGGAAGCCTGACATCTGCTCAGAACGCAGTGCGGTCTCAATATCGTTCCTGTAACACTGTACTGAAAGCTTACCCGAGGCCTTGAAGAAGTCCTGCCACTTCTCAAACATTCCCTTTTCCTCAAGACCCTTTTTGTATGCATCATAAGCGAGATGGCGAACAGGACCGCGGTATTTTTCAAGCTCGCTGAAATCGGGATACATCGCAAACTGTCCTACCTCATGAGAAATAACAGGGACATCGGGAACAAGCACATCGCTGTCATCGGCACTGACGGTGCGCATCTCGGTTCCGTACTGTATCATGATCTCACCGCCGCTGCTGCTGTCAAAAGCCTTGACTTCATCAATGAGCGGATCGTAATTATGCACCGTGTTAGGTTCATTAGTCTGTATATGACCCTGAGGGGCATCGCACATGGCATAGCTGCCACGTATGAGTCTGTCCCTGTCGAAGCGCACACCGCTGAAAAAGTCATCCTCATCAAGAACACACGGAACGAACTGATAATTATTGGAGCCACCCACATACATCTTATCGGGGCATAGCTCACGATAACCCGAAATAAGCTCGTTAAGACGCTCCTTACTCCCCCACAGCTCATTACCCATTGACATCATCACAAAAGACGGATGATGTCCGAACTCACGGAGTATGCGGAAGCCCTCGTTGCGCAGATACTCATGCTCTGCACCGAATTCATCGGGAATTGTTCCCCAGAAAGGAAGCTCGGGCTGCATATAGATTCCCATGATATCCGCTGCAGCAAACGCAGCTTCGGGAGGACAACAGGTATGGAACCTATAGTGATTTATACCAAACTCCTTTGCGATGCGGAACACCTCGACCCATGAAGCCACATCCATAGGGGCATACCCTGTTTTAGGGAATACCATTCCGTCATGTTTTCCACGCAGGAATGTCTGTCTTCCGTTGACCAGAAGCTTAAGACCCTCTCCCCTCATCTCGCGCATACCAAACGTTACTGTCCTTATATCATCGCCAATGGCTATCTCAAGATCAAGCAGGTTGGGCGCATACTCGTCCCAGAGCGGAACGTCGTCGGATAACTTGAGTGTACATTCAAGCTTGCCATCGGTGTAATCTTCGCTGACAGAGCCATACTCTTTCGCCTTGTCATAAACACGAAGCTGAGCTGTGCCCTGTGCTACACCAATGATATCTGCGCTTACAGTTATGGTTTTAGCAGTGATATCGGGAAGGATACGTATGCTCTCTGAGCAGGCGCAGTAGCTCTGAAGCTCGATCCGACCCAGTATTCCGTTCCAGTTGGTCTGGGTATCGCGGGAGGTCATGTGTCCGCCGCCTGTTGGATAGTCACAGTTTGCAACACGCACAACAAGCTCATGTGTACCAACAGAAAGACCACTTAACTGAAATCTGTGAGGTGTACAAAGCGAGTCCCCGAAACGGCACTCTCTGCCATCTATGTAGACAGCAGTCATTCGCGTACGCTCAAGAAAAAGTGTGATGGTCTTACCCTCCATTTCGGGTGTGACCTCGATATTTCTTCTGAACCATGCATAGCCCTCAAACTTGTGCATATCAGTAAGGCAACCGTATTCGGTCTCGGTATTAAACTCACCAAGGCCCGCGTTTGATGTGGAATCAGGCAGAATTATGCTGTCGGGATAATTCTCAGGTGAAAGCACTCTTCTTTCCTTGTCAAGGCAGACATCCCATCTGCCGCTAAGATCAATATTTATCATGTTCTACCTCCGAAATACCCGTTACTTCTTAATATCAGAGTCGGGTCGCAACTTTATTCCTTTCGAGTCCCAGTATGCCTCCTGTATAACGCGCATTACCATATCCTTGTCTTCCTCGGACAGCGAACCTCCTGCAAATAACGCTGTTACCTCATCAACGATAGCATTAGCCGAAAACCCGCCCTGCGCTGCCTGATAATTTTCCTCAGAGGATGTCAGATAATCAACACTGACATTAAAGAACTCTGCAAGCTTTACAAGTACGCCTCCGCGGGGATACCGCTCACCCGACTCGTAATACTGGATAGATTTACGCGATACGCCTACTGCCTCGGCAAGATCCGTCTGTGATACAGAGTACCTGCGCCGTAATCGCGACAATTTTTCACTGAACTGCATTATGACCTCCGTAATGTTAAGTTCTCAAAAAGGTGACACAAAGGAACATTCTATTAATATAATAATACATCCTTCAATAATTGTCAAGCAAAAAGGCAGGGCATTTCTGCCCTGCCTTGCATTTATTGATAATTACAGCGGAACAAAGGTTATGCCCTCTTTTCCGATAGTAGCCTTACTGCGGGATGTGACTACATTTACATTATAAACAAAGGAATTGATACGGATGAGCACGCCGGGATAAAACTCCTTGCGACAGGAAATGGAAAGGTTCTGTTTCATTTCCAGTGCACGCTCTATCTCGGTGATACGCTGATGGTTTCTCTTTAACTCACCTTGTATCTGGAAACGCGATTTCATCGCCTCAACCTTCATCTGTTCGCGCTGAGGCGGAAGCTTTGCAACCTTAGCCATCTCAGTGAGCGAATTGAGTATCTTTCCGAGCTGGTCAAACTTATCCTCAAGAACTGCGTTCTTCTTTTCAAGATCTTCCTTTTCTTCGGAGAGAACTGCGTTATTGCCGACAGTTATGATGGTCTTTGCATAACCCTCTGACCCGAACACCGCTGCCTCGATATTTTCAAGCGCGGTATATTTGCCGCCCATCATTATACCCTTGCCTGATGCTAATATCTCCTTACCCGCATACACTTCACCGCCGACAAATGTAGCAGCCTCAACGTTACCATCACAATGAACCGTGCTGTTTTCACAGTAGCCAAGCTTTACGTTGCCTTTACATTCGATCGTGGAATTCATACTTCCAAGCTTGATATTGATATCGCCATCAGCTTTTATAACGGCAGATGAAGCAGTACCGTTTATGGTAATATTTTTCTTGGAGGTTACGGTATATCCGTCCATTACATTTCCTTTGATGATAATATTACCTATGAAATCTATATTACCGCTTGAAACATCAACATCACCGCGGATAAGAAGCTCCTCATTGACACAGAATGCACCGTTAACAAAGCAAAGATTACCGTCTACTGCAGCAATAATCTCAGTTCCATCCGATGTAAGCGTTGTTCCGTGCCCGATGTTCGCGTGCACAGGAACACCGATATGCTGCGGTGCGGTTTTTCCCGAAATATCTTTACCGGGTTCACCTTCAGTGGGAAGAGTTATTGTAGCTATAGTAGTACCTGTGAAAATATTCTTGACAAGACCAAGATTCTTATAGTCTACAGTACCATCCTCATCCTCAACCGGTGCTATAACACTGGATTTGTCAAAGTGATACTTTATAGTGCCATCCTCACCATCAACAGGTGCCTGCCATCTGGCAATACAGATATTTTCACCGTAACGCTTATTCTCTACAACATCGATAATTGAATCTTCAAAAATACCAAAATAGATATTCTTTTCGACCAGCATATCACGGATCTGTCTCTCTGTAACATCAACACCGCCGTTCTGCGGTGCAGTCACCTCCATAAAAGCGGTAGAATAATTAGGATCTACTGAGATCTCAACAACAGCGGGAACCGGAGGGTTTACCATATTCATATTAACCTCTGACATAAAAATCCCCCTTTCATGCCAAAACATATATTTTCTTAATTATATTGTACCATATAAATATAATATTTGCAACAAAAAATACAATCAGCATAATGAACAAAGTTATTTAACCATTTTCGATATACCAAACAAAAAAACGCCCGCACTAAGCGGGCGTTCAGGCTTTAAGTAACTTAAGTGGAATTACTGATTGGTTCCACAGTAAGGACAGAACTTAGCACCTTCCTTGATCTCCTTACCACAGCCAAGGCAAACCTTTGTAGATGCTGCAACGGGAGCGGGAGCCTCAACAGGAGCGGGAACTGCTACAGGAGCAGGAGCCTCAACAGGAGCAGGAGCCTCAACGGGAGCGGGAGCTGCTACGGGAGCGGGTGCTGCTACGGGAGCGGGTGCTGCTACGGGAGCGGGTGCTGCTACGGGAGCGGGAGCTGCTACGGGAGCAGGAGCTGCTACGGGAGCGGGTGCTGCTGCGGGAGCAGGAGCTGCTGCGGGCTCAGCATCCTTAACGCCAAGGTGCTCATTAAGTGCTGTGTACTTCTTATAGAACTTGGCAGCAAGCATAAGTGCAAAGTAAAGAACAAGAATACCACCAATATCAAAAACGAGTGTGCTTACTACACTGATAAAGCCATCAAGCACTCCATCTACTTCAATGCGTCCGTCAGAAAAAGCATAACGGAAACATACAGGAAGCATAAAGATCTCATAAGCAAGCTTAGCGATGGTAACGGTCTTTACTACAGCTTCAAAAGCAGTGCCATTGAGGTTGATGAAATCAAGCGCAGCAGCAATTATTCCTTTCTGATTGTGGCCTTTCTTGAGAAGTGTCAGCGAAAGGATTATTGTCAGTGCGATAACACCAACGACAAGAATAGAAGCAATAAAGCCATAGATAGTAGTCCAGGAAGGGGCAGTATAATAGTCAAACATATCGATTCTCCTTACATACTAAAAAATTTCTTGGTCTTTAGCAAGACCTTGGTAAAATTATATCATATAATCATATAAATTTCAACTGTTTTTCCAAAATTGATTAAATATTCGTCGAAATATCAAACGGAGTTGTCTGATAAACAAAATAATTTAGCCAATTAGTGTATAACAAAGTAGCATGGGAACGCCAATTCATTACAGGTGCCTTAGCAGGATCATCATCAGGGAAATAATTCACGGGAACTCTTGGCTCCAATCCCCTGTCGACATCGCGGAAATACTCAGAAGCAAGGGTATCTGCATCATACTCAGAGTGACCTGTTATGAAAAACTGCTTACTGTCCTCACTGCATACCGCATACACACCGGCCTCATCAGAAACTGCCATAACTTTAAGCTGCGGAACCTTGAGAATATCCTCAAGCTTGATTTCGGTATGGCGCGAATGAGGAACATAGAACTCTGAATCAAATCCTCTGAACAGACGTGATTTCGGCGTAAGCAGAGTGTGCTTGAATACACCAAACATCTTATTATCAAGCGTATACTTCGGAACTCCGTAGTGATAATAAAGTGCTGCCTGGGCAGCCCAGCATATATGGAATGTGGAATGGGTATGCGTCTTGGTCCACTCCATGATCTCACAAAGCTCCTTCCAATATTCTACCTTTTCAAAATCCATCTGCTCAACAGGTGCTCCGGTGATAATAAAACCATCAAAATTATTATCACGTATCTCATCAAATGTCTTATAGAACGTCAGCAGATGCTCACTGGAAGTGTTTTTGCTCGTATATGTGGAGGTCTGGACCAATGTCACCTCTATCTGGAGCGGTGTATTTGACAGACAGCGAAGTATCTGTGTTTCTGTCGCTATCTTTGTCGGCATCAAATTAAGTATGCCGATCTTTAATGGGCGTATGTCCTGGTGCAGCGCACGGAACTCAGTCATTACGAAGATGTGTTCATCCTCCAGTATGCTCTGCGCGGGAAGTCCATCGGAGATTTTTACGGGCATAGTGTCTTTCCTTTCAATTCATACTGTACTCAGTATGTTTTTATATAGAATTATATATTAATTAACCTTATTTGTCAAGTAAGACATAGGCATATTGCACTGATATTTGTTATGAATTTTTATATACTCATGCTTGAAAATTGGTTAAAAATATGGTATAATATAAAAGTATTGATAGAATAGGGGAAAATGTACTGTGCGGAGTTACTTTTCCCTGCTGTCGAAACGTTATTTTTAATTTTTTAAGGAGGATATTATGACAACATCAAAAACAACCAACCGCATTCTCTCATTTTTGATTGCCATGATCATGGTGTTGCCCCTGTTTACTGGTCTGTGTTCCATATCTGCGAGCGCAGAGATCAGTGGTGACTGGCAGTACACCGTAATTAACGGAAAGGCTGTTATAGGCAGTTATAAGGGTGAATCCACCAAGATCACTGTTCCTGCTAAGCTTGACGGCTACTCTGTATCCAAGATAACTGGTCTTATTACAGATGCCGAAAAAGCCTCAAGAATCATTACTGTTACTTTTGAATACGGCATCACAGAGTTAGGCGACAGAGTATGTAAGGATTTCACAAAGCTCACAAAAGTTACCATCCCCAGCTCTGTAAGAATAATCGGAGCAAGTGCATTTGAAAACTGTTCTATGCTTACTTCGATATCCTTCCCCACCAGTGTCAATTCTATCGGCAATAATGTATTCAAGAATTGTACAGCTCTGAAAAAGGCTGAAATAAAATGTGGCGCAACTGCACTTCCCGATTATGCCTTTTCCGGCTGTAAGAGACTCACAAGTGTGACACTTCCCACCAGCATCACATCTGTAGGTAACCGTGCATTTGAAAACTGCATACTTCTTACAGAAATTAATATGCCTGATACGGTAAAGACCATAGGCGAATACGCATTTACCGGTTGTACACAGCTTTCTGGTCTTGTTACACTCCCTGCTTCTATCGAGAAGCTTGGTGATGGTGCATTCAGCGGTTGCAGCAAGATCGAAACAGTTGTTATCCCCAACAAGATCTACGAGATCGGTTCAAGAACCTTTGAAAAGTGCACAGCACTTACAGGTATTGTTTTCGGTAGCGATCTGAAGAGAATCGGCAAGAATGTATTCAGCGAGTGCCCCAACATTAAGAAGGCTGTTTTTGGTGGCGAATACATCTCACTGAGCACTATTTTCGATCCTACAGTTAAGCCCACTGTTTACTACCCCACAACTTATGCTGAGAAGTGGAGCAACTACACCGGCAAGAGCCAGTCCTATAAGCCTCTCAAGACAGTAAGCCTGACTGGTAATAAAACTATCGTTGAGACAAAGACACTGTCCCTTACAGTTAAGCTCTCCAATGCAAGCGAACTTGTAAAGCCCTACTACATCACAAGTTCCAACTACGCTATTGCTTCTGTTGACGCAAACGGTGTAGTTACAGCAAACGCTCCCGGTTCCGCAAAGATCACCATTACAACTATCAATGGTGCTTCCAAGACTATCACCGTAAAGGTCCAGCCCAAGAAGATCACCGGCGTTACAGCAACAACACTGACAACAAACTCTATCAGCCTCAAATGGAACGAAGGCAACAATGTTGCAGGTTACACTATCTACCGCTCCACCAGCAAATCCAGCGGTTATAAGAAGATCGGTACATCTGTTACAAACTCCTACACAGACAAGGGTCTGACCAAGGGCAAGACCTACTACTACAAGGTACGCGCTTATGTTAATATAGGCAAGACCACTCTGCAGTCAGCAAGCAGTGCCTGCGACAGTGCTAAGGCAACATCTCCCACACCCACTTCCGTATCTGCCAAGAAGTCCGCTTCCAAGGTAGCACTTATCAAGTGGGGCAAGAGCATCGGTGCTGAGGGCTATGAAGTATACATGGCTACTTCCAAGAGCGGTACATACTCCAAGATATCTACCATAACAAGTGGTTCTACCCTCTCTTTCAAGAAGACAGGCCTCACCGCTAATAAGACCTACTACTTCAAGGTACGTTCTTACATCACTGTAAACGGCAAAAAGGTTTACAGCGATTATTCCAAGATCGTGAAGTGCAAGGTATAATCCAATCTTTTAACAGCCGCTTTCAGCGGCTGTTTTCTTTGTAGCTTTAGCGAAAATAAACCACCGCTTGAAGCGGTGGAATAAAAAATCTTTAGATAAAAGAGTCCTCCTATGATATAATAGAAGCGGGTTTGGCGACCGCATCGGAAATCAAAGGAGGACAATGTCATGAATGACA
>JAZQGZ010000021.1:0-41346 GCA_045540255.1 Oscillospiraceae bacterium | reverse complement strand
TGTTAGTAGCTTCTGCCATTTCAAATCATCCTTTCATTACTTGGTCTCGTTATGAACAGTATGCTTTCTGCAGAATCTGCAATACTTCTTCATTTCCAGACGGTCGGGGTCGTTCTTCTTGTTCTTCATGGTGTTGTAGTTGCGCTGTTTGCATTCTGTACACGCCAGTGTAATTTTAACTCTCACTTTCGGCACCTCCTATTTTCTTGCCTTTTCAGGCATTATTGCCTCCCTCAGCCGCGGAATTGCGGATTTAACAGAGCAGTTGCGCACTAAAAAAATGCACAAAAAAATAAGCCCCATTCGAGGTAGTTATATTTTATCACAAATAACCACGCTTGTCAAGGGCTTTTTCTAACTTTTCTAAACTTTTTGTAATATTTTTTTGTCAGCAGGATCAATGCTCAGAACGATGCACAAAAACATCGTCATAATTTAAAATACCGTTGCTCTCATTTCTATTTATATATGTATGCAGACGCCCTGTGCGTTCTCCGCTATCTGCAAACCCGTGATGTCTGAACAGCGAAAGCGCATGATAATTTGCGAAGTGTATCTGAGCCTTTAACGGAAGCTCGGTATCTGACAGGCAGCGACGCAATATTGCTGTTCCTATTCCCTTACCACGGAAAAGCGACTCTACATAAAGGTATCTGACATTGATGCAATCGTCATCGGTTGCTGCGCAATAATATGCAACCTTTACACCTCGGTACTTGACCGCACAGCAATCCACAAGGTGACGGATGATATCATCGTAAACAGTACGCATCAGCTTCTCGTCATGTGCACTTTCGGGATCAAACATCTCGTAAACGCACTTTGCACCAAAGTAGATGTTTTCAACATCCTCCTCGGTGGCAGGGGTGAACTTAATATCCATAACTATCCTCTAAACAGAACGGCTGCACCGCAAAACACAGCACAGCCGAAACCTTTATTAGCCGAGTACGCTGAGCAGCACACCTGCCGCAACAGCGGAACCGATAACGCCTGCAACGTTCGGGCCCATAGCGTGCATGAGCAGGAAGTTGCTGGGATTTGTCTGCTGGCCGACCTTCTGAGATACACGCGCAGCCATAGGAACAGCGGAAACACCCGCGGAACCGATAAGGGGATTGATCTTACCGCCGCTGATAACGTACATCAGCTTACCAAGGAGCAAGCCACAGGCTGTACCCACGCAGAAAGCAGTAAGGCCAAGCACGATAATGAACAGTGTCTTTACACTGAGGAAGTTCTGGGCAACAGCGGTAGCACCTACTGTTGTTCCGAGGAATATCGTGATGATATTCATAAGCTCGTTTTGTGCTGTCTTAACAAGACGGTCGCATACGCCACTCTCCTTCATCAGGTTACCGAGCATCAGCATACCAACAAGGGATGCGGCATCGGGAACGATAAGAGCAACGATAACTGTTACAGCGATCGGGAATACCACCTTCTCGATCTTGGATACCTGACGAAGCTGACCCATCTTTACGGAACGCTCCTTCTCTGTGGTGAGAAGCTTCATGATAGGCGGCTGGATAACAGGAACGAGTGCCATATAGGAATAAGCAGCAACGGCGATAGAACCGAGGAGCTGAGGTGCAAGCTTGGATGTAAGGAAGATTGCGGTAGGACCATCAGCACCACCGATGATCGCGATAGAAGCTGCTTCCTTAAGTGTAAAGCTATCGATACCGGTAAGGTTGAGCAGACATGCACCGAGGAATGTGAAGAAGATACCTCCCTGTGCTGCTGCACCAAGCAGGAAGCTCTTGGGATTTGCGATCAGCGGACCGAAGTCTGTCATAGATCCAATACCGAGGAAGATCAGCGGAGGATAGATCTGAAGCTTTACACCGAGGTAAAGCATATCCAGAAGTCCACCCTCGTGGAGAACTTTTCCGTAATCAAGGCTTGCTTCCTTGACATAGTTCACCACAACTCCGTTTGCCTGCTCAATATACTCGGGAGCGAAGTAGGGGTTTGTGGCAGGATTCCAGAGCTCAGGGTGATAAAGACCTGTCATAGGAAGGTTAGTAAGAAGCATACCAAATGCTATGGGAAGCATCAGCAGCGGCTCATACTGCTTTACAATAGCAAGATAAAAGAGAACGAAAGATATCAGAATCATTATAATGTTCTGCCATCCCCCGTCTGCAACAAAGCCCATAAAACCGGATCCTTGCACAAGTCCGTTCAGGGTATCAACAAATATTTCCATATTTAAAAAAATCCTTTCTGTCGTGCTCAGAACGGGCGGGTATTTTCGCCGATGCCTGCAAGGCTCCATGCAGAACGTGTTCTGCTGTCCTTACGTCTGATGCTTCTGATCTCGTACTGCTTGCCGTCTGCCTCAGAGTACGCAGCAATAGCGGCGCTGATAACAGCGATGATCTCGTCATCGTCTGTAATATCCTCTTCTGCGGCTTCTTCTACGGCAGGTACAGGAGCTGCGGACTTTGCAACTGTTGCCGCCTGTGCAGCTTTGGCTGCTTCTGCCTTATTTGCCTTGCGCTTGTCCATAGATTTGAAGAACTGACCCATAGCCCAGAACACAAGAATAAGTATGGCAAGTATAAGGAACACGACAAGAATACCTGTTATAGTGATGATACCTACCGAGCTCCAGTAGTCGGGGTCTGCAAGCTGCTGCTGTGCAATTGTCTGATCGGCATTTCCGGCATAGCTCTGAAGCCTGTCGATTACGCCGGGTGCCTCCGCTTCGGCAGAGACAGTTGACAGAATGGAATATAGATTCATATTATGTCTCCTTTTTTCCGGAAACCCTTTCCGGATAGTCATACAGATCCGCCATTCGTAAAACGCCGTTTATGCGACGCAGACGATCGTCGGACCGATAAAAAAACATCATTTTTATTATACCAAATATTACGCCAAAATTCAACCGATTATTTGAGAATTATTTGACAAAGTTTATAAGTTGATTATAATCATTTTGTACAAAAAGCACTGTTTTTTAATAAAAACCACCATCAACACCGAGTATCTGCCCTGTGATGAATCTGTTTTCCGCAAGAGAGCGCACAGCCTTTGCGACCTCCTCTGCCCTGCCTAAACGCATGAGCGGGGTTGCCTCGCAAAGCTCGTTGAGCTCGTCCTCAGAGAGATGGGCAGAGTTCATGGGACTGTCGATAACCCCGGGAGCTATGCAGTTCACGGTTATGCCCGAAGCTCCAAGTTCCTTTGCCAGAGCCTTTGTCAAGCCGATCATTCCCGCTTTGGAGGCGGAATATGCGACCTCGCAGGATGCACCGTGTACTCCCCACACAGAGGAGATATTCACTATTGCGCCGCTTTTGCGGGAGATCATGGACTTCACCGCAGCCTGAGTGACATTGAAGCAGCCTGTCAGGTTTATTCCCATGATCTGCTCCCAGTCGGACTGAGTTGTATCGGTGAACAGTCTGATCTGCGATATACCTGCATTATTCACAAGGATATCGATATGTCCGAAGCTTTTCAGCACCTCTGCCACAGCATCGTCAACGGAGCTTCTGTCCGAAACATCCATTTTAACTGCGGTACAGTGAAGCCTTTCACAGAGCTGCTGTGCTTCTTCGGCACGTGAGTTATATGTGATGATAACATCATCCGTTGCCGCAAACTCGGCAGCGATGGCACTGCCGATCGCGCCTGTTCCGCCTGTCACAAGTACAACGCTCATTTTGCAGCTACCTTTATCTCATCATTCTCGGCTGTGACAGATATTTCCTTAAGCTCCCTGTCAGCGTTATCAATGATAGTTTCAGCTATCACATCCTCGATCTCGCTGCGTATAACCTTTCGGATATCTCTGCCGCCGAACTTTCCGCCGTGGGACTTCTTGGCTACGACTTTATATACCTCATCATCAATGGTAAGCCCGATGCGCTTTTCCTTGAGAGGATTGCGGAGCTCCTCCAGCATGAGGGAAGCTATCTTTGCATAATCCTCGACCGAAAGCGGAGCAAATGCCACTATCTCATCGATACGGGCAAGGAACTCGGGACGCAGGAAGTCACGCAGTCCCTTCATGGCGCGCTCCTTGCTGATGTCGCCCTCCGTCTTGCTGAAGCCGATTCCGCCCGTGCTGTTGCCCGAGCCTGCATTTGAGGTCATGCATATAACGGTATTTTCAAAGCTTACGGAACGACCGTGGGCATCGTTTATCTTACCCTCGTCCAGTATCTGGAGCAGGATGTTCATGACATCGGGGTGAGCCTTTTCTATCTCGTCAAACAGGATAACGGAATACGGCTTTCTTCTTACACGCTCAGTAAGCTGTCCTGCCTCATCATAGCCGACATAGCCGGGAGGCGAGCCGATTATCTTGGAAACGCTGTGCTTTTCCATGTACTCCGACATATCAAGACGGATGAGAGGCTCTACCGTATCGAACATCTCCTTAGCAAGCACCTTTACAAGCTCGGTCTTGCCGACACCTGTAGGGCCAACGAAGATGAATGATGCAGGTCTGCGACGTTCGGTAAGCTGTACACGGGTGCGCTTGATGCCCTTTGCTACAAGCTCGCACGCTTCGTCCTGACCGATGACCTTTGCCTTGAGCTTTTCATCAAGGTTTGCAATACGCTTGTACTCGGTCTCCTTTATCTTGTTTGCGGGTATACCTGTCCACATTTCGATGACCTTGGAGAGATCCTCCATCGTCACCTGTACATTTTCAGCCTTTTCCTTTATCTCCGCGGTGCGCGCTTCGTTCTTCGCAAGCTTGGTCTTTATCTCGGCGATCTTCTCGTAGTCCACCTCTGCAGCGGACTCAAGCTCCTCCTTTTCGGCAGTGAGCTTCTCTGTTTCCGCTTTAAGCTTCTCGTACTCGGTGATATCCTCATTGACAAGGCTTGCGCAGGCGCAGGACTCATCAAGCAGGTCGATAGCCTTATCGGGCAGGAAGCGGTCGTTGATATATCTTTCGGAAAGCACCGCGCACATTCTGATAAGCTCATGGGATACCTTTACCTTATGGTGATTCTCGTAGTATTCCTTGATGCCCTCAAGAAGCTCCACGGTTTCTTCGATCGTAGGCTCGTTGATAGTTACAGGCTGGAAACGACGCTCAAGGGCGCTGTCCTTTTCGATATGCTTGCGGTACTCATTAAAGGTAGTCGCACCGATCACCTGAAGCTCGCCACGGGAAAGTGCGGGCTTGAACATATTGGCGGCATTCATCGTTCCCTCGGAGTCGCCCGAGCCGACAAGGTTATGCACCTCATCGATGAAAAGGATGATGTTGCCTGCATTCTTCACTTCGTCGACCAGTGCCTTTACACGGCTCTCGAACTGGCCGCGGAACTGGGTTCCTGCGATAAGCGCAGTGAGATCAAGCAGATACAGCTCCTTGCCCTGGAGTCTGAAGGGAACATCGCCGCTTACAAGTCGCAGTGCGATACCCTCTGCAATAGCGGTCTTTCCGACACCCGGCTCACCGATAAGGCAAGGATTGTTCTTAGAGCGTCTGGAGAGTATCTGAAGCACACGATAGATCTCCTTGTCACGGCCGATAATACGATCGATCTTACCCTCTTTTGCCCTGCGTGTCAAATTGGTACAGTAGGTCTCAAGGGTTCTGCGCTTCTTGTCGGTCTTTTCCTTTTTCCTGGACTTCTTTTCGCCGTTATCCTCCTTGGAATCGCCTTCCTTTTTGTCGGAGCTTCCGCCAAAATCGCCGAAAAGATTCTTCAGGAAGCTGGGCATGGTATTGGCCCCGCCACGCTCGAAAGCGCCCTCCTCACCGTCGGTATCGCCGCTTTCATCAGCGTCATCCGACTCGCCGAGCATATCTCCGAAGCCAAGGTGCTTCATAAGCTCGCCGTCAGGCATGCCGTTTTCGTCGAAAACAGCATCATAAGCGTTATCAAAGTCCTCCTGTGAAACGCCCATCTGATTGAGCGCCTCGGTTATCTGCGGAAGATTGAGCTCCTTTGCACACTTAAGGCACAGTCCCTCATTCTTACGCTCGTTCCCCTGTAATGTTGTGATGAACATCACTGCGGGACGCTTATTGCATTTTGAACACATCATCATAAAAAATCACCCTAATCTTTTGCTGTATCATTTAATGAAATTCAAAAACTCAAAGTCGTAGAACATTTTGAAAAATAAAGTTGTATCTATTGCTGCATTGTTGAAGAACATGATGTTTCCGCCACTCAGTATGGTGATAAGCCTTACAAGCAGACACACCACAAACACACTCAGCATACCCTCAGCAATACCGACAAGACCTCCGCAGAAAGAGTTAAGTCCGCCTATCACGGGTATCTTGTTAACAAATTTAAGAAGCTTTGCAAGCAGGTTTATCACTATAACTACTACCGAGAATATGACGATGAACGCCAGTGTCTGCACTGCAATACGCACACAGGGCTCAACGATACCGTTGATAACAGCTTCACTGGCAGTAACGGGAAAATGGAGCATTATCACAATAACGGAGCGAAGCTCTGATATCCCGCCGTTGGTTATGTCCTCTGCCATCCCGCCGAAGAATATCGGAGCTATCTCGCCAACGATCTCAACGTATTCGGCAAAGCTGTCAAACAGCACCGTATCCTGCATCTGTACCGCTATGACCTGTGCCGCAATAAGGTGTCCGAGTCCGTAGCGCTCAATGTCTGTGATCGTAAACTCGGCGATCTTGCCGTTAAGTGCAGTAAGATCGGTGTCCTTTGTAAAGCCAAAGGCCGAAAGCTCCTCGGCAGTTACGCCCGTGTCTGTAAAATCAACATCGGAAAGATCGTACATCAGCTTGTTGGAGCCGATATGATCCGGTGCCGTATCCTCAAGTGGCTTACCGTTCAGCTTTATCGCGCTGAAATCCGCATCCGCAACAGCAGTAAGTGTCACAGAATCGAGTGTATCACTCACAACTGAGGACACCGCTTCATTTACAGGCTTCTCTACCATATCGGTATACACCGCATCGCTTATAGGCTCACTGAAAGTCATAGCGCACACAAAAGCCACAGCTACAGCAGCAAGACTGACAGCAGCACTTGCAAATCCCCTTTTAAGACCTGCAAACAACATTCCGACCAGCAGAGCTATCGTGATTATATCATATATTATCGCAAACTGGGTACCCATATATCTCCTTCTGTATGCCGTTAGAGCGCAATGCGCTGCACCACGTTGTAGCCAAGCAGGTAGGCATAACCGTTCATTATTATCACATCTGAATATACATCGTCAAGCTCATAATTCTTGATAAGCTTGAGAGTGGAATCGTATGCACTGAGAACAGAGCCTGCAAGCACATAGAATCTGCCGTTATCCTCCCGCACAGCGGTCAGACTGTCGATATAAAGCGTAGCGGATATCTCAAGCGAAGCGTCATAGACCGTCAGCACATCTCCGCTGGAAGCAGGATCACTGAACACAACAGATATCATCTTATCATCAGCGGGAATATCAGAGATAGTTTTGCTGAAAGATGTACTGCTCAGCACCTCGCCGCTGTTTTTATCAACTAAGACAGCACCGCTGCCTGTGATAGCCAGAACGCCGCCGGCATTACAACTGAGCTGATAGGAGATATCACTGCCGACACGGGTCTGCCATATCTGTGACTCGGCATTATCAAGGTCGAAACGGAACATATACAGCTCAAGCTCACCGCCGTCTGCGCCGAGCGCAGTAACAAAGATGCTCTTGTCATCATCGGAAAACTCTGCCTGCATTATCTTATAGTCAGGAGAAGCCCAGCGGAATATCTGCTTGCCCTCCCCGTTATATACATAAAGGTAATTGGAGTATCGTGTGGAGGTGGTAACGACCGCACAACGCTCGTTATTTCCTATTTCCGCAAAAACTATACTATCTTCAAGAGGCAGGTTGTATTCCTCACCTGTACGCGAGAAGAACCTGAAAGACTTTCCGTTCTTATCATATACCACCACACGTTTTTCATTCGCCTGTGAAACGGCATTCTGAAAGCCGTGCTGCACATCGGTGATCAGCGCACCATCTGATGTATAGGTATAAATATATGTATCGGTAAGAAGGTAAAAGCTCTCTCCCATTTCATTAAGATGGTAGCCCGCACTGCCCGGAAGCTCTACGGGGAAACCACCCTCGCCCACATCAAGCGCAGCGTCTTTGAAAGGCTCTATTATCCTGCCCCAGTTTATGACGATAAGCAGCACCGTCAGTACTATGAGAAGAATTACGCCCAGCCGAAGCAAAAGCTTCTGTCTGTCGCGCTTTTTTCGGAATTGATTTATATTGTTGCGTTCCTCCATAAAGTACCATCCTTGTATTATCAATAAAACACCTTGTTCAGATAAAGCCCGCCAGGCGGTAATGTGATGCCGCTCAAGGCACGGTCGCCTGTCTGCAGCGCATCCAGTATATCCTGTTCAGTGCGTCTGCCCTCGCTTATGTAGAGCAGCGTTCCTGTCACTATCCTTACCATATTGTACAGAAAACCGTTGCCGCTTATGCGCACCTCGCATACACCGTCCCTTTCGGTAACAGTGATGTCATAGATAGTGCGGACAGTGGTCTTCATCCTTGCTTTGCCCTCGGCACGGCAGAAGCCTCCGAAATCATGCTCGCCGATAAGCAGCTTTGCGGCACGGTTCATCGCCTCGATATCAAGCTTATAGGGATAATGAAACGCGAGATTCTGCAGGAATACATCACGCTGCGGCTTGTTGTTTATAAGATAGACATACTCCTTGCCTCTGGCGCAGTAGCGTGCGTGGAAATCATCGTCCACCTCCTCGCAGGAGAGCACTGCGATATCATTGGGAAGCAGGGTATTCATGCCCTTTACAAAGCCCTCGCATGGGATCCTGTTGTCGATATGGACATTGAAGCAGAACTGCCGTGCGTGTACTCCCGTATCTGTGCGGGAGCAGCCGTAAATTACGGGCGCAGGTATCCTGAGCAGCTTTCCTATCGCTTTTTCAACAGTTTCCTGTATAGTAACGGCGTTGTCCTGCCGCTGAAATCCATGATAAGAAGCACCGTTATAAGCTATAAATACTTTGAGATTTCTCATAACAATTTCTCCGTTTATGGGAGTATCGGGACAAAATTTATCACTATCACTCCCGCAAGCAGAAGTATCATGACAACAAGAGCAATATAATCCCGCGGAGCTGTCTTAAGCTGCTTAAGGCGGGTCCTGCCCTCGCCACCCCGATAACAGCGGCACTCCATAGCTGTAGCAAGCTCGTTTGCACGCTTGAACGCCGATACAAAAAGCGGGATAAGCACAGGGATAAGCGCCTTCGCCTTCTTGATAAGTCCACCGCTGTCAAGCTCTGCACCTCTTGCTTTCTGGGCGGACATTATCTTGTCCGTTTCCTCAACAAGCGTGGGGATAAAGCGAAGTGCGATAGTCATCATCATAGAAAGCTCATGCACAGGGAAATGCAGCTTCTTAAGCGGAGATAACAGCCGCTCGATCGCGTCCGTCAGCATTATCGGCGAGGTGGTGTACGTCAGCAGCGACATTCCCACGATAAGCGCGATAACACGGATAAGCATAAATGTTGCCATACGGATGCCCTCGGGATAGACCGTTATCACCCACCACTGGAAAATAGGAGTCTCACCTTTTATGAAAAAAAGGTTGAGGATACCCGTAAATATCATCAGAGGGAGGATAGGCTTGATGCTTTTAAGTATCATCACAAGCTTTATCTCCGACAGGATGTAGCAGAAAACTATAAACAGCACAGCAAGCAGGAGTCCTGTATAGCTCTGCGCAGTGAAGATAACAGCAAGATACAGAATATCCAGCAATATCTTCACACGGCTGTCCAGCCGATGTATTACAGAATTTCCGGGGAAATACTGTCCGATGGTTATATCCTTTATCATTTGTTCTGTCCCTTTATAAGGGCAAGCAGTCTTTCAGCTGCCCTGTCCGTTGTATATATATCATTTCCGATGTCGGTTCCCATATCTTTCAGGATATGCGACATACGGGTTATCTGCGGTACGTCAAGTCCTATCTTCGCAAGCTCGTCCGTGCGCTCGAACACCCTGTCGGTATCATCGTAGCAGAAAAGCTTTGCTTTATTCATTACAAGCACCTTGGTGGCGTACTTTACGATATCCTCCATCGAGTGGGATACAAGAAGTATAGTCTTGCCCGACTGCTCGTGATAGTGCTTTATCTGTCCCAGTATCTTGTCCCTGCCTTTAGGGTCAAGGCCTGCGGCAGGCTCGTCAAGTATAAGCACCTGAGGGTCCATCGCAAGCACTCCTGCGAGAGCGACCCTGCGCTGCTGTCCGCCAGACAGCTCAAATGGTGAACGGTCAAGCAGATGAGTTATGCCCATGCTTTCGGCAGCCGACTTCACACGGGCTTCTGTCTCCTCATCGGAGAGTCCCATGTTCTTCGGGCCGTAGGCGATATCCTTTGCAACCGTTTCCTCGAAAAGCTGGTGCTCGGAATACTGGAACACTATTCCTACCTTGAAGCGGATATCACGGATGTTCACCTTTTTATCCCAGATGTTTATGCCGTCAGCGAACACCTCGCCTGAGGTGGGCTTGATAAGCCCGTTGAGATGCTGGATGAGCGTGGATTTTCCGCTGCCCGTATGTCCGATTATGCCAACAAACTCGCCCTTTTTTATCGAAAGGCTGACATGGTCTACTGCGGTCTTTTCAAAGGGAGTACCTACACTATACTTATATGTCAGGCCCTTGGTTTCGATGATGCCGTCGATGTCCTTTACACGCTCGTCAAGTTCAACACGCTGCGGCAATCTTAATTCACCTTTTTTCGGGAGTGCTGCGATAGCCTCGGCGCACTCCTGCTCAAATATGAGTTCTGCCGAGATATCCACGCCGCCCTTGCGAAGCTTATTGGCAAGCTCTGTCACCTGCGGAACATCAAGTCCCACTGCCTCAAGCTCCTCCTCACGTGAGAACACCTTACGGGGCACATCGTCCATGATTATTTTACCCTTATCCATTACAACAACTCGGTCAGCCTGTGCAGCCTCGTCCATGTAATGAGTTATAAGCACAACGGTGATTCCCTTATCCTTGTTAAGGTGTTTTATGGTCTTCATTACCTCACGTCTGCCCTTGGGGTCAAGCATGGCGGTTGGCTCGTCCATGACGATACAGCGCGGCTGCATGGCGATGACTCCCGCTATCGCAACACGCTGCTTCTGTCCGCCCGAAAGCTGATGCGGAGCGTGCTCACGGAACTCATACATATCCACCTGCTTAAGCGCATAGTCTACCCTCTCACGTATCTCTGCGGGAGGAACTCCGAGATTTTCGGGCGCAAAAGCAACATCCTCCTCAACAATGGTGGCAACAAGCTGATTATCGGGATTCTGGAATACCATGCCAACTGTCTGGCGCACATCGAAAAGACGCTCCTCATCGGAGGTATCTATGCCGTCTACAAGCACCCTGCCCTCTGTGGGGGTAAGTATCGCATTGAAATGCTTTGCAAGAGTCGATTTTCCACAACCGTTATGCCCGAGCACAGCAAGGAACTGTCCCTCGGGAACGGTGAGGTCTATGCCTTTCAGCACACTGTTGCGCTCTATCTCGTTGCCCTCTTCATCACGGGTCACGTAATCGAAGCTGAGCCCTTCTACTTCTATAATGTTCAAATTGTTCTACCTCTTAAAAGAACGTTTTATCTGAATTTGACTATTGCGGTACTTCCGCAGGGCAGTGCCATTCCTGTCTGCTTTACGGGAAGCCCAATCTCCTCTGAAAGCACCTCGATATCAAAGCGCTTGCCTACGGTCTGGTGCAGAAGATAACTCATTACCGAGGCTGAAAGACCTGTAGTATAGCTGTTAAGCAGGATAAACAGCGGCTTATCTGACATAAGCTGAGTTATCATCGTCATAAGGTCGTAGATGTTATCCTCAAGTCTCCACATCTCGCCGTTGGTTCCTCTGCCGTAGCTGGGAGGGTCGAGGATTATTCCGTCATAGCGTGTGCCACGGCGTATCTCACGGCCGATGAACTTCACCGCATCGTCAACTATCCAGCGGATGGGCTTATCGGATAGTCCCGAAAGCTTTGCGTTGGTCCTTGCCCAGTCCACCATGCCCTTTACGGCGTCGCAGTGGCATACCGAGGCTCCCGCCTTTGCACAGGCGAGAGTCGCTCCGCCCGTATACGCAAACAGATTGAGCACGTTTATCGGACGGTCAGCCGCCTTTATCTCCTTCATGCAATAGTCCCAGTTTACCGCCTGCTCGGGGAAAAGTCCCGTGTGCTTGAAGCCTGTGGGCTTTACCATAAAGGTAAGCTCGCCGTACTTTATCTGCCAGCTCTCAGGGAGCTTTCTACGGTAATCCCAGCTTCCGCCGCCCGAGGAGGAGCGGTTATATTTTGCGTGGGCGCTGTGCCACTCGGGCGCCTCGCCCTCGCACTTCCAGATTATCTGCGGATCGGGACGGATAAGTGTCACATCGCCCCAACGCTCAAGGCGCTCTCCGTCGGAGGTGTCTATCAGGCAGTAGTCCTGCCACTTGTCGGAAATTCTCATTTTATTATCCTCTGTATTATTTATATCAGCACAACGCAGCTCTTACCTCGTCTGCAATCTCGTTCGTAAGCCGGTTTACGAGCTCCTCATCGATGCCCTCAAGCATTACACGTACAAGCGGCTCTGTTCCGCTCTCACGTACCAGCACTCTGCCGCTGTCGCCAAGCTGTGCTTCCGCCTCGGCTATCTTAGCCATGATGGAGGGAGTCTCGCTCCACTTGCCCTTGCCCTGCTCGGTTATCTTTACGTTGACGAGAAGCTGAGGGTAGTCCTTAATATCCTTTACAAGCTGCGACAGCTTCATACCTGTTTCTTTCATCACTTTAAGGAGCATAGCTGCTGTGAGCTGACCGTCGCCTGTAGTGGCATAGTCCAGCAGGATGATGTGTCCCGACTGCTCGCCGCCGATATTGTAGCCGTATTTCTGCATCTCCTCCAGCACATAGCGGTCGCCCACCTTTGCACAGAGAGTATTTATTCCGTTCTGCTTCATGTAGTTATGGAAGCCGAGGTTGCTCATTACTGTAACAACTGCGGTATCGCCCTTGAGCTGTCCCTTATCCTTGAGGTACTTTGCGATAACTGCGATTATCCTGTCGCCGTCAACAACGTTTCCGTCCTCGTCCACTGCAAGGCAGCGGTCTGCGTCACCGTCAAAAGCAAAGCCTGCATCGAAGCCGTTCTTTCTTACATAGCGGGCAAGCTTCTCGATGTGAGTAGAGCCACACTTATCATTGATATTGGTGCCGTCAGGAGTATTTGCGATGTAGCCGCCGTTTACCCCCAGTCCCGAGAAAAGCTTCTCGGCAGTTGCTGCAGAGCTTCCGTTTGCGCAATCAAAGCCTATATCCATGCCCGAAAGGTCAACATCAGCGCATTTTGTGATGTAGTTTATGTAATCATCCGCAGCATTTGAACGGCGCATGATATTTCCTACCTCGGTCCCCTCACGGAGGATTATCTCCCCGGGACGGTCGAGGATAAGTGCCTCGATCTCTTCCTCGACGCTGTCGGGAAGCTTGAAGCCCTCGCCCGAGAACAGCTTGATACCGTTGTACTCAACACTGTTATGGGAAGCGGAGATCATTACGCCTGCATCCGCTCCGTAAGCCTTTACAAGATACGCCACAGCAGGAGTGGGGACCACGCCCAGAAGCTCCGCCTGTGCGCCCACCGAAGCAAGACCTGCCGACAGGGCTGCTTCAAGGATACGGGAGGATACACGGGTATCCATTCCCACAAGTATACGAGGATGCGCCTTTCCGCTCTCCTTTGTAAGCACATAGGCAGCAGCTCTGCCTATCTGCATCGCCATCTCACAGGTAAGCTCGGTAATCGCTACTCCGCGTGCACCGTCTGTTCCGAAAATTCTTGCCATAATATTTCCCCCAGATACTTAATTTATTTTATTCTAATGTCTGCTGCCCATCCTTTAAGATGCCTAAATGCTTATACGCAAGCGCTGTTGCGGTACGTCCGCGGGGAGTCCTTGCAACAAAGCCCTGCTGCATCAGAAAAGGCTCGCACACCTCTTCAAGGGTAACGCTCTCCTCACCAAGGGCGGAAGCAAGGGTTTCAAGTCCTACGGGACCACCGTTGTAGCCCTTGATTATCATTTCAAGGAAGCGCTTGTCAAGGCTGTCAAGTCCAAGCTTATCGATCTCAAGGCGGTCAAGGGCGATATCCGCTATCTCACGGGTTATCTTGCCGTCGCCAAGCACCTCGGCAAAGTCACGCACACGCTTTAACAGGCGGTTCGCAATACGCGGTGTGCCTCTTGATCTGCGGGCTATCTCCATAGCACCGTCCCTTGTGCAGGGTATCGCAAGTATAACAGCCGAACGCTGAACGATATCACAAAGCTCCTCCGCATTGTAAAGCTCCAGTCGCTGTACGACGCCGAATCGGTCACGCAGCGGTGCTGAAAGCTGTCCCGAACGTGTTGTTGCGCCGATAAGCGTGAAATGCGGCAGATCGATACGTATAGAACGTGCCGAGGGTCCGTTTCCCATGATGATATCAAGCACATAGTCCTCCATCGCGGGATAGAGTATCTCCTCCACCTGACGGGAAAGACGGTGTATCTCATCGATAAACAGCACATCGTTAGGCTGCAGATTTGTCAGCAGTGCCGCAAGATCGCCAGCCTTCTCGATCGCAGGACCCGAGGTAACACGGATATTTACACCCATTTCGTTTGCGATAATGCAGGAGAGTGTTGTCTTACCCAGTCCGGGAGGACCGTACAGCAGTACATGGTCAAGGCACTCGCCGCGCTTTTTGGCAGCCTCTATATATACCGCCATATTCTCCTTTACCTTTTCCTGTCCGATGTATTCGGAAAGGACTTTCGGACGCAGGCTGTATTCTATATCGGTATCTGCTGCATTATATTCAGGTTCTACGATCCTGCCACCCGGTGTTTCGAACAGACCGTCAGAATTATTCATTTCCAGCATCGTTCTCATCCTTTTCTATATATCTGTAGTATTCGTGCGGGAGATCATCACCCGTACACTCATCCGCATTGTTGAACTTATAGATAGCTGTCATCTTTGCCGAAAGCCTCTCGGGCTGCTCATAACCGCACAATATGCTCTTTTCATAGTTCTCGCGGCATTTGTCTTCATCGCCGCGCATCGCATATATGGTAGCAAGCTCTGCAAAGACCAGAGGATGGTTCTCCTGTATCTTAAGGAGCTGCTCCAGACACTCGATTGCTTTGTCTTCCTCGCCGCGGACCATGTGTATCTTCGCCACACTGAAATAGGAATAACCATGATTGGGGTCATAACGAAGTGCCTGCTCAAAGCAATACATAGCCTTTTCAAGCTTTCCGTCCACATAATAAGCGTGTCCGAGCCTCGACTGGGTCTCAGGGCTGTCGGGAGCGTAATCCACAGCCTTTCTGAAGCACCATAAAAGCTTCGCACTGTCGTCATACAACTCGTACACACGTATCAGCCACTCGATACAGAAAAGCTGATTCTGACGGATATCGGCAAGATCGAGAGCCTTTATAAAATGCTCCTCTGCGGCAGGGTACTCGCCTTTTATAAAGGCATATACACCTTTATAGGCGATCCTCGCCACCTTATCTTTCATGACAGCCTGCATACCGCCCCTGCCCATAGCTTTGATCGCGGCACGCCTGCTCCTCATCATATTAACGAAAACATATATAAAAGCACTGAGCAGCATGACTGCTATGCAGCACGAGAATGTAAGGATCAACGCAAGGCCGTCACGCTCCCAGTCGCCGTTGGTGACTATGAGATACGTAAGGCAGATAAGACCCAGCGCGTATATTATTACACCCGAAATAAGTTCTTCCTTTTTCAACTGCCCCGCCTCCTATACAGGAAATGTCAGTTTCCTAAGTTCTTAAGCGCATATTTTATGATCTCTTCAACAGAAGCATCGGGACTTACTCCCGCAATAGCCGACTGTGCCTGCGGCATACCGAAACCAAGCACGCAAAGTGCGGTAAGCGCCTCGGACACATTGTTTCCGCCTGCTACGACTGCAGGCTGCGCAGCAAAATCCACTGCGGATATGTGCTGCTCCTTTGCCACCTTATCCTTAAGCTCAAGCACGATGCGCTGGGCTGTCTTTGCTCCAATACCCTGACAGCGTGTAAGCGTCTTGCTGTCACCTGTTGTTATACACAGCGCAAGCTTTGACGGTGTAAGGTCAGACAGGATCGAAAGCGCCGCTTTCGGACCGACTCCCGAGACAGACAGAAGCTGCTTGAAGCAGGAAAGTTCCGCCGTATCGGCAAATCCGAACAGATCCACTGCATCCTCACGGACATGAAGATACGTAAAAAGCCTCGCTTCCCCACTTGAACCTATCTGCTTGAGAGTATTCATAGTAGTTCGGCAGGCATAGCCTACTCCACCACATTCTATCACAGCCAGTGAAGGCTCGGTGTGGATTATCTCTCCTCTTACACTGTATATCATTATTTCTTACCTTTCTCCATAGCAATAATCCGCGACAACGCAGAACCGCTTGAATGTCCGTGACATATCGCAAGCGCCACCGCATCTGCGGTATCATCAGGCTTTGGGCACTCCTTCAGACGCAGTATATTCTTTACCATCTCCTGCACCTGGTGCTTCTCTGCCCTGCCGTAGCCTACCACCGACTGCTTTACCTGAAGCGGTGTGTACTCGTATATCCCGATATTGCGCTGCGCTGCGGCAAGCATTATCACGCCCCTCGCCTGAGCAACGTCGATACCTGTTGTCTTGTTATTTGTAAAATACAGACGCTCTATCGACATACAATCGGGCTTGAACATATCCAGCAGGCTGCACATATCGTCATATATCTCGGTAAGGCGCCTGTCAAAAGGGACGCCTGCCTCAGTTGTTATCGCGCCGTAGTTCACGACGCTGAACACGCTCTTGTCATAATCCAGCACGCCATAACCCACGATGGCGTAGCCGGGGTCGATACCTAAAATACGCATTATGTATAGCTCTCGTTATCGGTGATATAGTGACGCACGCGGAGCGGTATGCCCATGCCGTCGGCAAGCGACTGACAACGTGATATCTCGTCTTCGGATATGATATCCACCACAGTGAACGCCACATTTCCGCAGACGCTCTTCATCTCACGTGCGAAATCCAGCATGATGTCAAAGGACTTCTCGCCGAAAGAGGGACGTGTTACCTCATTATAACGGCAGGCATCAGGAGCGTTAAGGCTTATGGAAACACTGTCGATAAGCCCCTTTAATGAAGTGATGTCAAAATCGGGATGGATAAGCTTCACAAGTCCGTTTGAATTAAGGCGGATACGCATATCGGAATTATCCTTGATGTACTGTGCGACACGGACCATCATATCCGCACGCACGGTAGGCTCGCCATAACCGCAGAACACCGCATCGGTAATGCCGTTCTTATCGAAAGCTTCATAAGCGGCGATTATCTCCTCGTACGACGGCTCATGCTCCAGCCAAAGGCTGTCGTTATCCTTGATGGAATCACCGTTATCTCTTAAACAGAACACGCAACGACAAGGACAGCCGTTTGTTATATTAATGTACATTTTTCCTTCAAATTTATAGAATATCGTCATTGAACATACCTACCCAGAATATATTTAATCATTTTATTATATCACTATATTACGGATTTGTCAAATATTTTTACCTTTATATGTACAACTTTAACATAATATTATCAAAGCCGCTTCTGACAGTGAAATCAGAAGCGGCTGCATATATTCAATCGTACTTTTTGTATATCTCGCGATAAAGCTTATCACGCACATCACAATACTCGTTCGCCGATAAGCTATGCGGTGATGACATTATGACCAGTGGCACCTCAGGCTCATCATCCATCATGGCAGGCTGTATGTACTCATATTCATTCAGCGAATAACCAAGGCGCTCATAAAACGCTATCCTGCGGGCTGCTATCGGGCTGTCAGCGGAAGGCTCTGCTTCAAGCACCAATGTTGCATCCCCTACAATGCTACGCAGCTCAGCCATAAGCGAGGCGCCTATACCCTGTCCGCGAAGCTCGGGAGCGACAGCAAAATGCTCAACATATATAAACCCACCAAGATCCCAGTAATTCAGAAATCCCTTTAATCCATCAGGACAATAGCAGATACTATGAAAACGCGGATCACTGAACTCTGCACAGTGTATCTCCCTGCTCCAATGCTCGCACTTCGGAAACGAGATCTCTATCAGCCTATAAAACTCTGCGAACCGTTCAGTGTCCATCATATTGTTTTTACAATAAATACATATTTTATCCATACTTTTATCCTTTCAGAGTATATCGACCGACAGTGGAATTTCGTACAGGCGCAAGCTAATAGAATTACGTCGGGAGGGATATTATGTTTAATGCTTTTTTACAGCTTGCACTTGAAAATATGCTGTTTCTCGGGCTGCATCTAGACGGAAGAAATATGTTCCCGAAACAGCTTTCAAAAAAAGAAGAAGCAGAAGTTATAAAACTCATCTCAGAGGGAGATGCCGATGCACGCAACAGGCTTATCGAGCACAATCTGCGCCTTGTTGCCTATATAGTCAACAAAAATTATCCCGAATCCTATGAGCAGGACGACCTTATTTCTATCGGTACGATAGGGCTTATCCGTGCTGCTGAAACATTCGATTACAGCAAGGGACACCATTTTTCGACTTATGCATCCAAATGTATCGATAAGCCTATAGTTACGCCGAGGAAACAGTATGTTCCCTCGGTTTTTTAATGTATAATGCTTATCCGTTATCGTCTGCGTGCACGAGAAAAATATGGGCATTCTCTCCATCCCACTCTACTTTCTCGATGATGCTGTGCATATAATCCTGCTTCTCTGCGAACGTAAGATCTTCAAAGGCTGCATCAAAACTTGCGATCCTGCTGATCATCTCGTCGATCTGCTGCCTGCGTTCATTATTCACATCATCTATGAAGCTGAGGTCATCCATCTCCTGTTCAAGTGACTTCACCTCTGCGTCAAGACGTTCGATCTCCTGCGTTGTATACTCCACCAGAACCTGACTTCCTGCCGATTTGGAAAGATTATCGATGAGGTTTGCTATCTTTTCCTTACGGGAAGCAAGCGAATGTTTCAGATCAGACAGCTTAACGGAGTTTCCGTCGGTATCCTGCGAAATATCGCCGACGATCTTATCAAGCTGTTCACCCACAAGGCTGTCAACCGTTCTGTATTTTCTAAGCTCTTCACAGACAAGCTTATCAAGCAGGTTGCCATTGATATTCTTCATGTTGCATCTGCTTTTATGGGAACTTTCCTTAAGGGTACACATATAGGAAAATGTACGTGTACCATCGGACAGGCTGCGGCTGTTGCTGTTTACCCTCGGACGCATTATACTTCCACACTGTGCGCATCTTACTATACCCGTCAGCAGGCTTACTTCATTCCTGCCGGGTCTGTAAAAGGTCTTGGAAGCGTTTGCCGCTAACAGCGACTGCACTCTAAGCCATTCATCGGAGGTAACAACTGGCTTATGCTTGCCCTTTGCTATGTACCATTCATCAGGAGAAGTCTGCTGATTCTTTGTACCCTCCTGACTAGTGCGGAAAAACGGCATCAGACCGTTCTTGTCACTCGCCTCTTCCCTGTCAAAGCAGACTGTAGAGCCAAGCCCTGTGAAATACTCATACGCTACTTCATCGGCTGGGCAATAAACGGGATTTCTCAACGCGGACCTTACAGCACTGACGCCGAAATCACAGCCTTCACGGGTCTTGTAGTCGTGCTGTATGAGCCATGTTCTTACCTTAGTGATGGACTGGAACTCAAGATACTTCTGAAAGATCTCACGGACGATCTTTACCTCATCAGGGTTCTGAGTGAGTTTGTATGCAGAGCGGTTCTTGCCCTCCTCGTCCTTTATCTGCGTCTGTTCAGCGCTGTAGCCCAGCGGAGTTACACCGCCAAGCCATCTGCCTGTACGTGCAAGAAACACGATGTTGTCACGTATACGCTCGGCAATCGTTTCACGCTCCAGCTGTGCAAACACAGCGGCAATGCTCATCATAGCCCTGCCCATAGGTGTGGATGTATCAAACTGTTCCTTGATGCAGATGAATGCCGTATGCATGGAGTTTAGCTCCTCGATAAGCTTTGCAAAGTCACCGACATTACGGCTGATACGGTCAAGGCGGTACACCACCACATAATCGAAAGGCTGCTTTCTGGCACTTTCCATCATTCTGCGAAACTGAGGTCTGTCAAGGTTCTTGGCAGAAAAGCCCTCGTCCTCGTAGACATAGATGTCATCATCTGTAGCCTCAGGGATGGTACGTGATATATATTCACGGCAGAGAGATATCTGGTTTTCGATACTCTCACCCTTGCCCGTAAACTTCGATTTTCGGGAATAGATCGCTATTTTCATGTATATCTCTCCTTTACTGATCCCTGATTAATATTATAATGTCCCAAAACCTGTTCGTCAAGATTTTTGGAAATATATAAATAATAAATTTGAGCACCTGAACAGACAGATGCTCAAATTTATATTAAAATCTGAAAACGGAATTTATTTTACCCTTAATGGTGACAACAGCGATTTGTGCCGCTATATACGCTGTCAAAGTCAGCACAACCGCAACTGGCGCAAACTGAAAACTTGCCATAATATACAGCATTGCAGTATGTATACAATAGAATAGCAGATACAAGAAGCTACCCACAGCAGGATTGCCACCCTTTTCATAATACAATCCAACAACTGTAAAAGTAATCAGATGCAACGGCACCTCTGCTAACAAATTCAACAGCTCCGCAGGTATTGCTATCTGTGTAGTCATTACAGAGATACTGAATGGCTCAGGCAGTTGCTCAAACGGATTTGGCAGAACAAAAGTTCTTAAAAGTGTGCTGATAATTTTAATTAAACTATACATTTTACTCCCTTCATTCCTGAGAACTAGCAAACAACTCAGGATATTTTCTACTGCTAAAGTCGTCAAACATTACCTTCAGGTAGTTGTGTACATAAGATGTGTCGGTGGAGATGGTCTTTTCCTTACTATACACAATAGCTTCGCCAATATTTAATTCCTTCAATGCATCAGTCATCTCCTTTTTCTCTTCACTGCTGCACTCCAAAAACTTAACCGCATATGTAGGCTCTGCAGTATTAAACGATATGACCGTATTACACTGCCCTATTACAGCACCGACTTTTGTTCCGTTATCAGCAGACAGATACTGTGTAGCAAGAACAGCAGCAATATTGATGCTTCTGCCCTGTGAAAGAATATTGCTGATAGCAGACTTTGTGCCGATTTTATAATTCTTAACCTCATCAACAAAGACCATACACGGAGTTCGCTCTTCCACAGGAAGATTTTTAGTGCGTTTATACATAAAAAAGCTTTGAAGAACTGTATCTGCAATATTACTTAAAGCCTCATCATCAGTAACAATATCCTCATCATATGGCAAGTCAAATATAACCGCCTTACCTTTCTCTAAAATCCTTTGCCAATCCAACAATTTGCCCCTGCATATCGGATGCATACTCAACTCATATATCATCTCTGATAATTCCTCTGTTTTAGGATTATCAGAAAGGATAAGATAACAATCATCCAGATAGTTTTTAAATGTAGAAAAGTTCTTACTCTTTGCAATGGGGCTACACTTTACCTTGATTCTCCGTTCTATGGTTGGTGTTAAGGGAATTCCGATACTTTGCATCAATTTGATGATAGATTCCGCATTAATAGCTGAACACGGAACATATCCACTGTCATCACCAAATCTGATGTGAGAAAAATGCTCTCCGCCAAACACAGAATAATCAAGCTTAGCATCAATAACCAGACACTCAAAACCATTCTGTTCGACTCACAAATCATTGATTTCAAGAGAGTGGTCTTACCGCAACCACTATTTCCAAACACAAAACAATGCTGGTTATCCGCTCTGGCAATACTGTCGAACGAATAATAAATTTCTGTATCGTTGTTAACACCAAGTCTAAGCCTGTAATCAGGAGCCTTGTTTTTGAACTCATTGCTATACATTACAACATTATATTTGCCATAAAGTGCTGACTGACTTATACAGTATACATTTCTCACTCTGTTAGCTATATTTACATTCTTCTGATATGTACCTGTATCAATCACTAATAACCTATTATTCTTCAACTCATCCTTCAATAAATCAGCATTACACAGAGACTTTTTTGCCAGATAACTGAATGTATCTGAACTCATAGATATGTAATTTTTATCCAGATACAGGCACATATCATAATATTCAGTGGCAGTAAATCTATCAACACGCTCTAAATCATCACATGATAAAAGCGTCCTGCAAAATCTTTCCGTATTTTCGCCAGAACTGTCAACAGAAGAAAAAGCACTGTTTAAAAAGTCATAAAATCCACAATGTTTCTCTTCATCAACATCATCAATAACAAACCACAGAAAAACATATTTGAGTAACAAATATAGCAATCCCCTTCTTTCGCCATATAACTTGGTTAATGAAGGATACTCACTTTTTATCCAGAATTCATCGTCGTTTAATTTTAAAAAGAGACTAACATCATAAAGTATACCATCCTTAAAAGAATTATACACTTTATCTATGTTTTCCGTTTTGAAGCTATTATATCTGAATATCATAACCGATTCATTTTTGAACAAAGCAGGGTCAGACGTTATTATTACAGGTGCTGATGTAGCCATAATGTCTTGATTATTATTGGCAATTATCAGGCTGTTTGCCTGTTTTCCGGCTGAAAAACTACGAGGCGAAGTGCTTTTATCAACAATAACGGGTATAAAACAGTCTTCCTGACAATACAATGAAGGTATCTCTTTCTCAGAATGTATAGTAAAAGATTCCCTACAATATTTACCGTTATAAAACAGATTCGACAACTCGTTATAAGCATCAGTAACATTATCAGCCCATACAACTATAAGAGGAAGACCTCTCATGTTCATCCTTCTGAAAAGAGTCAGCATGGAACTTATGCCTAACAGACAAAAATACACCATACGAAGTGCCTGATCGTCATTATGAACACCTTCCCCCAGTCCAAAGAACCATGGTGCATCATCACAATCACAAGCCAATCTACGAATATTCGGTTCATCATCATGTGCCGGAATCCCATCCTCGCTAATATAAAAGCCCTGATGTTTTTGATCAACACTTAAATAACTAGCTGCACTAACTATGTACTTACAGATATGCTTGGTATACTTTTTGTCGATGATTAGTCCTTTTTCTCCGAATTTTCTGATTACTGAATTATTGCTGCCAGTTACCTCTTCCATTGACAATTCTAATTCATCATCTACAGTGTTGACTTTAATATAAATAGTTGTATTTCCGAATTCATCTGAAACTATTCTCTCGACTCTGAACACACCATCTGCAATTACTTCATAAGTTTCTAACTTATAGTTTTTGGATCCAGTCTGAACTTCTCTATAATTTGTCTGAACAAATTTATCTTCACTTCGATTCTTAGTCTTTATAAAAAAGACTTTTTTAAGATCAAGATCAATATAAACGCTGGATTCCTGCAATGCAACATTTGTCCTAGTATGCTCTCGGATTTTGATTTCAGGAATCATAACACTATAAGGAATACTTTGGGATGCAACACTAACATTATATCCACCGGACGACATCTGCGGATAAGAATACTGTTGCTGTAATTGCTGATTATCTGCTTCACTGGTGGTATGTGTTTTTTCAGTCATATCATTGGATACCATTATATCATCAAGATGCTCAAAGGGATTTGTAGACTTATCGCTCATTGCAGCTACCTCCGTTTCTTATTTCCTATACTATTTCAATTATACATTTATCCTCTTCCCATGTCAACAAGTTAATGTCGATAATCAAAGCAAACACACAAATGGGAAAACTTAATTTTCTGATATTTTCCTGAAATATCCTTTTTTTACCTATACACTGTTTTCTTTATTTATTTGTATATTTATTCTATTATGTTATTTTATGGTATTGTGTATTTATATTTCGTGTACCATTTCAGCACAAATTCGATCATTATCAGGGATATTCTGCAGATTTATCAAAATATCAGCAGGAAAATATAAAGTCAAGCCACAGTTGCAATAACTATCCAGCTTCTTTCAACCGCACCTGATTATACTGGTTTCAGTTATATCCCGCTATATATTTCTATTATATTGCATGTACACCTACTGCAATATCATCTAACAATCAGCAGCAATTTGGTTATTTTTTACAATCTCATCTACATATTATTAAAATGAAGCACGGAGGTTGTAACTATGAAAAGATCAACGCCTAAGATAAACGTGATACTTCACGAGCCGAGCTCAGCAAGTGACATCCGACATATAAAGAATATCAACCACGATACATATTTAAGATCGATAACAAAAACGCTTAGAAATGCACCGCTTACGAACGCTGAACGTCGATATGTAATCGACACGCTTAAGTCCATACACTCTGAAAGCCGTCCCTAACCAGACGGCTTTATTTTTTTACAACGATACAACATACCAATAAAATGGCAAACGCAAGTGTGTAATACACAGTGCGTTGCCTGCTACAACATAATAGTCGTTATTAGTTATCTAAGTATGCTTTATCTAAATATATATAATTGATATGCATATTTAATTATGTATATTAATTATTATACATATAACATTAATATAAACGGAGGTATAACACCATGAAAAAAGAATCTTCAATCATTACTCTAAGGGTAGATAAAAGCGATCTTGAGATTATTCAAGAAAATGTCAAAAAGTCAGGCAAAAGCCGCAATGCATACATCATTGAAAGGAGTCTGAATTATAAAGACAACACTCCCCCAGCAAGAAAAGCGAAAATATCACCAGCACTCATGTGCAAACTTAACGAAGTCTGCAATATGCTAGATTATCTTGATGATGAACATATCACGATGTTAAAGAATGACATTCGAAAGGAGTTGAGTGTTTATGTCAATTCACATAAAGGAAAAAAGTGAGAGCTACTCTTCAGCCAAAGATCTTGCGGCATTAATTCACTACGTTGAAACCGATAAACCGACAGGCAGAAAATGTTATTACAGAGGTTACATCAACACCTCGCCATACAATGCCGTAAACGAGTTCTTATACGTGAAGCACTATTACGGAAAACTAAATGGAAGGTATGCCAGACACCTCATAATCAGTTTTGACAAACAGGAACAACTAACAAATGACGAAATCTACGAACTAGGTTTTGAATTTGCTAAGTATTACAGCGACAGCAGGCAAATCGTTTTTGCCGTTCACACCAACACCGACCATCAGCATATTCATATGGTAGTAAATACAGTGAGCTTCACAGACGGCAGAAAGCTTCATGAAAGCTACGAGAATTACTTCGCTCTGAAGTCTTATATCGAACGCAAACTTCAGGAATATAAGCAGCAAAGAGGATACTAAACGGAGGAACCAATCATGAATTTCCACTTCAACATAACCAGAAGCACCCTTTCCAACTTCGAATTATCATGCACAGCAAATAACTTATGTCACAACCACCCAACTGATAAAGCAATAGTAGCCTATAACATATCTGCACCAGATGATCCCGATATCGGAAACATGCTGCTGAACAGCCAGCTATGTTCGAACAAAAGCAACAGCATCCCCATGAACATAATAACCATGGTCTTCCCTGAAGACGAAAGCATTTTCGCAGAAGATGCATATCACATCATCAACACCATATCCAAGGATTACATACCTGAATTCGACTGGATCTATCGCATAGAAGAAATAAATAACGGCACCAGAGTACATATATTCGCAGCCGATGTATCAAACTTCAATATCAACTACAGACTCTCAGACACGATTTTTTATAACATTTCCGAACTTATGAACACGATCGAAGCTATTCACGACGAGTATATTGACGCTGTATCGTAATAATCACTAGGATTTTAATGTAAAATACGCATTTTTCCCGAAGCAAATATATTCTTACATATTGAACCTTACCTGAATATGCTATTGCAAAATCAGAAATATTGTAGAAATACGCATTCTCTCCGAAAGAAGGTTGCTGCACCGCTTGAAAGAAGTATCCCGACAAGCTAATAAGCCGCACAAATAACGGTACGGTCAAGGTCATTATTATCACATGTCACGACGATAAGAGTGCGCATTATGTGGTAATAGAACAGCTCCTGTTGGGCGAACCAGGTATGGATATATAGGAGCTGTGATACTTGATCAATCACGGTTATAGCTTACATTTTCAAATATATATAATAATAGTGCAGTGATATCCACTGCCCGTTTATATAACGGATCATAGAACTTTCCCCTGAGCTTCGACTCAGGGGATTTTTCTGTTTTAAGGAGGAAATCATGGCACAAAAGTTCAACAACCAGCACTACTGCACCAATGGCATCTCCGAGCGGCTTCCCATCACAACACAGATCTTTCTGTGGGGACTCATCGAGACTATGGAGGTTGAGGAGCAGGATTATCTTCAGGTGTTCACGCTTTCTGTCGAGGATGGACATCAGAAGATATTGCACGAGCAGGAATGCCCTGAGTATTCTCAGGAATACGTTATCCCGAGCATCAATCCCATCACAGGCAAGATCTTCGTCATCGACGACGAGACCCATTCCACCATGCTTTTCGCTGAAGAATACTAAGGAGGACTTACTATGCAAAACGACATCATTTTCTGCGACCGCTGCGGATGCGAACACTCAATCGAGACTGCATGTTATTTTGAGGGCGATTACTTTTGCCCGGAATGTTTTGACGAGGCAACCACTGTATGCTCTCATTGCGGTGAGCGTGTGTGGTCAGAGGATAACGCAGGCACTATGAGCATGCCCCTCTGCGAGCGTTGCTACGATAACCATTATACTTGCTGCGAGGACTGTGGTCGCATCATCCATCAGGATTACGCAAACTACTTTGACGATGACGATTATCCCTACTGCGATGCCTGCTTTGGGCATCGCAACAACGGCCCCATCCACGACTATAACTACAAGCCCGACCCCATCTTTTTCGGCAATGGCAACAGATATTTTGGCGTTGAGCTGGAGATAGACAAGGGCGGTAAGCTAGGCGAGAATGCAGAGCATATAATCTCTGCTGCTAATGTTGATGCGGAGCATATCTACATCAAGTCGGATGGCAGCCTTAATGACGGTATGGAGATTGTAACCCACCCTATGAGCCTTGACTATCATCGTGTAGACATGCCCTGGGAGAGAATTTGTGACAAAGCGATACATCTTCACTATCAGAGCCATAAAACCACGACCTGCGGTCTGCATATCCATGTAAACCGTGATACCTTTGGTGAGACCCGGAAAGCACAGGATGAGTGCATCTCTCGGGTGCTTTATTTTGTAGAGCATCACTGGGCGGAGCTTCTGAAATTCAGCCGCCGCACTGAGTACACCATGAACAAATGGGCGGCTCGCTACGGCTACAAGCATGACCCTAAAGCAATTCTGGATAGTGCGAAGAAAGGCTGCAACGGTAGATATGCGTGTGTCAATATCACCAATTGGAGCACCTTTGAGTTCAGAATGTTCAAAGGTACACTTAAAGTGAATACCATTATTGCCACACTGGAGCTTGTCAACAAAATATGCGATCTTGCCGCTTATCTGACAGATGAGGAGATTTCGGGCATCAGCTGGACTAGCTTTGTGAAGTCGCTTAATGAGGACGACCATGGTGAACTTATCGAATATCTTAAGGAACGTCAGCTTTATGTGAATGATCCAATTAATTTCAAGGAGGATGAATAATATGTGCGCTATATTCGGACTTGTCGATTATAAAAATTATTTCACCAAGCACCAACGAGAGAAGGTGCTGAAAGTGCTTTCTAAGGAGTGCGAGGTCAGAGGCACTGATGCGACAGGCTTTGCATATGTCCATGATGGCAGGCTGTCTGTTTTCAAGAGACCGCTTGCCGCTCATAAGGTAAAGCTACATCTGCCATATGAGAGCAACATCGTTATGGGACACACTCGCATGGCTACCCAGGGCAATAAGTTCGATAACTACAACAACCATCCGTTTGCAGGGCGTTGCGGAACAACTGATTTTGCCCTTGCTCATAACGGCGTACTTCACAACGACACCAAGCTCCGCAAGGAGTTGAAGCTCCCTGTCACCAAGATCGCAACAGACAGCTATATTGCAGTTCAGCTCCTCGAACAGAAAGATAACCTCGGCTTTGATTCCATCGCACAGATGGCTGAGCAGCTCGAGGGGTCGTTCACTATTACCGTGTTAGATGTAACAGGTAATCTGTACTTTGTTAAGGGAGATAATCCGCTTGCCTTGTATCACTTTGAGCGTGAGGGCTTCTACATCTACGCAAGCACTGCGGCGATACTGGATTGTGCGATGATAACGCTGGGATTGGTGACTAAGTTCTATACTGAGATCGATGCTAAGTGCGGCGACATAATCCGTATTGCTCCTGATGGCGAGCTTACTTCGGCAAAGTTCAACACCGCCAAACTTGATGCGATGGACTACTATTACAGCTACCGCCCCTACTGGTGGACTCATGCGGAACCAGAGGATTACGCAGAATGGTTCGAAAGCGCCGCTGTCAAGGAGCTGAAACAGTTTGCAAATTACATTGGAGTTTCAGAGAAGGACATCGATTTACTCCTCGAATACGGCTATACCGTCGATGATGTTGAAGACTTGCTCTACATCCCCGAGGGCGTTGAAACTGCGGTTGAGGAGATTCTTTGCGAATACGCTTACTGCGGAGGTGAGTGGTAATGCGAAACTTCGTTTTCGGCTATGCCCGAGTCTCCACCGAACAGCAGAACCTCGACAGGCAGATAGATATGCTCGAAAAGTATGGAGTTGACCACATCTACAACGAGAAGATGACTGGCACTAAGCGAAACCGCCCTGAGCTTGAGAAGCTCCTTGAACGTCTGACCGAGGGCGATACTGTAGTCGTGGAGTCCCTCTCCCGTCTCGGGAGAAGCACCAAAGATCTGATATGGCTGATGGAGACATTCAATGGTCGCGGCGTCAATCTAGTCTCTCTTAAAGAATCTATCGACACCACAAGCAGCACGGGTAAGCTTTTGTTCACGTTGATGTCCGCACTGGCACAGTTCGAGCGTGATGTTCTCGCTGACCGAACAAAAGAAGGTCTTGCCGCTGCCAGAGCGAGAGGCCGCAAGGGTGGGCGCCCCTGCATAGGCGACGACAAGGTACGTAAAGCTCTCAAACTCTACAACACTAATCAATACAGCCTTAAAGAGATCGAAGAAATGACAGGCGTGAAGCGAAGCACGCTATATCGTAGGATAGCTCATATATAGGACAATGGCTGCACAGCATATAACTGTGCAGCCTTGTTATGTTTATTTTTTGTAATAGAACAAATTTCAATTCTCTCTTGATTTTTTCATAAAAACAGTATATAATATCTATTGAGAACTATGCCAATATATCAAACAAGTTTTCAATGGAGGTTGTTATGGAGATAAAACGTGACCGATATCTTAACCAACTGAAATCCTTTATGTGGGACGGTCAGGTCAAGGTAATCACCGGAATCCGCAGATGCGGAAAGTCATACCTGCTTAGTACTCTGTTCAGGAATTATTTGTATGAGCAAGGTGTAGACCGTGACCATATACTTTCCTTTGAGCTAGACCTGACAAAGGACATTAAATTCCGTGACCCTCTTGTTCTTGCCGAACACGTCAGAAGTCTTGTGGAGAACAAGCAGGAGCAATTCTATCTGTTTGTGGATGAGATACAGATGTCTGACGAAGTACCTAACCCGTATAACAAAGACGGAAAGAAGATAACATTTTATGACGCTTTGAACGACCTTCGCTCTCTGTCTAATCTTGATATCTATGTTACAGGAAGTAATTCTCGTATGTTATCCTCAGATATTCTGACAGAATTCCGTGGGCGCAGTGATGAGATACGGGTACATCCGCTGAGCTTTTCCGAATACTATTCGGCTGTCGGCGGTGACAAATACGACGCTTTCGACAGCTACGCTTTTTACGGCGGTATGCCGCTGATAATCTCTCGTCCCAACGAAACTGCAAAGATGAATTATCTGCATTCTCTCTTTTCGGAAGTCTATCTGAAAGACATTGTAGAACGAAAGAAAATAAAAAGAGAGGATATCCTCAGTTCGATTCTTGACCTTTTATGTTCCTCAGTCGGTTCACTTACCAATCCTACCAATGTTGCAAACACTATAAACTCCAGGCAAAAGCTGAGCGGCGAAAGTTCTGTTTCTCAGAATACAGTTAAAAGCTACATGAGTTACCTTGACGACGCTTTTCTTTTCAGCGAATGCAAGCGTTGGGATGTCAAGGGCAAGAACTATTTCGACTACCCTAACAAATATTACTGCGAGGATATCGGACTACGAAATGCCCGGATTGGCTTCCGTCAGCAGGAAATGACCCATATTATGGAGAATATCATCTATAACGAGCTTATCATCCGTGGCTTAGCCGTTGATGTGGGCGTAGTATACAGCAGCGGCAAGGACAGTAAGGGACGCAGCGTTCAGATAGCACGCGAAATCGACTTCGTTGTTAATTCAGGAGGAAAGCGTACCTATATTCAGTCAGCCTATGCACTTCCTGACGAAGAAAAAGCAGCAACCGAAAACAAACCATTCTCGCTGACAGGAGACTCCTTCCCTAAAATAATAGTTCGTCACGATATCCGCAAACGTTGGTATGACGATAAGGGAATACTCAATATAGGTATTATTGATTTTCTTCTTGATGAAAACGTTATATAAAAGCCAACAAATGATAGCCCATTACAAGCAACAAGGCTGCACGGTATAAAACTGTGCAGCCTTATTATGTTTATTTTGCGTAGAATAGATTAGTCAAGCAGGAGCCTTGCTCTTTCCCTCACCTGAGCTTCAATAAGTTTCAGACGCTTCTTCGGGAGATTGTATCTTGAATTCCGCTTGAAACTGAATGTCAGCAGATGTCGCAGCTGTTCCCTGTTTCGCTCTGTCATGTACTTTTTAGCCATCCTGATGAAATCATCATAGTTACATAGCAGAAATGTGATAATCCCTTTGGTGTCAAATTCATATCAAGAGGAAGAAGATGCTTATGTTCTTTGTTTATCCACAGTATTTCAAATTCAGGTCTTCTGCTATCGTTAGTAGCAGAAAACTGCAGCAGCGGTATATCATACTGCTTCAGTATATAATTCATAAAGCACCTCCCTAGCCATGAATGTTTGTAACTCCACGCAGCTTGCCGCAGTCACTCTTATGAAATGTGCTGTATCCCCTGCCTGCAAAAAAAGCAAATCTGGGTTGTGTCAGCGTATAGATATCTGTTCTCTGCTGTTCGTTCAAATTGTCGTTCAATAATCTGGCACGGGCATCGGCGGCAATTCTCTGGCGTTTCATAGCGGCGTCGACTTCCCTAGGTGCGCACTGCTTCAGAGTTTTTTTCTTCTTTTTGCTCCATTCCTTAGCATCACTGTGTCTGAACATATCTTTTTCGGTAGGATTACATCTGCTGCAGGGGCTTTTTCCCATCATAATCCCAGTTTCGTACTGTCTGATGCCCTTTATTTCAGTTGCACTTAGCATACAAAAGCAATCCCTGCGATGAAAAACCTTTGAAGACTCTGTATAGATATATGCGCAACTTGTTCGCTCGATAGTACGGCGGTTACGCTCCCTGCGTGCCACACGATAATCCGACTTACAGCAACCACAGATACGGATATCACTGAGAAATACAGCTTTCAGTGTTTCGTATCCTTTGATCTCCATACTGTCATGATCGTACTTATCACACTCACGATGGTGCATCGTGTTAGTGGTTTGATCATACTGATAGGACTGATGAGCGTTTGCTCTCTGACGTCTTACGACCGTTTTTTTCTTATCAGGAAGTGGCCTCAGCAGCTCTTCCTGCGGAAATCTGATATTCCGAATCAGCTCATGCATTACACGCACGTCATTTTCCGAGTTGTTCTTAAGCGGTCTGTTGACATCAATGCCCCTCGCTTCAGCCAGCGTATATGCGTTACCAATAGCATTCTCCTGTCCCGAAAGGTGCTCATACACATAATCACCCAGAATGACCGTCTTATTAGCAAGCTGGGTTTTCAGGATATCATGGACAGATGCACCAAAAACTTTCGCCGACTCCTCCTGCCACCACAACAGAATATCATCCTCATCTAGCCAGCACAGAAAATCGGCCAGCACTGCATAAGCATTTCTTGCATTCTTGAAATCCTCCGCCCTGCCGCCTTTATAAGAAACATGATTCCAGTTATGGAAGCTATCGTCACGAGGACGCACAAAGGATTCAAACCTATATGTAGAATTCCAGTTTTCGTCCACCTTGACTGCCGCAAGCTGCGTAGGATACTTCAACCCGAACTTATTCATGTTCCATTCGATATCTGCTATTACGTACATTTTGCACCTCCTGTCCTTTGATAATATTCTACCATATTATCTGGGCTGTTTTCAGTACAATTATAAAACCGATTAGGCAGAGCGTTACCCTACCTGATCTTTTGCTTATTTCAGCTTATCCAGCTCATCAAATGCCGCTCCCATAGCCGCTTCGGAAGTCGGATAGCTCCCCTTTCCGAACACCTTGTCTATCGAATATCTCCAACAGCTACGCTTGTCATCATGATACAGCACCACAAGTCTGCCGTTCACTTTGATATAACGGTTGTTGTTCTTCGAAACCTTCCATTTTCGTGTAACAAAGGTACTTTTGCGCGACTGCCTGTTCTTGAAATCCTGCTCACGATTCTTTGCAGCCTCGACATCGCCCTCCATGCGACCTGCACAGACGCAACCTGCGCCTATTGTTTTGCCGAAATCGGTATGCTTCATCCGATGCACATATCTGATGATATGATAACCACACATCTCGCACACTCCGACTGGCTTTCCGAGGTCAATTATACCAATGCAGTCCCACCCCGAATGTGGCACATCATCACGCTCCCACAGATTATCGTAATCAGACAGGTCAGGACGCTCAGTATCCTTTACCAGAGCTGTTTCAGGCTCATCTATTTCCACGGAAATATTGCTGTTTTCCTTAGGGAGCGGTTCACTGTGCTGCTGTACGATGATCGGTAGCCTGATTGACGGTCGTTCTGTTTTCTGCGGCTCTGTCGGTGGTGTGAACGACTCCTTATTCTGCAGTATCAGCTCTCCGCTCCTTTTTCTGAATCGCTCCACGAAATCCGCCGAGATATTGCGCTCGCTTGACAGCCTGCTGAATTTCACGCGGTAGCTGTTTCCGCTTATGCCCACTATCTCGCCCTCGCCGAATGCAGGGTGGACTATCTTTTCTCCCACGTCCTTCTGCGGTACAGCTGCATCGCCGCATATCTCCCTTGCGAAGCGGTCTGCGCTGCTTTGCAGCTCCTTTGATATTGCTCCAATGCGTCTGTAATTCTCCTCACCTATCTCACGCAGGAAGCGTGACGGCAGTTTCTGCTTTCCATTAGGTGTGAAACCCTCGCTGTCCATCAGAAACAGCCGCTGCTCCGCTCTTGTTATCGCAACATAGCACAGCCTGCGCTCCTCCTCAAGTCCGAGAAGCTTCCGCTCCTCCATCGACTTGTAGGACGGGAATATACCCTCCGAAAGTCCCACAACAAACACATTCGGGAATTCAAGTCCCTTTGCTGCATGCACCGTCATCAGCTTTACCCTGTCACTTTCGGTCTCGTCATCCTCTGCCTGCAGGGAGATATGGTTGATGAAGTCTTTCAGTGTTACCTCCTCACCGTAGCCTTTCTCAAACTCCATAGCGATACGCTTGAATTCCGACAGGTTTTCAAAGCGCTCCATATCGCCCTGCTCACGGATATATTTCTCATAGCCGCTGTCCTCGCATATCATCGCAACTGCGTCAGAAAGCGACATCTCCGCAGACTTCACCCTTGCACTTTCTATCAGCGAAACGAATTCTTCTGCACCACTGTTGCGAAATGCGGAATACAGCAGGTTTTCCTTTAAGGTCTGATACAGTGACTTTCCACCCGCCTGCAGCGCTACGAGCTGCTGCAGCCTTGTCCTGCCGAATTTCCTGCGCGGCTTGTTGATAATGCGTTTCAATGAGATATCGTCGTCGAATGCGATAAGACGCAGATACGCAACTATATCCTGCACCTCCATACGCTGAAAGAATTTCACGCCGCCGATGATCTCATACGGAATGCCATTTTCAGTGAACTTCTTCTCGATAACACGGGACAGAAATCCCGACCTGTACAGCACCGCAAAATCCGAATAATCCGTACTGCTTGCCTTTCGGATATCCTGTATGCATTCGATTATCCTGTCAGCCTCCGCGAAGTCGTTTGCGGAGTGATAATGCAGCACCTCCGCACCGCTTGCGCTGTTTGTGAAAAGCTCCTTTTCAAGGCGCAGTTTGTTCTTTTCGATAAGGGTATTGGCACAGTTCAGTATCTGCGGTGTGGAGCGGTAATTCTGATTGAGGAACACTGTATTGGTGGGCTGATGGGTCTTGTCGAATTCAACCAGCAGTTTAACATCAGAGCCTCGCCACTCATAGATATTCTGGTCGGGGTCGCCTACTATCATCAGGTTTTTATGCTGACCCGAGAGCAGGTCAACAAGCTGCATCTCGTTTCTGGAGCTGTCCTGAAACTCGTCTACCTGTATGTAATTCAGCCTGTCCTGCCACTTTGCGAGTACCTCTGGACAGGTGGAGAGTATCTTCAGTGCAAAGAACATCAGGTCATCGAAATCCAGTGCGAATATCTGCTTCTGCCGCTGCAGAAACTCCTCGATTATCGTATCATCAAGGTCGGTTATCTCGGGAAGTATCTGACAGTTTTCGGTGCTGCACATCTTCGGCACATAATCAAGATGGGACTTCACATAGCCTATCTTGCCGATTATCTTCTCAAAGCTTGCGTGGTCAAGCTTAAGCTCGTATTTCTGATAGATATCACCGAGTATGGACTTCTGCTGTGAGGTGTCTATTATCTGAAACTCCTTGGGATAAAACAGCTTTTCGATGTCCTCACGCAGCACTCTGACGCAGAAACCGTGATATGTGCATATCAGCGAGGTGCTGTATTCCTCTCCGATAAGCGAGCGTATACGGCGTTTCATCTCGCCTGCGGCTTTGTTCGTGAATGTCACGCAAAGGATATTTGCAGGGTCGATGCCGTATTCCTTTACGAGATAGGCATAGCGGCTGACAAGCAGTTTAGTCTTGCCGCTGCCTGCGCCTGCGATAACTCGCAGATATCCCTCTGTCGCCGTAACAGCCTCAAGCTGCTTGTCGTTAAGTCCTGACAGGTACACTAAGATTTCCCCTTTCATCATATACTTAGTTTCAGTATAGCATACTATCTGTGCTGTTTTCAGGACAATAACGGGCATTTTATGCTTTTGACGGATTATACGCATAAAAAACGGGAGCAGATGACCTGCGCCCGTCTTTATCCTCTATGCAATTACTGAACCCTGAGCTCAACAAGCCTGTATCTCACTCATCATCAAAAGCACCCTGACTGCCTAACATTCCGCCTAAAAGCATCTGATCTTCAAAAGAAAAATTACCTGTTCCCGCCGCAATGCCTGCCGCCTTATAAGGATCGGGTTTTCCATTCTCGTCCTTGCTTGCCTCTATGATACCCTGCATAGTCATTGTCTTGATCATATCATCGAAAAATCCCATATTATTCTTCCTTTCTGTAACAGATTATCAGCTTTCTTCAACCAGATATACCGAAAACGGAATAAACATATTCTCGGTAGGTGCTCTTTTCTCACGATGAGAGTCATCGGTCTCCTCGTTTGCTTCATCGTAATCATCAGTGATGGCAATGAACTTCTTGCCTGCGTCCATCAGCCTTGCTATAGCCTCATTCTTAAATCGGGATATGTAGCCAAGCTTGTCGTCCTCAGTGATATACACTGCAATCGCCCATTTGTCGTATTTATTATCAGGTTCACGATAGAGTTTAAGCTCGGTGCCTGCTTCGATATTGTAGGCACGCTCCCGCTCTTCATCACTTTTTATATGATGCTCCATGCCAGCTATGCCTGTTTTCAGCACCAATATCTTATGTTCCTTAAGGCGAGTATCATCGCGCTGATACAGTCGTCCTCTGAGCGGCTGAGACGCAGCCATCATCTGATTATCCATTCTCAGTCACCTCCAGCATTTTGTTTATCTCCGCTTCGAGTTTCTTCTGTTTCTGCTCCGCTGCATATAAACGCTGATTTAGCTCCTGCTTATACTCTTCCAGCTTCTTCGGATCGTTCAGCATTTCTTCTGCGTTGAACGGAAACGTATCTTTCAGCCCGCTGATCTCTTTTTTGAGTTCCTCAATGGTGGTTTCACACTTTTCGATCTCATCAAGAGCGATAATATCTTCTTCTGTCTTTACAATATGCTCAAACATCTCAGCCGCAAGAAGATAATCCTTTGGGTGAAAGCTTTCAAATGAAGCAATCGAACTGAAATCATCCACGACCATCTCATCACCCATTGAATTGAGCATTTCCCACACAAGTTTAAGAGCCTCAACATCAAGCCGTCTATATGCCTCCATAGCATCATCGTACAACTCCTTCTCCGCCGGAGAAAGATCGCGGACAGAAGGATGATACAGAGAAACGATCAGATCATAATAGTGCTGAAGCTCGTTCTGCATTTCTGGTGTAAGCTGTGGCATATCAGAAACTTCACTGCCCTGCGCTTCAGAAAGAAGCTGCTGACGCAATTTGTCGATCTCTGCGTCTATCTCATTGATATCTATCGCTTCCCTGCGATTCAAAGCGGCCTGTACCAGCTGTTTTTTCTTTTCGAGGAGCTCACATTCTATTTCAACTCTGATAATACTTTCTTCGTGCTCTCCGACTACCTCCATGTACTTCTGCTCCAATGCTATGCGGTCTACATGCATCATTCTGTCTTTCAGTTTGTACATATCCAGAATATCATAACGACGATCTTCCAGTTCATATTCCAACCACTTCTCAAAGCTGGCTTCACTCATGCTGTACCTCCTTCAGAGCTGATGTAATATCTTCCGCTGTAAGTCTGACAAGATCTTCTCTTGTGATATTGCTGTCCTTCGCAAGGCGGTTAGCCTGTTCGTTTATGGCGTGCTCAAAGATATTGCGTATGCTTCTGGCATTACCGAAATGCTCCTCACGCTCATCATACATTCTGTCAAACTCGGCCTTAAGCATAGGGATACAATCCTTATCAACTTCATAGCCGTTGCTGTCGCAGAAACGCTGAAGTATCCTTAGGAGCTCGTCTCCGTTATAATCAGGGAAATGAAAATACTTATTGAATCTTGAACGCAGGCCTGGGTTTGAATCTATGAACTTCTGCATAAGTCCGTCATAGCCCGCAACAATAACAACAAGCTCGTCACGGTGGTCCTCCATCGCCTTGAGGATAGTTTCTATGGCTTCCTTTCCATAACTATCTTTATCATCGTCATTTGCAAGCGAATACGCTTCATCTATGAAAAGCACACCACCAAGCGCCTGCTGTATCACCTTCTGCGTCTTGATAGCAGTCTGTCCGAGATAGCCAGCAACAAGTCCGCTACGGTCTGTTTCCACAAGCTGTCCCTGAGGCAGAATGCCCATGAGGAAATACAGCTTTGCTATCATTCGTGCAACAGTTGTCTTTCCTGTGCCGGGATTGCCTGTAAAAACCAGGTGATAGGATATGGTAGGGACTTTCATCTCATACTGCTTTCTGAGTTGGCATATCTTGATGAAATTAAGAAGTCCCTGCACATCTTCCTTGACCTTATCAAGTCCCACAAGACTGTTTAGTTCAGCCAGTACACTTTCAAGCGTATCACCCTCAGTAACAGCAGGAGTTGCCTTCACTTCTTCACGGGATTCAGCAAATGACTTGGCAACTGCACTTCCTTCAGGGATAAGGTCTGACAGATTGATATTAAGACTTGGCATATCAAAACCAGATATGATCGGATCATCAGGCTGTTCTTCTTTGCGAACGGTTTTCTCGGGCTTTTTACCGGAACTTATCTCCAGCCTGGAAGAACTCCTGCGCTCCTCAATGGAATGATAATAGCTTGCTTCATTTCGCTCTGTTACCTCCACAACAGGGATCTCAAGTTCCTTGCTGCCTGTAACATTTTCGTTATTACAATAATTCAGAAGCGGCACACACAAAGTACGCAGCACCGCAGCCTCCTCTATGGTAAAATCGCCATTGACCATAGCTGCTGCCGAAAGAAAAATACCCAGCATTTTGATTATCAGGCGGCTGTTCATAGAACCGCTCTTTACATCATCTGCTACAGCTTTCTTGAAAAAGTCAGGCACAGCGATCTCTCTTGACATATCGGAGAGGCATTTCATAGCTGTGATCATCTGAGCTTTAACATAACGCTCGCCGCTTATTGTATTTATCGGCTCGACATAAGAATCAGAAAACTGGCTGTTTGCAGACCACAAACGCAAGCAAGCCAAGGTTATAAAGCTCCTTATATTTTTCTCATATTCAGCACCAACAGCCTTAATACAGCCTTCAAGAACAGTGTTGAATTCCTCTCTTATATCGCTGTTACAGCTCATGATAATACCCGCCTTTCCGAATCTCTGTTACCTATATTTTACTACATTCTGACCTACAAATCAAGTCGGAATGGGTAAAAGATATGTAAGTGGTTCTGCACAATTATATTATAGCAGAATATATGGTTCGTTTTCGGGATAATTTAGGATGTATTATCTTAAATCGCAACAAATATCAACACAGTTTAATTCATTTCATATACACTACCCGAACCTCCACACCCATCCTCTCACAGCTCTCTATCACAAACCTCGTGCCTTTCGACTTGCCGTCCCAGAATGCAAGCACAAGGTCAGCGTGCTCGATGATGGTGATATTGCGTTTAAGCGGAGCCGCTCTGCCGTATTTGTCATATTCGGGGAGAAACTCCGTTAGCTTTATGCCGTGGGCGTGCGCGTATTCCCTCGCCGATGTGTCAACTCCCCTTGCGCCGCCCGATATTATCTCCGTCACTCCCTCGGGAAGATATTCCTCCAGATTGGATATTTCAAGTCCTCTTGAACCTATTACAGCCACTTTCATATTAGCCTCACTTTAGATATATTTTAGACTTATTTCAAGCCCATCATTCCAATTATAACACATATCAATGCTAAAATAAAGTCATAATAGATATATAAAGGAGTGTTTTTATGGCTATAAAGAGTTTATCTATAAGAATTGATGAAGAAATGCTGGACAAGCTGCATTATATAGCGGATTATGAAGCCCGCTCAGCTAATGGTCAGATACTGGTGCTTGTCCGTGAGTGCATTGAACAGTTTGAAGAAAAACACGGCAAGATCGAATTGGGTGTAGCTTCAGATGTGAAGCTCCCGCGCAAAAAGTGAAATCACATAAGACAAAAACCGCCACTCCCATGAATGGCGGTTTTACTGCTTTCAAATTCCCCAATCATAATCCCCTCCCCCACCGCATAAGCTGTACAAAAAACTCGGCGGTGCGAATATGAAAAAAGATATATCCCTCTGGCAGTACACTGGCTTCGTCTTTACGGCGGTGTTCGGGACACTGCTACATTTTCTGTACAACTGGACTGGCGGAAGCCTCCTCGCTGCTCCGTTCTCGGCGGTGAACGAATCCACATGGGAGCACATGAAGATACTCTATTTCCCGATGCTGATTTTTACACTCATACAGAGTCGCTTTTTCAGGGAGCGCAGGGACTTCTGGTGTATAAAGCTCGCAGGAATCCTGACGGGGCTTGCGCTTATCCCAACTCTGTTCTACACGCTCGGTGGAATTTTCGGCGGCACACCCGACTGGTTGAATATCACGATATTCTTCGTCTCGGCGGCGATAGCGTTTCTTGTGGAGGCTCGGCTGTTCAAAGGGGACGGCTTGCCTTGCAGAGCGCCGTTTCTCGCCGTTGCTGTCATCGTTCTGATAGGAGTTCTGTTCGTGGTGGTCACCTTTTGTACACCGCAGATTCCGCTGTTCAGAGATCCTCTTTCGGGGAGCTATGGCTTAGGCGGTTGACTACCTCAACACACAAAATCGGCGGAGATATCTCACTCCGCCGATGTTTCTTGTTCGTACATTTTACGCTCACTCTTCTGTCAAACGAACACACTCACTATTCAGATATCCATAAAACTGCTCATGCAAGGCTCTCATTTCATCAGGTGCGTTCATGGAATGCTGATACATAAACACATCACCGAAATTGCTTTTGAACACTAATTTCAAGCCAATCTTTAATACGCATACGGGCAATAATCGGAAAAGATTCATCTTTCTTGGCGAAAGTACGATACCTGACTTGTGCAGGAGCTGAAAATTATGCTTCATTTGTTCCGCTGTTTCACGCATAATTTCTGATTCTTTCCATGCAAGTCTTGGATCTTTCGCTTTATAATATGCATCTGCTATCGGTACTACCATTGCAAGATGACATAACTGCCAATCCTGCATATCTTTCACGATCTGATACGGTACTTTTGAAGCTTTAAACACACTGGCTAACTTCTTCAGACGCTCTGTGCGGCAACCATTTATCTCAGCAAATGTTGTGGGTTGAATGATATACGGAGTAAGTGCTGCTTTTAATATACCATCCTGAAAGCTTCCGCCAGCTCCGGGAAAAGCAGGAATGATGCGTCCTTCTCCGCATAGCTGTTCCCATTTTTCGTATCCCTCAATGGTGTTTACCATAGTAACTATATCAGGACTGATATTATGAGATAGCTCCTCCAAAGCAGTATGTACCTGATTTTCCCTTACTGTCAGGAAAACGAAATCATAGCTATCTTCATTTTCCAAGCGATCTATTATCTTAACATCTGCTTTATGAATTTTTCCTTTTACTTCATATCGCAGACCTTCTTTTCTGAAAAGCTCTAACCTCTTACCTCGTGCATATATCATTGTATCATATCCCGCCTTGCTGAATAAGACAGCATACCAACAGCCAATCACACCTGCACCATATATCAATAATCTCATGCTGTAATTCCTCACAAAACTTGGTTTTTTATACCATCAAGCTCAGATATTATGTACCTTTAAGAAAACGCCGTTCTTTTGTGCAAACAGCACTTCAACTACGCCATTTCTGACAGAAAAACTCTATCTCCTCGCCGAGAGGACCTTTGCAGAAAGCCACCTCCGCAGGGAAATTCTCATCACCGCCGATGTTCACCGATTTCGGCTGAATAAACACCTCATAGCCTGCCTGTTCGACTAACT
>JAZQGZ010000020.1:0-170240 GCA_045540255.1 Oscillospiraceae bacterium | reverse complement strand
TGCTTTGGATATGAGTGCCGCCACTTCAGCAGATTTTGTGAGGTAGATTTTGTATTTGTTCATTGTGACTCCTCCTTGATCTCGCCGCTGTGGTCGGTCATAAGCCATGACAGCGGAACTTTGAGTGCCATAGCTGCCATGGCAAGCTGCTCCAACGTCCATGTGCGAGGCTTGCGCTTCTTATCCTTGAATGTACTCTCGCTCATGCCGATTCTCTTAGCAACATCTTTGCCTGTGTTCACGCCGAACAGCGTGCAAGCACGGCTTTCGATGTTACGCTGGACTGTCTCGGCAGCCGCCGATATTGGCGTTGGTTTGAGTTTTGGCATGGTATAACTCCTTTCACTATTTCATCTTCATTACGACACTTACATCGTCCGAGCGGAACAACGCTATAATATCATCATCCTGCCGATTTCGGATGAGTATATATTTCTGTTCGTATTCAATTACGAGATCGAGACCTCTGTAAACAACACGGCGACCGTTTTTGAGGCGTATTAATGTCATGTTCATGTTTTCACCACCTTTCTTATGCCGTTTTGTAGACGCTATGAAGCATCAGTTTCAAAAAGCACCTCAATAGGAATATCAACACCGAGGATTTTCTTTATTTCCTTAGCCTCTCCTAATGTGAAACCTCGTTTTCCGCTCATTTTAAGCGAAATCGTTGATTCGTCTTTTTTTAAAAAGCCTGCTAACTCCTTTTGGGTTATGCCTTTTCGCTTCATCTCAGCTTCCAGATTACGGTACATCACATCACCTCCTTTTACCAAATTCCGTGAATATAAATATATATTACACCATATTCGGTAAATTGTCAAGGGCTTTTCGCAAATAATTTTTGGAATTTGGTGAATTTTCATTGACAAAACGCAAATTTGGGTGTATAATGTGTGAAGAAAGGGGGGAATAATCATGGCAATTGAAGAGCAACTTAAAAGTATAATACTTGAACAGTTTAAAAGCGTTCGGGCGTTTACCCAGGCTGTTGGTATTCCTTATTCTACTATCGATAATATGTTAAAGCGTGGCATTGATGGTACGGCGGTTTCTACCGTAATAGCGGTATGTAGACTTCTTAACATAGATATAGATGCTCTCGCTGAAAATCGTATAGAATACAAAACTACATCCGATATTAAGATTTCTCGCATTGACTTGACTGACAAGGAAATTACTGTGGCTCTCGCATACCGAGACCACCCCGAACACCAATCTACAATAGATAAGATTCTCGACATCGAATCTAAAACAATGAAATTGCGCTACGCTGCAAGTTCTAAAAATGATGAAGTGGGCGGCACGATGACCGTTTCCAAGGAAACCATGAAAAAAATCAGAGAATCTGAGGGCGTTTCCAATGATGACGATCTGGTTTAAATAAAATAATCCCCCTGCGTTATAATAATCGCAGGAGGGATATAATTGTACAGCTATGGTATTTATAAAAATGTAAGAAACGCTTCGTGGCAGTGCCTGATAGATGTGGGGGTAAATGAACTCCCTATTCGCGTGGTACAGATAGCACAGCATTTTGATATTAAGATCATGAAAAACAGTGATTGTCACCTGTTGCAACCGTCACAGTATGGTATCAGTTTTGTGGATAATGAAGAAAAATGGGTAATTGTCTACGACGATCACGACAAGCTACAGCGTGTACGTTTTACCGTCGCACACGAGCTCGGGCACATTGTTCTTGGGCATCCATTGTATGATGCAGGAAATCACACAAGGATGTTCGATATTAAACGTCCTCAGGTAGAAATTGAAGCAGATTCCTTTGCCGCTCGCCTTCTTGCGCCTGCGTGTGTTTTGTGGGGACTGGATCTGTATTCGGCAGAAGATATTGCAACTGCATGCAACATTTCATACACTGCCGCTAAATTTAGAGCAGATCGGATGCAGGAGCTTCGTACAAGACAGATGTTTCTGTTGCACCCTATGGAAAGAAAAGTTTACGCGGCATTCCGTCCGTGGATAGAAAAACAAAAAAGCCGCCCGAAATAGGGCGGCAAATATACGATTAATTGCAAAAGGTAGTTTAATCATGGACATTTTATTTATTTTCGCCATGTGCATTGTAGTTGCAATAATAATCTACGTCATCATCAAGCGAAAATATGCAAACAATAATAACGACAGTAATATTTGTGATAATCATTTGATTAATGAGCAATTTCACATACGGGATAAACAATTTCATGAAACCATACACTTGATAACGACAACTAAAAATCCTGAAACTTTTTTTAGCAGGATAAATTTTGCTTATGACATTGCTGTTGAACAGCAATGCTCTGACTGGATACTTCATCTCGACAACAATCTAGATGATTATATAAGCAATTTTATAACACGAAGCTGCAAGCACGAACTTTCAAAAATCTGCAAATTAAAGGCTGATAACGCAAGAGAAGACAACTGCGCTGCTTACTGCAGTGTAATGAGAAGTTTTTTTGAAGATAATACTCATTATACCGAAAAGCACATGGGACAACTCGAAACTGAGCTAACAGCGCTACATAACAAAATCAGATCCTACTCAGCGCCTGTTATGCACTCAGAGAACTGCGGTCACTCGCCCGAGAGATCACGATATGCTCAAGATGTTTCTCCGCAAATATTTGAAATATTCAGAAAAACAATTTTTCTTAACTGGGCATCCCATGGCTATGAAATAAACGCTGACAACTGCTTTTATCCACAATATATGAAATACGACCTTGAAATAACATCTCCGCGCAATTATCATCAAAGCCTTGTGAACGAGGGTTTGCTGTGTGAGTGTAATTTTCAAGAAAAACTGGCGCAATACACAGTTCCGGAGCTGAAAGAACTTCTGCAAAAGCATGGCATCCCTCCAAAAAGAACTAAACAGGAACTGATTAAGGCGGTGTTACAGCTTGATGAAGATATACTTATCGAAGAAACTGCACATCTGAAGCGTTTGAAGCTTACGCCTGACGGAGAAGCGTTTCTTGATTTTAATTACGGATTTGTACAGTGTTATCGCAGCAAATATAATATTTCTTTAGCGGAATATGTAAAAATTCGTGAAGATGGTATTTTGAATTATGACGAAGCTGCGGAAATGATATTGTTACATAAGGATAAATGTTCGGATTACTCCACAAAATTAAGCCTTGCACAATTATATCACAAACTCCAAAGGTATGAGGATTCTCTATATTACTATATCCAGGTTCTTTATTATGGGTGTGAAGATAAATATGGCGTTGGAATCGTGTTTGCGCCTCATGTTGTAAATCGCATCTATGAAATGGGCGGACATTATAATGATTTAATGACGGAAAACTGTATCGCAAACAACCCGTGTATCAAATGCGTATATTCCAAAAAAGAATTCAAAAAGATCGTAAGTAATATTGTTTCTACCGGGAGTCCAAATTAAACACCTTGCTTACAAAACAAAAAATCCCCTGCCCAAACGGACAGGGGAAACTAATAGAAAGGAGATGATCTCATGGCAACCGCAAAAAAGCTCCCCAGTGGCAATTGGAGAGTCAACCTGTATATTGGAAAAGATGCAGATGGCAAAAGGCAGTACAAAAGTTTCACTGCATCGACCAAGAAAGAGGCCGAATACCTTGCCGCGCAGTATAATCAGCTCCACATTGATATCAACCGCTCAGAACTTCCGCTGAAAAAAGCAATAGAGGAATATATCAAGAGTAAAGAAAACGTGCTGTCTCCATCGACGGTCAAAGGTTACAATGCAGTGCTGCGCAATTGTGTCCCCGAGCTTATGGCTCTGAAGCTCAGAGATATTACCACGCAGGATATTCAACAGGCATTCAACATAATGGCGAAAACTCACAGTCCGAAATACTGCCGCAATGCTCATGGATTGATATCCGCAGTGCTTAAGATACACCGCCCCGAGATAGTGCTAAGAACTACCCTGCCGCAAAAAAGCAAGAAGGCAATATATGTGCCTGATGAGAAGGAAGTCAAGAACATAGCGCAGCTGGCAGCGAACACGAATATAGAGATCCCGTTGCTCCTGGCTACCCAATGCGGCCTCAGAGCTTCTGAGATAAGCGGTCTGGAACTGAAACACATCCACGACGATCATATAGACATCAAACAGGCAAGAGTAGACGGTCAGAACGGTGCAGAACTGAAAGGCCCCAAGTCCGTATCAGGATATCGCTCCGTTCCGATACCGCTTGAAATCGCAGAGACACTTCGGCAGAACGCCGATGGCGACAGGATATACAATGCGACCTCTGTTGTTATATCGAAACGATGGTTACACTTCAGAGATAAACACAAACTGTCCAAGCATCTGAATTTCCACGCCCTAAGGCATCATTTTGCAAGCCGCTGTCTGCTGCTCGGTATGCCGCAAAAGTATATCGCCGAGATGATGGGCCACAACTCCGTGGATATGATCGAGCGAGTGTATCAGCATACTTTCCCATCTGCTATGGAAGAGTATGCAAATCTACTCAGAAAGCAAGCATCTGAATTTTATGCAACACAAAATGCAACACGAAAATAATTTTATGGCTTAGCAATACGCTTTTATACACTTCACAAAGGGGTTCGAGTCCCATTCCCAGCTCCATAATTTATGGTCGATTTAGATATTTTGCCATCAAACGGCTTTGTTAAGCGGTTTTTTGGCACGATATCCGATGAAAACCACTAAACACCCACCGTAGATATTTTACGGTGGTTTTTTCATACCAATGTGACTCGAACTTACGTCATGTAGAATATAACCTCTTAATTTCGTTAAGCATTAACAAATCGTCTGTGGTTTTCAAAAATCACAGACTTTTTTATTTCCAAAATAAGCCAAAAAACATTCACAAAGTGCAAGTTTCCTTTTTGTTGCTTTTGATGATAGATATACAGAACCGACTATGGTATAATATACTATGGTGTAGTGTTTAAAATCAAGAAAGGCTTATGAAGGAATTGTTCATGACGTGATGGAGGATTAACGTATGATTGATAACAGAGAATTGTTTGAAAAGCTTGCAAAATCACTCATAGGTTACTTCGGGCGCATTTATCTTGTCAACATGAAAACGAACGAATACCATAGATATTATATGGACGATAACTCCTGCCTTTTAATTGAAGACCATAGCGGCGATGATTTTTTCAGCTTTATAGCAGGCGGTTCCGACCGGATAATATCCGAAGAGGATATGCCTCTCCTTCATACCGATAATTTAAAAGAAAAGCTTTTAAGTGAGTTTCAGAACAATAATTGCCAGAGTTCTGTATATCGTCTTATGATGAACGGCAAACCGGTATATCATGCCATGCGCCTTATTCATAAATATGTGGACGGAGATGAATATTATATCATCGGCATACTGGATGTTGATAAAATTGCACGTAAGCAGATATATATGGATAAAAAAGCATACATGGATTCATTGACCGGTTCACATAATAAAAATGCTTACCAGGAATTAGAGGAAGAATATCAGCTTCTGATAGAAAAAGACCAGGAATTGCAGTTTGGGATTGTTGTATGTGATGTAAACAACCTGAAAGCTATCAATGATTCTATGGGACACCAAGCCGGTGACGAACTGCTTCAATCTGTTTACTGCCTTCTGCACAATATGTTTTTACACAGTGCCATATATCGTGTCGGCGGAGATGAATTTGTAGTGTTCCTGAAAGACAAGGATTATGAGAAGCGCTTAGACTTGTTCAAAAACTTACGGCAAACAGTCATCAGTAATCAGAATGTCGGTGAAGGTCCTATCGTAGCAACAGGAATGTCTATTTACGAAAAGGATACAGACCGGAATATATCAGATGTATTTGCGCGTGCAGATGAAGAAATGTATGCTGATAAGAATAACTTGAAAGAAAATGTAACAAGACTGAATACTGATAAAACGGAACACGCAAAGATACAAAAAATCCCGGCAATCAGAAAAGCTCGTCTGGATTCATTTTTCAAAGTATTCCGCATAGCTTCAGAAGAGGGGTATTTTTTCCTCAGTGATATAAGATATGATTTTTCACGTTGGGATAAGCAAATAGTAGATAATTACGAACTTCCGTCAGAATATATGTATAATGCAGGCGGAATCTGGGAGCAAAGAATACATCCGAGCGACAGAGAAATTTACAGAGAGCGTGTTGAAGAGATTTTTAATGGCGATAAAGATGAATTTGAACTGAGTTACAGAGTGAAAGGAATCAACGGTAACTATGTACCTTGCATATGTAAAGGACTTATGATAAGAAATCAGCATGGAGAACCCGAATATTTCGGAGGGATACTGCTAATCCGTGAGGAAGAAGCAAATTAAAAATCTATTCTGACCACTATTTACATATTAAAAAACCGTCCAGCGGACGGTTTTTTAATTGCAAACGCTCGGCTCGCAGTGCCCTTATGGCACTGCGTTTTTGCTTTGCAAAAAACGCTCACGTTCGCAGGGTGGCTCTCCTATTATAGCGTGAAAATCCTTTTCATTCAACATAGACATAATGATGGACGGTCCTCACGGCTCACGCACCGCCGCCGCTTTTAAGGAGAAAAGCCAATAGCTTGTTTGGTATCTGATTTTGGGCATAAAAATAGCGCCCATCTCTGAGCGCTTGTAATATCAAATTGTGATACAGAAAAACCGCCTTTTTAGGGGCGGCTAATCAATTGTCCTCTTTTCCGAAAACTTTCTCATACAATCTGTCGATTTCCTCAGGAGGTAAATCCAACAAAATGTCTTCAGATGTTTCGTTATCGTCGAATATCATATCCTTATATTTCGGCATTTTTTACTCTCCTTTCGTAATTGTAGCCACATTGTTTTGCAGAAGAAAGCCACGCTTGATTTCTCGCTTCAAAATCTTCTATTTTCAGCCTTTCATGATATTTTGTATAAGCAATACGATAATCTCTTATAGCATTATCACAACCATATACTCCGTCAATCGAAAAGACTGTTCCGTTATGCCCAGCCGCAATCGTTTGAGCAATTGACTTGTATTTTATTGCTGTTGTTATATCTTTAGCTGAAAACGGGGAGCTATTGGGATGGTTGTGTAAGATTATTATACTACCTTCAGGCGAATTTGTCAACAGTTTTCTGAGCTTTTCGGTCATTTGAACACCGTTTTCGCTTTTGCCTTTTATGTACGATAATATTCTGCCATTTCTGCTATCCACCGCGAACAGTTCCTCATACTTTGTTCCGTTTCGATTTTTTATGACCGCTCTGCAACAATCTACAACAGCCTTTTCGACTTCGGGATTTGTATACCAACCTCTGAATTGCTTTACATATTCTTCGCTGTTGATGAAATCCATATCTGCAATCGCCTTGTCTGATTTGCCTGGCATTGCATTCCATCCAGACACATTTTTCTCTGCCCACTCTTTATAGGTCATATCCGCAGGCACTTTCATGACCTTGCCATCCTTATCACGCGCACGGCGTTCAAGCTTTTGCAGCGTTTCCTCGCCGAATTCCGCAAGGGTTGTCGATCGGCAAAAAGGGTGAATAGGCGGAAAGTTCGTGCCAACTTTCTTATCAGCCAGCCTGAACACTTTTCCATCAAGCTCTGCACACTTCTCGGATGTACGGCTGTCAAGAGTAGCCAGAAAGCGGTATTTTTCGATATCAGCCTCTTTGTAGCCCTCAGATACCACAGCGTTTGAAACGTAGCTGCTTTTCGGGAAGCTGCTTGCTGACCTCTCCAAATCACTGTATCATCAACACGACACAACAGACCTGATCGTCTAATAACATAGCAACACTAACAAAAAATTCCGAAATAACTCGCCGTTTGTATTGACAGCATTAAATGTATAAGGTATAATCAGTATAATAACTGATTTCAGGAGGTGTAGCACAGTGAAAAAACTCAGCAAGGATATTATTGCAATAATCTCCACGGCGATCATTTGTGTTATCACATTTGCTATACTCGCGACATACTATTGTTCCGTAAAAAATGAAAGTAATATCATAAAAGAAGCTTCGCTTTCATCAGGTGCTTTCGACGGAACCAAATACTCACTTTCCGATTTTGATGTGAAAATAGGCCCCCGCGGCGGCGATTCTGGCGCATGGCTTAAAGACCCCATTCTGGATGAAGAGGGCACCGAGCTTCACGGTCCGAGCGTAGGTATCATTTACGAAATAGTGATCAATAACACCTGTGATGCTATCATAACCGACTGGACAGCGGATGTATATATACCTGAATTCATGTGGATAAACAATGCCTGGAACGGAAAACTAGAGTTTCATCAGACATACGGCGATGAGGAACAGGTCCAGCTCATTGATCTCCGCGAGTATCAGAGCGTTGAAATAGAGCTCGACTACTATATTGATCATACAGGACCGATGATCCCGCTGAATGAAAACGATAAGTTCATTTACCGTCCAAGCAAGGCTGATAACGAATATCCTCTGGTGCCCGCGTCCGATACTGAAGAAGTCAACAGTTCCACAATAGTAGGTTTTATCATTTATGTTCCCGACAAGGGACTTGACTATGCCTCTGTATTCGATAACGTAGTTTTCAGTTATCACTTAAGCAGAAATGCCTGGTCAGATCCATTGTTTATAACTCTGGTCGCTTTGGACTGTTTATGGCTCGTGCTGATAATCGGACTTATAATGTCACACATCCGTGTTAGGAAATTGGTAAAACAGCAGAAACGCGATGCTCAGATAATCGAACAATCAATAAAAACATTTATCAATTTTATCGAGGCAAAGGATCCCAACACCAAAGGCCATTCCGAAAGAGTTGCGGAAATAGCCTATGCGCTTGCCAACGAGATCGGTTATTCTTCAAAAGAATGTGACAATATACGCTGTATAGCCCTCATGCACGATTGCGGAAAGATTGCAATTCCCGTAAATATACTTCAGAAGCCATCAAAGCTTACCGACGAAGAATACGAAGTAATAAAGCATCATACAACGATCGGCGGAGATATGCTTCGTGATTTCAGCTCTATAAAGAACATGAATCTCGGCGCGCTCTATCATCACGAGCGTTATGACGGTAAGGGATATCCCAAGGGCCTTAAAGGCGAGGAAATCCCCCTGATCGCCCGTATAATATGTGTAGCCGATTCGCTTGACGCCATGAACAGCAACAGATGCTACCGCCCGAAGCTCACCAAGGAAGTAATAATAGAAGAACTCGAAAAGAACAAGGGCAAACAGTTTGACCCGGAGATCGTTGAACATATCCTTAAGCTCATCAGACAGGGCGTTATCAAAATAGGTGAATAAATACTGTGACCGCAAGTTAAAGCTTGCGGTCATTGTTTTTTTATTAATAGTCAACCCTATTCCGGAATACAAGATAACACTTTTGTAATAATAGATTATATAATAAACGTCCGATACACCCTTATTTGTCACTGCCAACACAAATGATTAGCAAGAAAATGCAAATTTGCACACCAAATTTATTAGCAAACAGTATATAATATTATTATATTACATTTTCATAGAAAGGACTGAATACGGTCATGAAGACCACAGATCTTGAAAGACTGCTGCTCAACGCCGACAAATTCGATGAAAATATAATCAAGGAAAACCCCGCACCTGAATTCTGCGTATTCATTGATGAGCTGCTGAAAGAGCAGAACTTAAAACGTTCTGACCTGATAATGAACCTTGATATAGACAGGACCTATGGCTACCAGATACTTAACGGGACCCGCATACCGACAAAACGCCAGATAATACACATCGGTCTGTATCTTAAAGTTACACTGGAGCAGATGCAGACCCTGCTCAGGATATGCGGCAGAGAAAGCCTGTACATCCGTAATATCGAAGATGCAAAAGTCATGTACGCACTGGAACACAATTATCCGTATGAACAGGCCATAGAATTCATCTACCCCAAAGAAAGCGAATAAACTACCGCCCGTTCCCTGACCCGGAAAAGGGCGGTATTGTTTTTCTGTTCAAGATTCAGTCGGACTCGATTCCAGCAATTTCAGAGATCACACTACGGAACTCATCGTGTATATCATCTGCAATATTCCGCATGATCTCCTCGTCCACCTTTATGACCTGCCTGTCATAGGTGCACATTCCGTTGGTCTCATCCTCCACATCGCTCAGTTGTGTAATCACTGCTGCGCACAACCCTTTTCTGATGGATGGAATTATCTCGTTGCGGTAGAGGCTGCTTAATCCATCGGTAAGAGATTCCGGAGTATCAAAGATCTTATATCCATAATTATCATCCTGATTGAAACAATGTCCGTCAATCCTGCATGAATATCCTCCGAATTCCGATAATACCAGAGGTCGTGAAGAATGAGGTCTGATATCTATCTTCCTGAAATAGATGTGCTCACTCTTTACATCGCTTTCCTTTTCGGTAAACCAACCTGAGGTTGCATCCCATATACGGGTAGGATCAAACGCCTTAAGCTCACTGTAGATACGGTCTGCATCATACTGTCCCCAGCCCTCATTGAAGATAGTATAATAGCATACGCAAGGGTGATTGTAAAGCTGTTCTGTAAGCCGCTTTGCTGCAGCCTCGAAAATATCCCGTCTTTTCCCGGATGCACGATGTTTGATACCGCGACGAAGACCTATAGTTGGTAATGCGGTATCGATCAGGAAATTGTAACTTCCGCTGTTCACCATATCCTGAAATACTATCATGCCGTATTTGTCACAGTAATAATAAAACAGGTCCGGCTCGATCTTGATATGCTTTCTCAGCATATTGAAACCCAGTTTTTTCATCTGCAGGATATCCCATTGATATCCCTCGGGAGAGGCAGGTGTATAAATACCATCACTGAAATATCCCTGATCCAGCAGCCCATGGAAAAAATACGGCTTGCCATTAAGACATATACGAGGCACACCATTCACTATCTCTGTCGTTACAGTGCGCAGCGCAAAATAAGAATGAATCTCATCCTCACCGCAAGTAAGAACAAACTCATAAAGATACGGAGCTTCGGGCGACCACAGCACAGGCTCGGAGATCGGTATAGTGGTGCGGTTTCCTGTGAAACTATGAACTATCCCGCCATTTTCAGAACGTATCGATACTTTCTTCTCATCACCGCCGCCATCTATTTCCATCGTGATACTGTCAAGGGTAGGCGTGAGCTTCAAAGACCTGATGTAATTATCAGGCACGCTCTCAAGCCAGACCTGCTGCCATATTCCGCTTATGGGTGTGTACCACATACCGCCGCGCTTGCGGCACTGCTTTCCATAGGGGATATCCGTATCCAGTTCATCTGTTACCTGCACTCTGATATGATTTTCACCCGATACCAGCGCTTCGGTTATATCGAAACCGGCGGGAAACTCAGTGCTGATAAGCTCACCCATCATCCTGTCATTCACCCGGACCACTGCGATCTGATCCACTGCCCCGAAGTGAAGCAATACCCTGCCCTTGTTAAAGTTCTCAGGGAGCACAAAAGATTTACTGTAAATGTATTTTTCGCCTGCTTCCAGAGTGCGCTGTATCCCCGATATCCGCGACTCAGGAGGAAACGGTACAACTATCGCTCCCAGCGGAGTTTCAACACCGCTTTTAAGCACGGACAGATCCCACTCTCCGCAGAGAGATATATAGGAACTGCGCCTCATCTGAGGGCGGGGATACTCATCCCATGTTACAGAACTTTTTTCAAAAGGCGTCGCCAATTGACTCAGACGTTGCTTTTTTGCCATATTCACGTTCTCTCCATTAACGATATATCAAAAAACCGCCCGATGGACGGTTTTTTGTATTGCCAACGATAGGCATAAGTCACTCTTGTGGATCTATCAACCCAGCACACGTTCGCAGAAAGTCACCATCTGCTTGATGTTCTTCTGACGTGAATTGATAAAATCTCTGATACATCTTGCAGTAGCATATCCGCCGTTCAGCGCATCATCCGCCGAGCCTGTACCCTCATAACGGGCGAAGAACTGCTCATACAGCGGTCCGTACACATCCTCGAAATAATCCAGTCTTTCAAGTGCCCTGTTCTTTTCAAAACAGTCGCTTGAAAGCCCTGTAAGCTTATCGCAGAACTCTGTGCGGAACCCCTCGTTAGTCATGAGATATGCAAAGCAAAGCACCGCAGGATTTTCTGTATCCATATCCAGCAAACCGTTATCCTTATAGTTTGCGTTCCTCAGCGTATTATTGCGGGCATCGCCCTCGCCGCAGACACCGCCGAACTCTATATCATAGAACATAAGGCGCCATCTTCCGTCTGCATAGGGACTAAGATCGCTTGCAGTGGTGGTCTTCCACATAGACCAGTTCTTGCCTGGCCAGTCCCACTTATTATCTATCCAGCACTGCACCGCAAAATAATCCATCACGGAAGCAGGATCGACAAGCTTTATAAACTCGTTGTAATCTTCCTCGGACTTAAGATCGGAATGGGTCTCGAAGAAGTTGAGGATATCATGGAAATAATAGGTCTCATCTGTCACGCCATCAGGAAGATCACCCTCGTCCAGCTTGTAACCAAGTGCCAGAGACTCGGCATCACCCTTATAGATCACCACATCATCCTTGTTTACACCGTAATAATCCTCGGCGTAGTCGTTGGTATAGTCCTCCTGCAGGATGTAAAGGCCCCAGTACTCACCGTTGAGATATACAACACAGGGACGGGATCTCTGTGTCGAACAGTTCATCTCTGTAACAAGGGACTGCCAGTAGGTATCGTTGAACTTCGCTGTAAATGCGCAGTTTCCACCGTTTCTGAGGGTAAGTGTATCAAACTTGTTCATAGTCTTTCCCTCATAGTTCACATAATCCTCGCCGAAAACAGCATACTTGAAGTTCTTTTTACCATATTCCTTTCTGGCATAAAGACGCAGGCCTTTCTGCAGATCGGAGCGGGAATAGTTACCCTGTATCCTTATTCCACAGCCCTGGTTAAGGACCTCCTCCGCACCATTTTCATTGAATTCAAACAGAGAGATGGCAGCCTCGCGCTCCCATTCTCTGCCTTTCTGCTTGTAGTTTGCATCAAGAGAACGTGCGGTCTCGGGATCGCGCAGACGCTCTTCCTGTAAAAATGTCTCAAGTGCTTCATCAAAAATATCACCCTTGACATATATACCTTTCTCGCTGTCAAAGAAATCATCGTAGTTTACAGAGATGCTCATGACAGCAAGGCTCATGCCGCTTGCCTCGCAGCTTGCCTTTAAACCCTCGATATGATCTTCCGCAGTACCGATGAAGTAGGTAGCATGGGTCTCACCACAAAAGCTTCCGTCAGACTTCTTAACCGCAGCGCGGATGACTGTACACTTATCCACATCCTCATCGGCAGGAGGATCTATCTTGCATACAAATCCGTCACGGGACTTGTTGACTTCGTTAAATGTACCTGCAATAAGCAGGGGATCCACAGCGGACACAACGTTCTTATCACCCTTGCGGTCGGTTATCTCAAGCGCACCGCTGTAAAGCTGTGCCGTATCGCTTACTGCTGGATCGCTGCCATCAAGGGTATAGTATATCTCACCATCCTCGACAGGAGCAAGCTCCAGGCTGAAATTCTCGGGATAAATGCCGCTTTCATGCGAAAAGTAAACCGAAGGAGGAAGCGCTTCCTGCACCACCTTATCCTCTTCTTCATCGGGAACGGGAGCTGCGTCAACGCTCTCAGCCTGAGATGTTGTAGACTGTGATGCGGTAGTCTGCGATGTAGTATTATCTCCGCCCTGCACCGAAGATGTAGCAGAAGTGCTGTCAGTATCCGAAGCGGAACTTGTGCTTCCCTCGCAGCCCGACAGAGCAGATATTGCCATACTGCATATCAGCACTGAAGTTATAATTTTCTTTGTCAATCTCATTGTATTCTCCTGAATCATTCAAAAGGATATCTGATGCCCCACTCGGCTCTCAGACCGTCCATTATCTCCATAACTCTTATGATCTCACTGTGAGGCATTTCGTCACATTCCGTTTTACCGTCTGCTATTGCCTTAAGAGAGGCACTCACCTGATACTCAAAGCCTGATATCTGCTGCGGAGTCTGGTATTCAGTAACTGTACCGTCATTGAGTATGACCCTGATACCCTCGCAGTTATTGATGTTCTCAAACTCTATCCTGCCCTTATCGCCATAGACCATACCGCGTCTGTCGGTATTACTGTTCATGTTGCTGTGCAGCAACGCAGTCTTTCCATCCGAAAAGCTCATGATCACGGAATTATTCGTGTCAACACCATACTCATTCTTCACACAACTTGACTTTATACTGCTGATGTCATTTCCAAACGCCATCAGGGCAAAATTGATCGCATATACGCCAAGATCAAGCAGTGCACCACCTGCAAGCTCAGGCTTTTTCAGACGCTCGACATCGTTCAGCGCATACCCAAGGTTAGCGGTGAGATAGGAAACCTCTCCTATAACTCCGCTGTTTATCAGCTCGTCCAGCCTGAAGCGCATCGGGAGATATCTGGTCCATATAGCCTCACCAAGGTAAAGTCCCTTGCCCTCGGAAAGCCCGATAAGTTCTCTCGCCTGCTTTGCATTTGCGGTGAACGCCTTTTCACACAGAACGTTCCTGCCATTTTCAAGGCACAGCTTTGCGTGCTCATAATGATGCGAGTGCGGCGTAGCCACATAGATAAGATCCAGTGAGCTGTCCCCTGCAAGCTCCTCATAACTGCCATAGGCAACGGGAATGTCGAACTCACGTGCAAACTCCTGCGCCTTTTCAAGGCTGCGGGAGCCTATCGCAGCAAGAGTGACACCCTCCATTTTGTTTACTGTATAAGCCATCTTGCGCGCAATATTACCTGCGCCGAGTATTCCTATATTCATATCGTACCTCCGGAAAATAAAACTACACAATAAGTATAGCACAAACCAACGCAGGGTTATATGAAATTTATGCAGAAAAATAGTAAAAATCTATCCATGCCTATAAAACAGATCCCGCCGCGCCGCTTTTTTACGGCGCAGCGGGATACATAGTTATTCTTTGCTCTTTGCTGCCTTTCTGTTATCAAGGAATTTCAAAAGGAAAAGCGCGCCGATAGTAAGCGCTATACCAATAATCAGACATATTACAGGATTCTTGATAAAGCTTGCAATAAGATACATCACGAAGGATATACCCGCAACGGTAAGAGAGTAAGGAAGCTGCGTGGTAACGTGCTTTACATGGTTGCACTTTGCACCTGCCGAAGCCATGATGGTGGTATCGGAGATAGGAGAACAGTGATCGCCGCATACCGAACCTGCCATACACGCAGAGATAGCAATTATCATCATTGTGTGGTCTGTCTGCTGGAAGATATCGACCACGATAGGAATAAGGATACCGAATGTGCCCCAGGATGTTCCCGTAGCAAAAGAGATTATAGCCGCGATAACAAATACTATAGCAGGCAGCAGGAAGCTGAAGCCCGCAGCGTATTCGGAAACAACTGCATCAACGAATTCAGAAGCACCGAGGCTGTCCGTCATATTCTTCAATGTCCATGCCAGAGTGAGGATAAGTATCGCGGGAACCATGGATTTAAAGCCCTCAGGAATACAAGCCATGCAATCCTTGAAGGAGATAACGCGTCTTACAAGATATACTACAACAGTAAGAAGCAGCGCAATAGTGGAACCGATAACAAGTCCCAGTGAAGCTGAACAGTTGGCAAAAGCCTCTATAAAATTAACGCCCGAGAAAAAGCCGCCTGTATAGATCATTCCGAAAATACAGCAAACGATAAGTGTGATTATCGGGAACACAAGATCGAACACCTTGCCCCTGCCCTTGATGTTTTCGGGAGTATTGACAGAATTCTCCTCATCACCGGGATCCTCGCCTGCTGCGGCAAGGGTCTCGTACTTCTTCATAGGGCCAAAATCCATCTTCATCAGCACTACACCCACCATAAATACGATGGTAAGCAGAGCATAATAGTTGTAAGGAATAGCATTCACGAACAGAGAGAAGCCGTCCTCGCCCTCAACAAAGCCCGTAACCGCTGCAGCCCACGAGGATATGGGCGCGATGATACACACAGGTGCAGCAGTTGCATCAATAAGATACGCCAGTTTGGAAGAGGATATCCTGTGCTTTGTAGCAACAGGCTTCATAACACTGCCTACTGTAAGACAGTTGAAGTAATCGTCAATGAAGATAATAACACCCAGAAGCACGGTAACTATCTGTGCACCGACACGGCTCTTGATATGGGTCTTTGCCCACGCACCAAATGCCGCCGAACCTCCTGCCTTGTTCATAAGGCAGACCACTGTACCGAGAATGACAAGGAATATAAGTATTCCGACGTTTCCCTCGTTGGAAAGAGATTTGATGAAGCCCTCGTTGATAAGGTGATTCATTGTGACCTCGGGATTGAATCCCGCAAAGAAAAGAGCGCCGATAAGGATACCTACAAACAGCGAGCTGTAGACCTCCTTGGTTATCAGTGCCAGCACGATCGCCACAAGTGGCGGTACCAGCGACCAGAACGTTGCATACATATTTTTTTAACATCCTTTCGGGTTATTTGTATAAATAGTTTAACAAATCCTACAGTATTTGTCAAGACTTTTACAGCAAGTGACAATAATACCGAAAGATCCCGCCCATTCGATAACCGGGCGGGATCTTAAGTTTACTGTAACCACACCTGCTTAATACAGCAGATCACACTCTGCCTATGGCTTCCAGAAGGAGATGACGGCGGCTCATGTCGAGGTTCATGACCTTGTCGCGCAGATGCAATATCGCGGTAGGCGTTACCGAAAGCTCGTCCACACCTATAGCAAGGAAAGCTTCGGTAAGGTCAAGATCGGATGCGACCTCGCCGCATATTCCTATCCAGGCACCGTTAGCATGGGCGTTCTCAGTCGCGATCCGTATCATACGTAACAGCGCTAGATGTCTTGAGTTGCAGTAACGCTCAAGCCCCGGGTTCTGTCTGTCGGCTGCAAGTGCATATTGCGTAAGATCGTTGGAGCCTACACTGAAGAAATCCACCTGTCGGGCAAGCATATCGCTTATCATGACGGCAGCAGGTGTCTCTATCATCACACCTATCTGAACATCTGTACTGTAAGGAATATTTTCGGAGCGCAGCTCACTCTTGACCTGCTCGATCATATCTTTAATTTCATATATCTCGTCCATCGCGATAATCATAGGGAACATTATTCCCAACCGACCGTATACCGAGGCACGGAACAATGCCCTGAGCTGAGTTTTGAACACCTCGGGACGGGCGAAGCAGAAACGTATTCCGCGCACGCCAAGTGCAGGATTCTCCTCGCGGGGGATGGTAAAACAACGTGCGACCTTATCCGCTCCGATATCCAAGGTTCGTATGATAACGCGCTTGCCGCACATACGCTCAAGTATCTGCTTATACACCTGAAACTGAAGCTCCTCAGAGGGTGCCTCGCTGCTTTCAAGATAAAGGAACTCGCTTCTGAACAGACCTATACCGCCACAATCGTTTGCAAGTGCCGCACCGATATCCTCGATACCGCCTACATTGGCATATATGTCTATCCTGCAACCGTCACGGGTGACATTATCGTGTCCGCGCAGGCTGTACAGACGCTCGCTGCGATATATCTCCTCCGTCTGCTTTCTAAGCATCTCAAGCTTTGTCTGCTCATCGGGATTTACATAAAGCGCGCCTGTGCTGCCATCTACGATTATCTCATCGCCGTCACACAGGGAGTAGAACTCCTCGCCAAGGCCCACAACAGCAGGGATATTCATGGTGCGTGCCAGTATCGCGGTATGCGATGTTGCCGAACCTCTTGCGGTGCATATCGCACGCACGGTCTTTCTGTCCATCTGCACCGTTTCCGAGGGCGAAAGATCATCCGCGCATATCACGCATTTTCCGCGATGCTCCTGAGCCTTTGCTGTCTTGTTCATAAGGCAGCGCACAAGACGATTGGAGATATCCTTGACATCTGCGCCACGCTCACGCATATAGTCATCCTCGATAAGGCTGAACATCTCAGCGAAATTGCGCGAGGTAAGTGCTACGGCGTACTCCGCATTGATGCCCTGACGACGGATGATACGCTCCACAGAGCTGTTGAAGTCGGGGTCCTCAAGCATCATACGATGCATGGAGAATATAAGCGCGTCCTCCTCGCCTACCTGCTTCAGAGCGTGCTCATATAGCTCGTCAAGCTGGGACATAGCCTTTTTCTTCGCCTCAAGGTAGCGCACTACCTCTGCATCAACATCATCGACACGTGTGCGTGTCACGCTGACTTCGTCATGTCGGTAAAATACGATCCTGCCGAATGCAATACCTGTGGAAACGCCTTTTCCGTACAGTATTTTCATAATACGCACCTGCCTTTATATGTTATGTCAGTTCTTCAAAAAGCCTTTTTATCTCATCACGCTGTGCAAGACCGTCAGAAAATGCAGTAGCACCTCCGCAGGCTGTGCCGAGCTTCAATGCGTAGTCACATCCCTTATCATAGCCTGCAATAAAGCCTGCCACCATGGAATCGCCTGCGCCCACAGAATTTTTTACTGTGCCTTTGCATACTCCGCAACTGTGAACCGAGCCATTTTCGTCAACCAGAAGCGCACCGTCTCCAGCCATGGATACAAGCACGTTCTGTGCACCCATTATACGAAGCTTTTCCGCATATTCCGCTATCTGATCCGCATCTTTGAACTGAACGCCAAACATCTCGGAAAGCTCCTTATCGTTTGGTTTTATAAGGAACGGGCGGTATTTAAGGACGTTCATCAGAAGCTGTCCCGAGGCATCCACAACAAAGCGCACACCCTTTGCCGACAGCCGTGCGAGTATATTCTCGTAAATATCGGAAGGCAGCGTTTTAGGTACACTTCCCGCAAGGACCAATGTATCATTTTCTGTAAGCGCATCCAGCTTTTTATAGAGCTGAGAGAGTGCTTGCTCACTGATATCGGGGCCCTGCCCATTGATCTCGGTCTCCTCTGATGCCTTTATCTTCACGTTTATACGGGAAAAACCCTTTTCCAGATGAACAAAATCCGTTTCAACGCCTGCTTCACGCACACCCTGCTCTATGGCACTTCCGGTGAAGCCTGCGACAAATCCGAGTGCACGACTCTTAATTCCAAGCTGCGCCAGCACAAGTGAAACATTTATACCTTTACCGCCGAAGTATATCACCTCGGAGTCAGAGCGGTTGACCTCGCCGCTGATTATTTTTTCCGCACGGACAACATAATCCACAGCAGGATTAAAGGTTACTGTATATATCATAAGTGAACTCCACCTTACATTTCTCTTAGTATAATTATAACACCCGGCTCGTTAAAATTCAAGCAAAGCAGGATGTTAATACGGATTTTCATTCAACCATACAGAAATCCTCAGTAACAATTGTGTATTTTGCGGAAAACAATGATCCTCCGCACATGATCGCACGGAGGATCGTATCATATTAAGATCAGTCGTTTCAGGCTTCCGTTGTGGCTGTGCCCTCAGAGGTATCCTCCGCAGAAGCTGTAAATTCATTCTTACCCTTCACAAAAACGTGCTCAACAGGTCCGTTTCCGTAGTCAACGGAATAACACAGCGTATCGTTCTTATACACAACGGACATAACGATCATCCCGTTCTTCATGGCCTCAAAGCCGTTTGCTTTAAGTTCAATATCATAGGTATCGGAAACAGCGTAATTGGTAGAAGTAAAACTATTATCTGAAACAGTCCAGTTGATATAGCAGCTTTCAACAGCCACCCCAAGCGACTCCGCATACTCTTCAACAGTCTGATCGCCGACCGCGGAAAGTGTCCAGTCACCCTTAACCTTGTTTATATCAATAGTGCCGCAGGCTGTCATGGCAAACGTCATAACTAGCAAGAGTAATGTTGCAACAAGCTTTCTCATTTATTGTATTCTCCTTTTATTTGTCATTTTTCCTTACTGATTATAGCACACTCCCCCGTAAAAGTCAACACACGCAATGCATAGCAAAAACGACCCCGCGAGCAATTGCCCGCGAGGTCATTACGGATCATCCGTCGTATTTATGCAGCATATCCAGAAGCTCCGCAGCATGGACAGCCTCGTCGTGAGCGTACTCTCCGAACTTTGCGGATACTGCCTCGTCCTCTGCTGTTTCCGCCTTGTATGCCTGATAGTCCCTCACAAGCTCCGTTGAGCGCTGCCAGGCAATAAGAAGCCTGTCTCTTGCACTGATGTGAAGTCCGTTTTTGTCGGTCATGATACCACCTCCGTTTTTTCTCGGAGATTAGTATACGCTGCACGGGCAAAACTATTCTGCGTCAAGCCAGAAAGCAGGAACAAAGCACTCACGGTATACAGCGCTTTTCGGGAAGTCCTCGAACAGGTATTTCTTCAAAGCGTCATGGTCGGGAAATTCATGCACATCGCCAAAGCATATCTCGCTGTACCAGCCATCACCGTACTCATCCGGAGGTCCGCCCATTCCGCACGGCTTGTGCCCGTCATGAACATGGCACCACCACGTAAGCCCTGCTATCCGTATGCCAAGCCGCTCCGCTTCGTCTATAAACTCTGCGATATTTTCTTTCGGACATATCCAGTCGATATAGCCGTTTCCGACTATCGTGATATGCAGCCTTTGTGCAAGACTGTGCAGCTCAGTCGTTTTCAAGCTCTTTCACCAGCTCCTTGAAATGCTTTCCTCGCTCCTCGAAATTCTTGTAGAAGCCGTAGCTTGCCGCTGCGGGACTCAGCACCACACGCTTTTGAGCCCTGCCGTGCGCAAGCTTCACTGCGTCGGGCAGGTCCTTTGCTTTCACAACATTGAATTTCTCATTGTCAAGGCTTGTCGCTATGCGCCAGCCGCTGTCAGGGAGAAGTATCACGTTCTTAACAGCACCTGTGTTGAGGTACTCCGTAAGCTTTGTGTAGGGAATATTCCTGTCCATTCCGCCGATTATCAGCACATCGCATCCGCCGACAGCCTCCACTGCGGCGATAGCCGCCTCGGGGATGGTACAGATACTGTCGTTGACATACTCCACTCCATCTATCACCGCCACACGCTCCAGCCTGTGCTCAAGTCCATTGAAGTCGGGCAGGCTGTCTAGGCACTTGTCAATATCCGCACCTGCCGCAGCAGCCGCTTTCAGTGCCACCGCCACATTGTATATATTGTGCTTTCCAAGAAGCCTTGTCTGTATCCTTTCGTCTGGGATGACCTCACCGCACAGCGTAATATCGCCGCCATCAGTCTTTATGTCGCCCTCGCCGCCAAAGGAGGCCGTGACAAGCTCTCCACAAAACGACTTCGGCTGTATGTCCGCATTTATTATCGCAAGATCGCCCTTGTTCTGATGCAGATACACGTTCTCCTTTGCCGCTTTGTATGCTTCAAAGCCTGTGTAGTGGTCGAGATGCTCGGGGAAAACATTCAGCAGCACCGCAATATCGGGCGAATGCTTCGCAAATTCAAGCTGATGACAGGAAAGCTCGCACACCGCAACGGTATCAAAGCTCATCTCCTCAAACCGCTCCAGCGGAGGGACTCCGATGTTGCCGATGAGCATTGTATCCATTCCGTTTGCCTTAAGGAAATGATATATCAGCGAGGATGTAGTTGACTTTCCCTTTGTTCCCGTCACACCGATTATTCTGCACGGCTTAAGGCGCAGCAGAAGCTCCGTCTGCGTAAGTATCTTCGCCTTTTCCTCGGCGGTAAGCTTATCCTTTATGATGACCCCTGGGGATTGCAGAATAACATCGTATTCCTTTGCCCTGTCGAGGTAATCCTCCCCACACAGGAACGTCACGCCCTCGGCGTTTACATCGTTCATGTCAGCAACTGCTATCTCCGCACAGCAGGAAAGCTTTTTAAGTATCTCAAGCCACACTCTGCCCTCTCTTCCGAAGCCGAGTATCGCAGCACGCCTGCCCTCAAAAAAGGGCTTAAGTATCGAAATATCCATAATAACCTCAGTTTTTAAGCAGATAGATAAATTCCTCGGGGACGAAATTGTCCTCGTCAAAGAAATCTGTAAGATCGGGGATGTCAAAGCCGCCTGTCTCACGATAGCCCGCATAGCACCTCAGAAGCGCAGGCGCACCTGCCCCCCTCATTTTCAGTGCCATATCAAGCGAAAGGCGTATCTCGTCACGGGTGCCCACGCACTCAAACGGCTTATCCTCGCCGTCCAGCACAAGTCCGTCAAACATCTCCAGAAGCTCGGATTTTTCCAGCATATTGCAGCCGAATATCTTCACAAGCGTTTCATCGTCAAGGAACGCCGCAAGCAGTATATAAACATACAGGCACTTTGCACACTCGCCGCACCACACATCCGTCTTGCTGCCGAGATTGCAGCTCTGGAACACTCCGAAATACTGCGGATGCTTCACAAATTCACGGGCGATCTGCCACTCGCTCCACGGACGGAGCAGGCTGAAATACTCGGGATAGCCATCCCTTGCCATGCTGCCGAAGATATGCTCGCCGTACTCACGGAAATCCCGCTCAAACTCTGTGGATTTGCTGTACTGGTGGTTGATATCGGTGCCGTCGACATAGGCCTCGTTCGCACTGCTCTCGTTGGAAAGTGCGATGTACTTAAGTCCCTTCATGGCAGCGAAAAGCTCTGCCGAGAACGCCACCACCGCCGAAAACGGCGTGTGACCGTTGAGATAACCAAGCTTGTTGAGCTCAAGCAGCGTCTTATCGATAGTGCGGCGCACCCCCACTATCATTTCCGCGGAAATACCTGCCGCCTCAACGCAGCCGAGAGTTGCACCACGGGGATTGATGATATAGGGGAATATCTCAGCTCCGTGTTTTTTCAGCAGTTCGACCGAAACAACGCTGTCCTTGCCGCCGCCTATCGGCACCAGCATACCTTTCAGTTCGGTCCTGCGGCTGTAAAGCGCACGCCTTTCAACGCAATCGGGAGCGGTGATGTTCATAAAGCTGTCGAAATCGGGTTCGATCCCGTTTCTGTAAAAGAACTCGCCCAGCCCGTTGAAATAAAGCTTCTTCCACCAGTTCTTCTGCCACTCGGTAAGCGCACCGCAGCGCACCTCCACCTCGGGGCAGCAGGCACACTTCCAGTATGAAACAAGCTCAGCCATGCCGAGAGAGAAAGCAAGCTCGTCAATAAGCGTTATGTCGCAGTTGTCAGGTGTTTCGAAGTCCCATGTCCACCGCGGATAAAAGTGATGTTCGTCTATCGAAAAATGAAAGCGCAGGACATTTTTTCCGTCCTCTTTCAGAAATTCATAGCTGTGGTAGATAAATGTACTATGCTTCCTGCGAAGCTGTTCATAAAGGGTCATAGCTGCTCCTTTTTTATTCAGTGTTCAGGAGTGAAGGATCAAACGATCATCCGTGTCTGACAGCAGTGTGAGCTGCACAATTTGATGCGCCTGTCTTGTTTCTCAGGTCGTATTTCTTCACAAAGCCATCGATGCTGTCCTCGTTTCGTGGGTCGAATGTATCTTCGCACTCAATAAGCTCCCACTCCTCGGTGATGCTTGTCGTCTGTCCGTTTTTGAGCGTCTTAAGCTCTCCAAGGCTCTCACACTCAAGGAAGATACCGTTTGTGAACGTCTCGAAATTGCAGCCGAAATCGGGATACTCGCCATCAACGTTCATCTCAAAATTCTTTAAGAATATCTGGCCCTTATTGACGTAAGCCGCCCAGCCGTCCTCATTATTCATGCCTATCTTGAACTTACCCTCGCTGCCCGGCACCTGCTTCAGCGTGCCGTACTTATTGCACAGGAAGAACCGAGGGTCATTTATATCGGAATAAGGCCAGAAAACGTTTCTGCGGTTGGAAAGCAGACCGTTGTCCTTTGTGCTCTGGGGGAATATCTCAACGCCGCCTGCGCTGCATACCGTCATAGGCCATGGTGCAAGCGTCACGATAGCACCCGAAACATTTGTGATATTGTGGTTTATCTGAACACGGGAGCTGTCATTATCCAGCCATATCACGATAGTGTGCTGCTGACCTGTCCTTGTAGGAGGAGGGGTCAGGCTTACACCCTTTTCGTTTTTGCCACATTCAAGCACCGAATACTCCACAGGCTCATTGTCAGGAACATAGCTGTGCGGCATACTTTCGGGGCTGCTCCACAGCCTGTGACCGCCGTAGATGTACCATGTCTTGTCCTCGCCGAAATATTCTCTGAAAGAATCGCCACGCTCGAAAAATACACGCTCCTCGTCCTCAAGAAGTATGTTCTCCCTGCCGTTAAGGCAATAGGAGATGATACGAGGTCCCACGTCAAGTGTGACGATAAGAGAAGCGGTCTCGTTCTCCATTTTAAGGCACTTGCCGAAATTCTTGTAGGTTATCTCACTTACGTTTACCATTTTTATGTCCTCCGATAATTTTATGTGTTTCAAATTGAATATATCCATATTGCGGCATAGCCGCTTTTTAATATGTCGGCGTCAGCCGACACCGAAATCCCTCATTCCTAATTCCTAATTTCTCATTCAATGATAACAGGCTTTGCCGTAAACTCATAGCCGCAGGGGCGTGGCTTTTCAAATGCGAGGGAGTACACATCTCCGCAACGCTCCTCAAAAGCTCCCTGGCGATGCGCCTCACGGCTCTGCTTCATGAGGTTTTTGAGTGAGGTATCGACAGGCAGTCCGCACTGCGCCGCCGAAAGTATCTCCCTGCCCCTGCCGTTCATTCCGAGTATACGGATGTATGCAGGCGACTCGTTAAGCAGCTTCTTGTCTATCCCAAGGAAGCTGCACAGCACGGCACGGCGTATCCTTGCAAGCGTGTAACGCTTTGTCTTTGTAAGGAAATACAGCTCATCTAAAGTACAGGCTTTGCGCACTGCCTTGTAAAGGCGCTCGGACATTCCCTGTGCGCAGTCGTAGATGTTCTCGAAATCTGAAAGGCGCATCGTTCGCAGCTTTGAAAGGATGGCAACCTCAAGCTTCTTTATATCGGCGCTCGGAGCGTTTATAACAGGCGCATACGCTGAGTAGTCCTCACCTGCAAGTATCTTTTTTCTTATAAGCGAAGCACTGACGAAGCTTTCGCTCTCCTCGTCACTGTCGTGGTCTGCGCCGCTGCGCTGTATCGTCACAGGCTGTATGCCGCTGCCGATGTCGTCCAGTGCCTTGATATACTCCACCGCAAGGGTATTGTTAGGAGATGCCAGAAGCTCGCACACATCATCGGTGTAGTACGACTTTACCGCCTCTGCAAGTGCCGCAGGGAAGCTTGCACCCTTGCGCATAGCCTCCTTGAATTCGTCTGTGTGCAGTGCGTATTCACTTGCGCCTGCCGCCTCTTTCAATGCAGCAATATCGCCGCACTCGCTGCCGAATGACAGCACATCCACGCAGCCAAGCGCCTCGATGATGCTGACAGCGCCCCTTGCAAATCCCTCAGCCGCTGAAAGGCTGTACACAGTCGGAAGCTCCAGCACAAGATCAGCGCCGTTTTCAAGGGCGATACGTGCCCTCTCGTATTTGTCGTATACCGCCACATCGCCACGCTGAGTAAAATTGCCGCTCATCACCGCCACGATATGTGTCGCGCCCATCTCACGGGTCTTAGCAAGCTGATATTTATGTCCGTAATGGAACGGGTTGTATTCGCATATTACTGCTGCGATCTTCATAGTATCACCTCGTAATTTTTAACTGTTCCTCACCATCTCCACATGGGGAATATCATCCTCAAGATACGGTTCCGAAACACGCACAAATCCGCATTTCTCATAAAAACCCTGTGCGTACTGCTGAGCGCTGATGCGCAGCGAGATCTGAGAGAATTTTTCCTCCGCCACACGGATACCCTCCATCATGACTTTGAAGCCAAGACCTGTGCCACGCTTTACGGTGATAACACGCCCGATGGAGCCTTCGTTCGGATAGGACACGCCCTTGTCCAGCACACGGCAGTAGGCGGCAACACCATCCTCGTCCTCATACCAGACGTGCCATGCGTTCAGATCCTTGTTGTCAAGATCCTGATAGGGGCAGTTCTGCTCCACCACGAATATCTCGGCTCGTGCACGGAGTATATTATATAGCTCCGATGTAGTAAGCTCGGAGAAATGTTTTATGTAAAGCTGCATTTTGTTATTCCTTCTGTTCAAACTGTGCCTGCCCTGACGATACATCAAGTATCGGCATATCATTTGCGTCATCTGCGCCTGAACATATCAGACCAACACCAAGCGCTATCATCAAAGCGCCTGCAACACAACCTGCAACCAGTCCAAAAAGCATATTGTTTTCAAAATGCTTTTCGTACTCCTCCGCTGTATAGAAGTGTGACGGTTTGCTGATATTGTAGTAGATGTCGACTTCCTTCTCTTCATCGGTGAATGCGGTCTTTTCGTAGAACTCTCCATCTACGGAGTAAACTATCCTCGCCTGTGTATAGGTCACGGGATTGGACTGGCTTCTGTAACCCTTGCTAAGTCTCGGAAGCTGCCTCTCGGTATAGGAAAACTCGCCCACTATCGCCGCTGTGGTGCGCACCCACTTACCCTTTGCAACAGCGTTTTTTCTTTCGAAATATGTAACTACACCGGATACAGCGATCACAAGCCCGACAGCAGCTGTCACTATTCCCAATATCATGATATCATTCATATCGCTACATCTCCTTTTGTAAGCTGATTTAAATTATAATATAATTGTACACCAAATCACTGAATTAATCAATATAATAAATAAAAAATTAACAATTTTTATAAAACAAGCTAAAAGGGCTTGATTTTTCCGACAAAAAAGCGCAAGCTTTTCTGCTTGCGCTTCAGTCTGTATTTAACCCTCAAATGGGTGAACAAGTGTAGTCAGGTCATCAGGATGCGCCATATAGAAACCTTTACCGTATTCCGGGTGATTTGCTTCTACAAGGAAAGTATCTGTTACATTGTCATAGTATCTGAACACCATATAACTTGCATCATTTTCGTCTGTATTGCAACGGAACAGTTCCTTAGTTTCAACATTATACATGAATTGATTCAAAGGATTCAAGCAAATGTATTTGTTGTTTTCATATGTAATCCCTGTCATAAAATTAAAATAAGTTACTTTGAAAGGTTCAAATTCAAGCTCTCCGTTCTTATTCATGACACATAAAAAATCTCCGTTGCTTTTATTACTGATAAATAACAACGTATCCTTTGCAGGAACAGGAAACAGGTCACTGCTATCAACATTATATTCCGAAAGCTCATAGCTATCTACTTCACCTGTCTGCATATCGGTAACATACGCCTTCGATACATCACCAAGCCAAGCGTCCAATTTAACAATAGCTTCATCATTCATATTTTGTTCACGATCATCGATTTTTGCGACACCTTTTTCTGCAATGTAAGTATTATTGTCATCAAACACAAGCTGTTCATCGTTTACAATATCATAATAACATGTATGCTTATTCGGAAGAATAAAATACGTTGCTTGCATAAGTATAATATCTTTATTGAGTATTCTCCATTCATAAGGCACATCGATTAGATCCACATTGTGGTCGCCAGAACAAGGGTTTGTGTACTCACCCTTGTTATTCATAGTGCCAAAAGAAACTGTAGTTCCATCAAAAGAATCTTCTTTTCTCATAACAAGCAATGAATCATCAATAAAATAGCCATCCTCGCCATTGAAATAACAATCATCTGCTTTTACTATTGAGAGATCATCTTTTTCTGCATCAACATAAACCTCACCTGTTTCAACATTCACAACCTTTCGGTAACCATCGCCGTCATAGATAACAGCATATCCCGAAACATCAATTATTTTATTTATGCTTGAGTCTATTTCAATGATCTTTTCATCTTCTATATTATATAGATATTTCTTTCCATCGAATGAAAAAATCCAAGAACCATTTCTAAACAACAGGGTATTATTAATAGCAGAAATGATTTTCGGAGTTTCCTCCTGCTCCTCGCTGTCGACATTATCGCCACCAAGCTCGGGGACGTCGTCACTTGATTCCGTAATATCTGCACCACTGTCATTAGTGTTCAGTTCAGCTGAACCTTGCTCTACAGAAGACTGATTAGAAACAATACCATCGTCACTTGATGCGCCTTCGTCTTCGCCACAACCCGTCGCACTGAAAACCATCGCCACGATAAGTGCAATGCTAAAAAGTTTTTTCTTCATGTTTTTCCTCCATAAAATAAAAAAGTGCGCAGCCGAGGCTACGCACCGAAAAATGCATAACTCCGATTGCTGCGACACAATTTCGAATCTCTTAAAGAAAAGCATACGAAAAAGAGCATGCACTTTTACCAAGTAAAAGTGTATACTGTCCCTTAAGAGATTATTCAATTGTGTCGCAATTTATATTATACCACAAAACAAACAGCTTTACAAGCTCTTTTTATAGAAAAGCGCACGAATTTTACCATAATAATTTATTTTTTCAGTAAAGGGCTTGATTTTTCCGACAAAAAGGTATAAAATATTATGTGAATTATTTCCGCACTCTGTCGAAACATACACGGCGGAATTTCCGTGCGGCAACAACATATACGAAAGGACATACATAACATGAAAATTCTGGTCATCAATGCAGGCAGCTCCTCGCTGAAGTATCAGCTCATCAATATGGAGGATGAGAGCGTTATCGCTAAGGGTAACTGCGACCGTATCGGTATCGACGGTCAAATCAAGCACACAGCTTACACAGGCGCAGTTGTGGATATCGACTGCACATTCCCCACACATACAGAGGCTTTTGAGAAGCTGGTAGAGGTCCTCACAACAGGCGAGGCTAAGGTACTCGACAGCATGGACGAGATCTCCGCAGTAGGTCACCGTATCGTGCAGGGTGCTGAGATCTTCAGCAAGACAACACTCGTTACAGACGAGGTTATCCAGCAGATAGACGATCTGGCTGAGCTTGAGTCCGTACATAACCACCCCCACGCACTGGCTCTGTGGGCTTGCAAGAAGGTAATCCCCGCTACAACTCCTCAGGTAGTTGTATTCGATACAGCATTCCATCAGACAATGCCCGAAAAGGCATTCATGTTCGGTCTGCCCTATGAGTGCTATGAGAATTACCACGTAAGAAAGTACGGCTTCCACGGTACATCCCACCGTTTCGTATCCATGGCTCTTGCAGAGGCTATGGGCAAGGATATCAAGGATCTTAAGATCGTGTCCTGCCACCTCGGTAACGGCTCCTCCATCACAGCTATCGATGGCGGCAAGTCCGTTGATACATCCATGGGCTTCACTCCCCTGGACGGCGTTATCATGGGTACACGCTGCGGCTGCATCGACGCTTCCGCTGTTACATTCGTTGCCGACAAGATGGGCATGACACCCTCTGAGATGAGCAACTACCTCAACAAGAAGTCCGGCTTCCTCGGAATCTCCGGTATCTCCAGCGACAACCGTGATATCACCGCTGCTGCTGAAAAGGGCGACAAGAAGGCTCTCCTCGCAGGCGAGATGCTCCGTTACGAGATCAAGAAGTACATCGGCTCCTACGCAGCTGCAATGAACGGTCTTGACGCTGTTCTGTTCACAGGCGGTATCGGCGAGAACTCCGACGATCTGCGTGCAGATGTCTGCAACAACATGGAAGTACTCGGCATCAAGCTTGACGAGAACGCAAACGCAGGTCTCAGAGGCAAGCTTGCAAAGATCTCCGCTCCCGACTCCAAGGTTGAGGTTTGGGTAGTTCCCACCAACGAGGAGCTGCTTATCGCACGTGATACAAGAGATCTTGTAAACTCCCTCAAGTAATTTCTCCATATAAAATATCAGCTCCTCGGAATCATCCGAGGAGCTTTTATTATTTTGCAAAGAAAAACAATCACTTTACGGTGGCACGCTATTGCCTTATATAGATACCCTGTTCTTCTATATAGTCCTCAAGCTCCTGCTTCATATCGTCCACCCAGGTGTGCTGCCAGTTTTCAGGCTTGTCCTCGGTCTGTACAGGGATATTTTTTTCCTTTTCGTCCATATTATTCTCCATTTCGGTATATCAGGCGTTTTCCTGTCTGCTGCTGATAAGCTGCGAGTAGAAGCCGCCCTTTGCCATAAGCTCTGTATGATTGCCCTGCTCCACAATATGACCCGACTTCATGACAAGTATGCAGTCTGCTTCGCGTATAGTGGAAAGACGGTGTGCCACAACAAAGCTCGTCCTGCCCTTCATCATCCTGTCAAAGGCACTCTGTATACGCATTTCGGTACGGGTATCGATGCTCGATGTAGCCTCGTCCAGTATCAGCATGGGCGGCAGTGTCAGCATTACCCTCGCGATACTGAGGAGCTGCTTCTGACCCTGTGAAAGATCACCGCCATCGGAGATCACCGTATCATATCCCTGAGGTAATCTTCTGATAAAGCTGTGAGCGTGCGCTGCCTTTGCCGCCTCGATGACCTCCTCAAGCGGTGCGTCGGGTCTGCCATAGGCGATATTCTCACGTACTGTACCCTTAAACAGCCATGTTTCCTGCAAAACTATACCGAAATTGCTTCTCAGGCTGTTTCGTGTGAGCGACTTTATAGGGTGTCCGCTCACTTTTATCTCACCGCCGACTACATCGTAAAAGCGCATCAGCAGATTTATGAGTGTTGTCTTTCCGCAGCCCGTTGGACCTACGATAGCGATGTGCTGTCCGCTCTCCACAAGCAGGTTGAGGTTTTCGATAAGCGGCTTTTCGGGAATATAAGAGAACGAAACATCATGAAGCTCTACCTTTCCATCACAGGAAGTGAGCACATAGTTGTCAGAATCGTCCGACTCAGCCTTTTCATCGATAAGCTCGAATATTCGTCCTGCCGAAGCGATAGCATTCTGAAGCTCCGTCACAACACCCGATATCTCATTGAAAGGCTTTGTGTACTGATTTGCATACTGCAGGAAGCAGGAGAGTCCACCTACACTGAACACACCGCCTGAAGTAACGACTCTCAGTGCGCCGAAAACTCCCACGCCCGCATACACAAGAGAGTTTACAAATCTCGTACAGGGATTTGTAAGCGCAGAGTAGAACTGCGCACGTCTGCCGCAGACGTTAAGGCGCTCATTGATCTCGTTGAAGTGCTCCTTTGCGCTGTCCTCGTATCCGAATGCCTTTACAAGCTTCTGTCCTCCGATGTGCTCGTCAATATAGCCTGTAAGCTCGCCTTTGAGCTGTGACTGCTCACGGAATTTATTGAAGCACAGCTTTGATATTACCGCAGCAACTGCAAAGGATAACGGAGTTATCAGCACCACCACAAGCGTTATCTCTATATTCAGCGAAAGCATGAAGCACAGCGTACCGACTATCGTAACGACACCTGTAAAGAGCTGCTGAAAGCCCTGCAGAAGTCCGTCAGACACAGCGTCAACATCATTCACGACACGGCTGATGATGTCGCCGTGGGCATTCACATCGATGTAAGACAGCGGTATCTTCTGCACCTGTGCGAATGCGTCGGTACGCAGCATCTTTACCGTCTTATGAGTGATAGCATTGGTGCAGAAATACATCAGCCACTGGAATATCATGACAAGCGGGATTATTACCGCAATCTGTATAAGGATAGGCGTCATCGCCTCAAAATCCGCACCGATATCAGTGATACAGTCTACCGCATCGCCGATAAGCACTGTTGTATACAGCGACAGCAGCACGCTCGCCGCCGCACAGATAAGTGCGATGACTACAAGCCACATCTGCGGCTTAACATATTTAAGGATACGCAGCAGCGCACCTTTTTTTGCTTTTTTCGCCACTGTTTACCCCTCCTTTTCCTGTTCAAGCAGCTCCTGCTCGGTATACTGAGTAAGGCAGATCTCACGATATACCTCGCACTCCTTGAGAAGCTGCGCATGGGTGCCTATCCCCTCTACCATACCATCGTCAAGCACGATTATCTTATCCGCATGTCGTATGCTGTTTGCGCGCTGGGATACGATGACACAGGTCATGGAAAGCTTCCTGAGTGCCTTTCTGAGGGCTGCGTCGGTAGCATAGTCAAGTGCGCTGGAGCTGTCGTCAAGTATAAGTATCTCAGGCGATTGTGCGATCGCACGGGCTATGGCAAGCCTCTGCTTCTGACCGCCCGAGAAGTTCTTGCCTCCCTGAAGGATACGTGCATCAAGTCCGTCCTCAAGGTTATCGGTGAACTCCTTTGCCTGCGCGGTCTCAAGTGCGGCATATATCCGCTCGTCAGTGATGTCTGTTCTACCCATCGTCATGTTCTCACGTATAGTGCCGCTGAGAAGCTCGGTCTTCTGCGGTACTATGCCGATGATACGGCGAAGCTCCTTATCGGGGAAGCTCTTCACATCTGCGCCGTTTATCAGTACACTGCCCTGTGTGGCGTCATAGAAACGTGCAAGCAGGTTCACAAGCGTGGATTTACCTGAGCCTGTGCCGCCGATTATTCCAAGCACCTCGCCCTTGCCGAGCGAGAATGTCACATTTTCAAGTGACTTTTCAGCATCCTCGCCATCAAGATAGGAGAAGCTTACATCCCTGAACTCCACCGCAGGAGCATTTTCATCAGTTTCGGGAATGGAGTCGGCACCAACAACGCTGGGTTTAGTATCAAACACCTCGTTGATACGCTGCGAGGAAGCCGCTGCCTTTGTGAAGATAGTCACCAGATTTGCAACCACCACAAGTGCAAGAGATATCTGCGTCATGTAGTTTACAAGGGCGATGACCTGTCCCTGTGTAAGTCCGTCAACAGAAACCATGCTTCCGCCAAAATACACGATAAGGAGATATGCCACGTTCACCACAACAAAGATAGCAGGATTTAAAAGCGCGTTTATCCTGCCTGCCTTAAGAGCGAACCTGCGGTACTCCTCAGCAGTCTCCTCAAAGCGCTGCTTTTCGTACTCCTGTCGCGAAAAGGCACGTACCACCCTCACGCCCGAAAGGTTCTCACGGGTTATGCGTGAGATGCCGTCAAGGCTCTTCTGCTGACGCTTGAAGAGCTTTACGGTTATCACCATTATGGGATACATTATCGCAACAATAGCTATCATACAGCCGAAGAATATCAGCGAAAGCTTAAGGTCGATGGTCATCGCCATCACTGTTGCGCCGATAACAAGGAACGGTGCTCTGATAACAAGGCGTATCAGCATCGCAACGGCGGTCTGCACCTGATTTACGTCGTTTGCGATACGTGTGACCAGCGCAGGGGTACCAAGCCTGTCTATCTCCCTGTAGGAGAGTGTATTGATGTGCGCATAAAGGTCACGGCGCAGCAGTGTTCCCACTCCCTGCGAAGCAACGGAAGCCAGATACTGGCACACCAGTGTGAACGAAAGTCCGCACACGGCAAAGATGATGAGTTTTAATCCACCCTGCCAGATGATATTTTCATCGCCCGTGGCTATGCCGTTATCGATTATATCCGCCATAACAAGCGGTACGATAAGCTCAAATATCGCCTCAATAAGCTTGCACGCAGGTCCGATGGAAACGTGCAGCTTAAAGTGCTTAAGATATCTTGCAAGTCTAAGCAAAGTTAAATCCTCCGAATTTTTAAGTCTGTTCCTGATTTATGACAATTATCATTTTTTAAACCAGTAAAATGTATAATGAGAATGCTGCCTGAATCCAAAACGTTTATAGAATTCCATATCCGAGATCACGTAAGCTCTTCTCGCACCAAGCTGATATGCTCTTTTCAAGCCCTCCGCAAGGACTATCCCCGCAATTCCTTTATTGCGATATTGCGGTACGGTGCATACAGGTTCCACATATACATAATCTGTATCTCTGTCATACCATAAGCCACAGTACGAAACGTAGTCCGAAGCTTCATTCACGGCAACGATATGCAGCATCGGATCCAGATGCGGTGCCGAAAGCATGACCCTTTGTCTGCCCATGGTATCGTCATCCACAGACGGCGCGCCCTGATGGTCGAAGCCTTTCCACAAAAGCTCGTGATGCTTATACAGATCCTTTTCTACATCAATATTACTTATCTTTACCGATCCGTTTTCAGCTATACTGAGATCAAGATCATCCAGTGAAAGCTCCAGTACGTTTTCAGTCTGCTCATGCACCGAAAAGCCATGGGATGTCAGCAGCGCAACCGTCCTGCTATCGCTGTCGTTCACGGCGATGCCCAGGCCATTCTCATCGGAAAGGTTTTCCACCATGTAACGCAGTATCTTGTTTTCCAGTGCCTCACAACCATTCTTTGCCGCGAAAAACGCCTCACCTAAGTAATGGTCATATATTGCAACACCTGCCAGCTCATCACCGGCAAACCACAATCCTATCTTATCAGACAAGCTCCTGTCGAATTCAGGATGGAAGAACATCCACTCCCATCTTGCCCAGTTCCAGTTAATGTGTGTACGGTCATTCCCGGATAACTCCACAAGGAATCTGCATACTTTTTCATAATCAAGGTCATCGAATCTTTTGAATCTGTAATCCATCATATTCCCCCCTGAAAACTCACAATGTCAGCATATACTGCTTCCCTGTCTTCCTTTTCTGATATATATCCTGCGGTCGGGGAAGCGGTTCTGTATTTCCTTTACATGAGATACTATACCGACCATTCTGTTCTGCGCAGAAATCTTGTTTATTACCTCCAGTGCAAGTTCAAAGGTGTTCTCGTCAAGAGCACTGAAGCCCTCATCTATGAACAGCACATCCGAGCGTCGTGCACCGCCCTGCTCCAGTGCGAAATCCGAAAGTCCTATTGCCAGCGCAAAGGACGCAAGGAACCTCTCACCGCCTGAAAGTGTGGAAACATCACGGACTCCGTTTGCACCTGCATTGTTGTCGATGATGTTTATATCAAGCCCCGCTGTGGAGCGGCCGTTTTCGTTGAGGATACGTCTGTCAAAGCGATATCTGCCATCACTCATGACATACAGCCTGTCGTTTGCCCTGTCCAGCACACGGTCGAAAAGCTGTCCCTGAATATATCGTTCAAAGCTTATCTTCTCCGCGCCCTGTCCCGAAGCTGCACGATATAGTCTTGACATATCCGCTGCAAGCTTTGCCTTATCCGTGCTGTCAGCAACAAGCCGCTGAAGTCGCGACAGCTTATCCGTAATACGCTTGTTCTCAGATATCGCCGCGATCTCCGCATTACGCAAATCGCTTCGCTCCTTATCAAGAGCATCACTTTTTTCACGAAGCAGTGAGATATCCTTTTTCTCCGCATTTTCAGGGAGCTTCTCAGCGAATGCCGCAAGTGCCGCTTTTGCCGCAGCAAATGATTTATCGTACCCGTTTATCTCAGCAGACAACGCATCTCTTTGCTCTCTGTCTGTGACGAGCCCGACAAAGCTTTCCTCATCCACGAAACCCTGCTCTCTGAGTGCATCTTCAAATGCAGCCGCTGCCTTTTCAAGCTGTTTTTCAGTGTCAGCAAGCCGGGTCGCAAGCGAGGCTTTTTCCGCCTCGGCTGCCGCAAGTGCCTTTTCCGCACCGGCCAGCGCAAGCTCCGCCGCTTCCGCGACTTTCAGTATCTCTGCCCTCTCATCTGAAAGTGCAGTTATCTCCTTTTCTGTATCCGACAGGGTCTTTCCGCCCAGTGCCGCAAGCTTCTCCTGTGCCACAGCGAACTTCGCAGAATACTCTGCATTAAGCTGTGCCAGCCGCTGAGAAAGCTGTAGATTTTCCTCAGAAAGCTGCTTTTCCGCCTGTACCGCCGCTTCTGATCTTTCAGAAAGCTCCGCAACAGAATCGCAGGCACTTTTCACAAGTGCAAGCTCCTCAGACACTGCGGTCATAAGCTGCTGTTTTTCACATTTAAGCGCTGATATACGGCCATTCACATCAGTATCTGTAAGCTTTTCACATAACAATTCCATATATTTATCCGCTGTTTTACCATGTGCTGCAGCATACTCTGCTTCAGCCTTAGCCAGGGACTTGTCCGCTCCCGAAAGCAGCTTCTGCTGCTTTTTCCACAGCCTTTCAGCAGCCTCAAGAGCCCTCTGGTCAGGTGCGTTTTCAGGAAACTTCGCAGGCAACGGATGATGCTGAGAACCACATACAGGACAGGGCTGCCCCTCATCCAGTCTCTGAGCCAGCACTGCCGCCGCATTCAGATGATACAATGCCGCTGTGCTGTGATAGGCTTCCTCAGACTTTACACACTCCGCAAAAACTTTGTTATGCTCCTCTTTTTCAGCATTAAGCACAATAAGTGCCCGTTCCATCTCTGAAACAGCAGCTTCAAGCTCTGCGATATTTCCAAGAGCTTTTTCGCACTCAGAATATCTCTCTTTTGCTTCCTGCAGCTTTGCAGCGGTCTTTTCTGCAACAGCAAGCTGCTCCTCAAGCTCCTCTGATATTGTCTTATTATCCTCTGCCCTTTTCATACAGCTCTGCTGCTGTTTTTTTGTTTTTTCTATCTCAGGCAGGAACGACTCGGCTTCGGTCTGAGCCTGCTGCGCTTCTTCATACTTCGGAAGTATAGATTCCAGTATCGCCAGTGCACGGGATATCTCCTCTGCACGTGGCTTCGCAAGGTCGCTTTCCTGCTTCTTGCCGAGGGCAGCGGTCCTTTCTGCTGCTGCTTCCTCCACAGCCTCCTCTGCAGCTTCAAGGGATACACTCATCTCTGTCGCCGAGGAAGCAAGCGATATCCTGCGGTCATACAGCGGTCGGATATCAGCAGCGCGGTGCTGCTTTTCGAGCAAAGTCCGTTTTCTGTCGATCTCACACCTGAGCGATTCAAGCGCTGCCAGCTCTTTTTTTGCTTTTTCCCGCTCGTCGATATCCCTGTTGAAACTTTCTGCCTCTGCTGTCTGTGCGGCAAGGGCAGTTATCGAGGCATCAAGTCTTTTTATCTCTGCAGCGGAAACATTCATCGCATCTAGACTGGAACGATTCTTTTCTTCAAATATCCTGATTACTTCCTCTGAAAATTCTATGCTACAGTGTTCTGATGGTATATCCTCGCCATCAAGTTCTTTTTCAAAATCCCGCTTAAGTTCGGCTATCTCTGCCGTGCAAATGTCGTTCTTCTGCTTAAGGAGTGCAGTGAAGCGCTCGTATTTTTCGGTGCCGAAAAGCTTGCGCAGCGTTACCTCTCTCTCGGAGGACTTCAATCGCAGAAACTTGTCAAACTCGCCCTGTGCCAGCATGGAAACACGACAAAAGGACTCGTAATCAAAGCCCGTGACCTCGGTTATCTTTGCCGCTATCTCGCGTTCATTCTCCCAATATCCGCCCTTATCGTCCGAAAGATGATGGTCCGATTTCTTTTTGTTTTCGGTAGCACGATAAATGGTGTAGGTCTTGCCTCCCGCCGAAAACACAAGCTCCGCATAGCTTTTCGCCTTAGGTCCGGCGTGCTGGCTTCTTAAGGTCTTTTTGCCACGCACGGAGCCGCTGGTCTCTCCGAACAACGCATAGGTTATGCCATCAAATATCGTTGTCTTTCCTGCACCTGTATCACCTGTTATAAGAAAAACCTTTCCCATAAATGGGGTGAGATCCACCGTTTCCACGCCTGCATAAGGTCCGAAGGCAGAAAGTGTCAGCTTTTCGATTATCATACTCCTGCCCCCTTTTCCGATTCTGCGAAGATCTCCTTTGCCGTTTCAAGCAGTTCGGGATCTATCTCGCCGCCCATAGCAAGTCGGAAGAAGCCGCCGAAAAGCTCTCCGAACTCCATTTCGGAGTATTCCCGCTCCTCCGTCCTGTTTACAGCCTGTTTGTCATAGCTTATCTTCACACAGCAGGGGTACTTTGCCTGCAAAAGTCGTGCCGAATCACTCTCGGCATTGTCGCCCTTGACAGTTATAAACACATAATCCTCCGATGCAGCATACTTGTCCGACATCAGTGATTCAAAGCTGTCCTCGATTATCAACGCATTACGGAGCGGCTGTATCGGGTGATTTACCACCTCAACGTTTCCGTCACTGTCTATATCTATAACATCGATATACTTCTGCGGATTCTGCGCCTCCTTTGCGGAAAAGCACAGCGGTGAGCCGCAGTAACGCACTCTGGGGCCACCTATATTCTTCGGCGTATGGAAATGCCCCAACGCAGTATAAGCGAACCCCCCGAACACGTGGTAGTCCGCTGTTTCCAGGCTGCCTATAGCATCCTGCGAGGTCCCTGCCACCGCCTGATGCGCCACAAGCAGACAAGGTCTGCCCTCCCGCGGAAGTCCCGCACGGGCAAACACCGCTCTCAGTGCCGAGTTGATATCATCTATATCCGCTTCGGGATAGCACTGTGCAGCATTTTCAGTTGAAATATAAGGAAACAATGCAACATCTATATCACCGCAGGATATCACAGTAACAGGACTATCTGCCGAAAACGGCTCGGACAGATACACTCCGCTGTTATGGAAAAGCTCCCTGCCATAGCTTACCCGCTGTGCACTATCATGATTTCCGCTGATAGCATACACAGGTAGCTTAAGCTCGGCCGCACGGGACAGGAACTCGTCAAACATCCTGATACATTCTGCCGAGGGCGATGCCTTGTCGTATATATCCCCTGCTATTATCAGTCCATCAGGTCTGTACTGCTGATAAGCACTGCCAAGGACCTGCCCGAAAAGCACATGACGCATATCCTCGGTAAGGTCCATGCCACCAAGCTGCTTTCCCAGATGAAGATCGCTTATATGAAAAAATCTCATTGTTTTCACCATTTAAAAGGTTTTATACATACCGAAATCCTGCGGTCACCCGCAGGATCTTAGTATAGTTCAAGTATTATTTTGCTTTCTCTGCGGTTTCCACCAGTGCCTTGATATAGGAGGGATATGCCCATTCAAGTGTGGATCGCTTGATAAGACCGTACTTTTCATTACCTGTACCAAAGCCATTGTTATCCCAAAGGAATACAGGTATGCCATAGTTTCCGAACACCTCGGGGAAGCACTTTGCCCAGTTTATACGCTGCTGAAGATTGCCCTTGTCAGTAGCACCGCACTCTCCGATGATCGCGCCTACGCCCTTGCTGATGCACTCGTCATAGAGAAGCTTTGCCATCCACTTCAGTTCGTTCACCTGAGCCGCATTGTCTGCGCTGAAATTATCAGTCGCACCACCGCCTGTATTCATCGCAAAATTATAAGGCGAATATGCATGTATAGAAACAATAAGATAGTCGTCATCAGGAAGTTCAAGGCCCTTTCTGAACGCATCTATATTAGCCGCATAGGATGGGAGCATAAGACAACGATGAGAGTTGTTGCCACCTGTAGCTCTTACAGTCTCAACAAACGCCTCATTGAAAGCGTTCACCACGTCCCAGCCCTCCTGGTTTCCGCCGTTCCATTCCCACTGGGTGTTTCTCATTCTCGGCTCGTTCATACCCTCAAAAATGAGGTGCTCATCATAATCCTTAAAACGCTCCGCGATCTGTGTCCAGAGCTTATTGACGATCTTGATACCTGCCGTCTGATTGCTGTAATAAGGGTCGTTCCAGTTTTCATGATGGGCATTCAGGATAACGTACATACCGTTGTCATAGGCATAATCCACGACCTCCTGCACTCTGTCCATCCACGCAGCATCGATATTGTAATCGCCGTCGCAGTGATTATACCATGTGGTAGGTACACGCACTGCGTTGAAGCCTGCTTTTTTTACTTCAAGGATAAGCTCCTCAGTAGCTTTGGGACAGCCCCAGCTCGTTTCGGAGGAAAGTCCGTATCCACCTGTAGCATCAAGGGTGTTTCCGAGATTCCATCCGATGGTTATCTCCTCGCATATCTCAATGGGAGAAATGCCGATATTCTCGGTATTTCCCGAGGATGCACCGATACCGGCAAGATCCTTGAGATCATCAAGCTTCACACCCGAGCCTGCCGACAGCACTGTAAGAGCTGTCAGAAGTGCTGTAAGCTTTGTAAGAAATCCGCCCATTATTTCACACCTGCACCTTTCATTATTCCATCTACTACGTCGGGATATCTCCACTCACAGGTGGAACGCTTGATAAGACCAAATGTTTCTCCGCTGAGGAATGCGCCGTTATCCCACCAGAAGCAGGGAACACCTATTTCCTTGAACTTTGCAAAATAATATTCTGCCCATGCACTGCGGTACTCGTCGTTTACCTTTGTTATGGTTTCGGCTTCTGCTGTACCTTCTGCAGTTGTTTCCACGGTCTTTGTGTAGTAACGGCTCATAGCGCCTGTTTCACCGATTATCACCGCTGTACCCTTGCTGATGAAGAGTCTGTCAAGTACCTCTGCAAGAGTGTTTATATCATTTATAGAAGCCGCCTTACTCTCTATCCACAGATATGTTCCGCCATCCTGCAGCGCAAAGCTGTAGGGGATGTATGCGTGCACGGAAACGATCAGTCTGTCGTCCTCGGGAAGCTGAAGTGCAGCAAGAGCACTCTCACTGCTGTTTGCAGCATAAGGACACACCATAAGGAAGCGATGCTCGTTGTTGCCGCCGGTAGCTCTTACCGTTTCAACGAATACATTGTTGAGGTAATTAACTACCTCTCTGCCCTCTTCGTTGCCACCGTTCCACTCCCACTGGGTGTTCTTCCAGCGTGGCTCGTTCATACCCTCGAAGATAAGCCGCTCGTCATAGCCTATAAACTCGTTTGCTATCTGCGTCCACGCAACTCTCATCTTTGTTTCGCAGGACTCCTTGTTGTCATAAGAGGGATAGTGCCACTCCTCGTGGTGCATATTAAGGATAACATACATATCCAGATCATACGCATAATTAACTACTTCTTTGACGCGCGCGAGCCACTCAAGATCGATATTGCCGCTCTCATCCATGTGCGGCTCCCATGTTGTAGGGACACGCACTGCATTGAAGCCTGCATCCTTTATCGCCTTGATAAGCTCAGGCGTGGTCTTTGGGTTTCCCCAGCTTGTTTCCGTAGAAAGTCCCGTACCGCCGTTAGCGTCAAGGGTGTTGCCGAGATTCCAGCCCACCTTGATATTGGCAGTAAACTCCAGCGGAGCGAGAGTGGTATCTATCTCGTCGTTTACTGTTTCAACTACAGCGGAAGGAGCCTCAGATGTCTCGGGCAAGTCGGTACTTTCCTGCGAGGAAGTGCTTCCTGCACAACCCGCAAGCATCACAGTGCCGGTAACTGCCGCCATTATCAGGGAAGAAAGTCTTTTGAACTTCATACAGAATTCTCCTTGTAAAAATAATATACTAATATTATATAGTAGAATACCGCGTCCGTCAAGTATGAAATCAAAAAACAATATACAAAACAAGTCTTTCATCCCTCAGGAGAATCCTTGCGGGTACTCCCGCCTTTCTGTTGCAACCCCAAGGACCGGAAAGCCATAATAAAAAGCTTTGACAGCTAATGAAATAATACAGGGGGCACTTATATATTACTTTCCTCCTGTATGACTAAATTTCCTTTGACAAACTATGCTATATGTGATATACTTAATTTAATGCGCATTGACTTGCGCGGGATTTTTCATGTAATTTTTTAAGAAAGAAGATATATAATGAAACCAATAACTATTGCTATCACTGCTGCCTGCTTCAGCGGCAACAAAGGTGCAGCCGCAATGCTTCAAAGCTCCATAAAGCAGCTCAAGGAAAGATACGGCGAACAGCTCAATATACTGCTGATGAGCACCTACCCGTCTGCTGACAGGAAGCTTATCTCCGAGATGCCCGAGAAATACGACTTTATCAAGGTGGTAAACGCAAAACCTGAAAAGCTGCTGTTTATAGCATTTCCCCTTGCAATACTGTATAGCTTCATGCGCTTTATTCCCGGATTTAACAAGCTGTTCAGGATGAACAAGATAATCAAGGCGTATTCGCAGGCTGATATAGTTATTGACGAGGCAGGCATATCCTTTGTTGACAGCCGAGGCTTTATAATGAACACTTACGCTTTCGTGTGTGCGGCAGTGCCCATGCTGTGCGGAGTTCCTGTGGTGAAATATTCTCAGGCACTCGGCACTTTCAAAAACGGCTGGAACAAGTTCCTTGCAAAGTGGATCCTGCCGAAGATAAAGCTTATCTGCGCACGTGGCAAGATCACGCAGGACAATCTGGCAGGTATCGGAATAACCAAAAATGTAAAGCTGTGCGCCGACGGTGCTTTTTCCATGCCTGACAGCGAATACTGGGCTGAGGAAGTCGACAGACTCTGTAAGTCTGATGATTTTTACAATGACAATGTAGTTGCACTCTCAATAAGCAGCGTAGTTCAGGGCAAGTGCGAAAAAATGGGTGTTGACTACAAGGGCTGTATGATAAAGTTTACCGACTGGTTAACCGAACAGGGATACAATGTACTTCTGATCGCAAATGCCGCAAGAGAAGGCAGCACAAAGCCCCGCAACAACGACCTCATGATATGCACCGAGGTATATGAGTCCGCAAAGAATAAGGATATGCTGCGCTGGTATCCCCGTGAGATGGCTCCTGAGGAGATACGTGAGCTGCTTGCACGAAGCAAGTGCCTTGTTGCCTCACGTTTCCATGCGATGATAGGTGCGCTTGAGAAATGTACACCCGTGTTGCTTATCGGTTGGAGTCACAAATACAAGGAAGTTCTCGATATGTTCGGTCTGGGCGAGTACGCAGCGGATTTCTCCTCACTGGAGCTGGAAACGCTCAAGGATAAATTCAACGGCTTCATGGCAGATAACGAAAAAATACGTTCAGAGATATCCGCACATCTCCCTGAAGTGCTTGAAAGCTCCCGTGACAATATCCGCTATATAAGCGAGGAGATCGACAAGGTCGCTGCAAAGCAGAAAAAGGTAAAGCTGCTGGACTTCAACGATCCTGAAAAATACATCGGCGAGCATATTGCCTGTCGCAAGGGATACGCCGCAGACGAAAAGATCAGAGCAAATGCAGCTTCTGGCGGAATGATAACCGCTCTGCTGTGCCATCTGCTTGAAACAAAGCAGATAGACGGCGCATGGGTTACACGCAGCGAGATAAAGGATGGCAAGCTGGGATATAAGACTTTTATCGCCACAACAAAGGAACAGCTTATGGAAAGCTCATCCTCTGTTTATATGCACATGCCGCTTCTTAAGCACATTGAGATGGCTGAGAAGTTCGACGGAAAGCTTGCAGTGGTGCTTGTCCCCTGTCAGATGAGGGCATTTTCCGCAATGCTGGAGAAGAAGCCGGAGCTTAAAGCAAAGATCGCACTTAAGGTAGGTCTTTACTGTAGCGGAAGCCATCACGAAAATGCAACGCTCGTACCTCTTAAGAAAAAGAAGATCTCGCTGGAAAATGCGGTGCGCATATTCTATCGCCGCGGTCACTGGCGTGGACTCTCTACGGTGGTGTATGCCGATGGCAGCGAAAAGACGCTGTCCTATCCCAAAACGATATGCGCTTACAAGAACGCATATTTCTTCAGCCGTGAGAGCTGCATGGTATGTCAGGACCATTACTGCAATTCAGCAGATATCAGCTTCGGCGATATCTGGCTGAAGGAAATGAAAAAGGACCCTATCAAGCACACAAGCTGTGTTATCCGCAATCAGAAGGCACTTGATATGTTCAACTCGGCTGTAAAAGCAGGTGCGATAGTGGCTTCCTACATCGATGATACAAGAATGGTACGCAGCCAGAAGCGTGCGCTGGTATTCAAATTCAACCTTGCAAAGGCAAAGAAGAAGATGTTTGCAAAGCAGGGCAAGAAGATAGAACTGGACACATCCTCAAAGTGCAAATGGAACCATCGTCTTGCGTGGAAACTTGGATGGCGCAACATGGAATTCAGCCGTGACAAGCTTAACAAGCTCGAAAAGATGCCGACGTGGTTCGTATACTACTATATGTGCTTCATCCGTGTCCTGCTGAGCTTCTGAGAGGGGAAAAATGAAAGTAAAGTTAGATAAAAAGAAGATACTGAAAGCCTGCAAGATACTGTTCGGCGTGCTGGTAGTGGTCTTCCTTGTGTGGTACTTCTGGAAGAACTGGGATGAATTCTCTGAGAAGATAGCGAATGTGGATATCGGGATATTCGTATTCTCGATGCTGTTCTATTTTGTCTACAAGATAACGCTTGCTTCGCTGTGGCATTATATAACGAAGATAAACGGCTGCTCCATAAAGTACGAAAAAGCGATAACCAGCTACCTGTATTCCATCCTCGGAAAGTACATCCCCGGAAAGGTATTCATGCTGGCGGCACGTCTGACCTACTATAAGGAGGAGGATGCTCCGCTGCCCAAGGTAACAGTCTGCTTCTTCATCGAGAATGTCTGCACGCTACTGGGTGCGGCGATGCTTTTTATCGTGTCGCTGTTCTTCTTCCCGAACGAGCTGCTTGAAAACTACAAGTGGATAACACTGCTGCTGATAGTTGCGTTCTTCGTGTGCATACATCCGAAGATCATCAACTTTTTCCTGCGCATCATCGGCAAGCTGTTCAAGAAAGATCTTGAGATACCGATGAAGTATTCACAGATGCTCAAAGTTGTGCTTCTGTTCATCGGAAACTGGCTGATAATCGGTGTTGGCTTCTTCATCCTTACAAAGTCCATCTATCCTGCGGTGGAGATGTCGCACCTGCTGTTCTGTGCGGGAATATGGGGCGTTTCGGCTATCATGGGTATCCTTGCGATATTCGCACCGTCGGGTCTCGGCGTTCGTGAGGGAATCATCGTGGCAGGCCTTATGCTGATAATGCCCGAGAGCGAGGCTATGATAATCTCGGTGGTATCCCGTCTGTGGCAGACCATACCCGAGCTTCTGCTGGTGCTTATGGCATTCATCTGGGCACGCATACGGAATATGTCAAAGATAAGACTCAAAAAGAATGGTGAGGAGCCATCCGATGAGTCACAGGAAAAGCTTTCTGAATAAAGACATACCGCCCTCGGTATCGGGGGCGGTATTGTTATTTAATAAGCAACAGTACTGTCAGATCTTTGTGCAGACCACTCTACACAAGCGCATCAGTTGATGTGCCATGTTTTCCGACCAAGATCGATACCCCTCACAGCCTCCCTAACTCTCAGCACGAAAGACGGGGACACTGAAAGTTCATCGATACCCATGCGCAGAAATGTTCCGGTAAGCGATGTATCGGCGGCAAGCTCTCCGCATATACCTATCCATTTACCATGCTTGTGGGCGTTTTCTGCGGCAAATCCGATAAGCCGCATTATCGCTTCGTGGTGAGTATCACAGAAACGTTCAAGATGAGGATTCTGTCTGTCGCAGGCAAGTGTGTACTGAACAAGATCATTGGTGCCTACACTGAAGAAATCTACGAGCGGAGCCAGCCTGTCGCTTATGATAGCTGCCGCGGGAGTTTCTATCATGATGCCAAGCTCCACATCGTCGGAATACTCTATACCCGCTTCGGTGAGCTGCGACTTTGCCTTATCACAGAACGAGAATATCTCCGTTATCTCGGCAGTGCTTGTTATCATTGGGAACATTATCCCCAGTTTCCCGTGTACGGAAGCCCTGTACAAAGCTCTGAGCTGGGTCAGAAATACCTCGGGTCGGGTAAGGCACAACCGTATCGCGCGCATACCGAGAGCAGGATTTTCCTCCCTGGGAAGATCAAAATAATCCACCTGCTTATCCGCTCCGATATCCAATGTGCGGATTATCACCTTTCTGCCCGCCATACTTTCCAATACGCGTTTATATATGCTGAACTGTTCTTCCTCACTTGGATAATCGCGGTTTTCAAGATACAGAAACTCACTGCGGAAAAGTCCGATACCTCCTGCATCGTTTATAAGAGCCTCACCGATACTGTCCGCACTGCCGATATTGGCAAAGATGTTTATTTTCCTGCCGTCCAGGGTGATGTTTTCCTTTCCTTTGAGCTTTTGCAGAAGCTCCTTTTTTTCTCCCTCTCTGCGTTGCTTTTCCTGTGCATCGGCAAGGGTAGCGGTATCGGGTGATATTATAAATTCTCCCGTAAATCCGTCTGCTATGGCAGTATCTCCGTCGGTAACGGCAGACAGGAACCTCTCACCTGCACCGATTATTGCAGGTATGTTCATACTACGGGCAAGTATTGCAGTATGGGAATTTGAGGAGCCATGTGCCGTAACGAAAGCCAGCACCTTGCTCTTATCCAGTGACACGGTCTCACTTGGGGCAAGGTCATCCGCGCATATTATCACGCTTTCAGTAAGCTCTCCTACCGGATCCGCACCACTGGAAAGGCATCTGATGATGCGATTGGAGACATCTCTTACATCTGATGAACGCGCCTGCATATATGCGTCATCCATGGCGGAGAACATAGCGGCAAAGTTGTCCGCGGTAACAGCCACCGCGTATTCGGCATTGACGTGCTGACTGTTTATCATACCGATAATGGACTCGTTATAATCCTCGTCCTCTACCATCATCATGTGTATCTCGAATATCTGCGCATTCGCTTCGCCGACCTCCGTCAATGCTTTGCGATGTATCTCGGCAAGCTGCGCCACAGCCTTGTCCTCTGCCGCGGAAAGACGTGCTATTTCAGCGGAAGTATCCTCGATATGGATGCGCTTCACCTGTGCATCCTGCCGTTTGAATACCGCGACCTTTCCGATGGCTACCGCGCCATATACGCCCTTTCCCGTAAACCTCGTCATGGACTCACCTCGTTACAGATTTGCTGTGAAGAATTCTCTCATAGTCTTTTCGGATGCGATCTCATCGCCGCCACTGATACTAACTGTCACTGTATCACCACATTTTACGCCAAGCCCCATAACCGCCATCAGCTTCGAAGCGACAGCACTTTTTCCGTTCAGTGTAACGGTTATCTCACTATCCAGTGCCTTTGCCGCCTTTGCCAGCATTCCCGCAGGGCGTACGTGTATTCCAAGCTCGTCTTTTATGGTGTATTCAAAGCTTTTCATCGTGTTGCTTCCTTTCAACGGCACTCCTGCCGTACATCTCTGTTATTTTGCTGATATCTTCACAAAGCCTGTCAGATAATTCATGTGGCTTCAGCCGCCACCTCCAGTTGCTTCCGACAGTGGATGGAGTGTTCATCCTCGCCCGGTCATCAAGTCCCAGCCAATCCTGCATGGGAATGATACACAGCTTCGCTCTGCTTCTCATAATAAGTGAGATAAAGCTTATGTGCAACTGCTTTTCGGGTGTATAATTATCGCACAGATAATCCCTTGCAGTGTTTCTTTCCGCTTCAGATATCGAAGAAAACCACGATACTATCGTTTGGTTATCGTGGGTGCCTGTATAAACCACACAGTTTTCCCCGTAGTTATGAGGCATATGATCGCTTCCGCTGCCCGTATCACGGGAGTCGAAAGCGAATTCCAGCACTTTCATATTCGGGAAACCACAGTCCTTTACCAGCTTCTTTACGCTGTCCGTCATAAAGCCCAGATCCTCTGCTATAACGCTCATTTTACCGAGAGCAGCTTCCGCTGCGCGGAACAGGCCGATACCCGGACCCTTCTTCCACGTGCCGCTTCCGGCAGTCTTTTCCCCGTAAGGGATGGAGTAATACTCATCAAAACCGCGGAAGTGATCTATCCTAACCACATCGTACAACGTGAAGCAGTGCTTAAGGCGTGATATCCACCATCTGTAGTCTGTGCTTTTATGGTATTCCCAGTTGTACAGAGGGTTTCCCCATAACTGACCGTCTGCCGCAAAGCCATCGGGCGGACATCCCGCAACAGCGAGGGGAAGCCTGTCCCTGTCAAGCTGAAAAAGCTCGGGATGCGTCCATACATCGGCACTGTCGGCTGCTGCATAGACAGGAATATCTCCTATCACCTCTACACCGTTTTGATTGGCGTATGATCTCAGTGCGCTCCACTGTTTGTGAAAATGATATTGCAGGAACTTCTGAAAGCCTATCTCATCTGAAAGCTCTGCGGTATACCTTTCTATAGTGTCAGTCGTCCTCATACGGATATCGTTATCCCACCGAGAAAGCGGTCTGCCACCGAAGTGATTTTTCAGTGCCATAAACAAAGCGTAGTCATTCAGCCATTCGGCTGATCGGGCAAATGCTTCAATAGCCTCTGCATCCTGTGTACCGCTGTTTCGGTACGCTTTTTGCAGCAGTGCGTACCGTTCGGTATACAGTCTGCTGTAATCCACGCTGTCAGAAACAGTTCCTGCGCAGCATACAGAACATTCCTTTTCAGTCAGCAGGCCATCCCTTATAAATTCATCAAGGCTGATATAATAAGGGTTTCCTGCAAAAACCGAAAAACTCTGATAAGGGGAATCTCCGTATCCCGTCGGTCCCAGCGGGAGTATCTGCCAATAGCTTTGACCTGATGCTTTCAGAAAATCGATAAATCTGTATGCCTGTTTATCAAAGCATCCGATACCGAATTCTGATGGCAGACTAGAAACGGAAAGGAGTATACCTGCACCTCTTTTCATTATACTATACTCCTTTCGTAGTTAACCATCACACCATAGTGATCGGAAATAACAGGGTACTTAGTTCCGTTGAAAACGACCTCGGAGGAGGTGATAACGGCTTTTTTACTGCACCATATCTGGTCTATTCTCATGCCATCCGCAAGGTCATTTCTGTCCCGCCAGCCATCGATAGCAAAACCTACTGTCATACCGATATCACGGACATAGGCAAGCTCATAGCTGTCGTAGCAGCAGGAACGCTTCATGATATCGTAACCTTCACCGGGTACTCCTGCAGGAGAGTTAAAATCGCCCATCAGCCAGAAGTGCTCGTGCTTTGTCATGTGATTTGCAGTGCGTATCCACTGTTCGCGAAAAGGCTCGTCCGGGTCGTCCCATCTTCCGAAATGAACACTGAAGAACCACTCATCGGGGAGTTCTTCTGTGCGTATCCCGAGAAGCTTACGAGTGCGCCAGTCATTGTAGTCGTCAATATCACTGACTGTTACCGTTTCCGTTTCCAGTATAGGCGAACGGCACATAAGCGCCACTCCTTCATCGTATCTGTCGTATCCTTTTTTGATGGGAAGCCATGTCCAGAAGTATTCCACTCCCCGCTCCTTAAGAAGCTTAGCTACGTTGTATACATGGTTATCCTCGCGTATCACGATATCCTCGCCACAAGGGAAGTACCTCTCAATATCGCCTGATACTTCTGCACTTTCCATGGTCTGATTGACCTCCTGCAGTGCGATCATCATCGGCTGCTCCGCTTCTATCGCTGCTACAAATTCCGAAAGCTTTCTGGGATAATCCCTCTCTATAAGACTGTGAGTATTAAGTGTTAAAAGCTTCATAATTCACCTACAGGATATCATTGATATCAGATTTCAGGATATCTGCTTTGGGGCCGTATATCGCCTGTATACCCTCGCCTTTTTTGACAAGTCCCAGTGCGCCCTCGGCTTTCCACGCATCGGCATCCGCTACAAGGGACGGATCCTTTACGGTAACCCGCAATCTGGTCATGCAGGCATCAACAAGCGTGATGTTATCCCGCCCGCCAAGCAGAGCGATTATCCTCTCAGGCTGGCTGTCCGAGGAAACAGAACGCATTTCGCGGGGGCTGTCCTCTGCGTTGTCAACAGTGTAGTTTCCAAGACGCCCAGGGGTAGCATATCTGAACCTGCCTATCATAAAATATGCCACGAAATATCCAACAATGAAAAAAGCAACGCAGCATATCAGGAAATTAATAATATCCCCCGCAAGGCCTGCTTCCAGTGACATCGGCACCCGTGTGGCAAACTCCAGATTGCCGAAAGAATGAAGTCTCAGGTCTATCACACCCGAAAGTGCAAACGCAACACCCTGAAGTATCGCATAAACGATATACAGTGGCAGGGCACAGAACATGAACATAAACTCGATAGGCTCGGTAACGCCTGTAAGGAACACTGCCAGCGCAGTTGAAACGAACATGGAGCGGTATCGCCTGCGCTTGTCAGGATCCACTCTGCGGTACATGGCAAGTCCCACGCCAAGAAGCAGACCTGAAGCGCCGATCATCTGACCCACCTTGAAACGGGCGGGGGTAACTGTGTTCAGTAATGTTTCGTAGGCGGCAGTGTCTCCTACGTTCTTGAAGTTGATAAGATCGGTTATCCATGCAAGCCACAACGGATCCTGACCGAAAACAGTAGAGCCTGCACTGACGCCTGTCTGTATAACATAGCTTCCGCCGAAGCTGGTGTAGTTCATGGGAATGGTAAGCATATGGTGCAGGCCAAATGGCAGCAGCAGACGCTCAAGAGTACCATAAATAAACGGCGCAAGCAAGGGAGAGGTATCTGCAGAGTTCGCTATCCATATACCAAACTCGTTGATTCCCGTCTGAACCAGTGGCCATACCAGCGCAAGTATCAGCGACACTATAACAGACCACAGGATCACGACAAGAGGTACGAATCTTTTTCCGTTGAAGAACGAGAGAGCATCGGGGAGCTTACGGAAGTTATAGAATTTGTTATAAACCACTCCACCTACGAATCCCGAGATTATGCCGACGAATACGCCCATATTCAGTGCGGAAGATCCCAGCACTGAGGTGAAATAGTTTGCCACCTGCATTTCCTGTCCGAGCAGTGAGGTGGTTACTGCATCAGGGTCGGACAACATATCATTGGTAACACCAAAAACCGCACCTGTGATGTTGTTTATCAGGATGAACGCCAATAGCGCGGCAAAGGCACCGCCTGCCTTTTCTTTTGCCCAGGAGCCACCTATCGCCACTGCAAACAGGATGTGCAGATTGCTTATCACTGCCCAGCCAATGTTTTCCATTACACTTCCGACAGAAAGGATAAGCGGAACTTCCGCGCCCGCCATGGCGATCAGCTTTCCAAGGCTTATCATAAGGCCTGCTGCAGGCATTACGGCGATAACAGTCATCAGCACCTTGCCAAGCTTTTGCAGAAAATCGAAGTTAAAACCATGTTTTTTCCCGGATCCGGCGGTGTCTTCCGTGCCCGCAGGAGTCAGCGGTTCAGGCTGCTTCTTTTCCGAAAATGTAATCAGAGGTTCTCCTGCTTTTATCTCACCGTCAGTTACAGAAAGATCAAATCGGTCTGCGCCGTCGCATATTATTACGGGAGTAACAGGGTCTATCCCTTTGTCACGCAACACATTGATATCCACCTCTGCGATAAGCTCGCCTGCCTTTACCCTGTCGCCTGCATTTCTGTATGAGGTAAAGCCCACACCTTTAAGGGACACTGTATCAAGTCCGAAGTGCACCAGTATCTCCAGGCCATCCTCCGATGAGAATCCGTATGCATGCGCTGTGTCAGCGATGGACGATATCACGCCATCAACGGGACTGTATATCTTTCCGTCGGAAGGTATCACCGCACAGCCATCGCCCAGTATCCTGTCGGAAAACACGGGATCCGGCACATTCGAGAGAGGGATGACCCTGCCATTAAGCGGAGAAAGAACGTGCAAAGCGTCAGGTCTGTCCGTTGTGCTCATATATTTCCTCCTTTTATTTAAACTGCAAAAACAAAAACTGTGCAGCGCCGCACAGCCCTTGTTTATTAAATTCCCCGATTGTTGCGTTTATATTCCTGTTTATTGTGACAGATCGTAATTTTGCAGAAAAAAGCTCCGGAAGCGTAAAGCATCCGGAGCTTTTGGTATTATTCTTCAACAATTTGCGACGGAAGCTCTTCCGCGCGCGGTGCTCTTACATAACGCAGCAGGCGTTCTTCACAGGCACCATACTGCTTGTAATTTCGCTTTGCTTCAAAAAGGCTTATACCGTTTGCACCGCCTGCGCAATCGGGACACTCTGCCTGCGAGGGATCGTCCTCCCAGTAGCACACGGGGCATATATCGTAGATATCGCTTACGGTGAGATTACCGCAGCACTGACAAGGATGATTCATATCGCACCTCACTGTCTGTCCCAGTACTCTATTCCGTCATCGGGAATGAAGTAGGTCCTTATGTAGCCGTCAGCAGCAAGCACCAGAAACTCTCCTGTGGATTCACGGAAATACATGAAATCTCCGTCATCGGAATACTTTGTGAGAATATCCTCATCATCACTTGCGATAAGCGCATTTGCGTACTCAAGATATTCCTCAAGAGTGATCCTGCCAAAGATCGGTGTGAACTCATCGCCATGCTTTTCGTAATGCTGGGTGTATTTCGACTCTGAGCGGAAGTAGTATTCTATCTCCACTCTGCTTTCCTCGGGAACGGAGGATTCAAGGATGCTTTCCTCGGTTTTTGGGGTAGTTGTTGTTTGCGGTGTGCTTTCGTCAGGCTTGGTTGTGGAGGAACTTTGCGGAGTGCTTTCAGGGACAGATGAAGTTTCCTCATTTACAGATGATGATCCATCATCGGGGACTGAAGAAGCATCGTCCGATACTGTATCGGAATAGGATGTATCCTGAGATCCTGTGCTTTCGGATGTTCCAAAAAGGAAGCCCAGCTCATCCTTGAAGAATATCGCTCCAATTATCAGTGCAACAAGCAATATCACAGGAAGAACGTGTTTTTTGAAGTCTATTTTTTTATTGTTGTCCATAATATCTCCTTTATTTGTGTTTTACTAAAGTATATCAAAACATGATGGCAATTGTCAAGTCCGTCGCTTAAGGAACAGTATGCTCTGTGGAGCTACGCTGGCTTCGGAGTGTACTTCTCCCGACGGTAAAGTGCCTGCACGTTCGCCATCTGCAAGGATATCAAAAGTACCTTTTGTCAGTTCCAGTGTAGCAGAAGTTTCGTCAGGATTGACGACAAGTATCATATCTTCGGCATACAAGGCAAATGCGTTACCCGAAAGATCCTCAAAATGTATATTTTCTCTTATACTTTCTGCATCTGTCATGCGGAATACAGGAAAAGCTTTTCTTATCGCGATAAGTCCTTTGTAGTATTCCATAGTATCGCGGGTCTCCGTGACTGCATTCCACTTTATGCAGTTCACGCTGTCGGGAGAGCGATAGCTGTTGTGATCATATCCGCCTTTTCCATCGGGCTTTGAACGAAGAAGCTCCTGCCCCGCCTGGATGAACGGAACTCCCTGTGACAACAACACCAACGCAGCACCAAGTCTGTTTACACGAAGTCGCTCTTCGTCTGAAGCATCGGGCATTGACAGGCACAGCTTATCACGGAAAGTGAGATTATCATGAGCCTCTACATAATTTATGCAGTGGAGCGGAGATGCTGCCCAGCACTCATGACGAGGTCGCGATATCTCCGTATGATATACGCCTCCGCACATTACAGATTTAACAAGCTCGCGCCGTTCTGCTGTTTTCAAACCGTTTATGTAGCCGCGATCGCGGTCATCGAATACAGAACCTTTCACACCATCGCGGAAATCGTCGGAGAACATGGCGAACCCATCCAGCTTTGCAGCATGATGTTTCAGGGCACGATGCTTCTCAGGGAGGGGCGAACATCCGCCTGTCCAGCCCTCACCGTAAAGCAGGATATCAGGATTTATACTGCGCAGCTTTTCGGCGCAACGGTTAAGTGTCGTGATATCCATAAGTCCCATCAGGTCAAAGCGGAAGCCGTCAAGGTGATAATCCTTTGCAAGGGCACAAAGACTGTCACAGATGAATCTGCCTGCCATCTTACGCTCAGATGCGAACTCGTTTCCGCAGCCCGAACCATTTGAGTAGTTCTCTCCCTCGTGTCTGTAGTAATAGTGCGGAAATATCTTTTCAAAGGGAGAACATTCCGTATCAAAGGTGTGATTATACACCACATCAAGAATTACCCCTATACCTTTGCTGTGAAGTGCCATAACAAGCTGTCGAAGCTCTCTTACACGGGCACGGCCGTCATACGCATCGGTAGAATAGCTGCCCTCGGGAACATTGTAGTGAAACGGATCATAACCCCAGTTGAACTGTGCCTTATCGGATGATTCGTCAATGCTTGCAAAATCCATCACAGGCAACAGATGCACATGGGTAACACCAAGCTGTGCAATATAGTCAAGCCCCACAGGATCACCGCACTTGTTGGTCACTCCCTCCTCACAGAAAGCGAGGAACTTTCCACGGTGCGTGAAATCCGCATTTTCATCCATTGAAAAATCACGGACATGAAGCTCGTATATTACAGCATCTGCGGGAGAAACAAATCTCATGGGGCGATCGTCCTCCCAGCCCCTGACTGTAACAGACTCTGCGGATAAAATCATACTCCGCGAACCGTTTACTCCCGCACTTTTCGAGTAGATATCGGGGGTTTCGCGGGTAATGCCGTCAAAGGTCACACTGTAAGTGTAATAGTAACCATCAAGATCTTCGGATACGCTACACTGCCACACACCCTTATCGTCTACCTGCATGGCAATTATCCTGCAGGGGCATGGTGAAGTGCTGCTATCATACAGGTTAACACCGACCTCTTGCGCATAGGGCGACCACAACGCAAACACGGTCTTTTCCTTTGAATATAATGCGCCCAGCCTGTTGCTGCAGGCATATTTTTTGTCTGTCTCACGAAAATCGTATTCTCCGCACATTTTATTCTCCTTGAAGTATGAGATGATCTGTCAGATATATTTTAACATATAATGATTCGGTTTACAAGGTTCAGTTTTCATTTTCAAAGGCTTCCGAAAGGACAGAATCCACATATTCATCAAGCGCATCCTGAAGATTTGCCCGTGTTACCCTGCCTGTTATCATATCCTGCGCAAAAGCTTCCGCAGGCTCATCAAATGCTGCTGTATTGCCCTGTAAAACAGTATAATCGAGCTGTTGTATCAGTGCGCGCACCTCAGGGAATTGCGAAAGGAGTTTTTCATCCTGCATAAGCTTTTCTGAGGTTGGTGCCAGCGACAGCTTTTCAAGCCGCATACGCTGACATTCATCACCTGCAAGCCATTCGGCAAGCCGCATGGACTCCTGAAGCCAGGAACTGTTCTTATTGATTCCGATGATGGTATATTCCGCGGTGCTTACAAGCTGCACTGTTTCCCCGTTTGACAATGTTACCTTTGGCAGCTTGGCAGCCGCATAGTTCCTGCCCAGCGAGCTTTTTATCTCATCACAGTTGTCGGTACAGGATATCGCAGCAGCAATACTCCCATTTGCAAAACCTCTTTTGATGCTGCGGTCATCATAATGTTTGCCGAAAGATCTGCCGGTAGCAAGCCTCAACATATATTCTCCTGCAAGAAATCCGCGCGAATTGTTGTAGTCACATTTCTCAGGACAATAGCCATAAGCATCGTAAGGCGCACAACCTGCTGCCAGAAAAAATGCCGCCTGAAAAAGTTCATCCTCTATGTCGGCGACAATATTGTATACAACTTCGGGGATATCCTTCTGCAGGATAAGGTCAAGGCTTTCCGCCTCCTGTTCAGTCAGCTTTGAGCTGTCATAATAAAGAAAGCAGGTTTTCGACTGACAGGGATATCCGTATAACCTTCCGCCTGACACAGCTGACAGGATCGCGCTGTCACAGCATCCTGAAACAAACTCTCCACCACCGTCAACAGGGGCAAGCACTTCTGCCGACACAAGCACATCAAGATCGTTTGAAGAAAAAAAGAAGATATCAGCCGGACAGGTAATATCAGACAGCACCTCATCGGCGCAATCCTCTGTATCTACAGCGTTGAAGCTTATCGCATAGTGCGTTTTGGAATGCGAGTCGGAATACATCTCGCACATTTCTTTTAACAGCTCCTGCTGAGATGGTTCGCCCCATATCGTGAGCTTAACTATTTCATTATCAGTAAAATCAGCGACATCCGGAACCAGCTTATGCGGATCGGTCGTACTGCATCCTGCTGAAAGCATCGCGAGCATTGTGCACATTAATGCCATCGTTTGTCTGATAGTAGTCATACATATCAACCTCCGAGGCTATTTTGTGAATGTTATACCACAGTTATTCAGCATCAGAGAAAAATGCAGTATTACGGAACGAAAACACCTATTGCAAGCATGAGAGCCAGCATCACAACGTTCACAATAAGGAACACCACCATGTATCGGCCCTTTTCGGCTCCCTCCGAAGCACTGTAGTATCTGTAGGAGATAAGGCTAGCCAGGGATGCTACAGGAGTTCCCAGACCGCCTATATTGACTCCGCGCAGAAGTTGGGTGCTGTTTTCGGTAAAGCCTGCAAGCATCGCAGCGGCAGGCACGTTGCTGATCACCTGACTTAACAGAGCGGACACGATAAGTTCTCGGCCTGTGAGAAGCTGTGCAACAAATGTCTTTACCGCATCGATATTGCCGAGGTTTCCGACGAACACGAAGAAACACACAAAGGTAGCAAGTAGGGGATAGTCCACCTTTAAGAACAGGCGATAGTCCGAAACTGCCACAGCCACAACGGTCACTGCAAGGCAGATGTACTCGCTGACAAGCCCCGCTACCGAAAGCGTGCACAACACAAACACCGCTATGTACACCCAGAAGCGCCATCCTGTTCTGAGCACTGTGCTGCTCTCAAAGGGCTGAAGCGCACCTTTCTTTACAAGCAGTACCGAAGCACACAGCAGCACATAGCCTGCCACGCCTATTAGCAAAACAGCACCGAAGAACTCGCCCATGCCCATCCCGTAATGTCTGAACAGGAACAGGTTCTGCGGGTTTCCGATGGGAGTCATCATGCTGCCGAGGTTTGCAGCAGCAGTTTCTATTACCACCGTCATGATAAGCTGCTTTGACATCCCGCGACCCTGATAAAGTCCCAGCGTCAGCGGCACAAAGGTTATCAGTGCCACATCATTCGTCACCAGCATAGATACAAAGAAGCACAGGTTCATCATTATGAAAGCTATGCCACGTACCGAGCCTGTCCTCTTAAGCAGCACCCTTGACAGCGCATCGAACACGCCGAGGCTCCTCAACCCTGCCACTGCCGCCATAAGGCAGAACAGCAATATCAGCACCGAATAGTCAACATATCCGAAATAGTCCATGCAAGGCGGCACGAAGAAAGCAGATATCACAGCCGCTGCCAGTGCTATTGTAAGCACTGCGTTGCCTTTAAAGAAATTAAGTACACTTTTCATTACGTCACAAAAAATGTCCGCCGAAAAACAGCGGACATTCCCTTTACTTTTTATTGAATTACTTCTTGGACTTGCAGCACTTCTTAGCGGGAGCCTTTGTTTCCTCAGCCTTTACTGCTGCCTTTGCCTCTGTCTTAACCTCAGCCTTTACCTCTGCCTTGGGAGCCTCCTTCTTAGCGGGAGCCTTCTTTGCAGCGGGAGCCTTAGCCTCAGCCTTGGGAGCTTCCTTCTTGGCAGGAGCCTTCTTTGCAGCAGGCTTCTTTTCCTCTGCCTTAGCGGTGGGAATAAGCGCAGCAAGTGCCTTGAACTTGTCAGCATCGCCCTCTACCTGTACATAACCTGCAGAAATAGCCTCATCCATGGAAAGTGCGCCGGAGAAGATCTTTTCCAGAATCTCTGTGGAAGCTGTAACAGTTGCCTGTCTGTCATTATACTCATAAGGCATTACGGACAGAACACCGTCCTTAACCTCGATATACATATTTTCTGAAACATCCAGAAGATTGAAGTGAACTGCCACGAGATCCTTGAATTTCTTTGCCTTAGTCTTGCTGCCCTTGAGATAAGTGCCAATCTTTTCAGTAAGCTCGATATTATTCATGCCAAATCCTCCTAATAGGTAGAAAATTTTATACAATACGAAAAAGGAACCTGTTTCCTTAAAACAAAGTATAACATATCGACTTATTATTTTCAATAGTCAATTTCTATAAATTTACTCCCCAATAAAACCGTTTTTCATAAAATACGCTGTTTCGGCATTAATTATACGTCATAATCGGTATCGTCATGCTTTGTAAATGAAAACAGACTCTCTCGGTGGTGCGGTCATAAGCTGTAATCTGACCATATCCCTGTACTCGGGACGTATCATGTAATACACGTAGCTTTCAAGAACATTCGCAAGGCTCAGCGTTCTTCCCTCTATCTTGAAATTGTTGATACCAAGCTCCATGTATCGTTCCAGATATTCGCGCCTCACGAAGGTAGGGTATTCAGAGATACGGTAGAAATCATAGCCCGAATTAGGGCAGTTGAATTCCGTTGCCGACTTCATAAGCTGCGCTGCGTTCGCAGCGGAGAAGCTGCTGCTCTTTCGCTGGCACTCGCCAAGGACGCGGTAGTGCTCCGCACGGCGCGGACAACGCGGCATACAGTATGGATTTATCAGCACCTCTATACGGCTGCGGAGTTTTTCGGGGATACGGGAAAGTGCGTCAAAATCATTGTTGAAATTGTAGTCCATCACTACATATCTGTAGTCCTTTTCAAGCTCTGCCACCAGTCCCTCTATGTCCCGTATGCCCTTGCAGGTGGAGGATATCAGCGGATAGTCAGGATAGGCAGTTCGTATATACTGTTCAAGCATGGGATCGTTGCAGATTATCTCGTTGAAGCCGTTATGAGCTACCTTACAGATATGGTTGCAGAACGGATCAGAAAAGTCCTCCGCTGTGAGAGTCGGGTTTGTAAAGGTGAACCTTAACGGCACGCCCCGCTCGTTGAAGCTTTTTATAGTGTTCTTTATCTGGGTACGCCCTGTATAGCCACCTATGGCTCTGCCTCCGTTCCACAGTGCGGGAGCGAAACATCCGAAACAGGACGCTATCTCAACCTCATCATAAAAATACCCGGGATGTGAGCGCAGCAGGTCAATGATATTGAGATCCAGTTCCCAATGCTTCCAGAAGTCCGGGATATGAAATCTTATCTTCACAGGCGCACCTCCTTTTTGGATAATTGTAACATATCTTACGGCGTAATTCAAGTACCCCGGCTCCCTATACATCTGATCGTAACACTATAAGGTACCGCGAGCGGATCAAACGATTTTCGTATACATCGTTCAATCAACTGAAAACAAAGCACCCTGGAAACAGTAGTATATTTTTTCATCTTAGGGAAACATTATATAAAGATGAAAAAAAGGAGCAAAAAAATGTCCAACGAAAACATCCATACAAATCTTCCTTCGGATACACCAATAGACACAAGCCTTGACAGCAACATCAAAAACCTGCGTAAGATTACGGGCAATTCCACCGATGTCATCATAAAACAGGGACGTGTCTGCGGGAATGATATTGCAGTTATACTCAGCGAGGGTATGATAAGCACCCCGAACCTCGCCGCGCTGATATATGAAAAGCTTAACGATATCCAGAGCAAGGGCACACTCCCACCCTCGGAGCTTGTAGACAATTTCTTCGAGGTGTACCTTATCGCCGCAGAACAGCTTGAAATAAAAGATCTGGGCGATCTGTGCCTTAAGCTTGAATCGGGCTTTGCAATAATCCTCACCGATGGATGCGCAAGGTGTATAGCAATAGGAGTGCAGGGCTTCCAGTCCCGCAGCGTGGATCAGCCCTCTACCGAAAACAACGTGCGCGGCTCCCGCGAGGGCTTCGTGGAGGTGATCCGCTTCAACGTCGGAATGATACGCAGACGAATAAGGTCACCAACACTTGTATTTGAGATGTCACAGCTTGGCAACCGCTCAAAAACCGATATCTGCCTTTGCTATATCAGCGACAAGGTAGCGCCAAAAGTACTTGAAAAAGTAAAAAGGCAATTGAAAACGGTAGATCTCAGCATGATATTGGAAAGCGGATACATCCAGCCCTATCTTGAGGGCAAGGGTGGCTGGTTCTTCTCGGAATGTGGTGTGTGCGAGCGTCCCGACTCCTTTGCGGCAAAGCTGTATGAGGGCAGGGTCGGTATACTTGTAGACGGTACTCCTTTCGCACTGGTAGTGCCTTACCTGTTCATAGAAAGCTTCCAGACGCTTGACGACTACACTCAGAAGCCGTTTTACACCGCATTTATAAGAATAGTGCGCCTGTGCGCATATTTTATTACCCTGTTTCTCCCGGGTGCTTATGTTGCGATAGCCTCCCACAGCCCCGAGATGCTTCCCTCCGCACTGATACTGAATCTCGCCGCAGCGGAGCAGACAGCACCGTTTTCGCTGATGCTGGAATGCCTTGTTATACACTTCATGTACGAGATACTACGCGAAGCAGGTATACGTCTTCCCCGCCCCATAGGGCATGCCATCGGCGTGGTAGGAGGTCTTGTGATAGGCGATCTCACTGTATCCGCAGGGCTTGTCGGTGCGCCGATGGTACTTGTAGTTGCACTATCGGGCTTGTGCAGTTTTGTGGTACCAGCCATGTACGAGCGCACCGTTATACTGAGATTCATCTATATCATCGCAGGAGGTGTGTTCGGGCTTTTCGGACTGTTCCTCACAGCAGGCGCAGTGATAATAAAGATGTGCTCGCTCAACACCTACGGAATACCCTATATGGCACCGATATCCCCGTTCACGCCACGGGCATCGAGAGATATGTTCGTGCGCGCGGGATGGCGCAGACTTGCTGATGGCGACATGACCGTGCAGGAGCTTAACGGCTCCGACAGGCACAGATAAGGAGTTGTAATGATAAGCAGATACCAGCTTTTTTGCATAATGCTGCTGTCGCGGCTCTCCTCCGAGTTGATATATCCCGCTGTAGGAGGATTCAGCTTCGCGGGTATAGCTTCAGCCGTCACAGCAGAGTTTCTGTGGCTTATCCTCTCACTGCCGGTTCTGATATACTCACATAACGGAGATTCTTTTTTTGCCGCTGCAAAGAAAAAGCTGCACTTTTTCGGATATATCATCGCATTTACAGCAGCCTTTGCTATGTCATACATCGCGGCAAGAACAGTGATATTCACAGGGGAATTTGCACAGCGGACAGTTATGGGCGGCATGTCAGGAGCAGTGCTTGCAGTACTGTCAGGAGCATTCGCGGTTTATACCGCGCTCAAAGGCAGCGAGGCGATCGCCCGCAGCGGCGTGTTGTTTCTGGTGGCGGCAACGGTCGTTACACTTGTTATAGTGCTTGCCGATATACCAAACATACGGTTTCGTGAAATACCTGCTGCCCACTTCAATACAGAGTTTCTGACTGATGTATGGGAACAGTTTCAGCGTGGCGGAGAGTATCTTGTTTTTGCGGCACTGCTTCCTTATACTAAAAAATGCGGCAGCGGCACTGCACTGGTATATTCAGCCTGTGCGGCAGCAGGTATACTGCTCATCGGATTGTTCTGTATATCTGTACTTGGAGAGTTCAGCAATATCACCGAATATCCCTTCAATTCTGCGGCTCAGCTTGCGGATATCGCACTGTTCAAGCGGCTGGACGGACTGTCCGCTGCAATATGGTCACTTGCATCGGGACTTAAGGCAGGGCTGCTGCTGTATTCCTCCTACGCAGCGATAAGTGCAGTAATACCTGCTTCAGCAAAAGCAGCGAAAAGGAACATCACATGAAAAAACTATTATCGATATTAGCATCATTATTTCTTCTGGTCGGATGCTCCGACACTACGGAACTCGGTGACAGGGCGATAATCCAGCTCGCAGCGATCGATCATACAGATGGCGAATTTCGGATAAGCGCACTTCTGTTCAGCGCAGGTGGCAGCGGCGGCACTATTGATGTAAAGGAAGCCAATGTCATTAAGGTGACAGGCAGAGGCGACACCCTGGGCGAAGCCGTGAACGACCTCTCCCTTATCGACGGCAAGGAGATCTATATGAGCGAAGCAAAGCTGCTTGTGCTAGGCAGTGGATTTGAAGATAAAGATATCATATCAGTGCTTACCATGTTGTACAGAGATATGCGGTGCAGCCTTAATATGCCCGTATGTTGTGCTGACAGTGCCGAAATGCTTGCCGATATGGAATTCACCGAGGGGATCACTGCTGCCGAAAAGCCCTATAGCATGATAATGAACGGATGGCTCTCGGGAGTATCTCCAAAGACTACACTGCTTGATATACTCTCTGACGATCAGGGTGATCGCCCCTCACTCATACCCACATTTTCAGAGAGCGTCAACGGCAGCGGGATGACCAAAAGCGAAGAAGGAAAGACTGCTGTGCTCAGCGGATCGCGGTTGATTACCGACGGCAGGCTGACCAGCTCCGCCGATGAAGCCGAAACGGCGGGATATATGCTGCTGTCGGGACTTTCGGACAGCATTTCATTCAGTATAAGCGACAATACAGGCGAAACCTCCTGCGAAGCATACAACGTAGAGATACAATGGGATAACAGTTTCCCAAGAATAACCGCAAATTACCGCGGACGCACGGGAAGCCCTCTGTCAGACCGGCAGGAACAGCTTGCGCATCAGCGACTTGAAGGCATAGCCAATGCAGGTCTTGCAATATTCAACACAGCATATAATCAAAACGAGTCATAAACAATTTAAAAGCCGCTTCCGTATTTTCCGAAAGCGGCTTGAAGTTATTCAGTTACTGATTCATTCCGTCTTAAAACGGCTTACTGCGTCGCTGAGGGATACTGCCAGTGCGGAAAGCTCCTCACTTGCTGCTGCACTCTGCTCTGCTGTTGCAGTCGTGTTATGGATAGCTGCATTCACGTTCTCCATACCTGCGGAGATCTGCTCTACAGCGGCATTCTGCTCGGTGTTCGCATCAGCTATGCCTGTCATTACCTCGGAGATCTCGGATACGCCGTTTACGATGCTGTCAAGTGCCTCGGAGGTGGTATCTGCAAGCTCTGTACCGCGTGTTACGGCAGCGATGGAGCGTCCGATAAGCTCGCCTGTCTGCTGTGCTGCCTCGGCACTCTTGCCGGCAAGGTTTCTTACCTCGTCCGCAACTACTGCAAAGCCCTTGCCCGCATCGCCTGCTCTTGCAGCCTCGATAGCGGCATTAAGCGCAAGGATATTTGTCTGGAATGCAATATCATCGATAGCCTTCATGATCTGCTCGATCTCCTTTGCGGAGGTCTCGATCTCAGCGATTGCTTCAAGCATCTCGCTCATGCTGCGTGCGCCTTCCTGGGCACGCTCGTTGGTGTGCTGAACCGTTTCAAGAGCCTTGGCAACATTTTCGCTGTTAGCCTCGGTCTTTCTTGCAATATCCATAACAGTAGATGTGATCTCATCCACTGCGGCAGCCTGTGTAACTGCGTTCTGCGAAAGCTGGGTAGAACCATCGGCAAGCTGAGTCGCGCCATCTCTAACCTCAGAGGAGGAACGTCCAACCTCGCTCATTGTCTGGTTGAGAGAGTCACGGATAAGGTCAAGCGAGTTCTTGATCTCGCCAAATTCGCCCTTGTATTCTGCATCGGTAGTGACAGTAAAATCACCGTCTGCCATAGAAGTAAGCACACGTTTAATGTCGCCTATACAGCTTTCCATCGTAACTATCATATCACCAAGAGCATTGGTCATATACTGGATCTCTCCGCCCATATCGGACTTTGGCGCAGGGCTGGAAATATCACCATCCGAGAAAGCCATAAGGCGCTCAGCGGTATCACTGATAGGTCTGGATATCTTTCTAATGGGAAATCTAAGTACGATAATAACGACTATTACCGCAACAAGAGCCATTATTACAATCTGAATTGCAGAACCGTTTATCGTATCAACAACAGGCTTCCAGGTAGTCGCTACTGCGATAGCCCAACCATCTGTACCCTCTACAGGAACATAACCGATAAAATACTTCTCACCGCAGATATCAGCATGACAGGAGCCACTCTCCTTTGCAAGCATTTTTGCAGCAAGCCCTGTAAGATCGGCATAGTCAGCCACAAGATTTTCCGTATCAGCAAGGTTTGTATGTGTCGGAATGATATCCTCACTGCTGGTAGCTATAATCTGTCCGTCCTTGTCAACAATGAAGCACAGACCCTTTTCTCCAAAGTGCACCTTTTCTATAACCTTATTGATCATATCAGTAGGAAGTCCGCTACTAACGATATTTTCTGTGCTTGCCGCATAAGACTCAGCCAGTGCAAGTGCCTCATCAGCATATACGGTGTTATAGGACACAGTAGTTGCTGCAATAGCAAGTGCAGTAACAACGATGCCAACTACAAGTGTAGGTATAACAGCCAATCTTGTCAGACGAGTAAGCAAACTGCCCTTAAGATTTTTCTTCTCTTTTTTTATCTTTGCCATAAATATACCTCCGAAACAAATGGATAATACCCATAATATTATACTAAAAATTATACCATGTTCACAATAGTTAGTCAACACCAAAAACACCTGCCCTATAACGAATATAAGGCAGGTGTATTTGTGCACTTTAAACAAATGTCAATAATTATTTTGGAATTTAATGTATGTTTTAATGTAAGAAAACGTTGCTTTTTCCCCCTTTTCAGAGAGCATCACAAGCAGATTCTCAAGAAAATCGGAGGTCTCGGGATGGATGATGCGCGTAGCCTTTGCTTTAAGGAAATAGGCAAGCGGCTCGTGCTCGGAATAATTTTTTCCGAGGTAGATCTTGCTTGCCGCTACACGGTCGCAGAACATTTCTATCACATATTTCAGCGGCATTTTTACAGGCTCGTTCCGCTTTGTTTTGGGGTTGTAGTCAAACCAATACTCGAAATGATGGCGGTTTCTGCCCTTGTGGTGCAGCCACGCCTTTGAGTAGCCGTAAAGCTCACGTTCTGCTTCGTTCGGCGAGCGTGTACCTTGATAATGCCTTGCACCTGCAAGAAACTCAGTCGGCGAATACTTGGAAAGATCGTGGAACAAGCCCTGCCAGCCTATACCCGCCTTGAAGCAGTGCGAAATCACCTTATGACGGTGCTTTGTGATAGTTCTGAAATGCCCGAAGGCTCCCTTAAGCGACATTTTTACCTCCGATAAGCTGCTTAGCCCTCGCTTCTGTATATGCTGTTGAACACAGGGCGCAGCCGTTTATAGAGCGGTACCGAAATAAGCGCCGCTACAAGCCCCTTCATCATAGTAAAGGGCATATTGAACATAACGAGCACATCAAGCAGCCCGTTTATATTTCCGTCAAGCACAGGGATAAGACCCTTGTACATACTTACAAGCACGTCTATCTCCGTATGGAATGCAGCCGCATAAACGGGATACACGATAAAATAGTTCGAGGCGATGCTGACCACTCCGCTCAATACCGCGCCCAGGATACAGCCCACAATAACATGGGGATACTTATGGAATTTATGCGCAGCTATTCCGGCAGGAAGCACGAGGCAGGCACTGAGTATAAAATTCGACAACTCTCCCACACCGCCTGTGGCGGTAGACATAAGCCCCTGCAGGTTTTTAAGCAGACATACCAGCACGCCCGAAACAGGTCCCATGGTAAGAGATGCGAGCATAGCGGGCATATCGGAAAAATCGAAGCTGATAAATCCCGGCATGAAAGGTACCTTGAAGCTGGTAAGCTCAGAAAGCACTATCGACAGTGCCGCCATAAGTGCAGTGAATACCAATTTACGCACATCTACACGCTTTGTTGTTTTTTTGGTTGTTGTGTTGTTCATTGTTTCCTCCAATTCCTCGGGAAAACAGAAAGCCCGACACAGAAAGCTTCTTGTGTCGGGGCGCAAAAATGTTCTTTTAAAGAGACAAATTTGTTCTGATTCTTTCATCCGGACTATACCGTCGGTATGGGAATCTCACCCATTCAACCATAAAGGCTCGCGGACTATACCGCCGGTGGGGAATCTCACCCCGCCCCGAATCTTTTTTGTGTCCATTGTTTCATTTCGCCTGCATTATACTTTTCAGCTATATCACCGCCTACTGCGTTAAAGCTCCTTGACCGTATAACTAAAGTCACACTGCACAAAGCCCGCCTGCGTCGCTTTGCCTTGTATGCGATGATCTATCTTAAAAAGTCTAACGCAGCCTCAATGAACCACTGTCCACTGAAATATAATAAATTATGACCTTATAGCCACTGCTACATTATATACCTATCTCTGTATTTTGTCAATAGAATATTTTACTCAATATTCTGTATCTGTTCACGGATCTTTTCTATCTCGCTCTTCTGGTCCACTACTATCCTTGTTACCTCGATATCCTGTACCTTGCTGCCGATGGTATTGGTCTCACGGTTCATTTCCTGCACAAGGAAGTCCAGCTTTCTGCCTATCGCCTCGCTGCTGTCAAGCATAGTGCGGAACTGTGCGATATGGCTGCGCAGTCTTACCGTTTCCTCATCAACGGCGGTCTTTTCGGAGAAGATACCTGCCTCAAGCAGGATGCGGCTCTCATCGATATTTGCGTTGTTCAGCACCTCGCACATCTTGTCATACAGCTTCTTGCGATAGTCCTCAACGATAACTGGAGCACGCTCCTCTACGATGCCGACCCAGCCCTCGATAGTGGAAAGCCTTGAGAGAATGTCCGCCTTCATACGCTCACCCTCGGTTTCACGCATAGCGATGAACTTATCAAGCGCTGTCTCGGCTACGGACTTAACATCAGCCCATATCTGCTCCTCGTCTGCCTCGGTCTTTACAACAGTGAACGCATCGGGAATACGCATAACATGTGAAAGAGAAAGATCATCGTTCAGGCTGAACTCATCCTTCACTGAGCGCAACGCTTCTATGTAGTCCTTCACAACTTCCTTATTGATAGAGATCTTCTCATCGGGTGCGTCGACGTTATAAACAAGCACCGAAACCTCTACCTTGCCACGGTTTATCTTGCCGTTGAGCAGCGTCTTGAGCTTCTCCTCAAGAAATCCCAGACTGCGTGGGATACGGCAGCCAAACTCGTAGTATCTGTGATTTACGGCACGTATCTCAACAGTGATATCACGTCCGTTAAGTATCTCGTGGCCTCTGCCAAAGCCTGTCATGCTTCTGATCATAATTATGCGATCCTTTCAAAAATCTGAAGTTATTTTATAAGTCCCTTATTCATCATGGACTGTGCCGCAAGCATCACACCTGCCTTGCCGGTGGGGAATGTAAGCCCTCCCTGGAGCCATACCGCATACGGCTCTCTCAAAGGAGCGTCAGCAGAAAGCTCCAGCGAGCTTCCCATAGTAAATGCGCCTGCTGCCATGATGACCTTGCTCTCATAGCCGGGCATATCCCACGGCTCGGGGGCTGCGAAGCTGTCCACAGGCGAGCCGCCCTGTATTCCCTGACAGAATGCGATAAGCTGCTCCTCACCGCCAAGCTTCAGCGAGGTAATGATATCCGTGCGTGGCTCGTTGTAACGTGGGAAGCACTCATATCCGAGTATCTCGAACAATGCCGAAGCAAACACCGCAGTTTTAAGCGCACCGCAGATAGCTTCAGGTGCATGGAAGATACCAAGGTACATACCACGCAGCTGATCAAGGCTTGCGCCCACCTCCTTGCCGGTGCCGGGAGTGGTCAGCCTGTAAGCGCACTGCTCAACATAGTCGGCACGTCCTGCGATATAACCTCCTGTTTCCGCAATACCTCCGCCGAGGTTCTTGATAAGGCTGCCGATAATAAGGTCAGCACCCACCGCCAGAGGCTCATGCTCCTCTACAAGCTCGCCGTAGCAGTTATCCACCATGATACAGCAATCCTTATTTACGCTGCGCACAGCCTCAACTATCTTGCCTATAACATCGATCGTAAATGAAGGGCGCAGCGAATATCCTCTTGAACGCTGGATATAAGCCACCTTGCAGCCTGCTGCTTTAGCTTTGATAGCCTCGTAATCGGGAGTACCATCGGAAAGCAGATCCACCTGATCGTATTTAACGCCGAAATCCTTGAGCGAGCCTATACCATCGCCGTTTATCACGCCCTGAATGGTATCGTAAGGCTCGCCAGTCAGCGCAAGCAGCGTGTCGCCTGTGCGAAGCACACCGAACAAAGCTGTGGTGATAGCGTGTGTGCCGTTCACAAAATTATGTCGCACCAGTGCGTCCTCAGCACCCAGTATCTGCGCAAAAACTGCGTCCAGCTTGTCCCTGCCGTCATCGCCGTAGCCGTAGCCGTTGGTACCCTTCATGTGGATATCGCTGATACGGTTGTCGATAAAGGCCTTAAGCACCTTCTGTCCATTGTGATCCGCAAGCCTGTCAAGTCTTGCAAACTGTTCTGCACAAAGCTCCAGCGCCTTTGCCTCTGCCGCTTTCAGGGCAGGAGAAAACTCAAACATATCTGATAATTCCATTTTTATGACCTTTCTATTTTACGGACGTACCGTCCGAAATAATATCTGAAATGTACAATACACTCTAATATATAATGATACACTTTTTTTCACGAACTGTCAACTGTTTTACATGATACGACAAAAAAATCGGAGATAGGACACAAAGCTCCGTCACCAAATATCATCATCGGCATAATATGTACTATGAAACGGAAGCTTCAACGGGAAGCCGAGGTTTCTGAAAGAAATTTTCTAAGGAGGACATCATTATGTCATGCTTCAACTTTGGTGGTAACAACTGCTGCTGGATCATCATCCTCATTCTCCTGTTCTGCTGCTGCGGTAACGGCAACAACAGCGGCTGCGACAACGGCTGCGGCAACAACGGCTGCAATCCCTGCTGCTGATACCTAATCCGAAACAAACAACGGCAGGCCTCCCCATTCGGGGAGGCTTTTGCTTTTTTCGTCAGTACCACAAATCACCGAAAACAAAAAAATGTCATAATCTCTTGACTAATTATATTATTATATGTTATAATAAAACAGCTTTTGTTTCAATTGCTGTCGCAATTGCGCTGTTTTATTGAAACATATCCTCCGTCTGCTCACGCAGACAACGGCTGTGCCGTTTCGCAGAGCATCCGCTCTGCGGATATATTATAATAAGCGAAATCATAAAATGGGGCTTTATGGGTAAGTTCCGGAAAGAAAGGTAGAAAAAACATGAAAAAGTTACTTAAATCAATTGCAGCTGCCGCTATGCTGGTAGTTATGTGCGCAGGTTGCAGCGGCGTTAAGCCCAACGAGGTATTCACAAAGGATGACCTTACAAACAAGATCATCGGCGTACAGCTCGGTACAACAGGCGATATCTTCGCAGAGGATGTAGAAGGCGCTCAGATCGAAAGATATAAGGCAGGCGCAGACGCTGTACAGGCTCTCAAGCAGGGTAAGGTAGACGCTGTTATCATCGATAACGAGCCTGCACAGGTATTCGTATCCAAGAATAACGATCTCACTATCCTCGAGGAGGAATTCATCACAGAGGAATACGCTATCGCTATCAAGAAGGGCAACACAGAGCTGACAGATGCTATCAACGGTGCACTTGCACAGATTAAGGAGAACGGCACACTCGAGTCCATCAAGGCAAACTGGATCGGTGAGGAAGCAGGTCAGCATCCCTATGTTACTCCCGAGGGCACAGAGTATCCCAACGGCAAGCTGGTAATGGCAACAAACGCAAAGTTCCCTCCCTATGAATCTGTTGAGGGCGGCGCTGTCGTAGGCTTCGACGTTGATATGATGAGAGCTGTATGCGACATCATCGGCTACGAGCTGGAGATCACTGATATGGATTTCGACTCCATCATCGCCGCTGTTGATTCCGGCAAGGCTGACGTAGGCGTTGCTGGTATGACTGTAACAGAGGACAGACTCAAGAACGTTGACTTCTCCGAGTCCTACACCACCTCCAAGCAGGTGATCATCGTAAGAGGCAAGTAATTGAAAACACCTCAGCCGTGCCGAACAGAAGTGCATTCCGGCACGGCACAGTTTTATTCATTTAGAAACGGAGTGAAAAAATGACGCTGACAGCTTTGATGTCCGCAGCCACGGAAACAATCGGAACCGCTGAGGCAGGCGGTTTTATGGACGGCATCGCATCATTCTTTACAGACCTCGGTGATTCATTCTATGAAAACTTTATCGCAGAGGATCGCTGGATGTACCTTGTAAACGGCCTTAAAAACACACTGCTCATCACGATACTCGCCATCATCATCGGTCTTATTCTCGGATTCCTGGTGGCTGTGGTAAGATCCACCCACGACAAGACTGGCAAGATGAAGTTCCTTAACTTCCTGTGCAACGTATACCTCACCGTCATCCGAGGCACGCCTGTCGTAGTACAGCTCCTGATAATCTATTTCGTTATCTTTGCCTCCGTCAACATCGACAAGACCTTTGTTGCGGTGGTCGCATTCGGACTAAACTCCGGTGCTTACGTCGCCGAGATAGTCCGCTCAGGTATAATGTCCATAGACAACGGTCAGTTCGAGGCAGGCTCCAGCCTTGGCCTAAGCTACACACAGACCATGATAAGCATAATACTCCCCCAGGCGTTCAAAAATGTGCTCCCTGCCCTCGCAAACGAGTTCATCGTGCTGCTTAAGGAAACATCCGTTGCAGGTTACATAGCTATCGAGGATCTCACAAAGGGCGGCGATATCATCCGCAGCCAGACATACGAGCCGTTCCTGCCGCTTGTTGCAGTGGCTATTATCTATCTTGTAATCGTAATGCTGCTGACACGCCTTGTGGCAATGCTTGAAAGGAGACTTGCAAAGAATGATAAGCGTTAAAAATCTTAACAAGTCCTTCGGCGAACTGCACATTCTAAAGGACATCAACGAGGAGATCGAAAAAGGTGAAAAGGTAGTTATTATCGGACCCTCAGGCTCCGGAAAAAGTACGTTTCTCCGCTGCCTTAACCTGCTTGAAATTCCCACATCGGGCGAGATATATTTCGAGGACATAGACATAACCAAGACGACCCAATCAGAGGTGAACAGACTCCGTCAGAAAATGGGCATGGTGTTCCAGCACTTTCACCTGTTCCCTCACCTTACAATACGCAGAAACATTACCCTCGCTCCCGTAAAGCTTAAGCTGATGTCCCAGGAAGAGGCAGACGCAAAGGCAGACGAGCTGCTGAGAAAGGTCGGCCTGTTTGAAAAGGCAGAAGCGTATCCAAATCAGCTTTCGGGCGGTCAGAAGCAGCGTATCGCTATCGCCCGCTCTCTTGCCATGAACCCCGATGTGATGCTGTTTGACGAACCCACCTCGGCACTTGACCCCGAAATGGTAGGCGAGGTGCTTAACCTTATGAAGCAGCTTGCCGAGGACGGCATGACGATGGTCGTGGTGACGCATGAGATGGGCTTTGCCCGTGAAGTCGCTTCCCGTGTAATGTTTATGGACGACGGCAGGATAGTTGAAAGCGCAGAGCCTGAGGAGTTCTTCATGAACCCCCGGAATCCCAGACTCCGTGAGTTCCTGTCAAAGGTGCTGTAATGGATATTAAAGTAACTATATCAAAAGCCGCCTCCGAGCGTGAGGCGGCTTTTACAGTAAGACACACTGTTTTTGTAAAGGAACAGGGCTTTGTAGACAAGCTTGACGACATAGACGCAACTGCATACCACGCCGTTGCACGTGACGGCGACAAGATCATCGGCTGCGGCAGGTTCTTCGGTGAGGGCGAGGTGTATCACGTCGGCAGGATAGCTGTTATTTGCGAGTACAGAGGAAATGGCGTCGGCGCACTGATAATGGATGAGATCGAAAGCTTCTCCCGAGAAATAGGCGTGCGCAAGCTGGAGCTTTCCGCCCAGCGCAGGGCAAAGGGCTTTTACGACAAACTCGGCTATACAGCTGTAGGCGACGAATACCTTGAAGAGGGATATCCCCACACAGCGATGGAAAAGTATATCTGAATAAAGACAGCGGAGCAATGGCGATCCGATCGCTATTACTCCGCTTGATTTATGTACAGATCACCGACCCTGTTCCTTGCGGTAATCAAGAACTATCTTTGCAAACTGTTTGCTGTAGCGCTCCGCCTTGCGGCTGCCTACACCTGAGATGTTCATAAATTCCTGCGTGGTCGTCGGCTCCTTTATACTCATTTCCCTTAACGAGGCATCGGTGAATACTACGTAAGCAGGCACACCAAGTGTAGCTGCCAGCTTCTTCCGAAGCTCCTTGAAGCGTTTCATCAGTTCGGGATTTTCCTGTGAAGTATCCGTTACCGGCGATACGATCTCTGTGCTCTTTTCCTGCTTCGGACGCTTCATCAACAAAGTTCGGCGGGAGCGTATAAACTCATCCGCAAGCTCCGTAATAACAAGACCTTTCCCCTGCTCTTCAAGATATCCGTTCAGGCACAGATAATCCGTAAGCTCCTCCACAGACTCAGCGGAGTACTCACGCATTATCCCATAGGTAGAAAGACTTTCAAGCCCCTGTACAATAATATCATCAGTTCTCTTTCCGCGCAGGATATCACTGACAAGCCCGCATCCTCCTGTGATATCCCTCTGCTTCATGCGGAAGACACAGGATATCAGCTTCTGCGATGCAACCGTGATATCCTCGGTGTCAAAGCTTGCATTACAGGTGCTACAGTTTCCGCAGAAATCCGAAGTGCGTTCACCGAAATACCGCAGGATAAACTCCCTCAGACATCGCTTTGTAGTACTGTAGAAAGTCATCTGCTTAAGCCGCTCACGGTCTCGCTCTCGGATAAGCTCCAGTTCGCGCTCAGAAAGTCCGCTGTCCTCATGACCATGCTCTATAAGAAAATTATTCGTGCGGACATCTGCCTTGCTGTAAAGCAGGATGCAGCGCGCAGGAGAGCCGTCACGGCCTGCACGGCCTGCCTCCTGATAATAGCTCTCAACATCTTTAGGCATATTATAATGGACCACAAGCGACACATCGGATTTGTCTATTCCCATGCCAAAAGCGTTTGTTGCAACTATTATGTTCACGCGGTCATATATGAAATCCTCCTGAGCCTTGCGACGCTCCTCATCGAGAAGTCCCGCGTGATACCTGGCCGCCTTGCAACCGTTAAGCTTAAGGAATGCACAGACCGACTCCACATTCTTCCTGGTGGAGCAATACACTATTGCACTGCGCTCACCGCTGCGTCGTATGATATCCAGCAGTTCGGAATCCTTTTGCGAAAATGGGATCTGTCTTACCTCGAAATAGAGGTTCGCCCGATCGAAACCAGTGGTTTTCCTCAGTGGCTCAACAAGGCCCAGAATGTTTACTATATCGTCCTTGACAACGGAAGTCGCAGTAGCTGTAAAAGCAGCCAGTACCGGCCGTTTCGGCAAAGCTGCCACGAACTCGCTTATTTTAAGGTAGCTGGGTCGGAAATCCTGTCCCCAGTGGGATACACAATGAGCCTCGTCCACTGCAACAAGTGGGAGCTTTATACTCCTGCAAAGGCCAAGAAAATCCTCTGCCAAAAGACGTTCAGGGGCAACATAAAGAATTCTGTATTCACCCTGCGACGCACCCCTAAGCACGGAATAATACTCGTGTGGCGATAGCGTACTGTTTATGTAAGCGGCAGACACTCCCGACTGCACAAGGGCCTCCACCTGATCTTTCATAAGAGATATCAGCGGAGAGATAACTATAGTTGTGCCCTCCATCAGCAGTGCAGGTATCTGATAGCACATAGATTTTCCGGCACCGGTCGGCATTACTCCAAGGCAATCGCCGCCAGCAAGGATGTGGTCGATAAGCTCCTCCTGTCCGCTACGGAAGTCAGTGTGCCCGAAATACTGCTTCAGCACATCAGTCTTTGTCATTCTCTCACCCCGAAAATCAAAATAACACCTGTACAGTATAGCAGATTTTCAGAAAAAAAGCAAATGTCAACACAACAGACCGCACAATAACGTTGAAATATGTTTCGACAGATCATTTCCCACTATATTCCCCGCAGCAGCAAGGGATTTTGCAAAGCAAAACGCAGTGCCTTAAGGGCACTGTGAGCCGAGCAGTTGCAACCAAAATAAAAGCTGTCCTTTCGGACAGCTTTTATTTTGTCTAACTTGAACGAAAAAGATTTTTTCACAACACTGGATAACAAAGAAATTCCGCTGAACCTCATTCGGATAAGTTCCAGCGGAACGCTGGCTGACTTGAGTGAAAGAGACTTTCACACTATAACAGGAGAGCCATCCCGCGAACGCGAGCGGTTTTCGCAAAGCGAAAATGAAATGCCTTAAGGGCATTTCAAGCCGAGCGTTTGCAACCAATAAAAAAGGACTACTTCCGTAGTCCTTTTTTATTGTCTAACTTGAGCGAAAAAGATTTTTGAACTAGATTTTATTAAACTGAGTGTCCAATTTGGCTTTATGTATAAAGCGCATATTGATGCAGATATAGACAAAAACACCACCGTAATTGAACGCTTTTGGTTCGAATGACGGTGGTGTTTCAAGGATACACACATTCACATTTATCGATATTTTGGATTTTCATTACTAATATAAGGTCTTTTTTCTCCCTCGTTAAATTGACGATTCTCGTAATTATACCAAACCTCAGGGAAATAACCATTAGGCAAGAGAGATATATAAGAGCAGCTCTTTTCCTTCATTTTGTTAACAACATCCTCTCTTTTAAACCCTTCTACAGATGTTAGCAAGTCGATTATCGGTGACAACAAGTATTCACCGAGTTTAAAATCAAACATAAAACTATGTTTGATTATATAATTGTAGTCAGTCTTGCGAATACACTTGTAATCCAATGCATTTATCTTGCTTTGTATACCAAGATACTCTCGTAATGTCAGATCCTTGTCTACTGACTCCATATCTCGAGACACAATAAGCTTTATTTGATAAGCTGAATCAATAGCAATTAAAGTGTTTTGTGCATGAGCCTCCATACTGAATCCGTGGTTTACGAGCGCATCGAAATAGCAATCTAGGATTGGTCCCAATAAATTACAGAATGCAAAATCATTAATATTTTTGCCACTATGCTCATAAAGTTGCAACAAAAGTGGCTTATACATTGGAGCATATAAATCCTTAGCAAAAAGTGAAAATGCCGGAATAAGAAATAATTCTTTATCGGACAGCCTATGATAAGGCGTTGCATCTCTAATCAAATAACCAAATTCATAGAATCCACCTTCTTTTCTAGGCAAGTATGCAACACGACCTTTATTCTCTTTTAATATTCCAAATTTTGAATTGTATACTCCGGTATCAATGCCACTGCATATATCTCGTGTCACTTCGCACGCCGATATCAAGTGCTGATAATCAAGATTTCTTCTGACACGTCCAAGAAACCCCATATAATCAAGCTTTATAAAATAATCTGTTCCTAGCAATTTAACTGATCTTGCACTAGCGGTTGGCACGACTCGGACACGGTCTACAATATCAAAATGATTATTAAGTTCATGTAGAATAGCATTATTAAGGTTATCTGGATGGCAGAAGATGCATCTTTCACCAATAATACCAACATCCTCACCTATCGTTTTCATCTCGATACTCTCGTCGAACCTTAGCACTAAAAGATCATAATTAGGCGATTTACTGCGCGGAGCAGTAGCCTTAGAAGAAGTATGCTTTCTGTCGAACCCACTAGGCGATCCATTGTTTACATATCTCTCCATATAAATATACGCTTTTTCTTTTTCTTTTATAATCCTATCAAGTTTCATAGCATCACTCTTCACCTCGAATAATATCTTTAAGACAGAACGTAATAGGTTTCATATCTGGTTGATGTCCTGTTGTAACTATAACCATATTTTTTTTAGGTACTATAATCAAATATTGACCATCTGTTCCATCGCAATACGCAATACCATCTTTACATATCCACATATTGTGTCCGTATGCGTATTTGGGTAGAACTCGTTTATCATCATACATTGATGGAGTTAATACCTGCGGCTTAAGCATTTCTTTTATCCAATTTTCAGATACAATTCTCTTACCGTTGTATAAACCACCACAAAGCATCAATTCCCCGATTTTCAAAATATCATCAGCGTACATATCAATGCCGGTACATCCCATATTATACCCCTGAGGGCTTTCTTTCCAAGTGACCAACGCAATATTAATAGGAGAAAACAGATTTCGGTTTGCAAAATCAACAAGTTTCTCTCCAGTTGAATTTTGAAAAACCACTGATGCGATATACATCGCTGCATTAGAGTATATAAAGAATTCACCTGGTGCATGATTAAGAGGAGAATTTAAAACGACATCGGCATAATTTTGTCCTTCAATCAAAGGCAAATGCTTGCTGTCGAGCATTTTATTCTCGTAACCGATTGTAAGTGTAAGTAGTGTTCTAATCGTCCACATCTTGATATATTTTAAATTTTCATGATTAGTGATTTTTTGAGTCATTTCCAAATATTGATATACAGGTTCATCCAAACCATTCTTGAAGAAACCTTTATCAATTGCTATACCATAGCACAAACATGTAACAGTCTTACTCAAAGAACGGATACTTGCCCTTTCCTCTGGTTCAGTAAATACATGTTTATAAACTGATTCTTCAGTTCTTACTAATAGAGTATCCATTTTCAAGCCACATTCATCCATAGCATGCCAAGCTTTATTAAATAATTCTTTGGACATTGTCATTATCACTTACCTCACTTATCGTTTCTTTTTCGGGTGGTTTTTTCTTTAGTTTCTCCGAGTTTATTCACTTTTTTATTAACATAGAATACTACAGCTGGAATTACTGTACCAACAGCAACGGGAAGCCACATAAATACTTCGCTAATAATACTCGCAAGTTCATTCGGAACATTTAAAGCTAACTGCACACAAATTGACAAAAGACATGTAACACTAAAACCCGCAACCATACCAGTTATATATAATCGTTTCGACAAACAATTACTATCGTTCTGTAATTTCTCAATTTCATTTTCTGCAACAGCTAAATTATTCGAACTTTTGTTCAAATCATCAATTGTAACATCAAGCGTGTGTAACGCCAAATTAAGTGCATTATAATTTGCTGCGGTGCGACTTTCATCTACAAAATTCTTCAAAAAATCTTTAGACTTATACCCAGAGCTTTCATCATATAAAAACAAAACTAGTAAGGAGTTGGCTGTTGTTACAATATTGTTTTCCCAATTAAAGTTCTTGATTGAGTAAGCAGTTTTAATAGCAGTAACCCCCCTATCAATCCGGTCCTTTATTTGACCGAGAAACTCCTTTTCATTTGAATCTTTCAAAATGACCTTCAACTCCTGCAAATACTGCAACAGGAAAACTAAAATCGTTGCTGTGTTACTCAAACTATCCCACTTACCATTTTGCATTTGTCTTGACAATAACTCCTCTATAGAATTAATAATCCATTGTTTATTGGCAGATCTATTGTTTTCTGAATTTATAAATAGGATAATTGCTATCTCTGCATATAAGCACAAGTCTAGATCAATCATGTCGTGAAAACTAGAAGTACCATCAAACGAAAAATCTTCCAGAAGTGTCGGCATTATAGGGTCATCAGTACGGCAAAAAGATCTAAGGATAAACATTTTATTGTGAGAACTGCCCTCTTCGCGATATTTATTAAGCAAATACGACCTAGTTTTTTCATAATACTGATTATTATTCACCCAATAAAGTATTTCTAATACCCCACAAGAAGGTGCCAACACTCCATCATAACTTCCATTTGATTGATAATGAGATTTATTTTTATCATCTTTATCAATAATCGCTTCGGCGATCTGTTCAATAATGGAAGTGTAGGATTCATCTCTCATTAAGTAAAGCAACCGTGCTACATCAAAAGTTTTCCAAAAGCTATTATCCCACAACCGTTTCCCACGCTTGCTATTTAGCCATGTAAGAACATCCATTTTCTGTTGCTCAATATATGTGTTATTGGAGTACTTTACTAAGACAAGTTCATCCTCAACATTTCTATAATGGTAAACCTTTGTAAATTTATTATATTTTTTTATGGTATGCCATGTATCCAAAACTTCTTTTTCCGAAAAATCTGGTGAAAAAACAACTATTGAATGCCAATCAGCATTAACAAGATAGTCTTCTATACTGCAATATTCCATATTACCAATTTGGGATAATTCAGCGTCAAGGGTTAATATTTTCATTTCACTGTTGCTGTAATTATCTTTATGTACAAAAGCCGTATGTGGAATGCCTCTTGTTAAGTAATTGATAATATTTTCAAGTAATTCCTCATGCCCAGCCCAATCTAACGCCATTGTGGAAATAACTATACGTTCAAGTCTTTGCGGTACCGCCACCATTAAAACATTACGCATAGAAACATTGCGATCATCAATAAGCACAGGCTGATAAGCAGAATCATACACAGGAAGAATCACATCTCTGTAGTAATGCTTTTGAAAGGAATTCTTTTTACATCGTTTATCAATTAACTCTTCAGTAATTCGGTGAGGCAATGCAAAAATACACCTTTGATTTAGTGTTGTTCTCTCCTCATCAACTAGGATAACACTTCCTTCGCTAGAACTTTCCGCAATAGGTCGCTCGTCGACAACATATTCATATCTAGAAGGCATAATCGAAGAAATACGTTTTTTTGAGTTTTCATGTGACGTAACCTCTGAAACAGAATAATAGATTTCGCCTTTACCCGTATCATCTAAGATACGCATAAAGTCATCGTTCTTTGCATCAAGAGATAATTTATATTCATTTTGGTTATTTTCTTGCTTCATTGGTTGATACTTCTTTTGCGAACATATAAGAAGACCTTTACCTTTTTCAATAAATATACCCAACAATTTTTTACATTCATCTTCACGGAGCACATTATATACATCGTCATCGCTTGTTGCATTTGTGCCTAAGATTAACGCATCAAAATCTAAAAGATGATTTTCTCCTTGATTAAATAGCTCGCGAATATTCACGCCAGAAAAGCGTGTGAACTCAGCCTTTTCTCGACCAATTTTAGAAAATCGTCTATACATAGGAATAGCATCCACATATCCCGAATGTTGCATTTCAACTCCGTTCTGTACAACCGCTATGCGATACACTTGTCCTTCCTCCTTTGTTGGATTAATTTCAATTCAAGATTCTAATTACAATATCACTTTTATGGTATAACTAGGAAAAGATCCTATTATTCTAGAGTCACAACATTAATTTCTTATATATTCATTGGCTTGTGGATAATTACATAGTTCTATCAAATGTAAATTCTTTTCCAAAGGCAATAGAAAGCCGATTTCAGAATTCCGTATAATTGGTATATCATGGAATAATAAATTTAGTATTTTTTTAGGAAAAAACACCAAAAAACAGATAATAAGGTAAAATGTTTAATATCAGACACAACTGGATACAAATAAGCTTGTATATTGTCCAAATATTTTGATGTTGAGTACGAACATAATAATTGACGTTCAATAGATACTGATATCTTATAAGTATCGACTATTTCTGCTTAATTAATCTCGATTTTTGACCATTTAACTTGGTTACATGAATCAATAACCAAAACAGTCTTTAATCTTATAATCCCCTAATATAAAATTAATTCTGCCAATCGTTTCTTACAAACTGCACGTCATCACAACAAATATAAACATCACTGTGATATATCTTTTGAAAACTTTCAAACGCGGAAATAAAATCGATTGAAAATCGAATCAATATGACTTGATAATATTATTCTTTCTCCTCAACAAAGAGCTATTTACTTTTAACAAAAGTATCACACACAAAAACGTTAAACTATATTTTTACATATTGAACTACAGCTCAACATATCGCAGAAAGTGTTAGATAATATACAATTATCTTAACACCGTTTTATAATATTCATCAAGCCAAACGGCGAAAAAGCCAATAGCACGATCCGTACAATAGTTGTCTAAATTGTCATCAATCAATTATTCCTTCCTTTTTGACCGTGCGCGCTTCACCCTCCGAAGTCTCAAAGTACAGATTCTCGCTGTCGCCGTCGAGGGTTCCGCCCTTTACCTTTTCCTCGCAGACAAGTACAGCCCTGCCGCTTGAGATGTGATAGCAGTACAGCTCTGCCGCGTCGTTGAGATAGTAGATACACCGCCCGTCAAATTCCAGACCGTCGCTGACAGAATCCTCAATGAGCATCTGCGGCTCGCCGAAAATGTTCAGCGTGTAAATACCCTTGGTGTTGACAAAGAACACATTCTTGCCATCCGAGAATATCTGTCCGTCCAGCGACATAGAGGTGTTGCTGAAATCGAACGACAGACCGAATACCACCTTCTGCGCTTCAGATGTCGGCTGATACAGCTTTGTTATTGAAAGATCGTGGAGATCCATTCTGTACAGCGCACTGTGGCTGCTGTAAAATCCTGCGATGAAATAAATGCTGTCCTCTGTGGGGAACACTGCGTTCAGCAGCGCCACATCCTCCATGAACGGGTCAAAGGGAACAAGTGTTTCCTCGCCACTGTCCTTGTCGATAAGCTTTAATCGGAATCTGCGTTCTTCAGCGCTGCCCACATTCACCGAATCTATGCGGTATCTGCTGTTTTCGGGCATTTTGTAATCGACCTTGCCGCGCAGCGTTACCGAGCCTCCGTAGCTTGCCAGTGCATCGGTCGTAGTGTTATCGACGCAGGAGGTCAGCAGCGTCAGTGACATTACTGCCGATACTATCGCAGCAGCCTTTCTGAGTCTGAGGTTCTTTTTCGTTATACGGTTTCTGCCCGAGCGGATAAGGATAACAGGCACTGCGACCACGAATATCAATGCAAACACCACAAACGCAATAAAAAGTCCCGCAGGCACTCCTGCGAAAATAGTTTCGGTATAGCCGTCTGCGTATCCCATCGTAATATCACCGAAAAAGTAACCGTAGCCCTTAAGAAGTCCCGTGGACAGGAAATAACACTGGCTTCCCGACATGGACACATAATCCGCCGCCACAGGCACTGCGATATACGGAAACACCGAAGCTGTATAGTTCTTGGAAAAATGCGCCGTAACCATCACTGCGGCAGCTATCATCATCACGCCTAGCAGCTTTATTCCCTGCACCAGCACAAATGTCTGTATTATGCTCAGTCCTTCGAAAGGACAATTGTCGTACATCTCAAGTGAGCCTACGCTGTATCCCCAGTATTCGTTTGGGAGCTGCGCAGACAGCGCAAAAAGATCGTACACGGATAGTACTACGCTTGTAATAGCTGTAAGCGAATACAATATGGATATCTTTGCCGCCATAGTCTTTCCCTGTCCATCGGGGGTTGTCTTAAGGATGATACTGCCCGAACTGCTGTGCTCTATGATGAACGCAAAGGCGCAGCAGAAGCATATGCACAGCAGAAAGAGATAGTCCACATCCGCATTCTCCATCACAGGGATACTGCTTGCAGGGATAAGCGCACGGTTTTCGGGGTCCTCATATACATAGCTGTATTGCTTGATTATCCTGTCGATAACATCCTTGTCCTTTGCCGTCTCACGATATGACTCGGTAGACAGCAGGTACTCCTCGTATGTACATTCTCCGCCTGCAAGCTGCGACTGCGCCTTGGCTATCATTCTTTCCGCCTCAAGGCGCTGCTCCTGATAGGAGAAGATAGTCTGCTCCTTTTCCTCGGTAAGTATTCCCGAAACAGGCTGTATCAGCTCCAGGTACCGCTCCTTGTCACGGGAGCCTTCAAAGCCATAGGTCTGCTCCATAGCAGAGGAAAGCGAGAACAGCGGAATTATCAGCACGATAAGGAAGAAGAAAAGCGAGTATTGCTTTATCAGTATCTTTTTGGCTTCGTAAAAAAACAGCTTCATTCCGATACCCTCCTTTTCCTGAACTCAGTCCTGCCCACCGCACGGAAATAGCAAATAATATGCAGTATTATTGTAAGAACGAGCGTAACAACGGGCGCCGTTATATATGCGGGCACAGGCAGTCCGAAAACATTGACGCACTTGAAGCTGCCCAGCAGGGTCTTTACGCTGAGCAGCGAAAAGGGTGAAAGATATTCGGGAATAAGCGAGTTTATGAATATCATCACTCCCGCAGCCGCAAAGATTACGGTAAGCACCAGACCGATATTTTTTGTGAATGTGGATATCAGCAGAAGCGCCTCTCCGATAAAAATAAGGAACAGTATTCTGAACACCAGCGAAATTACGATCGTGCCGACTATACTGATGCCAACGGGAGCATACTGATAGCTCTGTATCGCATACAGTGGCTGTTCCATAAATTCAAAGCCGTAATAGCGTCCGAAGCCCAACAGATCTATGAGCGCAAAGATCATCACGGCGCATATCACGAACAGATACATTACCATGTGCTTTGCACGGAACACACTTCCTGCTCTGCCGCAGGAGCGGATTATCCGGTCGTTTCCCGTAGCCTTTTCGGCGGCGAAGGAGGAGGCAAATACAAACACCATCAGTATAAGTATCGCAAACGTGGAGAACTCATAATCAAAGAACAAAGCAAACGCCTCGTACCTACCAAAAACAGAAATGCTCCTGTTCTGATATGTGGAAAGGATGAGCTCGTTCTCCTTTATCAGATAATCGTTTTTTCCCTCGTAGAAGCTGATGCAATCACGGGCTTTTTCGTTTATCTCTGCCATGGTGTTCGGATACATATATGCGTATCTTACCTCGTCCTTTAGCATATTGAGGTAATTTAGATCACCGTAAACGTAGCCCGTGAAGAACTCGTCGCTAGGCTTATCCATGCTGAACTTGCCCTCGGCGATCACTGCGTTCAGCTCGTCCGTATAGGCGTTTATCCTGTCGAAAAGCTCCTGGTTCAATGCGCCCTTGAAGTCCTGATAAAGCTTTTCCGAAGCAGGCGTTTCGCCCATGACGGCTTTGGTGTAACCGTCCGCACCGTAGTATCTCACCGTTTCATATTGCTTGTAGCAGTTCACAACAAGGCACAGCACGGCTATGATAAGCAGTGAGACCCTGAATATCTGCTTTTTGAATTCATATGTAAAAAGCTTCAACATTGCGCACCCCTCTTTACATATCGCCGAAATGATATATGCACACATCCTCAAGGCTTGGCTCGCACAGGACGGCGTTTTCATCGGGGCGCTCCTCGCTGATGATGCGCAGGGTGTAATCGGTGCCGTTGTTATGCACATTGGACACACGCAGTCTGCCCATGTAGTCCATGACCTCGCTGTTCTGCACATGGCATTCCCATACCTTACCCTTTACGGTATCGCACAGCTTTTCCTGAGGTCCTGTTTCTATTATCCTGCCGTTATCCATAAGTATAACGGTCTTTGCCACATAGGCGATATCGGTAACGATGTGGGTAGCAAGCAGTACGATCTTGTCCGTTCCTAGGGAGCTTATAACGTTGCGGAAGCGTATACGCTCCTTTGCGTCAAGACCTGCGGTAGGCTCGTCAAATATGAGTATCCTCGGCTCTCCGACTATTGCCTGTGCGATACCTAGGCGCTGCTTCATTCCGCCCGAAAATGCGCCGATCTTCTTTTTGGCGTCGTTCTGAAGATTTACCTTTGTAAGTATCTCCATTGCATAGCCGTCGGGGTCGGCGGGGGAGTATTTTTTCAGGGTCATTATGTACTTTATATAGTCCAGTGCGGTAAAGTTGCGGTAGAAATCTATACCCTGCGGCATAAAACCCAGATGGGAGATGTAATCACCGCTGTCGCCATCCTGAAAACCGATATCGCCGCTGTCCCTGCCGATAATTCCTGCAATGATGTTGATAAGGGTGGATTTTCCTGCACCGTTCGGTCCCAGCAGACCGTATACACCCTCGTTAAAGGTGAAGGTGAAGTCCTCAAGCGCATTGCGGTGCTTTTTGCCCTTGGCGTAGGATTTGGTGATACTGTTTAGTTTAAGTTCCATAAGTTATACCTCAATCTTCCCTCGCTTTTTCTCTGGAAGTTTTTTCAGGAGTAATATCACTTTCATTCGATTCCACTGTAGCAGTCGAAGTAATGTCAAACGGATCGACAATCTGTTCCAATACATGGATACTGCCATTTGACGTGCTGCAGGCGGTGAGCGTTGCAAGTAACATAAGCGCCGCCATAATTGGTTTTAATTTCATTGCGGTGTCCTTTCACGGCTATTCTTCATGCGGCATGATGACAAAGGGGAAATCGGTACGAATCACCTCAAGCTCACCGCCATCTGACAGGCATTTTAATGCATTTGCAGATACCGTATCATAGGCGTTCGCTTCAATCAATTGCACCGGTGCAAGATGATATAAATATCCTTGCTCGGTATCTACTTCAATGCAGTCAGTACCGTCCGAAAGCTTTACAGGCTCTCCGTTGACAAGAAAATATACACGGTATTTGCCGCCAACAGCAGTCGTTAACAATGCCCCTATCTCAACGTTATCTTCTTCTGTTAATTCTATATCGCATATTACTCTTTCATCGAAGATTGTAATAGTAGTTGAATCGAAATTATCTTCACTGCGTATATTAGAATATTCGTTTTTCAATGAATCTGTGATAAACTTTTGCTCAAATCCTGTCCCGATTTTGGTGCCGCAATAATTAGTTATGGGAGTATTAACGACAAAGGTGTAACTTGCTATACTGCGGCATAAGTGCATGCTTCCCGTCACAGGGTATTCAGGATCGACCTCAAAATGCGGATTATATGTCACAAATATTGTCAATGCAAGATCTTTCTCGTTTTTATCAGCCTCAGAAATTATAGGATCAAAACTTATATTCAGGTCAGGAGCAATGTATTTATCTTCGATAGAATCGTAATAAAATTCCTGTATATGTATTTCCTTTTCCTCACCGCCGTTGACACTGATATTTTGATATATGCCGTTTAGCGTTACCGATACGCCCAGCGTCATAAGCTCGGGCTTGATTTCTGATTTGTTATAATAATCGGCAGTAAATTTCATATTTACACTGCCTCCGCTATATTGATAAATATTATCCTCACTGCCATCCAATATAACATCAGGAAGAAATCTTATAAGGTGGAGTGAATTGACATAATCTCTCGCCATATCCTTAGCGGATTGTTCTTCAGCAGTTTGCGATTTTTGGGTAACAGTTGTCGCAAAAGGGTCGGATAATGGTTCTGATATAGAAGAACTGGTTGTTATTGTACAAGAAGTTAATATGATAAAAGAAATAAAAGCAGCAAATATCATTTTTACTTTTTTCATATCGAATCCTTTCTTTTTAAGATAACTCATTTGCATTGCCACTTTGTTATAGCGGCAATGCAACATTAATACAGAGTTAATTAATTGTTTGATTATACTTAAATATTGGTTGTTGTATAATCATCAAGTACCATCTTAGTATCATCATAAATTATATGATCGCCATAACAAGTAATATCTACAGTTGCAACTGAAAATTCATAGTTATCAGCAAGATATGATGCGTCATATTCGTCCTCTGCTATTGTCCATCCTATCCTTTCACCAGTTTCAGTTTTTCTGCACCCCGCATAAAGGTATATAACAGGAACATTAACGCCAGCACCGCCATAACGTGCAACGACAGCAGTTGCCAGATGAATTTTTTTGTAATTTCCCTCTATGTATGCATGATTTATACCCGAACCATCACAAAGAGTTCCTTTGTAAGTAAAGGATGCGTAGCAGGAATCATAGGTTGCCGCTGTTGCGGATACTGCTGCGTTTGCCAGTGTAAGTGCTGCCAGTGCAGCGCAGGTCATTCTTTTGAAAAATTTGTTCATAATTTTTGTCCTTTCGTTAATAAAATTCCTGATCTTATGATCGTTCTTACTGCTGTGAAATCACAGCAAAATAAATATGCTGTGATTTTTATGTCTGCATTGGTATCACCACCTTTTGCTTGTGTTCAAGGTTACCCTCTATATAACACATCGGAAAAGCAGGTTTTATGTGAGGTTATTTTCAAAATTTTTTGGCTTTTGTATATTTCGACAATTTCACTGGGATAAACTTGTTAATATTGACCGTCTGTGATCTGAGCCGTTTATGTTCTGACAGGTGCTGTTGTCGCAAAAGGGTCGGATATAGTCTGCTCCGATGATGTGATATCCTGCGGTGTGCTGCAGGCGGTGAGCATAACAAATGCTGAAAACACAGCAAGAATAGTTCTTATCTTTTTCACGTTGTGTCCTTTCGCTTATTCTTCGTGCGGCATGATGACAAATGGGAAAACAGCTCTGGCACCCTCCATATCATCATATTCAGACGCACATTTTATCGCATAAGAATTTATTGTATCATAAGCTTCAGCGTCAGCTATTTCAACACAATCAAGATAATACAGATATCCAACCTCAGCGTCAACCTCGATGCAGTCAGCACCACTCGCAAGCTTTGCGGGCTTTCCGTTCACTAAAAAATAGACACGATATTTTCCGCCTGTGCCTGTTGTCAGTAAAATTCCCACTTCAGCTTTTCCGTCATCCGTCAAGCAAATAGCATTTATCATTCTGCTGTCAAAAGCGGTTGTTCTGCTTTGTGTAAATCCCCTTTCGTTATGTATGTTTGAATACTTATTCATTATGGCGTCAGTTATAATCATCTTTTCAAATCCTGTTTCTATTTTTGTGTCGCTGTAATTTGTTATAGCTTTCTTTATATTGCATATAAAACTGGTGATAGATTTAGTTGTATGTGCGCCTTCCGCTGAGGGATAATCAGGATTGACTCTGAAATGCGGATTGTATGTTATTGTTACCGCTAAAACAAGGCTCTCTTCATTTTTGTCCTGCTGTGCAATAACAGGCTCAAAGCTTATATTCATCGTTGGTTTTGGATATACGCCGTTTTCATTAAGAGGATATTCCTGTATATACATCTGAGTATCCTCACTACCGTTTACGGATATGTTCTGATATATTCCGTTAAGCGTTACCGATACACCAAGCGTCATGAGCTCAGGCTTAGGTTTAGATTTGTTTGTATAATCCGCATTAAAGATGATATCTATATTACCGCCGTTATAGTCAAATATATAATCCTTGCTTCCGTCTATCGTCACAACAGGAGCAAATGATGTTCTGCTGAGCGCTTCAACATATTCTTTGGCCTTATCCTTAGGCGAATGCTCTTCTGTTACAGGTGCTGTTGTCGCAAAAGGGTCGGATATAGTCTGCTCCGATGATGTGATGTCATCCGGTGTACTGCAGGCTGTGAGCATAATAAAAGCCGAAAATACAGTAAAAAAAAATTTGATTTTATTCACATTTGCTCCTTTTGTTGAACATTATTATTTTGGTTACGTTGCCATCCAATAAAGATGACAACGCACCAAAAAAACTGTTACCCAATACTTATATCAGATGTTTGTGTCGGTGTAATCGTCAAGGTATAATGTTGAGCTATTAAGACCGATCTCATGATAAGCACGATTAGAAATGCTATAGGCAAGCGGTATAGTACCATCAGACCACGAAGCACTGGAAGCATTGCTTTCCTCTATTTTATCTAACGAGCCAAATAATGCACCTGTTGCTGTGAACTTTTTCTGCCAAGATACAGTTATGTACGGAACAGCCACATCCGCACCGCCGTAGCGTGCGCTGGAGGATGTAGTCATAGTAAAATACTTATAGTTCTGTGTTGCACCCGAGGTCTGTACACCCGAACCGTCACACAGAGTACCATTGTAAGTAAAGGATTTGTAACAGGAATCATAGTTTGCAGCAGACGCAGACATTGTTGCGTTTGCCAGAGTAAGTGCTGCCAGTGCAGCGCAGGTCATTGTTTTGAAAAATTTGTTCATGATTTTTGTCCTTTCGTTAATAAAATACCCGATCTTATGATCGTTCTTCCTGCTGTGAGATCACAACAAAATAAATACGCGGTGATTTTTATGTCTGCATTGGTATCACCACCTTCCGTTTGTACTGAAAATATTTACTCTTAATACTTTAATGAAAAAAGAAAAACAATAATACGCATACACAAAAACGCAAACGTTACGAACAATTAAAAATGCGTTCTGCGGATGTAAATTATTCGTCATTAGCTATTCAATATTTACTAGTCACTACGTTATCAGAAGTTTGCTCGTGATATAATAACGAAATAGAATATCTCAATTTTAACTGGTAATAGTTCAATGTTCTTAGACGCCGAAAGTGACACCCAAAAAACGATCTCATGATCTATTGTATAACCTAATCTACCCCATTATTCGCCTTCATATATTTTCTTGACTTCGGCAATAGAAGTTTATTATTCCAAGTTCAGCTGAAAGACTTTTGGTTCCTCTTTTGTTTATATTTTCAAAACTAAAGGTACTTGAATTTCAGATCCTCATCAGGCTTCCCTAGCCAAATGAGAGGACACGCAATATACAGATGCCCCTGCTATTGTCTGAATTATCAAATTTCAAACAATGGCAGGGTTCGAAAAAATCAATAAAGTTGTCTATACTCTTCCTGGGCAAACAAATCTGTCATACCAGAAATGTAGTCAAAAATCACACGAAACAAAAGTGGATAAATTACTCCATACGCTGCAACGCCATAATGCGTAGTGCTTAACAAATTTAGAGCATTTCTGCATGCAACAGTATCCCATGAAACAAAATCACCTGGAATAGCGCAAAGGCCGGCACGAACAATACCAAGCTGTTGTTTGTTTAAGCACATTGGAATTTCAATGTTAAAAATACGCTTTATATACTCATCGGGAAGTTGCTGAGGATTTGTGATGTATGCATTGAAAAGTTTTCTTGTAATAAAACTTCCTTTGCCATCCTGTCGTTGGACATCGTATGAAGGCATTATAACATTTTTCAGTTTATTCTCGAACGATTTATTCACTTTTGTGAATGTGTCCGAGTTTCCTGGTTTCAGTTTAAATAGTGTCCATATTTTATCTTCCGACATTTCAAGATATTTACCCACAAAATCATCGTGTGAATTAATACTGTTGTAATGTGCTGACAATTCGTCCATGGCATATAGCATCTCTTTTATAATAACGCTTACATAGAAATCTACGACCATACTAGATAAATTTTTTCTAAATTTATTATCATTATCGAAGTCACGCTCAATTGAGTCGAGTTTAGTTTCAAAATGATTACGCTCACAGTAATTATCATACTCGGGGTTTGGAACACGATTATTTGTGCTATCGAAATATTGCATCAAATCTTTCAGGATTTCAATAATTCCTTTTTTGGAAATTAGATGGCATCTATAAGCATCTTCAATATCGTGATGTCTTTGAGCAATCTCATCAGCCCAATATACCACTATTGCTTCCAATGACCAAGCAGGAAATAGATCAGACTTAGAATTTCTTTGATATGAACAATAACGGTCATAACGATTGTAAAAAGACATACTATTTTGATCCGAGTCGTTTTTATATAATAAAGAACTGTGATTCCTTATTCCATAAAGACAGAAATTAGTTAAACTAATATCATGTGAATAGTCAACTAATACTCTAACACTTTGTTGATTGTGCTTAAATCCATAACAGTTTACTAATGGACTTTTGTTACAAGAAAATTCCTTCACCTTTAAATATTCCAACTGGTTTTGAGATATTTTGTTTAATTGACGTTCACCAGCGTGTCCAAACGGAGTATGACCTACATCGTGTCCAAGAGCAATAGCTTCAACCAAATCAATGTTTACCCCAAGTTCTTTAGCAATAGTTCTCGCAATTTGCGATACCTCTAAAGTATGTGTTAATCGCGTTCTTAAATGATCGTTATTTCCTGCTCTAAAAATCTGGGTTTTCGCTGATAATCTTAGGAAACATGTCGTATACATTATCCTATCGCGATCGGAAGTGAAAATACCACGATAACTGTTGCTTGTACTCGGAAATGTTGTTATAAATTTAACATCATATCCGTCGTTAGATTTGTTAGCGTGATCACAATGCCAATATTGGGCGTATTCTATGGGAACCTCAAAAATTTTTTTCTGTTTGTACTTATTCATAGTATTTAACCACCTTTTTGTTAATAAACCAATTCACCAAATTATCATAAGATAACGTACAATTATCCATTAGCTATACATACCTATATTTAATTAAAGATACCAAAAAACCACCAAAATTCAACACAAAACTGACAAAAGGTATAAAAATCGGAACAAAATATTTTTCACTAAAATTTTAATAATTTTACGCTTGCAAGCAATACGAAAATCGCAAGATGTCAAATATCTTCCCAACATGTCGTGATATTCGAAATCTCAGCAATGCTTTTCCACGATGATACTAGATGAAGTATATAAAATACCGATCTGAAAAAGAATTCAGAACGGCAGTTGATGATTATATTATTTTCTATAATGAATGAAGACCACATCGGAAGAATTCGTACAAGACTCCAATACAAAAAAACAGGATTTTTATGATAAGAATAGGGATTCAGAGATAAAGTGATATTGAACGAGATGGTTCGTATTCAGTACTTTTTAGTTTTTTAGATGCGATTTTCAGTTTTTTGTTTCCTTGTCCAAATCGAGTTCGACCGCATAACTCTTCTTAATCGCATAAAACAAAGGGAAAATGAGAAACCCTACCAACTGTCCAGAACCAAAGGGATCAAAATTTGGTAGGGTGTTCATCAATTATTTTTTTGCCTGTGTTGTAAATTTTTTCATAAAAGAATCGTCATGTAATCCATGTAATGCCAATTGTTTATTTACAAATTCAGATTCCAATCCTGAAAAACTGTATTTCATAAATTCATTAAAGAAATCTCGAATCATCTTTTTGAATTTTTCAAGACCGCTTTTGGTTAGAACACTAATATCATGTGAAAAATATGCGTCATCAGATAACAAATTAGTGGGAATAACAAGAACCGGATAAAAATCCGAATGCTCATATTCAGACTCAAACCATGCACAGTGTTCTTCCATCTGCCCTGCCTCACTTTTACTGATACCCTTTCTTGTGGGTAACACGGCTGTCTTACACTCAATAAGTATATATTTATTTTCCGCGATACACCAAAGGACATCAGGACCTTTCCTAATCTCCTTGTCCGGTCGTTGACTAACATACCCCAAGAGTTGCCCTATTCTCCAAAAAGCGTTTTCAGCCTTTTCAGCCTCAGTGCCAAATGACATATTATTCAGAATATCATCCAAATGTAGAATCAACTCCTGATAATCTCCATATTTACTTATCTCATTGATAATTCGGTTATTTCTAGTAATATGGTGTCATCTTTGGTTTTATTTGATCGCAAAGCATCATTGAAATGTTTGAATGCCGAAAAACTCCACCTATCGCATTCAAAAACAGGAATATCGTTAGTATTTATAGCATTTTTACCTCTTATTTTTGGCTTACCAAACACAATGTTCAGAAGTTCTATTATGGATGTTTTTCCACTATTATTGGATCCTGCCAATACAGTTATATTATCTTCCATATTAATTCTTGCATTCTTTATCTTCCTGTAATTTGATATTTCAATTGTTCTGATTTTCATAAAACGCCTCCTGTAAATAATCGTGAAAACTATTTTACTTGTTAATATATTTTAAGCCTTATGATATAGGCTGTGTATTATTGAGTTTTTCGGTCTGTCGCTTTTTTATTTTTGCAAATCGCCACAAATACAATGTGGCTGGCTCTTGAGTCCTCATCTGGAATTCATCAATAATTTTAATTATTTGTTCCATTTCATCTTCTGTCACCTTTTTCTCATTAGTAAAAATGTCAGTGAATAGCTTGTCCATCAGGTTTTTTACGGTTTGTAAATCTGATTTGTTATCAGTATAATTATCCAAAAATTGTTGAATTCTTTTGATTATTTCAGAAACGCTCATATTATCAATAGGATCTTGCTTTAACTGGTTATTATTATCTATAATTAAATTTTCAATTTTGCATAGCTTTTCGAAACAACCAACCGAATTTAAAGCAGATTCTCTAAGCTTGACAACGTAGCTGCAATTACTTATACCTGTTTCACAACAAAACTTATCTGATTTATCAATTAAATTTCTCAGATTTTCGAACGGATTATTTGTTAGATTGATGTGCAATTTAAATTTACGTATAACCTCAGTGCAGTACTCCGTAACCATTTGATCACAGTTGCTTCCATTATATACACTCTCACCAATCGTAATTATAGTATTATCAATATTATCGGAACAAAGGCTCAAATACAAAGTAACATTTGATGACTTATGCTGTATATAAATTTTTGAAAATGTATGAAAAAAGTTCAAGCTTTTTGTCCCATTTACAATATTCAATGTTGAAATATGGTCGCAAAGTATATCAAAATAATAATCTTTGACAGCTAGGTCATTTATTAAAGATCTTGATATTAAGCATTCCATCACTTCCTCCAAAGTCAGATCTGCTTTATACAAGGAAAAAGCGTTATCAAGACTTTTGGTATATCTTTCAATCTTTTTACCATCAGCATTATCGATATGTGCAAACAATAACTCAACTAATAATTCATTAAATTGCACACTATCAGGTTTTTGGTTTTTAAGAAGAGAATCAACGTATTTATCTTGCAGTGTAGTGATTCCGTTTGCTATATGCGGTAACTCTTCCGCATTACGAATTAAGAAATCGATAAAACGATATTTTTCACTTTGCATGAATTTCTTTTCCTTTGATACATCAAGATAGTACCATTCTTTTTTCAGCAACCAATTTCTGTTTTCTGCCTCCACGTTTTTCAATGAAAGGAGTTCATCAATATACGCTATAAATCCATTAGTTTCTATTTTCTCATACTCTTTAGGGTAAGAAACATATAAAAATGCTAGTAGAAAAATTTGATAGCGGTAGTTTACCTTATCTAAAAAAACTTGATAAGTATTCTCGTTATCAGTATTTTTCTGTTGCTCGATTACACTATTAAACTCTTGGATTTTATCAGAGAACAATCCTGCTTTTCGTGGGTTTATAAAAGTATCCTTAAAAGTTTTAGACTGCTGAACAGCATTGTTATACTGATTAATGACCTCATCACGTTGATTGTCGTCAACATTTACAGTGCGTTTTTCACACGCTTTAATATATTTATCCAATTCTTCCTTGCATGAATTATATAATGTTTCAATTTCTGAACTACATGATATAACATTTGCAAACACCTCATGTTCATTAGGAAGTCTCAGGTTAATTCGTTTATTAAAAAATTTCTCCAAAAAAACACTGTCTATATTGCAGGCTTCAAGGAACTCATCGTAATTAAGCAAAAAAACGCAAGTACAGCAGTTTAGCGTAGCAATTTCTTTAATAAAAAACAGATAATTCATGCCTTTATTATCATTTCTTCCGCAGCGTTCAAGATCATCGATAATAACTAATATCTTCACTTTTTTTAGATGCTCACCAAGAAGAGCGCTGAGTTTCTGAAGATTATCTCTATAGTTTGAATTTGTAGAGAATAAGCTGCTCAAAAAACCGCCGGCAGCTTCGTCAATAACAGTTCCTACTATAGAACTTACCAATTTCTTGTATTCACTGTTTATACCAACATATATATCATGTTTCTTAAGAATGTATTTTACCCTATTAAAAAAATAATTTACCAGTGATTCAAAGCTATCTAACTCCATAGAATTTATTCGAATTTCTTCATAAACCACATTATTTTTTTCCATTTCATCTATCGCAGCATTTATAAACGATGTTTTTCCCATTCCCCATGGACCACTGATACAAATTGAACGTCCACAATTGTTTGGAGAGTTTTTAACGAAATTGATGAATACATCGACCTGATACTGTCGAGAACGAAACAACTTGCTTCCATCTTTTATAGGATCAAGCGGATTTAGGCTCGCGTTTTTACTTTTTCCCTTTGTAGTAATATTATCTAATACAATCAATGCTATATCAGCGGCACATAGGATGACATCACCCACGAATGCGAGGTTATTTTCAACAATAATGCCTATTGATAAGGCATAGATGTACCCTACTACGCACACAACATTTTTATATGAACTGAAGTATGTTTTTTTATTCTTGTAAGCAAATCCTAAAACAGCAAAAATGGTCAAAACAACACCTGTTATGGCTCTATATTTTACTATCAGCTCCGCAATTGGATAAATAAATATATTCGTTAAATCAAAATCCACAAAAAATAATACACCAAGAATTACAATGAATATTATTGACAATACAATTTTTGTTCTATTAATCATAATCTTCTTCACTTCCTATAATTCGATTATTTGCTACCGAAGCTGAGCGGCCGCTCAGCCCATGGAATGTTAATTATGCAAAAACGCTGTCGGTATACGCAGAGAATACCGCAGTGCCATTATCGTATGCAGCATGTGCGCCAAACGCAGATATCTTATTGGGGTAGTTTGTGTACACAAATCCCTCGCTTGCAGTTACCGTGGTAGCATTAGATGCCTGCTGGTAATCTCCGTCACCTACAGCGGCGCCTGTAGCGTTATAGCAGCAAGCTAGATTTACGGTGATAAGATCAACAGCATTTTCTGAAACGGTTATCGCTTCAAAGTCACGCCACATCTGATATTTATTCACCAGAAGTGTACCTGTATAGTCACCCTGAGTAACCTGATCTGACGCCAAAGCTGTAGCCCCTAAAGACAAGCACATAGCTGCTGCCATAACGGCAGAAATGATTCTGTTTTTTCTCATAAGAAAAACCTCCTGTATTTTATTTGTTAGTTTTATATGTAAACCGTCGGCCGCCGGTTTAACGCTTGTTTATTGATAATACTTGAACTCATAATCGTGTCTGTAGACACCTGCAAACATATATATCCTATCCGTATAGGCATACACATTGGATATACATCGTGTAACGTGCTCCTCAAAGGTCGCCACGACCTCGCCGCTTTCTATGTCGTAAGCCCGCATCAGGATATCCTGCTCCTGACCTACTGTGCTCTCGTCTGTTATACTTGCCGTGACAAAATAGTTACCGTCGGGAGAAACGCCCAACAGCGAGCTTTCCTCCTTTGTTACGGTGGTAATTATTTTTACTTCTTCTGTCTTTGTGTTGTAGAACAGTATCTTACCGCTGGGCATTTCATAGGTATATCCATTCTGATAGCCGGGTGCAAGATATACATAATCTCCTGCAACTCCGTAGACACAGTTGCCGTATCCCTTTGTGTCAAGTTCATAGCTGTAAAGGGTATTTCCATCGAAATCAAGCACTGCAAATATATCCTTTTTCATATAAACTGATATATAGCAAGCTATTCGATCATCTCCGATAAGTGTGTATTTGACTATAAATGGCTCAGTATTATCATTCTTGTGTTCAAATATCAGTTTTTCAGGTGATAATTCACAATCAAAAATACATAAACCTTTTTTATCATTAGTAATAGTTGATCCTCTTCCTAAGAATTTACCGCTAGAAGGAATATATGTTAGAGAGGCAGGACCGCCATCTTGCCTATCCATTCTTTTTATCAGTTCCATTTTGCTGTTATATACGCAAATATTTTGATTTTCGATGAAAAGATTTGTAAAAGTTATTGTATCGTCACACCAATTGACATACCTGCCCTCCGCTCCCGAAACAACAGGCTGAGAAAGAAGCTGAGTGGTTTCATCGTATATTACATATTCATATTGCCTGTTGTGGTTTTCATCGGAATAACCAAGCTCTTTTCGCATAAGCAGGTGGGTCTGCTCGTCATTGATGTACGCTATCGGTATATAACCGTATCTTCTGCCTGTGTCGTTTGGGAATTCATCTACGACAGGAGGCACTTCCTCGGTCGACTCGGCGGAAGCGTCAGGCCGGTCCGAGGTTTCAGCACCATCAGCTTCTCCCAATACAAGCACGCTGTCGCTTTTTATATTTGCGGTCAGCATCATGCCGTAATCATAGGGGAGTGCTATCGCATAGACGATATCACGGTCCTTTATACCCTCAAGCTGAAGCTGAGTAGTGCAGATGTATCCGATCTTGTTTTCTGCAATAATGCAGTTATATCCGCCGTTGAAGCTTACTCTTTCATGGTTTACATAAACATATATCTTGTATTTATATGTATCGATACCATTCATTCTGAAAACTGCTGTGGTGGTATCTGTACCCTCCGACATAAACAGATTTGAGGTGATCTTATCCTCTGCTCTGATATGTATCTTAGTAGGGGAGTTCTCCTTGGTTATACCGTATTCCTCTTTAAGCTCGTTTGTAATAAGCAGACTTTCACACTGGCTATAGGCGTTTTCTTCCATATCCACCACTTCTATCGGAGCTTCTACGCTGATCGACCTAGCACAAAACGCCATGCCCGAATGGGCATTTCCAAAGCCGAGATACTGCCCGCTTGGCTGATAGGACGGATTGAACATCTTGAAGAATAAAAGCTGCAGCGTTTCCTCGTCCTTAAGCTCCTCGGTTATCTGAGGAGTAAATGAAAGTGTTATTTCGGTATCGGTATCCGGCTTCATCGAGATACGCACAAGCTCGCTCTTTTCCCCGCCGTTAAGGGATAGCTTCTGCGGAACGCCGTTGATAAATGCCATATAACCCTCTTCGATATCATAAGGATTTCCGTTCGTATTTGCTTTGAATGAAACCTCTATCTCACCGCCGTTGTACGAGATAGGGGCTTCATTTGAAATGCTGAACTCGCTGTAACTACTGCTACCCGTCTGATACTTTCCGAACAGCTCTGTGTAATCATCGTTTTCGACAGGATCTTGCTCAACCTCTGATGACGTGACAGATGAGGTGCTGTTCTGCAGCGGATTATATACAGTGGTATTGTCAAACGGATTGGAGATATCCGTGCTGCTTCCTGTGCTGCTCTCAGCACAGGAGGTAAACAGTAATGTAGCTGTCAGTGCTGCCGTGAGAAGTGCAAAAAATCGTTTTTTCATTGTGATGTTCCTTTCTTGATGTCATTGGTAGTACTTGAACTCATAATCGTGTCTGTACCCACCCGCAAACATATAGATCCGATCCGTATAAGCATAAACATTAGAGATACAACGTGTGACGTGCTCCTCAAAGGTCGCCACGACCTCACCGCTTTCTATATCATAAGCCCGCATCAGGATGTCCTGCTCCTGACCTACTGTACTCTCATCTGTTATGCTTGCCGTGACAAAATAGTTACCATCGGGGGAAACGCTCAGAATCGAGCTTTCCTCCTTTGTTACGGTGGTTATTATTTTGACTTCTTCTGTCTTTGTATTGTAGAACAGTATCTTTCCGCTGGGCATTTCATAGGTGTATCCATTCTGATAGCAGGGAGCAAGATATACATAATCGCCCGCAACTCCATAAACGCAGTTGCCTAAACCTTTAGTATCAAAATCATAGGTGCATATGATATTACCGTCAAAATCAATTATTGCAAATACATCTTTTACATTTTGATAGCATATATAACAGGCAAGTTGATTTTCATCTATGATCGTATATCTGATTATCCACGGATTGCCGTCGCCATCAATATGTTGAAATACAAGATGTTCAGGTGATAATTCAGAGTTAAATATATATAATCCTCCTTGATCATATGTAATAGTTGCACCTCTTCCTAAAAAAGCATCTATTGAGGGAACATACGTAAAATAGGCAGTTCCGTCCTGTCTATCCAGCTTTTTTATCAGTTCCATTTTGCTGTTATATACACTGATATTTTCGTTATCGATAAATCTATTGGTCATAGTGACAGTATCATCACACCAGTTTACATCAGCACCCTCCGCTCCCGAAACAACAGATTGAGAAAGAAGCTGGGTGGTTGCATCGTATATTACATATTCATATTGCCTGTTGTGGTTTTCATCGGAATAACCAAGCTCTTTACGCATAAGCAGGTGGGTCTGCTCATCGTTGATGTACGCTATCGGTATATAGCCGTATCTTCTGCCTGTGTCGTTTGGGAATTCATCCACGACAGGAGGCGTTTCCTCGGTCGGCTCGGTGGTCTCGTCGGTGATGTGGGCTGTGATGTCATTTGTTTCGGGGGACAGCTCTCGCCTGTACATCACATACATATTGCCGTAAGCGCTGTCAAGCTCGGCGTTATCTATATCCACAGAGCTTCCTGTGTATGCGTCGATACAAAGATAGCCGCCGCTGTCCTTTTCGACCAGCACGCGGCCGTTATCCGCGTACATATTGTGCCCCGCAGGCTCGGCGCTTATCTGAGTGATGGAGTCCGACGACATATCGTAACAGAATACGCCGTCCGAATTGCCTGCAAAGAAGTATTGCCCTTCGGAAGCGGAGCAGCTGAACACCTTATCCGAAACTGCGCTCTTTTCGCCGTTGAAGCGCATAAGCTCTCCCGAAGCGTTGATATAGAAGATACTGCCGTTTGCATAGCTGAGCGTGTTCACCTCGATATCCTCGAACATATAGCTGCGCACGCCTGTTTGTGTATCAAGGCTGTATACGCAGCCGTCGTTCATCACCATGAAGACCCGCTGTCCCGCTACTGTAAACGAGGCTATGCGGTAGCTGTCGATCGTGCCCTCAGCCCAGACAGTCACCATGTCAAGATATTTCGTGCCGCCCGTGCTGAACAATGAATAATCACCGCAATACATGACCTCTTCGGTAAGATCATCAAGACTTATCCGCTTGAGATAATACCTGCCCGCATCGAAATCATCAACGGTGTAATACAGGAAGTCTTCCGCTGCACAGATACGGTCTATTACCGCACCGTCAAGGAAGATATCTCTGTTTATCCGTTCACCCTCCGTGTTAAGTCCTTTATCGGTCATGATAATGTCAAAGCGCTCTACAAGCCCGTTTTCGTCGTTTACTGCATGGATATAGAAGCAGTTGTCGCTGTTCTGAGTCCATCTGCCCGCATTTTTTCCGTATGCGGCGGTATCTTGTGCGGTGGAGCATCCGCAAAGCATAGTCATAAGCATAACAGCGGACGCGACCGTGGCGGCTCTGCCTTTGCCGTTTTGCTTTGAACAGGCGTTTCTGCTTGTGATCACATACCACACGCACACGAACACTATCACCGCCGCCGCTATAAGCGCAAGTATAACAAGATCGTGCAGAGGTATCCCGTTGTATTCGAGCATAGACATATTTCCCGCACGGATATAGTGGTCGCCTGTGAAATAAGCAGAACCCCGCATAAGGGAAAAGGGTTGATAAAATGCGATAGTGTTGTTTCCGAGAAGATACACCCATACGATATTCACCGCCAGCGGCGAGAATATCGAAAGTGGGAGATTCCCCGTAAGCTTCGCGAGAAATACCGTCACAGCCGCAGTGAAAAGATATCCGAGCAGCTTAGTAAGATGGATGCAGAAAAATCCTCCCAGCACATCAAGGCTTCCGTATTCCGTATGAGCAAAGCTCTCCACACACCTGAGAGAAACAAACAGGTTCTCGCCGCCTATCTCGGAGATGAGCGCAAACAGCTCTATCACAGCGAACAACGCGCCTGCCGCTGTCACCGTGATGAAAAGCACCGCCAGCTTCGCCCTTGCCGTGCAGGACGAGCCTTTCGGCGTGGTTTTAAGCAGGGTGTTCATCCTGCGCTCATAATGCACCGCGGAGGCGGACAGGTAGCATATCACCGCAAGTAGCACATACTCAAGTCCCGAGGTCATAACAGGTGCGTCGGAGGCTATCAGCACGGAGCTGTCCTTGTTATCACAGACAGACAGATACCGCTCGTAAAGCTTCAGTATCGCTGCCTCCTCGCCTAGGACAGAGGGAAGCTGCACCGCGTCCTGCAGATATTCCTCGGTGGTGGAGTAGGCTCCCGAGTTCAGCTTGTCTGTAAGCTCCTTCTGCTTTGCCTGCGCCGAAAGAAGCTCGTAGTATTTTTCCAGAATGATCTGCTCCTTTTCGGCAGTAAGCTCCCCGCCAAGCTGATCGATGTAACTCAGATATATCTCCTGCTGCTGCGGAGTAAGGCTGCCGTAATCAGGCTGAAACAGGCTGAACGAGGTGAATATCTTTATCACTGCCGCCGCAATTATCAGTATAAGAGCAAATTGTTTTATAAAAAGCTTTTTAAGCTCATGCTTAAGCATCATCTCATAGCCCTCCTTACTGTTACAAGCACGCACGCAGCGGTCAGTATCACGGTGAACACAAACGCGGCTATGATGGTCAATACGGGAGATCCGAAGATGTTCTCTACCGAAAATACAGTAAAGTATCCGTCAAGATGTACAAGGCTCAGCGGATCGAGTGCATCGGGAAGCAGCTCGGTAAGCAGGATAGAAACAGCGCCTGCTCCGACAGCGCTAAGAAGTGAAACGCCTGTATTCCCGCAGAAAGCAGAGATCATCATTACGACCGAAGCAAAGAAAAACATAGCTATCAGCCGACCCGCAAAGGACAGCAAAAGTCCGCCTGACAAAGTGAAGTAAAACGGACAATCTGAGTATTCGGGTATCGCGCATATAGGTGCGCTGAAGCAGTCGATGCCGTAGAATATCGCTACATACAGTACATCGACAAGGAAAAATATAAGCGTTACCGCAAAGGTAAAAATACCTGCTGTGAAGAGCTTCTGACGCACAGCGGAATTGCGTTTGCCGCTGGACTTTATCAGCCTGTCGAAGCCGCTTGCGCGCTCGCCCGAAAAGACAGGGGATAATGTAAGCGCCAGCATCAGCATAGAGAGTATCGTGGTAAATTTGTAGCTGAAGAGCGCAGTCCAGCCGTCGGGCTTCACATAATGCTTCACTGCTCTGTTTGCGTACAGCGAGGAGATAAGCTCGTTCTTCCTTACCTCGTGATCGCTTTTGCCGCTGTAAAACTCTGCGTTCTCATCCGCAAGCGCGGCGATCTTGTTCGAGGTGTTGGGATACAGGATAGCATACTCGTATCCCGCGATAAAATCGTTTTTCAGAAGCTGCACATCACCGTAGGGATAACCCGTGTAGCAATCCTCCTGCGGCTCGCCGCCTACGCCTCTGTCGGCGAGCTTCTGCTCCGCTGCCGAAAGCTCTGCCTTAAGCCCCTCTATCTTCTCATTGGTTATCTCGCCGCCGTATTTTTCGTAGACCTCAGAATACGCAGAAGCCGAAGTCTCGTCAGCCATCGCATATCTACCGCCGCCAAGGTAGTAGTAGACCTCGAAGAACTTCACAAAATTCAGCAGGATGAACAGGACCAGGCAGATCGGCACCGAGGGCTTTAATATGTACTTTTTGAATTCAAATCTAAGCATACGATTCCTCCTGCCGTTACATCTGACCGAAGTGGAAGATACACACATCCTCAAGGTTCGGTAGAACGCTTTGGGCATTTTCATCAGGCTTCTCCTCTGAGATAAGACGGACAAGGTAGCGTTCTCCTATGCTGAGCACGTTGCTGACGCGGCTGCTCTGCATAAGCTCCATCACACGGGGATAATCCGTTTCAAGCTCCCAGACCTTTTCGCTTATCTCGCTGCACAGCTCTCCCTGTGAGCCTGTGCGTATTATCCGTCCGTTATCCATAAGCACCACGGTCTTTGCAATAAAGGCGATATCCGTTACGATGTGGGTAGCCAGTATTACTATCTTGTCATTCGCAAGGGAGGATATGACGTTGCGGAAGCGTATGCGCTCCTTGGGATCGAGGCCCGCCGTTGGCTCGTCAAATATCAGAACCTTGGGATCGCCCACTATTGCCTGCGCTATACCAAGGCGCTGCTTCATTCCGCCTGAAAAAGCGCCGATCTTTTTGTTCTTATGCTCCAGCAGATTTACCTTGTTCAGGATATTGTCGGCGTAGGCTTTCGGATCCTCCGCTCTGACGTTCTTTAAAGCCATGATATACAAAACGAGCTCCCGCGCCGTAAAATTAGGATAGAAATCCTGATTCTGTGGGTGGAAGCCCAGATGAGACATATAATCATGGCTGTCGCCATCGGTGAAGGTGATCCTGCCGCAGTCGCGCTTTATCATGCCTGTGATCGTATTTATGAGCGTGGATTTTCCTGCTCCGTTAGGTCCCAGTATTCCGTACACGCCCTCGTTCAATGTAAGCGTGAAGCCGTCCAGTGCCTTTTTGCCCTTGTAGCTTTTGGTGAGGTTTTCAATAGCAAGCTGCATAAGTGTATTCCCCCTGTATTTGCATTTGTATGATGTATATGATTACAATTAATTTGAGATATTATATTTTTATATAAATATATTATAAATTGCAATCAACTTCAGCACTTTTGGCACAACGTGCATTTTCTTGGCAAGTCATGTAGAATCATTGCATCAATACTTTTATACGAAAGAGTTTTTTCTTATTAATTAGCTTAATTAGCCATGTATATAGGTTGTCAAAAAAAAACCGAGGAAACATTTTATGCAACCTCGGGTTTATAGGACTGTTTCATAAAATCACTTAACAATACGTTTCAAATTTTATAATTAATTACTATTAATTACTCAAAGTGAATTTCCACTGACTCCCATATAAGCATTAAGAACAGCTTTTTCCCCATCTAATTGCTTTACCGCATAATAGATATTTGTCAGGATAGTAAAGCCATTATTAACAGCATACTCGTTCAGCGTTTTCTTGACGTAGTCAATATCACTGAGTTTACCGCAATATTTTGTCAATATTGCATTGTCCAATCGAAATTTTGTCTTAAAAACGTAATGGCAATTGCTAGGAACTGTTTTGTCGATTGGAATGATGAATTCCACACCTAAAATCGTTCCGTTAATATCAGTGACCGTTTCTATAATGGAGAAGAATATGTCACCTATGATTTTCAGAGCCAAAGGTTCCATACTTAACCGTATATGGTCGATCAATTGTGCAAGCTTATCCGCTTCAACACGAGTCCTATATGACAACACATTATTAAGCCAAATCTGCTGATTTTCAATTGTAATCATACTTTTTCCTTATTCGCCAAATATCAAACTCCACAAATAATCCAAGAATAGCATCGTCTGTCCTCCTTTTCGGTTAATCATGGTTTTATGATAAGAAAATATAGGAAGACTAGCAATGCAATTTGGATAAAACGTATCAAAAACGGAACGAAAAGAATTTGATTTTTTACAGATTATGTTGTATAATAAAAACAGATTACATTAACACTTTGCGGTTATCGCACAGTTTTGTCGAAAAACTGACTGAATTCTGCTGTACAGCAAAGCTGTTTTTTCAGTTTAAGCCCGGCACAAAATTTTAACACTATTCGGAGGAACTTATGAAGGTAGCTGTTTGTGACGATGAAAAGATCGCCAGAAGCGAAATTCTTTCCTTACTTACGGAATATAAAAAGCTTAAGGGAATAGATATATTTCCATACGTTTATGAAAATGGCGGTATGCTTCTGGATACAAAGCTTGATTATGATGTTATCTTTATGGATTATCAGATGGGTGAGGCGGATGGAATAGAGATCTCCAGAAAGATCCGTGAGGTCAATAAAGATTGCATAATAATCTTTATTAGTGCTTATCCGATGGCAGCTTTGGATTCATTTGAAGTGAACACGTTTCGCTTCCTGACAAAACCCATAGATAGGTCAAAGATGTTTAAAGCCCTGGACGATTACATGGCAGCAATCGATTATGATAATTTATTGATCCTCAACACCCATGAAGGAGTATGGAAGATAAAGATGTCTGAAATAGTTTATGCGGAGGCGTGTAAAAAACACACCAGCATTTATACTACAGACAAAATCTATGATGTACATATTCATTTGAAAAAGATCGAGGCAAGGTTGCCGAAAGATCGCTTTATCAGATGTCACAGATCTTTTGTTGTCGGATTTTATCATATTAAAAATCATACAAATCAAGAAATAGTATTTGAAAACGGCAGAAAAGCTTATATAGGAAAGCACTATTTGACATCATTCAAGACGGGCTTTCAGAGTTATGTTATGCGATATAACAAGGGTGCTATAAAATGACATATTTGATGATAGCTTTTTCAGACTTGATGATGCTGACATCAGGTTTGATAATCAATGATACGGTAAGTGTAAGAGTGAAAAATTCAATTCGATACATATCGGTAATAGTGGTTTCTGTTATATTGTCGGCAACAATGATCTATTGTAATGCTCAACAAAACTCGTTGTGTAAATTAATTGCGCTGCTTATATATCCATTGAGATATCTTACAGTGCTTTTGATATTATATGGGCGTTTACACCTGAAAAACATCTATGTCTTTGTAATATATGAATTTCTGATCAACACTATTTCATCAAGCTTGACCAATTTTATAGGCAATTTTATTTCATTATCACATAGAGAACTTTCAGCAATAATATTGATATTAATTAATACTTCGGTCATCATATTATTAATTATATTTCGTGTCAAAATCAGCGGATTCCTTAGAAGTATTATTGGGTTGATTCCAAAACACATATACATTCTAGTTTTGTGCTCAATAATTTGCTTAAGTGTCATATCATCAATAAACAACTATCCAACTAGCTATCAATCCGGAAAAGAAAATGTATTGAATATAATAATCGTTGTTTTTTCGTTAATTACGGCTTATATAATCATCTCCTTGTTAGTAAACGTTATAGCCAGACAGCATTTCCGCAACACAACAGCTATGCTGCAAAATCAGGTTGAAATACAGATACGCCATTACGATAAGCTTGAAAAGCTGAACAATGAGATGCGTTCTTTCCGACACGACTACACAAATCATCTGTATAGCCTTCTATCGCTGATAAAAATGGATGAGCCTCAGGAAGCTGTTGAATATATCGAAAAACTGCTGCTCACAAAGCACACCTCTCACATGGAATTCTGCACAGGGAACAAGCTTGCCGACGCAATTTTAACAGACAAATCCGACCTTCTGCCTGAGAATATTACTATTGACTATCAAGGCATTATACCTCCTGCGTTTGACAATCTCGACTTGTGTGTTATTCTGTCAAATTCTCTGGACAATGCAATAGAAGCCTGCGGCTATCTGGATTCAGCGGGTGTCATCACCATATCTGCCATGCAGCGACAGGGATATTTTGTGTTTACTATCACAAATCCTACTGTAAACAACGGAAGCTTTTCTGATATCCCTGCTACTTCCAAGTCTGATCCTGAAAATCATGGAATGGGTCTTACGAATATCAGCGATATTGTTAGAAAATACGATGGACAGATGCAGGTACATTGTAAAGATCAAGTTTTTGAATTGTCGTTAATACTGAAAATATGATCTTCCGATTGAGTTTTGATCTGCTTGCGCATTTGTGGTGTTGTTCCTGCGAATTCTGATGAAGATAATTTGTGTTTATGCGCAATTGTATTCATTAACTCTTGCTTATCTGCGTAATACACCTTTCTAGCAGAATGCTCGGGTATCTCATAAGGTTTCTTGTCAAATAGGATTCCCCATTGCAGGAACAGCTTGAGCCTTGTTCTCATCGGGTGACATCCTGTTTTCATCACAACGAAGTGACCTTTCGGCATAGATTTCAGCTCGTCCACCGTCATCAGAGGACGTTCTATCATCTGTAGCGACTTACTGCCACCCTCGGGTCTTGCACTCTTTGTGACGGAGCCGCTTAATATCGTCTGCTTTCCGAGATTTCGGGACATCTCCTCCGCCGTCTTGGAATTCGGAGCGAATGAGCCGAACAGGGTGCATTGGCAGTTGTCCACGATAATCTCACAGCCCTCTTTGCCGTAGGTTTTCTCGAACTGCGCTAGCGACTGGATTATTGCCACAATGGATATCTTTCGGGAGCGGGAGGCGGAGAATATCATCTCCAAGCCGTCTATTTTCGGGAGCGTACCGATTTCATCCGCATAGAACATCACTCGCTTATCAAGCGGCCCACCCTTTTCATCGGCAACCGTCAGCATTTCTCTGTAAAGCTGCTGAAAGATGAGGGATATGAGGAAGTGCTTTGTAGCGTCTTCTTCGGGGAGTACGAGATATATTGCGGATTTGCGGTTGCAGAATTCTTCCACATCAATCGAGGTGTCAAAGCAGAGTATCTGTTCAAGCTCGGAGTCAAGAAATGCGTTCAGCCTTGAAAGTGCAGTTGACATTACACTTGCCATAGCCTGTTCCGAGGAGTTGAGAGCCGCACCAGCGAACCACCTTGCCTTATGCTCGGAGGGGAGCAGGTCAATCAGCCTCTGAAATTGCGTCTGACCTTTCCCACTTGAGGGTGCGAGCAAGTCCTGAATCAGCTTGAACACGCTTATTATGTGCCTCTTTTCGGGCGGGCAGAATTCAGCCACAAGCAGAATTACTGCGGTTATTAGCCCCTCGGCACATTCGTAGAAGAATGCGTTTTGTCCCATATTGGATATATTTCCGTCTGCCGATATTATGGTCTTGGCAGTTATTTTTGCGAACTTTTCCGCTTTCGCCTTGAATTCCAGCTTATCCTCTTTTTGGAACAAGTCCATATACTTGTTCACGAGGTACAGCATATTGTATCCGCTGCTACGTGTTGGATTTCGCAGATCTATTACGGATATCTTGTAGCCATAGTATTTTTCCGCTATGGTGGCGGTGTTTCGGTAGAGGTCGCCCTTGCTGTCAGTGCTGACGAAGCTCATTCCTGCGGCACAGCAGTATTCGATATTCGGGTAGAGAAAGTTTGCGGTCTTGCCGACACCCGACGCGCCTATCATCAGCGTGTGGATATCTGCGTCATCCACAAGTGCCGTCATACCTCCCACACCCTCGTTACAGCCGACTATGAGACCGTCAACGGTTGGTAGCTGCTGTCCCTTTCGCCATAACTCGGGCGTGTAGGGTATCTGCTTGTAGGTATTGCTTACCTCTCGGGGAGTGGCAAACCTAGCCGTACCGTGCTGTCCGTTGCCTACGGGTTTGTTGGGAATTCCCTTGAGGGAGTAAGTGCTGCCTATGGCGCATATAAGCCCTATGATGAGAAATGCCGCCCCACATACGCAGAGCAGCATAATTTGTGTAGATTCCATATTTGTCCTTTCATATTCGTAAAATATTCAGCCCTTTCTGTTCGGCATACCTTGCGGTGTAGAAGGTGCCTCCTCGGTTATTACGCAGATAGCAGACAAGATGACCGCTGTTATCCACTAGATGTCTGTTGCGGTCGAGCATACAATTTTGGGTGTATTCAGCCGACAGTATCCTCACCTTATCTGCTCTTTCAAGGATATCGTTGTACCGTTTCCGCTGACTGTCGTTCCATTTGAGCGTCTGCTGCACGGGAGGGCAAGGCAGTACGAGCACAAGTCTTATCTGCGGGTATTGTTCCTTCATCTTCAGTATCATTTCCTCTGCAAGCATATCGAAGCCCAATGCTCCTCCTGCACCGAAGAATACGACGCCTTGCTCTATGAGCTCCTTTACCGCCGATTCAAGTGAAGACTGTATTTCGATACAGTCATTCGGCAGAATTCTATGTCCTGAAAAACAGGCAACTTTACTTTTTTCAATCATTTCAAAACCTCCTATTTAGCGATTTATCACTATTATACCACAATTATAGTGATATTCCACTATTTTTTAATATAAATAATTAAAATGAAAGGTGAAATTGTATGAAGATTCATGAAGCTGCTGTAAATCGTATTCGCGAGCTTTGCAAGGAGCGTAAAATTACCCCCAACGCTCTTTCATACCTGTCGGGTATATCTCAATCCACAATCAAAAGCATTCTTAACGGTGAAAGTCAGAATCCTGGCATTGCAACAATAAAGAAAATTTGCGACGGACTGAATATAACCATCGGTGAGTTCTTCAGCACCGAGGAATTCGACAGCCTTGAACAGGAGCTGCAGTAATCACATTCCCATAACAAATCCCGCCCGAGGAGCCTCCTCGGGCGTTTCTACTTGTCCTGTATCCTGCGCCAGCGTTTCCTCCGCATTAAGTCTCAGAGCGTGGTCGGCAGTTTCACATAGAAGCTGTGCCGTATTTCTCATCTGCTCGGTGGTAAGAGTGTGCTTTGAAAGCTGACTGTAAGTCGTTCTCACAAGACTGCACAGCTTTTTTGATTTTACAGAAATACTTCCCTTGTCGGAGTAAGGCTTGTAGCCTGTTTTCAGAGCTTCTCGGAATATGTCAAAGCTGACTCCGCTGCCGCCTATCTTCGAGAAATGCTCGGCAGTCGAAAGACAGAATGCAGCAAGCCTGATATAATCTCCGCTTTGGTATATTCCCGAAAGCTGTGAGGCTAGGCGGCTTCGTTCTATAGACATAGGCTCCAGCTCGTCCGCTGTCTGCAAGTACAGCTCCCACCGCCTGTGCGGAACTGCGGGAAGATATTCCGCTCCGTTTCGCTCTTTCACGTCCTCGTTCCAATCCTTTTGCGTTGGCTCGAGCCTTGCCACATCGGAGTATCCATGCTGTTCTAGAATGTCCGAAAGTCTGCAGGCTGCCTCAATACCGCCCTCGTCATTGTCGGTGCAGAGATATATGCGTTTAAGCTCCGAATGATTTTCCAGAGCCGTCAGCACCGCACTCTCATACACTCCGTTCATAGCGATATAGCTGTGCTGCTGCCAATCCTTCGGGTACAGTGTTATGAAGGACAGCATATCTATCGGAGCCTCAAAGACATACAACCTGTCGCTTACTCCGAAATGAGAAAAGCTGTACCGAGTGTCAGAGCCTGCAACCGTTATCCTGAACGGCTTGCCAAATGTGATGGTGGAGCGAGCATGAGCCTGTCGGGGCGTCCCATTTTCGTCCGTTCCCACAAACACAGCATTGTGATATTTCTTGGATTCATATATCTTTTTCTCCCTTGCGAAGTGGGATACAACCTCGGGAGCGATATATCTCTGCTTTGTGAGATACGCCATCACTCTGCGGATATTGTCGATAGCCCCGGGAAGCTCAAAGGGCTTTGGCTTGTATTCTTTCGGAGGAGCGTGCGTAAGCTCCGAGCAGCTTCCACCCAGCAGTTCGAGCATAGACTCCTGAAAGCTCATATTGAAGAATTCCTGCAAAAACTTAACAGCATAACCTCCCCTCTGATTCTTGTGGTCATACCACTTGTTCTCATAGATGGTAACGCTGTCGTGCATACCTGAGCCGTCAGAGTAGATGTACTGATAGGTGCTGCCTACCTTTTTCAGCCGTTCACCTCTGCTTTGGAGATATGCGGCAAGGTTTATCGTATTTGCTCGGTGAAAATCCTCATCAGAGAAATTAATATATTTCAAGGTCAATTCCTTTCTTCGTAATACTTATTTCTTAAACTGGTTACTTAGCCTTGTGTGTTCACTGTGAACCTACCCTCAGTCCACCGAATGGACAGAATTATCCCTTTGTGTAATTAGGGCGGTCGGGTGACATAGTAGAGGTTTGAGGAATTTCCGCCCGTCTGTCGGTATCTTCGTTCTCTGCGGATATATCCTGCTTTTTCAAGGTCGGACAGTGCCCGCTTAACTGTGCTTTTAGAAATGTTAAGCTCCGCCGCTATGGTAGGTATCGAGGGAAAGCAGGTGCCGTCCTTTCCGGCTCGGTCACGAAGATACATATACACCGATATTGCTCGGTGGGGCAGGTCTGACGCATAGATGTTTCTGTTGTTGAGCATTTCGCCTCCCTTTTAGTAATTTGGATAATCTGTATGGCTCTCCTTGATACCGAGAGCCTCCTTTTTTCTGCGGATAGCCGTTTTCAGCTTATGCTCGGTTTGGTATTTCTGTCCTCGGGAGATTTTTCTGTAATCTGCCGACACCAACCGCCCGAAGGCTTTAAGCATAGTAGACGCCGCACTTTGTACCGCCGTCTGATAAAACCTGTCCATATTTTCGAGAAGGTGTTGTGCGTACTCATTTCCCGATTTTGCGGATATGGTTAGCCATTCCCGAGCTAGGTCGGTATCCCGTTCCACACCCTTGCCGAACAGATATATCTTTCCGAGAGCATACGAGGCGGCACTATGCCCAAGCTCTGCCGAGCGTTTAAGCATAGAGATACCTCGCTGTACATCCTGTGAAATAACATCGCCCTCTGTGAGCATTTTTCCATACTCGCAGAGGGCGTATTTGTTATTCATTTCAGCAGAACAACGAAAATATTCCGCAGCTTTTTTGGGGTAAGCCGTACAGCCTATTCCTTTCAAGGTCATAGCTCCGAGCCTGTATAGCAACTTATCGTCAGCGGTCTTGTTATCCATTTTCAGAAAGCCTCGGTATGCCTCTCGGAAGTATTTATCCGACTGTTCGGGGTTCGTTTCCGTTCCGATACCATCACAAAGCATCTTCGCCGCCTCATAGCAGGCGTAGGCATTGTGCTTATCAGCAGATTTCTTGTACCACTCAAAGGCTTTTTCATAGTCCTGTTCAGTTCCGTTGCTGTAATGATACAGACCACCGAGAGAATATTGAGCGTAATGATTACCTGCTATTGCCGCTTTTTGAAACCACTTGAAGGCTTCGGTATATTCCTGATCCGTTCCGTAGCCGAGGTTATACAGCTTTCCAATGTGATACCACACATAAGGCTGCATTTTTCCCGCAGAGGATTCAAGGGACAGAAAGCCTTTCAGAGTTCTTGTGTAGTATTCCTGTGCCTTTTGGATATTCTCTTGACCTAGCTGTCCCCGCTGATACATCTTCGCTATGTTGTATATGGCTGGCACATTCCCTTTATCAGCCTCCTCCTGAAAAATAGCAAGCGCATTTTCATAATCTCCGTCATACATTAAGCTGCAGGCGATCTTGTAGTCGCCTCGCCAGTTCATGTGGTAGCTTTCGGCAGTGATGTTTTCCTGCGGCTCGTCCGATGTTTCTTCTACCTCGTCGGGAGCAATGCTTGGCATTTGTATTTCAAGCTCGGGGGATATATCCATATTCAGAACTGCTCGGATTACGGAATTTTTTATGGGCTTGAAGACCTTGTTTTCTTCGAGGGGAGGGAAAACTGGCATAGCACTTGTGTATGTGGAATATTTCTGTTGTTCAAGCTCACACCATAGAGCATACATCTTTTGAAGTGCAGGGGTTTGAGCAAGATCGGCAACGATTTGATCGACTGTTTTCTTAACCTCGGGTTGTAAATATCCATATACCTTCTTACCTTTGGAACGCTGTAACTGTGAGGAGAGTTTGACAATAAGATCTTGCAGTGTTGGGTTGACCTCATCTGTGTTCTGCAAATCCTTGACAAGCGAATTCATTAGCTGTTCTGCGTCATTGCGAATGTTGTTTCTCACCTCCGTTTGCTGCTGATACAGATTTTGAAGCTCATTGCGGTATATATCGTTTGCAAAGGCACTGCGGATTTTCTCAATGCCTGCATTTGTGAGATAACCCTCTTTCGGATCAACCGAATACATAACGATATGCACATGGGGATTAGATTCCTTATTATGAAAGGCGGCATACCATCGAATGTTCTGAGCAGAGATTTTCTGTGCTTCGGCAATATCGCTGATATGTCTGCGGACTAAATCCCGCCACATATCCAGCGTATTATATCCCATACGCTCCGCATCATCTCTGCGGAGCGAAACGATATGTGTCCATACTGTTCCATTATGCTGTGCTACCGCCTTTGCGGCCTTGTCGAGTATGATTGGCTTGTCTGTATCTGAGAACAAACCGTGAGTGCCCTGTTTTACAACGCTCGGGCGTGTTCCAAGATAGTTGATAAAAAATTCTCGGTCTATATTTTGCTGCAAATCTTTCTGTTCCGTTAATTCCACCCCCTCTCTTGTTGCAATGTATTTGACATAATTGTTTAGCTTTGAATGGTTGCCCGCTCGGATAAAGCGACTTGTGACGATTATTTTGGGCATAGGACCTCCTTTATATGGTTTTGGATATGAAAAATCCCGACTTTACGGTTGCAAGGTCGGGATTCTAAAACGATTGGTTATTCTTCAACGCACGATAATAGTGAATTATCGGAGGTTGATTATGATCTATATAGGCAAATATTATTCAGATATTATGTTTTCTGCCAAGTTATTCAGTGCGGCAATTCTTCTCTATAAACCAATTTACGATTATGAAGCTATATCTGTGTTTGCTTATTCAGATAGTCAGATCATAGAAGATAATTTACTAAATATGAACTTCGCAAGATTTGTAGCTTCAGTGTTAGTAGAAAAAACTGACTCTTCGGAGCAATGTTTATTTTATGATTATAGAACAGCTGCTAATGTGCTACAAGTAGCGCCAGAGCTTAAATTCAGATTTGTAAACTCTGCTATGCCATATATCAATTGGCTTAACAACAAAACAACGACAAGACTATGGCTGTCTGATGTGCTCAAAACGCCAACGGTATGCGTTTTAGCTGGTAACGAGTGTACATTTAGCAGACTAACACGGATGTTTCCACAGTGTAAGAAGTTTGTTGTGCAGTCCGAGATATCTTCTGGAGGTAAAGGAACTTATATTCTTGATAAACAGAACAAAGCTTTTGTTATTTCACGGTTATCTAGATATGGTTGCTATCTAGTATCTCCTTACATAGATAACACCATATCATATAATTCACATATAGCGGTCTCTGACCAAGGATATTGGATATCTCCCATATCAGAGCAGATCGTTAGTTATAATGAGAGCAATCCTTTATATACAGGATCACGTTTCTCTGTTAAAAATTCTGTTGATGCCAAAAACTCGTTGCAATACATCGCTAATCGTCTTCATACCATAGGATTTAGGGGTATCTGTGGGATTGACTTTTTGATGCAGAATGAAACATTCATTTATGTTGAGTGTAACAACAGACTACAAGGCTCCTCAGCTGCTTTGGATATGCTAATGCAGAAAAACAACTATCCATCTCTTTACAGTCTCTTGTTAAATCCTGAGTATATCTCGACTTTGTCTGAACTTAACTTGTCTAAGTCTATAACACTTGTGTATTCAACCAATGCACAAGGAGTCTATTTAGCTAGAAGTAATGGGTGTGTCACTGCTCAGGAGGTGCATTTGAATCGCCATTGGTGTTTCGAGGAGGAATAACTGCAGTGGTTATACCTGTTAACACATTTGCTTCTCTAAGACGCTCAAAGGTAGCAGTTAAATCATTTTCTAAATTGTTGGAATTATTAATATTGATGTTTACTACAATGGGAGCTGATTCAGATTTCGCCTTAGATTTAGCAATCAAAGCAGGTATCACTGTTCCAATCAAACCAATAATTGCAGGTGTAGCTGCAATTATTAGATCAGCAACAATATCGGAGTTGTGACTGATATGTATCTGATGAGATGCATCTGGAATACAGTTAGCAAAATCTTCTAATGCTTCATACAATAGTTTTACACGTTCAGTATCAGATGAGTCAATATTTGTTTTGAATGACAGAACATAACTACCGTTTTCTGTAGATGATAGAGTACTTCTTATATGAGTAAAGTAGTTCCGCTTATCGAAATTATCAATATTAGCATCATTACTTACACTTTCGAGTGTTTCAAACAACTCTTGATAAAGATGAGGCTTGTGTTTTGTCGGAATAGCTGTTGTTGTGTTGAATAGATGAGTCAAATATCTAAGGGTTCTATATTTTCTCAACTGTGTAATCTGCTTAATTCCGTTCTTTATTACCTCATAACCTTCGTTGGCATATCCATAGGCTAGTAATAAATTGGCGGTTGGAAATATGTTATTCGTTCTTTTATAAAACTCTAACATCTCTAGCATATATTCTTTGTATTCTACTAAAGAAAGCTTACCTTTTGCTTCCGACTTGAAATAAGCATCATCTTTAGTAGTTAAAACATACTGAGGTCCACCAAATATGAATGGTATGCTTTGAAAAGGTAATAAAGTACCTATGAAATGAACATCACCAAAAATCGCGAATTCAAAATTCATTTTTGAGAAAGTGACGTTTTCAAACTCAACAGCATGTAAATCGCAAAACTCCCAATTGAATGAAATAATTTCGCACTGCTCAAATTTTACAGCTGCTAAATATGCTTCTGAAAAATTCACATTAGAAAATGGTGCTTTTGAAAAAGAACAATTAATAAGTTTAGATTTACTAAAGTTAGCCGACTTAATGTCGCATAAAAAAGTACTGTTAACAAAAGAGCATTGACTGAAGTTTGTATCATCCATTGTACAGTTCTGAAAAGTGCAGTTATCGAAAGAACTACCCGCAAAGCCAGTCTGTGTGAAATCGCAATCCGTAAAAATACAACCGCTAAAATCAATTCGTCTCTTGTTTAAGCCTGCCCAGTTTTCTTTAAGATGTAAATTTGTAAACTGTGTGTACTGCTCGGCTCTGAAAAGCAAGGGATTTCTAGTGTGTTGACTCAGGTCGCGCTGTAACGTATCAAGACTATACATACTAAAATCTATTGACATATTCATTTACCTCCGATAATTCACTATTATCCAATGTTTATAATCATTATACACCAGCATTAACCAAATTTCAACACCATATTTCAAAAAAACTACGACCCAATATATAAATAGACATAATCCGCGCTTCAATATATAATTAAATCACAACACTTGAAGCAAAGGAGTACCATCATGGGCTTAAAAAATCAAATCAGCACATACCTAAATTACTGCACGGAGCAAAAAACGCTGAGTCCCAAGACCACAAAAGCATATAGGACGGACTTGCAGCAGTTCTCTGAATTTTCGCATAACGAGTTCACCATAGAATGCATCAGAGAATACATATCGCATATCCACAAGGAATTCAAACCTAAAACAGCAAAACGGAAAATCGCATCTCTCAAAGCATTCACGCATTACCTTATGGTGCAGGACATAATCACGTCAAATCCATTTGACAAAATCGATGCATCTTTCCGTGAGCCTGTTGTCCTGCCAAAGACAATTCCATTCAACATTATAACCGCTATTCTCTCTAACGCATACAGCTACAAGAAAAGCTGTCGGACAAGCTATTCAAAGAAATGTGCTGTCAGAGATGTCGCCGTTCTTGAAATCTTATTTGCAACTGGGGCAAGGGTGTCTGAAATCTGCACCCTCACTCCTGATGCAATAGATTTGGACGAGCACACCTTAAAGATATTCGGCAAGGGTTCTAAGGAACGCATTATCCAGATTGAAAACCCAGATGTATTAAAGGCACTCAAAACATATCACAATGCGTTTTCGGATGAGATATCTGCAACAGGGTTCTTCTTTGTAAACAAGCTGCATAATCGCCTTTCAGAACAATCCGTCAGAGCAATGATAAACAAATACACGACTGCTGCAGGATATGACCGCCATATAACTCCGCATATGTTCAGACATTCATTTGCTACGCTTCTTCTCGAGGAGGATGTGGATATCCGTTACATACAAAAGATACTCGGACATAGCTCCATTACCACAACGCAGATTTATACTCACGTTGCTATGGCAAAGCAAAAGGAGATTCTGTCATTGAAACACCCTCGAAATAAGATCAGCATATAAAATGTTATACATTTTTAATATACGATGTTTTTCGATAAAATTCAACATTGACCTGATAAGAGGTATAAAAATCGGAACGAAATGCAATTACAGACAATACCAACTATCAATATTAGTCTGTTTTCTATTACATTTTGTTAGGTCGTTTTGAAAAAAATTATTCCTGCTGGAACTCCACCGCCTTTTCAAATTCAATCGTGCCATTGATATGACTGACCTCATTAACGCACATTGCGTGAAGCTCTCTCAGAGTATCTTCGTCAACCTCATTGGCAGCGGCAATCATATGACAGAGCTTACCAAGCTCAACGGCTATTTTAAAAAGATTTCGGTTAATCCTTTTCTCCGAACCATGAACTACTGCATCTACAGACGAGGTTATCCTCGGAGCAAGATAGTTTACATTACCCTCCTCATTCAGAAAACCAATATAGAACTTCACAGCTTTCTCGATAAATTCACTTGGGGATTTGCAGTTATCCGATTCAAAGTTTTTATTTATCTGTTCCTCTGTGGACGGATATATCCACAATGGGACACGTTTTTTTGTTTCACGCTCCATAATACTCCTTTCAGCCACCTATACAGGTGTGAAACAATCGCGCCAAGCCGTTATGGGGTGCACCAACATTTCGCAAATTCTTTTATCACAGCCACCCAAATGCAGTTGTAGAAAAGGCTTGAAAGCGGTCGGCTTTGCCGTACGCTGTGATTGTCGGGTGCACCCGACTTTAACTTGCATAAAAATCATACCCCGACCTTGCGAAGAGTCGGAGGATACTGCTGTTCTGAAACTCCGTCAGAAACCGCCCAAAAAGGCTCGGAACATCTGCGGAGGTAAAGTTACCCCACCTTTGCCCGAAAGCCTCACAAAAGGGCGGACAAGGCTCTCAAACGGCGAGCATTGTCACATAGCCATCTGCGGTGCGGAGGTTTTCAGCACATCTGCCCGTCGGAGAGCCTCCTCAAAGGCGGAATTGCGTTCCTCATAACAGCGGCTTTTCTGACCTTTCAGCAGTTCGATTGCTTTGTCTATATCGCACTCCACAGTTCTGCCGTCCTTGCGGAAGGTAAAGGTATTTGCTCCCACATCAAAGGAGGCGGTGAAGATACAATTCCTGTCGGAGAGCTTCTGCATATACTCCGCTTTCTGAAGCATACGACAGCCCGAGCCCATATCCGTCAGCTTGCGTTCTGCCATTGAATATTTCATGACGAGCGATGACACACCGCGCATAAGGTCGTTGTAATAATAGGCTGTTCGTCCTCGACTTGTCACCGAAAACAGACAGAAATTTCTCTGCATTACAGCTCCTTTCACATGGACATCATCGGTCCTGATGACTGGTTCTGCTGCTGTGACTGCGCCATCTGAAGTTCCTGCTTGTTGTAGCAATAGCAGTAGCAATCGTAGTCGCCCACCTGCGGCTTACAGCGAAAAAGAAAGAGATGCTGCTGCGTTTCCACAGTAAAGCCTCGGCTTTCGCCAAGCGGAAGATGACTGTTCTCGCCGCAGAATTTCATCATCTCGCTGCGGTTTTTGAGCAGGCTGTCCTTGCGGAGTGCGTTTATTACATCGTCCAACTCTTGACGGAATACATTCGTGTTCAGTTCGTTTTCGTTGCCCCACCATGTGCTGTAGAACTCGCCGCCTCTGCCGAAGTCCATTCGCAGATGACCTACGCAAGCCCCACGAAGCTCGGGACTGCAGTCGGAATAAAACATAGTTTTATGTTCTTCAGCCGCACATTTCACCTCATATTTCATAGCCTCACCTCCTTTCCTTGTCTGCGTTAAATCTTCGCTAGGCTTTTCCTCAATCATAGAATACAGATGCTCTCCGCAGCGGGAAACTATGCCGTAGTCGGTGAGTATTGCTCTGTTTCTTGCGGCAATATCTCTGCCGAGACTGACCGAGCCAGCACTCTCGATTATCTCTTTATCAAAGTCGGGAGGGAGCATTTTTGCAAGGTATCTCACGCTGTAATCTGCCATACAACTAACGCTGCCGTCGAACTCATATTGGTCAAGGCTCTTTAGGATATTGCTTGCAAAGTCAAGATATTTCGGCGACTCAGATTCCAGCACAGCCTTGTATTTTACAACCTCAGACCTCTGCATTTTTGAAATTATTTCAGCCATTTCATTGAGGAGATATATGTTTCCTGTGTTGTTCACAAGATCGTCCGTTATCTGCGGAATTACCGACTCAAACTTCAGCCACACGCAATCATCAATGTATTTTACGCCGAGCTGTGAAGCAACATTTTTCATCTCCTCGTCCGTTGTGGGGAGCGTGAGAAATTCGGTTTCCGCCTCGGAAATATCGTCGGGATCATCGGGTGCGGCGGCAAGCTCCATTCTGAAAACCCAGTTTTCAGCCTTGATGGGATTGCTGCGGTCATGCACGATCTTCGGCTCGTATGACGAAGGAATAATGTACCGGCCGTCCATAAAAACGCCGTCCTCGCTCGCCTGCATAAGCCGTCCGACCTTTTCGTGGTCGAGCAGATTATATATCTCATCGGGGAGGGAGGACAGCTCGTCAAGATAATCATTTTCAAGCACTATTTCTCCGTACTCCGCAGCGTCCTTGCAAAGGTATACGGGGATACCCTCCAGACCGTAGGTTCGGTTTATGGCTTCATATATATCCGTTACAGGAGTTCGCATAAGCGCACGATACGCATACATCATTTCTTCTTCCTTGCAGATTTCTACGAGCCGTTCTGCAAGAAGACATATTTCATCCAGCGTGGGCGGAATGGTAAATCTGCAATCCATCAGCTCGGGAATATCGTTGCTATCGGTGATGTAAACTGCATATTCATCAAATATTTTGCACCTGTCAAGGTCATCATATATTTCGCCCATAGACCAGGGAAGCATCATATATGTTTCTTTGCCTGAATTCAATTCCTGAACGCATATTTCTAATTCACCCGCCATTTTTTCCTCCGATATTATCTGCCGTAGTTCTGCGTTTTGACTCGGGAGCCTCTCCTGTTGTCATAGCGATGTACTCACGCACATTCTGCGGAACGTGCTTGTTATATAACTGCTCCGCATATTTTGACAGCTCGTCCTCAAGAGTAGAGTTCTTCTGTCCCATATACATACGCAGAGCCGTCAGCTTTTCTTCGGGTATTGATACCGATACAGTCTTTTTCATTCGGTTAACCTCCTTACATCATAATCAGCGTGAAGCCCATATCCCTCTGCACCTCTTCCTGAGATATTTCCTGCGGCTGGGCAAAGTGCTGCACATATTTCTCGCAGAGTTCATCGGAAAGAGAACAGAACACAGCGCCGTCCTCGGTCATTTTTTCGCTGCAGATAAAGAAAGGTCCGGCAACTATATTGTTACCGAACCTCCTGTTTCCGTCCATACCTATAAGCTTCGCCTCCTCGTTTCCCACCATAATAGCGTCCCCGAGGAAGTATATAGGCTCAATGAGACCGCCGACTGCCTCCTGCATTGAAGCAAGGTCGCTGCCTATCTCGGTAATGTATGCGGGCTTGTTCGGCTCGACCATTACCACCTTCATTCTTTCTTCGTTCATAATACTCCTTTCAGAACAGCGTCAGCTGAACATATTCCTGCGGCTTTTCAGGAGCTGCTGCAAGCTCCGTCTGCTCGTCCTCATCGCAGTCATAATCCTCATCATCATTGTCATCATAGGATATGGTTTCAAGGCGGACAAGCACCTCTGCCGAGCCTAGCTTTTCTGCCAGGCTGCGGAAGGCTTCAAGATAATGGTCGGGGCGTTCATACCGTCGCATGGTCACCAGATCATCCTCGGCTATGGCTGTACGAAGATTTTCCGCATAGCCTATGACCGCAGGAATGCAGAGCTGCTTTAGCTGTTTTTCATTCAGATTCTGAGACTGCTCACGGACGAATTTAAAATTTTCGTCCTCGTCTATCCTCTGCATTGCGATGGCGGCGTTGGCTCGAATCTCATCGGGGCGAGCCATATATCTTATATCTACCTCGGGCGGAAGCTCTCTGTAATATACATCGGGAAGACCGAAGAGGCTATTCTCCTTTTCGAGCATTCCTTGGTAATAAATGATGTGGTTGCGAACAAGATTGAGATTCACTCCGTCCTCATAGAACGGATCGGAGCAGCCGTTTTCATACAGATACTCCCACCTTGCGTAGCTTTCCTCTAATGCCGTACCATAGTCGACTTCGTGTTTTTGTTTCTTCATAATGACATACTCTGCTGCTGATTGGTACGCTCCTTTCCGTCAGCGATCCAGCGGCCTGTGTCATCTGTTATTCTGCCGTTTTTGTCGATGGAGAGTTTCTTTCCCTCCATAAGCGCAAGATGAATTACCTTGCAGTCCTCGGGTGTTGCACCCACATGGGTTATACTGTTGTATTCCTGTTTGTCTATCATGTTACCTCCATTTCCTGAATAATTGTGTATGCGTTTTGTACTGCGGAGCTTTGGTTTGCTGTGAGATTTATATATACAAATTGCTCGGTAAGACTCTCGGATATTTCGGGTAAGTTCGTTATACTTTTCTCCTCAAAGCATAAAACAAAGGCTTCATAATCAATGGGTATCTCCTCGCCGTCAGCGTCATACTGAACCTCATAGCTTATATGAGTGCAATAGAAAACAGCCTTGACGAGTGATTCATCAAGGCTGTCTGTTTCTTCATATTCAGTCATTTCTTCTTCAAGCTCCGAGAGCCATAGCCGCATATTTTCGATTGCCGTCTGCTCCTCCTCGGGCATATTCTGCGGAAGTGCGGTATCCGTAAAGCAATATTCTATGACCGAATAGCTTGTGGTTTCCGCACTGGAGAATAAGATACTTTTTTCCGTCGAGCAAGCTATCAACCGGCAATCCTGGAGGAATGATAAAACTATTTAAGAAAATATTAGCTTGACCAGAATTGATCTCATCTTTTGCATCAGGCATACCTGCATAGATATCTTTAATGGCTATTTGGTTCATAATATTATTCCTTTCATGAATATATTTACTTTGTTTTATTTGTGCAAGCTCAAAGCTATAAAAACGTCATCCCATTGTATCAGTATTACTTATTACATCGCAAAATGCTTCCACATCAATATTCATGGGCACTTCTTGCATATGATATTCTTTACGAACTAATCCGAGAGGTGTTTGTTTCACCGAACTTGATTTTTGCCCCGAGAAACCTTCAAAAGGATCCGAGGTAGAAACCTTATCCGTATGCTTCGCAACTGCGATGAGCGTTATCTGGAAGTGGTCAAAGCAACGTGAGAGGCTTAGTAGGGGGCAACTGTAGTGCGTAAAGCCGCCAAAAGACAGCTATATTTTCATCGGCTCCGTTATGTATTAATTGTTTTTATTGTCAGAAATTATTACTCCGTCTGATATTTCAATTATCCTGTTGCATTGATTTGCGATACCGATATCGTGTGTAACAATAATGATAGTCTTTCCATCAGCATTGAGTGATTTGAATACTTCCATAATTTCGGCGGCAGTTTTACTGTCAAGCGCCCCTGTAGGTTCATCCGCAAGAATTATACCGGGATTGTTAACTATTGCTCTTGCTATTGCAACTCGTTGTTTCTGACCACCCGACAGCTTATTCACATAATTATTCGCATATTTTTCCATTCCGACCGATCTAAGTGCATTAATTGCTACTTCACGGCGATTTGACTTTTTCTTTTGAGCAAAATCCAATGGCAGCATAATGTTTTCAAGAGCGGTAAAATCTTCGATCAATGCGAAATCCTGCATTACCATACCGATTTTTTCGTTGCGTATATGGGCAAGGTCGCACTCTGAAAATTTCTTCACAAGTATCCCATCTATTTTATATTCACCTTGCTGGTAACCGTCGATACACGCAAGAATATGCAGAAGTGTAGATTTCCCGGCGCCTGATTTGCCTATGACAGCAGTCATCTCGCCATCTGCAAAGGTCAAAGAAAGCTCTTTAAGGGCTGTAAATTCATTTGACTTATTCGGGTTATATTTTTTTGTAATATTATTTATCTCGATCACAGTTTTATCCTCCCGATCGTTCCTGAAGAAGCTGCTTCGGCGTAGTCGTGCCTATCATCAGCAGCGGCATTATCATTGAAAAAACAAGATATATCATAATTATTCCCGACAATGAAAATACCAGCCACGGATTTAAAATGATCATTATTGTGTCAGAAAGAGGTGTAAGCCTTGCCACAATCAGCAATACAAATGATGCTCCAAGTGCAGCTATACTCAATACAAGTGATTGTAATAAATTAACCGCTGCACATTGCTTCCACTGCAGTCCCAAAATGTAAAACTTCGCATAATCAGCAAATCGCTGACGAGTTGATATAGCGGAAACACTTATCGCACTTACAATAACAAGTATCAACAGAACTACCACGATCGGCAGAAGCTGTAAAAGCTGTTCTCTTAAATATATAATACTATTGTTATTCATATCATTTAATGGTATTATAATTATCGGACTAAGCTGAGCAGCGTTTTTAAGCAACTGTGCCGATTTTTCTTCCGACGCATCATCACTAAGAAAGAATGCTGAATCCATAATTAATTCAACTTCGGGATAAAGCCTGTTAAGCGCACTTGCTGAAGCAAGAAAAACATACTGACTCTCTGCTTCTATTTTGATATAATAGGGTTCATACATGAAACGGTAGATGTCGCCGAATTCCTCACGGGGCCGTTCTCTGCCGAGGATCTCAGTGCCGTCCTTTAGTATTCCGACAACACGCATAGTAACCTGTTTCTGAGAATTGAATTGCGGCATCATAAGATCAATGGTATCGCCAACATCAGCGCCATACATCCCCTCCGGAATTACAATTTCCAACTCATCAGAGTCTTTTGATAACCACCTGCCGCTTTTTAGCTCGGGCTTATATCTTGATAACAATTCATCGTCGTAAAAAAGTGGGCGTGCCGACTTATTAAGGGTTTCGTCGGACGGTAGTACCGTTACTGTCTGAATAGTAAAAACACTGTCTGCTTCTGTATATTTATAAAGCTCTTCCGCAGAAAAGATTGAATCACTTCTATCGACTGTTACTCCGCCGGGCTTCACTGCGCCGCAGACCGGATCGTAAATGCAATACACTCCATCGCTTTCCAGAATATCACGAACAGGCTCATACGTGCGATAACGCACCGATAATGCCGATACCATGACAGCAGTAATAAGCAATACCGCAATAAGCTGAATCAGACAGATAGTATTCATTATCGGATTTTTTCTTAAATTCCGCAAGGCGGTTTTAAATAACATTATTGTCCTCCCTTTTTATGAGCCTCCGACAGGCTTTTGTTGATCTGCGTCAGCAGTTTTGTGCCCATGATCACAAGCAACATCACTAAATAAATGATGAAAATTGCCAGATAAATTACAGGAGTATAGGAGTCCTCCATATAAATGAAAATACCTGAAAGGCAACCGTGCATAAACGGAATATATGTCAGCATTCCTAACAAGAATACAGGTACGCAGATCATACAGCATTCTCCAAGACATATACTCCATACACGAATCGTAGTACAGCCACAAATACGCATTATAGCGAACTGACGACGGCGTTTTTTGAAAATGTAATCATACAGCATAGCGAAGTTTATCACACTGAGAGCAGCTATCAATATTGAAATGAACATAATGTTATTGTAAATATAAATGCTCTCCGCATCGGGGAAAGGCAGCTCGGGAAATATCAGCTTGCCCGGCAGAAGCTCCTCCGCTCTGCGCTTCAATTCGTCATAGCTCTTGCGTGATATAGCATTTTCAAAGGATAATATAAAGCTGTCTATCTGAGCCGTGCTTGGCAGCGACAGGAACGGTACTACTATGCCGTTTGAACTGTGAGTTCCTACGATGTAGTATTTTTCTCCGAATAATGTGATCGCGCAAGGGTCATCAAGCAGCTCCTTGTATTCCAGATTTAACATTGGATCGTTTATCCATGCATCGTCAACCATTGCTGAATTTTGCCCATTGGCTTCTTCGGCGTCGGTAAAAAAACGTCCTGTTTTTATCATAGACCCACCGCTCCACATATCAGCAACGTAAGATGATGTTTGGTATACCCCTCCGCTTACTGTAAACCTTGACATAACCATTGCCTCTTTCATATATTTTTCTGACGTATAAGGGTTTGTATGTTCAAAATCAAACGATGTAGAGCAAAAAATCACATTCATACCGGATATTACCGCATCAGAAAGTGAGTCCAGGTATAATTTTAATTCACCTTGCGTCAGAACTTTCTCTTCTACAATTACAGGACTGATCTCCTTACTGTCGGTCTCGCCTTCGATACGTATTGAATTGTAGTTTTGATATAATCCATATGAAAAAGTCATGATCCACGCAGAAACAAAAATGCATATCACCATCACTATGAATATGAATTTTTCGTTTTTAATAAAATTCTTTATGTTAAGAAATATGTATTTCATTCTATAAAATTATGCCTGCCCGTTCATTGGGCAGACATCACCTTTCATTACATCATGATATTACTGAACATTGTACGAATCAGCCCATACAGTCGGAGAATAATATGTGTTATCTGCATGGATTCCACCGCCGCATTTAAAATTGTATCCATTCGAAGTATAGCCGCTCGCAGTTACAGCTACTGACCCGTTAAATCCAATCGGATCCTCGTCATACAAGTTAGCTACCTGCACACCTGTGATGTCCTTGTATACGTTAACTGAAGCATACGCCATACGAGTCTGCTCGGTATTATTTGTAATTTTGGCATAACCGGCACCCCACTCAAATGTACAATAATTATTAGGGGTTATTTGATTTCTTGGTGTGACAGCATACGATACAACTCCAATCGAGCTAACACTAGCAGCGATAATGATGGTAGCCACTATTATCTTGAATTTAGTCTTGTTTTTTCCTTTCATTACAAAGCCTTAAGTTGATTGAACAATTTGTGGTTTATGAAATTGTCTTTTCCTCACTATAAATAGTGATGGTTTCCGTTTCGCCGTTTGAAGCTGTCAGTGTAACAGACGGTAAGTGCTTACAAGAGATACAGAACTTCAATTGTTGGTTTTGAACCAACTAACTTACAGAGAGGAATATTAATCATCAATTCTAATGAATGTTTGTGCTTCAAATATCATTTCTCTTGAATACTTAGAGAGGATCGACTCCGCATCCGTGTACGCTTCAATTTCACAAGGGAAAACAGAGAGAATGTTATTATCTTCGGTAAGATACAGCTTTGCGTCGGGTCTTGTTCCGAGGATATCGCCTTTGCCTATGAGTTCATAATCCGACATATGATAGACATATTTCAGTGGGGATTCATTGTTGTTTTCAGGCTCGATGACATTTCCGGTATCATCCACAATAAACCTGACAGTATTGATATCCAGCATATAATCATCGCCATTATATTTCGAAATATAGACATCAGAACCGGGGTTTTTGTCATCCTGTTCATCTGATGGATCATATGTTTCATCCGAATTTGTATTCAATATGGTATTGTCAGATGACGATGTGACTTCTTCCACAGTTTCGTTGAACACAGACCCGTTTACGCTGTCTGAAGCAACATAACTTTCTGATTCTGTTGGCATATCATTAGGCGATGTGCAGCCTTCTAGTGATAGTACCATAATTAGCAGAACAGCACCAAATATTTTCTTATTCATATTCAATTGCCTCCTAATGTTTAGCCTACATAATGAGAACGATACCAATTATCATATGTCGTCGATAAACCAAGCTTAATGAAGTCAGTTGCTGTGATAATCATTAAGGAAATAATTCATCATCTGTACATCAACTCCGCCGATGCTACTCCACCCATCCTTTGTCGAACCGTTTGCGGTATAGCACACACAGCCTCCGCCTGAAAACAGAATAGTGTAAACATCTGCGAAATCCCCATCTCCGAAGCCTGAACCTGTATTGCAGTTTACAGAAAGCAAGTTATTCAGATCGACATTAGCGGGCAATATTTTCTTTGAGCTTCCGCCAAATTCCATACGACAATATACTGCGGCAATCGGCTCGGCTGCGAATGTCGGATCGGGAATATTACACGTTCCAAGACATACAACGTTTGCGCCTGGCTCTGTGAGTATTCTTCCGTTCAGCTCTTTTTCATTGCCGCCACGGTCGGCTGCCGTAAATTTACCTCCGTCAGCAACATACAGCAGCGACTCATCATAGCAAAACAGTGTTCCGTTCTTTACAGAGATTGTTCCGAAGCACATTATTTTGCCTGTAAGATTAACGCTGTATTTGTCAAGAACCAGTTTTCCGCCTTTTTCTATATAGATAGTGCCATCGATATTCGCTCCCCCTTGGATAGTCAGGGTCTTTCCAGAAGGAATAATCAGTATATCATTATCAGACATCTGGAAACATTTTTTTATTGTTCTGCTCTTTTTAAGAACTGGTATGCTGACGCCATCAAATTTATCAGAATAGTACAGGTTGCTTTTGATATTTGCAAGACCCGATTTCCTTGTCGCCTGTCCATAATCCACGGTTTGTGAAATCGATGTCTCCTTTGCCGCCACACTTGTTGAAAGATATGATAAGGACGTTGTTATACAGATAAATGCGGATAATACCGCTGCTACTTTTTTTAGTTTATTCATAATGTTAATCCTCTCTTTCTTATTAGTAAATCGACTGATACCATTTGGTATAATTACCATAGGATATATCTTCGCTTATTGTTGTCGGGTTACCATCTATAGTAAATGTCTGTTTCGTTGCAGTATTTGGATTATCTATGGTGTATGTTGTATAACTGCTATCAACTGTCATACCACAAATGACAACCTGGTGGGAATTTGTAGAACTAGGATTTTTTACGGTTATTGAAACTGGTCTGTTTTGATTATTTATTTGATTCCATACTTCGTTGGATGACATTGCACCACAATCTGGCGTGACATCTCTTTGAATTGTATAAGAATAGCCAAAGTAATCATATGCATCAGGCGAATGATGACTTAAGCCGTTGTCGGTCATCAGCTTGTATATAATATCAGCCGTTAGCGACGTACCTATTTTATAATTTAACACCATTGCACAGCATGCCGCCCAACATTGTCCACTTGAATTATATGTAGTACTATTAGGCACATGAGTTATATTCAAGACCTTGCTTCCAAGATAAGCTCTAGAATGCGTAGAAGAACTTATCTGCCTATTGGTACTGATTATCATGGACATACTCGGTGCTTCAATCGGACACCCAGAATAAATACCATCAACTAACGAATAACCGTTTTCTTCAGTGTAAATCAGAAGGCTATCGTTATAGTATCCGATTGCTAACTCAGTGCCATTTTCGTATGCAGCAGCAATTTCATCTGTTATTTGGGTGTCAAACAACGATGTATATTTATCTCCTGTATAAATGTCCATTTTTCCGATAATCTCATCACCATCAATAATAAATGTTTCGTATCCAAGTGTAGTAAAGTCATTGAAATTATATAATGGTATAGGTTCACAATATGTGACATATGGATCTGTTGTGATGTTTTGAGCCACAATGTGGTATGGAACGCAGGATTCGATATATTCCTTAATAGGAGAAATATCTGCATAAGTGGATGTGGATAATGAGTTGGATGTTCCTGTAGCCGCATATACATTTGTAGTCATTGTAAATACAGATAAAGTTAATATACCCGCAACTAAATTCTTGATGGTGTTTTTCATTTTAATTTCCTCCTAATAGTTAAGATACCGTTTTTTCTTCACTGTAAATAGTGATGGTTTCCGTTTCGCCGTTTGAAGCTGTCAATGTAAATTCGGATTTAACACGATAAGTGCCGCTTGATAAGCCGTTTTTTGCATTGACAACCGCAGCATAGCTACCGCTTTTCGTGGTCGACCAACTTGCGCCGTCAACATTGTTCCATATCCAAAACCAACCGCTGTGTTTTTCTAACGTCTGTTCAACACGAACCTGAACAACTTCAGATAGACTTGTGCAATTGCTTGAACATTTTGCTGTGCCGGACGAAATCGTTAATGTGCTTTTTGCAGAATTCACATATTCAGCCGCAGGTGCTATACCTTCATTTAAAATATATGTATCCGTTTCAGCAGAAGCAGTTACATTTGCCGTTGGAAGCATCATAAATGCTGCCAGTATAAGCGCAAAACCCTTTTTGCATGACATAAGGTTCCCCTCCTTTCGTATGTTATTGGAGGTTTTTACCCTCCTATATAATACATTCCGAAAAAGGGGGATTTAGGGACATTCTTTTGTTATATTTTTTTAGAACCCGTTAATTTCGTTACTATTTGCCAAATTAATCAATTCTTCTTTGGCAAAATTGCCATGTAATTCTAATATATAATCCTTGCTATCCCAAATCACCAAAGTAGATGTCCCTGTTTCTCTTGCAAATTCCACGCATAAGCCATTACATCCATTTATTATAACTTCTTCAATAGTAAAGCCGTCTGTGTTTATATAACTATTATACTCGGATTTTACTGTTTGCGTAAAAACAAACTCTTTGCCATTATCATTTTTATATGCTGTAAATAAATCGACATCACTAATTGTATGTTCATACTGTTGATATCCCTCGGGTAAGACCGAAAGCGTATATTGTTTTTCAATTGTGCTCGGACTGTCACCGATATCAAAGGCAAAAATATAAGTATGATCGTTATAAACTGTACCGCGGAAGCTGTCGGAGATAAAAGCAATAACACCACCTGTTATAAAAGCAAGGAAAACTATAATGATTGCCGCAATAATAAGCCGCTTTCTCAGACTTAATGGTCTTTTTGTATACTTTGCCGTTGACCCTGTATATAACTGTGCTCTGTTTTTTGCAAAAACATCAAACGCTTTTGCCATTTTTCTGTTATGCTTAGCTGAAAAATCGGGAAGAGCAGCATCATCTACAGAGGCAAATTCTATTTCATAATAAATCGACATTAAATCGCCGATCGAATAGCTCTTACTCATCTTTAAGTTCCTCCATATACTGTTTGATCAGATTTATAGCTCGGGCAATTCTTTTCTTTGCTGCATCTTCAGATATCCCAAGAACATTTGCGATCTCACCGTTTTTCAAGCCTAAGTGCGTTTTCAGATAAACCGCAGCTTTTGTTGTTTCTGGCAACGTATCAATAAGCTTTAATATCTGCTCACGAACACATTCGTTTATTACAATATCTTCTGCCGACATTTGCTCATTCAAAACATCATCAAGTTCTGTTTCATTCTCGTAAATCTTATGCCTTTTATTCCACATTTTATATGCGGTATTCCTTACAATAACATTTATATATGATACTCTTTTATTAATAGGGATATTAAACAACAGAACAGGATTTCTGGCAACTGCCAAAAATGCCTCCTGTATAGCGTCCTCCGCATCTTGCTTGTTATGTAATTTTGAAAACGCCATTGAATAAAACTTTTTAATATTACGCTCATATATTTCCGATAACTCATTGCGTTGAGATTCATTTTCGATTATCGCTAAAGCGGAAGAAATCATACATTTTCCTCGTTTCTTTATAGTATCTTGCTATTAGTATAACATCTTAATATCAAAAAAGCAATATATGAAAAGATCGTAAGTAGATTACTTCAATTATATATATTTATAACTATAAGATCCATGGTTTAATATACAGATCAATACTTTTGGTGGTAAGAAGCTTGTCAGCGTCAATTTCCTTATCAACACCTATAAAAGAGTATGCAAGCGTGCAGGTATCGAAAACTGCTGCGGAATCCATACCCTGCGCCACACCTTTGCCAGTCTGCTTTTCCTTAAAGGTGTGGACATCAAGGTTATTTCGGTTATTCTCGGTCACGCTGATACGGGATTTACCTACAATACCTACATTCATCTGACTGACAAGCAGACTGAACTTGCCGTGGAGAAGCTGGATGAAATCTGATAATATATTGATCCGCCTGATTTTCGTCAGGCGGATCTTGCTATTTTTTAGTGAGTATATAAGTGAGTATATATGTCTCAAAAGTCACGATTTTTGTGTTATGAACTTCCATTATATTACAATAGAGCTTTTGAGGTTTTTAATTATTAAAAGACTATAGGATGCCTTTTAAACCGCATTATAAAAGGAAACAAGCCCGATTTTAGTCGGGCTTGTTTTTTGTCCTGTGGTTGGGATGGCGGGATTTGAACCCACGAGATGACGGAGTCAAAGTCCGTTGCCTTACCGCTTGGCTACATCCCAATATAAATTAAAAGGCACAGGGGTTAACCTATGCCTTTTATTAGTGGGGTGGGTAGTGGGAATCGAACCCACGATCTTCGGGACCACAATCCGACGCTTTAACCAACTAAGCCATACCCACCATGTATGGCACGCCATAAAGGATTCGAACCTTTGACCTACCGCTTAGAAGGCGGTTGCTCTATCCAGCTGAGCTAATGGCGCATAGCCCATGTTCAACGCTTTCGCGTTTGGAGCGGGTGATGGGAATCGAACCCACGCGACCAGCTTGGAAGGCTGGAATTCTACCATTGAACTACACCCGCATATAAGCCGCATACTCACAGCGCTTAATTATTATAACACTATCGTTAAGTTTTGTCAAGGGGTTTTTAAAAATATTTTTATTTTATCCTGCTATCCTATATAATTGTACCCTTGACCAGATCGGTAAAAGCATCAAAAATCACTGTGCGATATAAGTTGTCCGTCTTTCTCCGTCATTTTATCATGATAAACATGACAAAAACCGTCAAATTACGAAAGTTTTCAGCAAACCACTTGCAAAAATCCTGCAAATGGTGTATTATGTTATAGTATCCTGCAAAATTACAATATCATATCAAATATGAAACGAGGTTCCGATCATGAAAGAAGATCTGCTGCAACGCATTTCAGAAATGATGCCCGAATTTTCCAAAGGCCAGAAACTGATCGCTAACTATATTCTAAATCACTATGAAAAGGCGGCATACATGACCGCACTGAAGCTCGGAAACACCGTGAATGTAAGCGAGTCCACAGTCGTGCGCTTTGCAAACAAGCTCGGCTATGAGGGCTACCCTCAGCTGCAGCGTTCGTTGCAGAGTCATATAAAAAACCGCCTTACTTCCCTGCAGCGTATGGATGTCACCCGCAACAGGATAGGCAGCATGGATCCTGTGGAAGGAGTCCTAAGTCAGGATATCGACAAGATCCGCCGCACTATCGAGAGCGTCAGCGCAGAGTCTTTCGAAAACGCTGTAAGCGCTATATGCACAGCAAAGAACATCTATATACAGGGTGCTATGAGCTCGGGTATACTCGCAAACTTCATGCACTATTATCTGCGCCTTATCTTCAAAAATGTAAGTCACCTCGGAGCGGTGGGCACCAGTGAGCTTTATCAGCAGATGGTGCATATCGGAGAGGGCGATGTACTTATCGCCATGTCTTTCCCCCGTTATGCGACAAGTACGATAGAAGCCTGCAAATTCGCACACGAGAACGGTGCTCAGATCGTTGCCATTACCGACAGTGAGAATTCCCCACTTACACAGTATGCAGATCATCCGCTTTATGCGTATTCGGATATGGTGTCTTTTGTGGACAGCCTTGTGGCACCGATGAGCCTTATAAATGCGCTGATAGTAGCTGTTTCCGACAGGAACAGAGAAAGCGTGGAACAGAGCTTCAACAAACTTGAACAGCTCTGGGAGCGTACAGAGGTCTATAAAAAAGATGTATGATGCAATTATAGTCGGAGGCGGCGCGGCAGGCATGATGTGCGCCATAACCGCAGCAAGGATGGGCGCACAGGTAGTTATCGCCGAAAAGAACGACCGTCTGGGCAAGAAACTTGCCATCACAGGCAAGGGGCGCTGCAACGTCACCAACAACTCCGATAATGAAACGATAATGAAAAATATACCACGGAATGCACGCTTCTTATACAGCGTGCTTTCGCAGTTTACGGCAGCGGATGTCATGGTTTTTTTCGAGGAGCTGGGCGTCCCGCTCAAGACTGAACGCGGAAACCGTGTGTTCCCCGTTTCCGACAAGGCGGTCGATGTAGTAAACGCCTTTAAGGACGAGATCCGTCGCCTCGGTATTAAAGTAATACACGAACCCTGCACCGCCCTTATCATCAAAGACGGCGTATGCTGTGGAATAAAAACCAAAAGCGGCAATGTCGAAGCGAATGCCGTGGTGCTTGCTACCGGAGGAAAATCCTATCCGCTTACAGGCTCGGACGGCTTCGGATATACCCTCGCACAGCAGGCAGGACACACGATAATTGCGCCCGAGCCGTCACTTTCCGCCATGGAAACGATACAGCACTGGACAGCACAGGCGGCTGGACTTAATCTGCGCAACATCTCAGTAAAGCTGTTTGACAAAACCAGGTGCATCTACGAGGACTTCGGAGAGCTTACGTTCATGAACTATGGCATTTCGGGTCCTACTGTGCTGAGTGCCTCTGCACATATCCCCAAGATGGAACGCGGAAGATATTCCGTCAGGATAGATCTTAAGCCCGCTCTTTCCGAAAAACAGATTGACGCACGTATACTGAGGGACTTTGCAGAACGCAAGGGCCAGTGCTTCTGCGACAGCCTGAGGGGACTTCTCCCCGCACAGCTTGTTTCCCCGATAGTGGAGCTTTCAAAGATACCGCCCGAAAAGCGTGTTGACGAGATCTCAAAAGAGGAACGAAAAACACTCGGTTCACTACTTAAAGGCCTTACCCTCGACATCTCGAGATTCCGCCCCATCGATGAAGCCATCATAACCCGCGGCGGAGTCTGCGTAAAGGAGATAGACCCTAAAACGATGGAATCAAAGCTGTGCTCCCGTCTGTTCTTTGCGGGAGAAATAATCGACTGCGATGCCTACACAGGCGGTTTCAACCTGCAGATAGCATTTTCCACTGCCTATGCCTGCGGAACATCGCTGTTGTACTGACTTTTTTATGAAATAAAAGTATGATCCCCTTATTTTTTTACGAAGGAGATCACTTATATAAAACTATTTCTTGTTCTTTTCTTTGGCTCTTTTGTCATTGATGATCTGCATGTGCTCAGCGGTGATAAGCTCTACGTTGTTCTCCCTCGCCCAGTCAACACATCCTTTAAGAACCAGCGGCAGGAATACACGGGGCACAGCGAGGACAGTTTTAAGTGCATCATCGGTGAATTTTATCTTGTCGTCCACACGGTCAGCCGCATAGCGGACGGATTCAAGAGAAGCCTCTCTCATCTGAAGCAGCTCTGCTCTCATTCGTGTCTTCCTGTGGAACCAGAAATTCTTGGAATCACGATAGCCGTAGTCAACGGGAAGCGGCGGGAAATCCTTCGCCTTTACGCCGTTGATGATCGCATCCTTGTACTTCTTTTTCATAAGTATCTTATCAATGCGCAGGATAAAGTGCGCACCGAATTTGCTGGTGATACCGTTGAAATCATGATACGGACCCTCGTAGCCGTTAAGCTCGCCCGGCTGATCTCTGTCGGCACCATCAAGCTCACGCATCCATGTACACTCAACAGCCTCAATAGCATCGGTCAGTACCATGGGTCTTGACTCGCCTGTCAACTCCTCAAGCAGACTCTTCTCCAGCCTGAACCTGCACTTCGGCATCTTTTCAGAGGGCTTATCGCCAGGCCACGACAGCTTCACTGCCTCCTTGAAAGTAGCAGGCTTGTCATCAATGAAATTAAGGGTGCATTTTCCGTTTCTGAGGATATTCTGCGCAGTGTTGGAGGAGTTTCTGCAGCACAGCAGCATTGCATAGTAATCCTTGCCTGCCACATAATACGGCTGTACAAGAGAGTACGGTCCGAGGTTTGTCTTGCCATCCTCGCATAGAGTGCTTATTATGACCGTCGGCATCGGAAAGTACAACGATGTCTGATAGAAATTATCAACTATTCTGAGATCTTCAAAACTACTCATGATTCAAGCTCCTTATAACAAATCATTTAAGTTCATTATATAGTAAACCCCCAGAAAAGTCAATCGTTATATATAAAAATCATTTTGGTATCATTAATACTGTTATACTACTTCAGGGTTTTCTGCTTATCTTTCAGGAGATGTAGACAGTAACCATATTTTGTGATATAATTGATTCAGTTCAATCACTTGTGTATATTCCCGTCAAACAAACGGTACATATTACACAACAGGAAAATATGCCGTTGATCTCACACTTAATATAGATGGAGTACATATACAATGAAATCAATAATCAAGACAGGAGTGATAATAATGTGTATTTCGGCATTTCTTTCTCTTTTCGGTTGTAAAAATCACATACTGGACGGACCCGGAATGGTAAACAAAGCCAAATGGACCGAATTTACATTGTCAAGTAGCGGAAGCTATGCACAGTATAATTACTCATTTACCGTAAAAGACAGCGATGACGGAGCATTTGCTACGGGGTATTGCCGTGACGAGGAGGGTAATATTTACGAAAACAAAAGCGGTATTCCTGTCCCGAGCAAAACAATGAAAAAGCTCAGGGAACTCGGCTTGGACGAACTTGAGGATGTTCCCGAATCAAAGCCGATAGAGTCGGGTGATATGGAACTGCCTATACCACTGGATATGGACTCTGTAGATCTTTCCGTCGTTTACTACACCGACCTTGTTATAGAAAAGGCTGTAACAACGGAGATTTCTATGAAAGTGTACGACATACTTCTTCCGCTGTTCGCGAAACATGGCAAATAACGTTGTGATAACAAAGTAGTCGTCGGGCTTTAACCAAAGCCTCAGAAAGATCGCATTATTAATATGACAGACTTTTTAGCACGAGATATAGACCAAACTCACAATTTATAAAGAACCGAGGTAAGTTCAGATGATCGGAAAATATAAAATCATAGCTCTTTGCACCTGTCGTATTCAAGATAAAGAAAGTCACAATTTCATATCCATGCTCGAGAATATGCTTGACAGAATGGACTGCAGAATGATTGTCTATAACTGTTGTTCCTGTATCAGAAAAGGCAGAGAGGATACCGATGCCAAACTTTCGGTATTCGGGCTTATCAACCCTTCCTATGTTGACGCAGTAATCCTTCAGGCAGATCGCTTCAACAACACCACCGTATGCAAAAAGATAATTGATGCTGTGACCTCGATGGGCTTGCCTGTAGTAGTTCTCGGCGAAGAGTTCGAAAACTGTACAAGCATAACATATAAGCATCAGGAAGGCTTCGCCCGGACTGTATCTCACCTCATCAACGACCACGGCATTACCGATCTGCACATGATAGCGGGATTCAGGAATAACATTTACTCCGAAGAGAGGATCGAAGCCTTTAAGGAGGTACTCGCAGAAAACAACATCCCTTTCAACGACGATATGATAAGCTACGGTGATTTCTGGCCGCAACCAGCAGAAGACGCGGTAAAAAAGCTTATCGAAGAAGATCGGCTCCCACGAGGTATAGTCTGCGCAAACGACAATATGGCTATTGCAGTGGTAGCCCTTCTCAGCAAGCTGGGCATATCTGTCCCCGGACGCGTTGCGGTCACAGGATTTGACTGTATCGATGCGATCTACAGTGCAGAGCCCACTATAACCTCGGCTTACATAAGTCCCGAGGCCAGCGCGAAAGCTGTATACGACGCGCTTTCCAACCTTTTCTCCGACATGAGCTTTTCAGGTGTTACAGTCCTGCCGTCGACTATGGTCACGAATGAATCCTGCGGTTGTACGAGCGTATTCAAGACAAATGCTACTACCGCGCTTTCTGAGCAGCACAACAGATTCTGTATTTTTCAGGACGAAAATATCGACCTTTCAGAGATAGGAGCAAGAATACAGAAATGTACTGATTTCGACGAAGTCGTTTCTATAATGAATGAAAGCGGACTCATGTATTCCATGAGTTGTCTGCTTAAGGCGGAATGTATCGATGAGAAAACCGACCTTAACGCAATTACATCAGACGGCTTTGGCGATGAGCTTTTCCTGCTCTACGACAGCGACCTTATTCAGCAACAGGAAGCCTGCGGTGAAGAATTTACCCCGCGCTACATCTCCGCTCATGACCTTAATACAGATCTCGGTCGTTACATACAGAATGGCTACAGTGCTATTATCTCATCTCTTTATTATTTCGATATCCCGATGGGATTCGTATGCTTCCATTTCAAAGAAAAGAAGTACAGTAATTACTACAGGATACCGCAGATTGTAACTGTCCTGAACAACGCGCTAGGCGGTATGATAAACCTCCGTCATACCAAGTATCTTATCAGACAGATAGATGAAATGTACCGCAACGACCCGCTTACGGGACTTTACAACCGAAGAGGATTCTGCATCGAATATGATAAGTTCCTTAAAAATAATAAGGGTGCATCATTATCGGTAGTTATGTGCGACCTGGACGGGCTTAAGGGAATAAACGACAACTTTGGACATGAAGAGGGCGACATCGCGATACATACTGTTGCCTGTGCGTTAAGACACGCAAGTGGCGACAGCGCTATATGGACACGAATGGGCGGTGACGAAATGCTCGCGGTTTATGTGTACACTAACGGAAGCGACGCAAAGTTCCGCTCCGAATTCAACGATTATCTCGACAGATTCAACCGCACCTCGAACAAAAACTATACCGTTGCAGCGAGCGTAGGCATTTACCACACCAAGCCCGACGAGCATTTAAGCTTCGAAGAACTTATCAAGAGTTCTGACGCACTTATGTATACCGAGAAAAAACGCAGAAAACAGCAATTACAGAAATAATAACGGCGGTATCGGAAACTCCCGATACCGCCTTTTTACTGTTATTATATTGTATCTACGTTATTTAAACAACGTGCTTTTCGCTTACTTTCTCTTTCTGGAAACTGCGATCGCACCTGCTGCTGTAATAGCAAGACCCACAGCAACCGCTATATCTTCGACACCTGTGTCAGGTGAACCCTTATCACTTTCTGTTTCGCTACCGGCATTACCTGCGCCATCTGTTGCAGTATCCTCGGGATTTGTTTCATCAGAAGTCGTATCATCGCTTGTGATGTCATCGTTTGTGGTATCATCGCTTGTGATGTCATCGGGAGCTGTATCACCAGAAGCAGGAGCAGAATAAGCTACGCTTACGAGCTTAGCTCCGGAAGAGCCGTTTTCAACCTGTGCCCACATAATCGTACCGAGTTCAGCACCTCCATTGGCCTCAGTACCGGCCTTAAGAAGCTCATCGCGTGTGATCGTGAACGTGATCTCACCTGTTGTTCCGTCAGCTGCAAAGTAAGGCCATACAGCTGTACCCCAGTCTGTGTGCTCAAGCTTGAAACCAATATTCATGCCTGCAGGATCAGAAGCGCCCGAGTTGTCATAAACAACTGTAAGAACTGTGTTTTCGTTGTCCTCAGCAAAGAAATTTGTGATATCACAATAATTCCATTCTGTGTCGATAGAGTTTGCTTCAGCAGCAAAAGCTGTAACGCATACCAATGATGCAAATGTAGCTGCGATTAATAAAGACAGTACTTTCTTCATAGTAAAAACCACCTTTCAGGATTTGTTTCGTCATTGCTGACGTCTTTTTTGGCTTACCGTCGCGTGAGCAATCGGTTGCTCTAATATAAATAATACCATTAAATCCGAATAATGTCAATGATATCTTTTTACAATTTTTAATAAAAAATATGTGAATTCTCACCAAAACACAACAATATATATTCTGTATATTGCGCAAAATTGCGCAACTTTTCTTGCCCGGCAGCTTTCATTTAAGTATCTCCGGAACGAGCGTGTGCACCTGATACTACTTTTCAATCAGCATTATGCCGCTATAACGCCGAGTGCCTCCACACTAAAGGTATCGTTATTATCAACGGAGTATACATAGTATTCAAAACACACTCTCTGAGTAACAGCATTTAAAGACAATTTTTTTACATAAACAACACACATTTAATATCACGCAGATGCTATAAATGATACAATCATATCAACAGAACAAAAGGGAGGAAATAATTATGAAACATTTAAACAAGATTTTACCTATATTATTAACCGCTGCGCTTCTTACAGGCTGCGCCGATAACAAGACCTCATCCGTCAGCGATCAGCAGACCTCAACAACATCAGAGTCTGTGTCAGCCGAAGCATCAACCGAAGCCACAACAGAGGAAGCAGCACCTGTGGTGATCCCCGAGGGACACGCTTACGCTGAGTTCACAAATGGCATGCCTGATGGCTGGGAGTGCGCAGACGGCTGGACAAACGGCAGTATGTTCAATGTAACATGGCGCAGACGCAACGTCACATTCAACGACAGCAGGATGCAGCTTACGATCAGCAGTGATCTCACCCCATCCGTTGGTATCCCCTATGCGGGAGGCGAGTTCCGCAGCAGGGAATTCTACAGCTACGGCAGATACGAGGTAAGCATGAAGCCCATAAAGAACGATGGCGTGGTTTCCTCGTTCTTCACCTACACAGGCCCATCAGACAACAACCCGTGGGACGAGATAGATATCGAGTTTCTCGGCAAGGATACAACGATAGTACAGTTCAACTATTTCACAGACAGCCGGGGTAACCACGAGCACATACATGACCTCGGTTTTGACGCGGCAGAGGATTTCCACACCTACGCGTTCGAGTGGCACGAGGACAGGATAGTATGGTTCGTTGACGGCGTCGAGGTCCACTCTGCATCGGAAAACATCCCTGTAACAGAAAGCAAGATAATGATGAACGCATGGTGCGGCAAAGGTGTAGACGGATGGCTGAACGCATTCGACGATACCAATATGCCACTCACCGCAGAATATGAATGGGTAAGATTCACCCCCTTTGAGTAATACAAATTCAAGTCTGCGACCGGGTCAGATCGCAGACTTAATTGCAAATATATGTTGCTTTTACAAAAGAAATATAGTAAAATAACCATTGAGGTGATGATATGGATATACAGAAAAAACTCTCCCATGTAGAATTCCTTAACAGGGAATATAATGTTTCTCACCTGTCTTACGAAAGAGAGATGGCATTCTTTCAGAGCATCAAGGACGGAGACCCCGATGAAGCAAAGCGCCTGTTCAAGCCATTCAACTGCGAGGAGATGGGTAAGCTTAGCGAAGACAACCTGCGCAACCTGAAATATCACCTCACCATAACCGTTGCGTTCATCACCAGGTATTGTATCGAGGGCGGCATGGAGATGGAGGCAGCCTACAATCTCAGTGACATCTACATACGCAGCATAGACAAATGCCGCACGGAGGAGGAGATAAGGCTGCTTCACCGCGAGGTAGTGGACGATTACGCCCAGCGAATGCAGATCATACGCAAACAGAACCGCTATCCCAGAGCTGTTACAGCCTGCCTTGATTACATCTACGACAATCTCCACACAAAGATAACTCTTGAAAAGCTCAGCGAGATAACCGCATTAAGCCCCTCGTATCTTTCAAAGCTGTTCCACAAGGAAGTAGGTATTCCGATCTCGGCATACATCACCCGAAAACGCATACAGGCTGCCGAAAATATGCTGAAGTTCTCCGAATACTCCTGCCTTGAAATATCAGATTATCTCTGTTTCAGTTCAGAGAGCCACTTTATTCAGGTATTCAGAAAGCACACGGGATATACTCCCAAAAACTATCGCGAGCAATTCTTCCGCACCCGCAATCCTGATACACTGCGCTGATGCTGTTACACACGATCTCCCCCGAGCAACGTTCGGGGGAGATCATGATTTTTATAGGAGTTTTCTTGAAGCTTTTATAATCACTTTTTCTTTCTGCTGAGGAACAGTGCGCCTGCGGCTGTTGTTGCAGCTGCTGCTACAGCAGCTATATCCTCAACGCCTGTATCGGGATTACCCTTGCCGCTATCTGTGGAAGTGGTAGTTTCATCAGCAACGGGAGCCTCATCGGAAACAGTCAGCGTTTCCAGTGTGATTCCGTGACCCATGAATGCAAGACCTGCTATTTCAACGTGCTCTGCGTGAGCCTCGGGAATGGCAAATGTAATGGAGGTAGTATCAGGCTCGATAACATAGGAGCTGCCATCCTCAGAGGGCGTAAGCTCTGCAATACCGTCAACCAGAGGCCAGCCGCTGTCATTTATCATAGGCTTGATGCACCAGTAGTTGTGACCCTCCATATCTGCAAGGGAAGGATCTACGGAATAGGTAACTGTAATGTATGCACCGTCCTGTACGCCGATGAATTCTGTTCCGGGAACAGTTTTGCTTGCGCTCCAGAATATACTGAGGTCTGTGTTGAGATCGTAAGCGGATGCGCCGACAGCGAGGATCGCGGTAGTACATACACAAGCTGCTATGCCAGTAATAAGCTTTCTGAGTTTCATAATATCATGTCCTTTCGGTCGTTTTTTCGGATAGCACTGTATCCCTTCGGTAATTTAATGATAACAGAAAAACTACTCCGCAAATATCACAAATATGTTGTTTTTATCATCGATTTTAACGGTTTTTTCACAGCACCCGAATGGGCTAAAAATCTGACATCAATCACATATTTGTGACATATATACACTGTTTTTTGGTGTATCATTAGATTACAGAAGCAATAAACACGAAAGGACGGATCGCTATATGAACACATTAAAAAAGATAACAGCGGCAGCTCTTGCACTGACCTGTGCACTGACCGCTACAGCCTGTGATGAAGGTGGTAACACAAACAGCACTCCCACAAGCACCTCCGGTGCACCAGTTACCTCTGCCAGCACCACCAAGGCAACCATGAACGAGGAGGACGCTTCCAAGGTTGCCGAGATAGATATCGGAGCAACCAAGCTGGAAAACGGCACTGTGAAATTTCTCTCCTCCTGGGATATCAACCCCGCCGAGGGCAACCCTGTTCCCGTTTCACTGGAGATGTTCCAGACCCAGTTCGGAGGCAGCATCGAGCTTGTCTATACCACTTGGGACGAACGTTATACAAAGCTCGCAACACTGGTACAGGCAGACGATTCCCCCGATATGTTCAGCGCAGCGGATATGGACATCTTCCCCAAGGGTGCAATAAATGGTATGTTCCAGCCGCTGGACGAGTATGTCGACTTCGATTCCGAGCTGTGGGCACCCATGAAGGCTGTAAACGACCAGTTTGCATTCGGCGGTAAGCACTATGTGGGTGCATACGATACCGACTCCCAGTGCGTAATGTTCTACAACAAGAGCACTATCGCAGAAAACGGTCTGCCCGACCCTGTCCAGCTTTTTGAAGACGGCAACTGGACATGGGATACTTTCTGGGATATGATGATGCAATTCTGTGACAGGAACCAGAGCAAGTTCGCAGTGGATGGATGGTGGTTCGAGGGTGCATTCTCCCTTACAACCGGCTATCCTTATATAGGAATGAGCGATGGCAAGATCGTTCACAATCTCGACAATTCAATGATAGAAAGAGCCCAGGAATTCATGTACAACATGAACAAGAACGATCTCCCCTTCCCCAAGGCCGAGAACGCATGGCAGATCGTTCCCTCCAATATCGGGGCAGGCAAGACACTGTTCTACCCTGTAGGAACATACGCACTGTATCCTTATAACAATATCATTCAGGAATTCGGAGATATGGAGGACGTTATGTTCGTTCCCATGCCGAAATGCCCCTATACAGAGGAATACTACCTTCCCTCAATCGTAGAGGGCTTCGCACTGTGCATGGGCGCAAAGAATCCTGAGGGCGTAGGCGCATATCTCAACTGCTGTATGGCAAGCCGTGACAGCGAGATCGCAAAGGAGATAGGCAAGAAGCAGGCGTTCGAGGAATACGGCTGGACACAGGAGCAGTACGATATGTATGAGACCGTACGAGAGCTTACAGCGCAGGCTCCCGTTATCGAGCTGTACAATGCCGTTAACGACATGGTTGCAGGCTACATCAACAACCCCATGAAGGAAGGCTACAACAACGGTGTTTCCTGGACACAGACCCGCGAACAGATACGCGCAGCTGTACAGGCAGAGCTTGACGGTGCCAATGCAAAGCTGGCAGAATAACATTACGATATAAAGCAAACGGCATCGCATAACAGCGATGCCGTTTTTGCTATATTCATGTTCCGATCAGAGGGCCATTAAGTGACACAGGGGCAGTGATCACTTTGCATACCACTCTTTCACAAGGCTCTCAGCTTTCTTGCCTACGATGGAAAAACCCATTTCAGGAGTCTTTTCGGGAAGCTTTGTATACCAATCCCACCAGAAGAAGCCCGCAAACCACGGCTCATTCCACATGGACTGCATACAGGATACATAGAAATTCGCCTGCTCGTCTTCGTCATAAGGGAACTCTCTGTGGCTGAAATCGTAAGGCATCATAGCACAGCCCCTTGCACTGCGGCAGCCTATCTCCATAAAAATGATCTGCTTTCCGTCGTTTATGCGGGACAGCTCCGCAAGACGCTCTTTCTGCTCGTTCCACACGGCTGTCATATTCTCAAGGCTGTCACCAGGGATCTTACCCACTCCGTAATAGGCTGAGGTGCCGATATAATCCACCGCATCCCACCATTTAACACCGAACTCCTTACCATGATTAGTATTGTAGGTAACAGGTCCGTGGTATATCTTTCTGACCTCACTGATAGCCTTGCGCCAGTGATCCTCCTTGTGCTCCGTGCCCAGCATCTCACAGCCTACGCAGAACATCTCGCAGCCCGTTTCCTCGGCGATCTCCGCATAATGGCACAGAAAAGCGGTATAGGAAGAAAACCACTCCTTCCAATAATCCTTGTCACCAATCTCGGCTTCAGGAAAGCGTATATGCGCCCTCCATACACCGTCGGCGCAGTTGACCATCGGCTTCATGCACACTTTAAGCCCGAGAGAGTGAAGCTTGTCCGCAGCAGCAGCCACATCCTTGTCCGTAACAGTGTAGCGGTAATCGGGACGGATAACAGTAGAGCTGAAGCTGTCCTGCCTTACCACAAAGGCAAGTGCCGCCCAGTCGCCGCCAAGTGCCGCAAGCCTTTCCATAGACGCTGCCGCTTCCGCGGTGCGGTAATCGCCGCGCTTTCCGTCAAAGCCGTATGTAAATCCCTTTATAAACATGATAGCACCTCCTTATGTTATCTGATGACCGCCGAGGTCTGCGCGCTTAATTTAAGCGCGGAGCCCTCAAGCACCGCTCCGCCTGCGCCTGCCGTTGTACACACAGCACTGAAGCTTATATCGCTGACCTGAGAAAGGTCGACTGAAATATCTTCCTGCGTGGTGTTGTGTATAACAGCGACACTGCTGCCGTTATATTCCGAAACAAAGCCGCCAAGCTTCGTTCCGTCGAAGCTCAGTGCAGTGAACTCTCCTCGGGCGATCTCAGGATACGCCTTGCGTATCATTATCAGCCTTTTGTAATGATTGTACAGGCTGTCCGCATCAGAAATCTGCTGCGAAACGGTACCGTTTATCTGCTTGTCGGATGTATATGTAGTACCCTCGGGATCGGATACGGTATCTCCGTCGCCCCACAGCATCGCAAGACGCCTGTTGGCATCAGTATTCGCAGAACCTCGGGAACCTTTCATACCTATTTCCTCGCCGTAATAGACAAACGGTGCACCGGGAGTCAGCAGATACAGATTTGCTGCCATCTTCATCTCGCCGCTTGCTACTGTCAGAAAACCCGCTGCCCTGTCCATGTCATGATTTGTGACGAACGGTATCATCATCGCATTTTCGTTCTGCACCCTGATTTCCGATAAGTACTGCTCAATATAGGCAGTGTAGCTGTTTACATCGCCTCCCTTTGCAGTAGCTGCGACCTGTCCGCTAAGCTGCGACATGGTGAAATCGAAGCAGTTGGTGGCCGCGAAATAAGGCTCTGTGATCGAATCATGCGCCCACACCTCAGCCACAGTAAATATATCACTGTTCTTTTCTCTCAAACTTCCGATATAGTTGTTCCAGAATTCAATGTTTCTTGTCTCGTCCCCGAGAAAGATATACTTTGCAGCGTCAAATCTGAAGCCATCCACACCCATATCAAGATAGTATTCCGCAACCTCTGTCATCTTCTCTACTACCTTTTCGTTGTTGAAATCAAGCTCAGGCATATCAGCTGAGAAATTGCACTCGTAATATTCCTCTGTACCACTGATCTTTGAAAACACCTTACCGTCGGATGAAGCGGAATCAGAACGGCTATAAAAATCGTAATATTCGCTTGAAACATCATTCTCCTGTCGTGCCGCTGCAAACAAAGCGTACCATGTATTCTTGATGCTTGTGTGATTTATCGGCAGATCGAGTATTATCTTGACATCACGTTCATGACACAGCGAGATAAGCTCTCTGAGATCCTCCTCAGTGCCGAATGCCTTGTCTATTGCATAATAGTCCTGAACATCATACTTATGGTACGATGGCGATTTGAATATCGGGGTAAGCCATATTCCCTCCACACCCAGACTGAGTCCCGAATCCGGGTTGCCGTCGTTGAGATAGTCAAAGCGTTCAATTATGCCTTTCAGGTCACCGGTACCATCTCCGTCCGAATCCGAAAAAGAACCTACGAATATCTCATAAAACACGCGGGCGTTGTCATCAACAACATCTGACGCCCGCAGCCCTTCCTCCGACAAAGCGAACTCGTTCGTTATCACCACATTCTCTTCAGGCACAGACACGGATGGTGTCTTGTTGCCACTGCAGCCGCCCAACAATAATGCTCCTGCCATTATCAGGCACAGAATTATATTACTTTTCATATAGTTTTTTCCTTTCCAACGTTGATAATAATGTACCTGATGGTATGCCTACTAATATGATCATTTACAAAACCACCCTCCGCCAACGACGAAGGGTGTTTTCTATTCCCATATTATGGATTATGGGTAACCATGGTGGAGCCGAGGGGCACCTCTTGTTACCCACAATATATTAGCCTTGATAAACGGCTGTGTTAAGCCATTTGTTGAGGTCTTTCGTTCGCAAACTCAAAGGTGGGTTTTGCGAACGATTTGTATTCTATTGATATTATACCGCGTTTTTTGTAATGTGTCAAGTCAGCGGCAAGAACATCTCAATCCTACACCACTTTTATTGCAAAATCGGGATTTGACAAGTAAATTTGAAATTTACTTGACATTTCTCTGCTAAACGGATATAATAAAACTAGAAACAAATCAGTTAAAGGAGGTGCAGGTATGAATTATAGCTCACTAATCAGAAACGAACTTAATAGTTACAAAACAAATGAATTGATTTTCGCAAGCAGGCTGTACAGAGATAAACTCGCTTCGCAAGTCGGTGAGGCTACATTTTATAAAACACTTGAGCGAATGTGCAGATCCGGAGAGCTTGTTAAAATTGCAAAAGGCACCTATCATATTCCAAAAGTAGGAAAGTACGGTATAGTTCCTCCCTCTGAAAAAGAAATAGTATCTGCATTTACTCGTAATAATACCGGTACAGTCATCGGATATTCTCTCTATAACGAGCTTGAATTAACAACACAAGTTTCAAAGACAGTAACCGTGCTATCCTCAGCGCTGGAGGGATTTTCAAAATCCATACGGAATGTTACTGTGCTTCAGAAAGAGCTTGACTATACTGAGGCTGTAAACAATATGATACACGGACTTGAAGTGCTTCAAAACTACTATTCGATACAAGATATGAATCATCGTGCGTTTATCAGATTTGCGGAACAATTTGCCCAAAGCTATGACGATGATGTTTTTGAGACCGTATATCGTGAAATGGCATATAAGAAATCAACTCTCTCTTTTTTGCGTGAGATATTAGATTTCTATGATCGTCCAAATAATATCAGTATGTATTTGTCTGCGCTTTCAACTTATAAGCACCCTACTATGGAGGAAATATATGAAACTGCACGAAAATCCGAGTGAATTTAAAGACCTCATATCTATTGTTGCAGCTGACAAGCATTTGCCTGAGTCTGCAATCGAAAGGGACTATTATATTGTTTTGCTATTGAATAATCTTGCCAACAGCGAGTATGTGGATAAATGTGTATTCAAAGGCGGCACTTCACTCAGCAAATGCTACCCTGATTCTATCGAGCGTTTTTCCGAAGATATAGACCTTACTTTTCTTGGAATGGATTTAAGCGATAAAGAATGCGATAAAAGCATTAAACGGATAGAAAAAATTATGACTTTTAATGCTGAAACCGAAAAGATAGACAGTGAGCGTTCTAACCGTAGCAAAAGTATGTTTGTATGGTTCGGCAATAAGGCAAATCGTGTGAAATTGGAGATAGGTAGCAGTGTTCGGCCAGATCCTTATTCGAGACGAACTATAAAGACTTATATTCAGGAATTCCTTGAAGTTCACAATGGGCAGGAAGATATAGAAAAGTATGAATTACATTCAATATCATTGAATGTGCTCAATATTGAGCGTACTTTTGTTGACAAGCTGATGTCTGTAAAACGCCATGCTATATGTGGAACCATTCAGACCAAAGTAAGGCATATTTATGATGTGACAAGGCTATTTGCGCTGCCTGAGATAAAGGCATTTCTTAGCAATCAGGATGAGTTAAAGAGGCTTATTCATATTACTAAGGAAACAGATTTCTTTTATTTAAACAAGCGTGGTCTTGACCAGAAATATGATCCAACAGCAAGGTATGCTTTCAATGAATGGCGACATCTTCTTACATCACAAGTGCGATCCACCTATAAAAGCTTACACAAAGAGCTGCTTTATACCGATGAACCACAAAACTTCGATGACGCATTAAAAGCATTTGAAGAGATAGATACCATCTTAAAACAAATTGATGAATAAACTATAAAGCTCCCGAAATCACTCGGGAGCTTTGCTGTTTTATTGAACTACACCGTATTCCCAGGTATTGATACCGCCAAATTCTTTTATGTTCGTGTATCCCAGCGACACAAGCACCTCGGACGCACGCTTGCTACGGTTTCCGCTTCGGCAGTATACCAGTATCAGCATATCCTTGTCAGGAAGCTCTGCTTCGGCTCTGTCGGCTATCTCGTAATCGGGGATAAGCACCGCTCCCTCAATATGCCCTGAACTGAACTCCTCCTCGGTGCGGACATCAAGAATAATGTGCTCCGCGCCGCTGTCGATGATGGACTTTGCTTCTGCCTGGGTTATCTGGATATACTCCGCTTTTTCGGGAGCGGAGCTGTTGCTGTCAGCGTTCGCACCACAGGCTGTGAGCATTGCGAGCGACAGCAGTAAGGCAAATAGTTTTGTTGGTTTGTTTGACATTGGTATCTCCTATATAAAATTCCCTTAAAATCATGTGTGTTTTAAGGGAATGATAGAGTATTAAAGGTAATCATTTTAATTCTTGTTCCAGCTTGTCAAATTCCTCTGTGCTGAAAAATTCTGAAAGCGTGATATTAAAGCCATCGCATATTTTCTTGATTGTAACAATGCCTGGGTTTGTGCTTTCGCCGTTGAGTATGCTTTTGATAGTCGATTGCGATACGCCCGAAGCATACGAAAGTCCGTTTGGGGTGATATTGTGCTGCTCGCACAGCTCACGAATACGCTTTGCAGTTGTTTCATAAACGCCCATACCGACCACCTCCATTTTTGCTTAAATCTAGTTTATCTAAAAATGAGCAAAAAGATTAGTGATATATCACTAAAATGTGTTATAATAGTGAAAAATCACTAACTTGGAGGTTTATTATGATAGACAAATCAAAAGTAGCCTGTTTCAGCGGACACCGCAAGCTCCCACAGAACTACACACAGCTTACCGCCGACCTCGAATCCGCTATCGTGTCACTGATTGAGCGTGGGGTGGTATTCTTCGGCGCAGGCGGAGCGTTGGGGTTTGATATGCTCGCAGAGGAAACTGTACTGCGACTGAAAGAGCAATATCCGCAGATAAGGCTGGTGCTAGTGCTGCCATGTCCTCCCGAGCAGCAGACGCTCAAATGGAACTCCGAGCAGAAGCGGCGTTATTACGATATCATTGAAAGAGCTGATAAGGTGCGTGTGCTGTCCGACCGCTACACAAGCAGCTGTATGCTCGACCGTAACCGTCACATGGTTGACAACAGTGGGTATCTGATATGTTATCTGCGAGAGAATACAGGTGGTACGTCTTATACGGTGAGATATGCGGAGAGTGTGGGGGTTGAGGTAATCAGGATATGAAAAAGGCGCGACACACATCACGCCAGATTCATTAAGAATAAATCAATTGGAATATTCTTTAATTGTGCTGAAAATGGGATAGTTGTTATGATATAATGATAATGGAATAGTACATTATCATTCGTTTTTTATTAAACATGCACAAAAAGCACTTGATTTTTCGAACGCATGGTAGTATAATTAATAATGTATATATTTTAGACTGAAACAAAATTATTAAGATTTTTAATTCATTGTCGTAGTTATCATAAAAATTGTATGGTACCGTAATATTTTAATGGTCGAAAGCAATCAGTAAACGGCTCATAATTTACATTTTTGGATTGGTGATATTAATGATTACATATTTTTGTAACAGCTGTAACATAGAAACTGAAGAATCAGAGTGTTCAGTGTGTGGAAAAAGAACTAAAATTACATCAAAGCTTTTTTGGTGCAAAAACTGTAATATACCAACATACACGGAGATTTGTCCTTTATGTGGATCACATGGAAAGTACTTCACTTCTGATGCTAGACCAGTATTTCCAGAAGAGAGATTACTTATCGAATCAGCATTGGGCGAGCCTATGAAATACCATGGTCACTCTGTTTGGAACGGAAAAGGAAACTCTTATTATGTTGATGGTAAAAAGTTGTCGTTTCAATTAGATGACCTTATTAATGCTGGTGCAGATAATGTAAGAAATACAATCATAGAGAATTCAGATAATAATTCTTATGACTATTTTGATGAATATATAGAAAAGTACATATTGGCAAACAAGCAGAGATATGATGCTATTGTTACTGAGGCAACAGCATTTGTCAGAGAATCAGCTAGAGAGTATGATGTAACATCTATGTTTGTTTCATTCTCGGGTGGTAAAGATTCTACTGTCGTAAGTAGTCTTGTAACAACAGCCTTGGGTAACCCTAGTATAATCCATCTTTATGGCAACACAACTTTGGAGTATCCGGATACGCTTGAGTATATAGATCGATTTAAGAAAAACAATAGAAAAACTCCTGTTCTTATTTCGCAGAATACCCAGCAGGATTTCTTTGAGTTGTGTAAACAGTTTGGACCTCCAAGTAGAATGCTTAGATGGTGCTGCACAATTTTTAAAACTGGTTTTATTAGCAAAAAAATAAATAGTTCATTCAAGAACAAGACAAGAATACGCACTTTTTATGGCATCAGACGAAATGAATCTTCAAGCCGTAACAATTACGAGCGTGAGGATAATAGTCCTAAAATAACAAAACAAAAAGTCGCTTCTCCAATTATCGATTGGATGGATTTTGATATTTGGCTCTATATCTTATCAACGGGAATAGATTTTAATACCGCATATAGAAAAGGATTTTCACGTGTTGGTTGTTGGTGTTGTCCCAATAACACCAAGTGGGCACAATTTCTTTCTGCTATTTATATGCCTGAACAATATGCGAAGTTCAATGACATCCTTATGGATTTTGCAGTTAACATGGGCAAAACAGATCCTGAGGAATATGTGCGTAATGGCGGCTGGAAAGCTCGATCGGGTGGAGAAGGTATAGAGTTAAGTCGAAATGTAGCAATAGATTTTAAGCCATGTGCCACTGACGAAAAAAGCTTTAATTACGATTTGAATCGTCCTATCACTGAAGAACTATATGAACTATTTAAGCCCTTTGGCAGATTAAACTTTGAAATGGGTAATAAAAGGCTTGGTGAAGTATATGTTCTTGATTTTAAGAACAATGAGCCTTTGATGAAGCTTCAGGGAAGAATTGGTTCAACATCGCTTAGAATCACTATTTTAAAAACGCCTATTGCCCGTAGGACGAAAATTGTAGAAATTGAGCTTAAATTCAAATCGCAAATAACAAAATATCAGCTTTGTACAGGCTGTCATGCATGTGAGACAATTTGCAAGCATAATGCAATCACTCTTTCCAAAAAGCAGGACACGGTGAGCAGTTATTCTTACTACATTGATGACAGTAAATGCGTTCGTTGTGGAGAATGCATAAGCCATTACAATGGTGGATGTTATATGAGGCGTGTATTACTTCCAAGAGGAAAGGATTATAAAGGGAAATGAGTACTCAGAACACATACAAGCTAAAAGGTAATGAAACTTTCAACATAAGGGAAGGTTGGCTTAATAAAGGTATGAGAGCTATTGCAGAGCAACCTGATATCTTCTCTTCTGATAATGCACCTGATGTGCTCGGTGTGGGTACTAAAATGGTGAAGTCGATACGATTTTGGTTATTAGCATCTGGGTTAGCGTTTGAACGAATCAATAGGAATGCAAGGCGATCTTTACACTACTCCGCAAATTTTGGCGAGATAGTCATGGAGCACGATAAGTACTTTGAAGATATTTTTACGCTTTGGATAATTCATTATCATATTGTAAAACGCAAAGATCTATGTACAGTATGGTCGATGTTTTTCAATTGTTTCTCGGCTTCTGAGTTTTCAAAGTCTTCCATGGTTGACAGCATGAATGATGAGTTTAAGAAACGCTTTGATAGTACGAGAAGCGTAACTAATTCAATTGAGGACGATTGTGGTAGCATTTTAAAGATGTACAATGCTATTTCTTCAGACGAAAACATTGATCCTGAGGATAATACTTCGTCTCCTTTCGCTGAGTTAGGATTGATAAAACGATCTGATACAGATAGAAATGTATATCTCAAATTAAGGCCATTAATAGATAAGCTTGATCGTTATGTGATCCTATATATAATGGCTGATAATCTTGCTGCTGATAAAAATAGCGTAAGTTTTGATGCACTTATTAATGAACCAAATAACGTTGGTAAAATACTTAATCTTGATAGAAATCTTTTGAATGAATATCTTGATCAATTAAAAAATGACGGATATATTACAATAAATCGCACTGCAGGATTGGATATGGTTTATTTTAATGATGTTATTACTCCCGCTGAAGTACTGCGTGCATATTATAACCATAGGGAAAGAGAATTAGAATTATGAGATACAGTGAACTGGTTTCATCAAACAAGGATTTTCAATCATCTGTTAATTTGCAGTTTGATCTGAATAAGGAAAGAAAAATAGATGCATATATTCCTACACAGCAATCCGTAAATATATTGAAAAAATATTTGGATGCTATGTATAATCAAAAAGGAAGTATGGATAGCGCAACTGTACTTGTTGGACCTTATGGTAGGGGAAAATCACATCTTTTGTTGATTATTTCTGCTATTGTTGGAGGTACGGCTACTGGCGTTTCAGCCGATTGCTTGAACAGACTTGTCAAGCGAATTTCAAAAGTTGATAAGGATACAGCACTACTAGCAGAACGTATGATTCAAAGAAAGGCCCCCTTGATCACTGTCCTTATAAATAGCAACCACACTGATCTTAACCAATCGTTCATCATTGCGCTAAAAGATGCTCTGAACCGTGCAGGCCTCGGTGATATTATCCCAGAAACCTATTTTGATACAGTGCTCAATGCTATTGTGTTATGGGAAAACCATTATCCGGCAACAATTAAAAAATTCAAAGAAATACTTAAGCAGAACAAGCTCACAATAACCGATTTAAAGAATCAAATCAGAAACTGTAACCGCGACGCATATAATTTGTTTTGTGAGATTTACCCTCAGGTTACTAGTGGTACAATATTCAACCCTATGCAGAATACTGATATTGTATACTTGTATAGTACTGTTGAGGAAGCTATTTCTAAAAAAGGATACAGCGGATTCTTTGTAATATTTGATGAATTCAGTAAATTTCTCGAGAGCACATCCATTAAACCGGATATGCAGAATATGAAAATAATACAAGATTTTTCAGAGCTCTGTGTAAGAGGAAGTAGTCACTTGTGCTGCGTTACTCACAAGGACATTCTTGAGTATTCTTCCAGTGATGGGTTTAAAGCTGTTGATGGTAGATTAGTTAAAGTAAGATTTGTTGCTTCTGAAGAGCAGTCTTACGAGTTGGTTGCCAATGCTATTACGCACAAAAGAAAATTCACGAGTTTTTACAATTCTCATGCAGACGTGCTGAATGAGATAGGCGCCAATGCTTATAGAACTGGTGCTTTTTCATCGATTGAAGAGAACTCGTACAATGATATTTTAATCAAAAAATGTTTTCCTTTGCATCCGCTTGCAGTGCTGACACTTATTGATGTCAGCGAACAGGTGGGGCAGAATGAGCGCACCCTTTTTACGTTTCTATCTCAAAATGGCGAGCATACATTTAATGAGTTTATTACTAAAGAGCGTGAAGATAATGAAGTTATCTTATTAACTGCTGAAATAATTTTCGATTACTTTTCAGATCAGTTTATGACTGCTGTTTTAAACAAAAAGGTGCATCATAATTGGGCTAAAGCTATGTCTGCTCTTAAACAGGTTTCAGAGGAAAATCAGAAAAGGGTAATTAAAACGATAGCATTGATCAATATTCTGTCTAATGACGTTCTTCCCACCTCAAATTGCATCAAAGCTTTTTTGAATATGTCTGACAGTGATTTTGGCAATGCAATAGACGGTCTGACAAGTGCACATATAGTTACGCTCCAACGAAATGGAAGATATGCATTTCTAACGGCTAATGGCGTAGATATTCAGAAAAGTATTCACAACAGTATAGAACAGCGTCTAGTTAAATTGGATAGACCGTCTGTAATACAGAATGTTTCTCCAACTTCTTTTATTTTGCCGCGACAGTATAATGCGGAGCATTCGATGTTGCGCTATTTTAAAACTTACTATATGGAAGCTGTTGACTATCTTGCTTACAATGGTAATTTTGCAGAAATCATGGGCGAGTCAGATGGGTTAATAATTTATCTTATTCGCAATGATAACGCTGATGTAGAAATAATAAAGAATCATATTGCAGATACTGACGTTCTGGAGAATGTGATCGTGTGTGTGTCTGAAGCTTGGGATGATGATAGCATTATTCTTGAATATTCAGCGGCATGCCTGCTTGAAAAGCGCGGAAATGCAGACGATCATTTTATGGAAGAACTTCAGGTGTATAAAAATGATAGGTTCAAGTCTATTCAGGAGATAGTCCAGAAAAAATATGCGCCATCAAATCCATGTACAGTTTTCTTCAATAAGGAAAGAGTATTTGATACTATTTCTACCCCCATACAGTTCAATAGAGAATTATCGAGAGTATGTGAGACAGTTTATGATTGCACACCAATAGTCAATAATGAGATGATAAACAAAAATCATCTTAATGCTCCCATTAAAAAAGCTAGATCAGCTATAATCGATCATCTTTTAGCACATAAAGAACAGTTTGAACTTATCAATGGTCTTGGTCCTGACGCGACAATTATGAGAGCAACTTTAGCAGCTCATCAGTTAAACGAGCGAAGCCAGGCATTAGATAATAACTTAAATGAAGTTTTAGATATAATACGCAATTTTATTGCGGAAGCTGAAACTCGTAGTGTGTCTTTTAATGAGATCTATGATGTGCTTACAGCACCACCTTATGGAATGCGAAGAGGAATTATTCCAATTTATATCGCTTATATCATGAGAGAAGTTTCCGAACGAATCGTATTAAGACTTCATGATAAAGAGCAAGAGCTTAATGGCGATACATTTAACACGCTTGACGCAAAAGACAAAACTGCTGAATACTCGTTTAGTGTCGATGCAGGAACCGCTGACATGAATGCATATATCGACGGCGTGGCAAAACTGTTTGGCGCCGAAGAAACTGATATGCTAAATAAAAAGCAAAATACCATATATAGCATGCAGACATGGTATAGAAACCTTCCTAAATTTGCACGTTTCTTTGAAAGAGGCTATAATTTTGAGTTTAATTGCACAAAAGCTATAAAGGAATTACGTGCATTATTGTCACGTTATGAGGTGAATTGTCACGATACATTGTTTGTTACTATTCCCAACACCTTTGAAACCAGTGAATACAGTGAAGTGCTTTTAAGGTTAACGGAATACAAAACCATTTCCGATAGCTTTATGATTTCCCTTAAGAATTACTTGATCAATAGTATTATTGCAATCATCAATCAAAGATACAATTATCAAGGTGCTTTTGTATCAGTTTTAAAAGATTGGTATGCAAACCTTAACGGCAGAACCCAGAGCAATATTTTTGATTCTGACACAAATACTCTGCTAAGCTATGTTGCGCAGTTAGATCTCTATGATGATCAGGATGTAGTATCTGAACTTGCGCGTCGTATATCAGCCATGCCTGTAACAGATTGGACTGAAACAACGGTTGAAAGTTTCCTTGATAGTATTCGCAATTCTGTTGATGTTATCTATACTTTTGATAATGCAAACAATGCTGATGAAGATAATGATATTGGAGTGACGCTGAATTTTGGCAATAAATTATATGAAAAGACTCTTTCAAACACGCAGATCGAAGGTATGGCTGAAACGCTGTTAAACAATATTCAAGCAGAAATAGAAGATTACGGTGATTCCATTACCCCACAGGAAAGGATCGCTGTATTGCTCGAAATGCTTAAACACGAAATAGAAAAGATGTAAGAGGTCAATTCATTATGATCTATCTAGATAACGCAGCTACTACATTCCCGAAACCCGAATGTGTATATGCGGCAACCGATAATGCGCAGAGAAGTATGGCGGTAAACGCTGGCAGAGGAACCTATTCTTCTGCCCGCGAAGCTGCAATTTTAATTGATGATACTCGTTCCTTAATAGCTAAATTGGTGCGAGCAGATAATTCCAACGATGTTGTCTTTTCGCCTTCAGCGACAGTTGCTATGAACCAAGTGATCGGAGGGATCAATTGGAGCGGTGTGACAAACGTATATATTACCCCATTTGAGCACAATGCAGTTGTTAGACCCCTTACTCTAGCTGCTCAAAAAAGTGATTTTACAGTTAATATGATTCCTTTTAATGGCAAAACACAATGCTTGGACATTGATAATATGACAAATATGTTTGCATTAAAGCATCCTGATGTTGTGTTTGTAAATCATATTAGTAATGTAACGGGTCTGATATTGCCTGTGGCAGAAATAATAAGAGAAGCTAAAAAGTACAATGCAATCTGCGTTGTTGACGTTTCACAATCAATGGGACTTGTAGATATTAATATCAAAGAAATTGGAGCGGACTTTTTAGTATTTGCAGGTCATAAGAATTTATATGCACATTTTGGCATAGGCGGTTTCATCCGTGGTAATAATCATAGTCTCGATGTTTTCCTTGCCGGCGGAACTGGTTCAGACTCATTAAATAGTTATATGCCATCATCAATGCCAAGCAAATATGAACCTGCGAGTCACAATATCATTGCCATTGCTTCTTTAAATGCGTCTATAAAATGGCTCAATGAAACTAAAATTGATACAGTATATACGCACAAAAAGCAACTTACTCAATACGCAACACAAAAGCTTTCGTCTTTGACAGATTTGAAGCTATACACACCAAACGATCAAGATAACCACATCGCTATTGTTTCATTCACTCATTCAAGCTACACTCCCAGTGAACTTGCCGAGATCCTTGACGCTGATTTTGATATCGCTGTTAGATGCGGTTATCACTGTGCACCTCATGTACATGGCCTTATTGGTACCGAAAACACAATGGGAACAGTAAGAGTTAGCATGAGTTATTTTTCAAATTACAATGACATCGATAAGCTGTTCTTGGCTCTTAATGATTTATAAGGAGAATCGATTATGAATACATTTGTCAGCTATCTCAATTCAATGAACAATGCAGGTAGTGATACAGCTGCTGCCCTTGCAGAAGCGCAAGTACTTAACGAGTATTATAGCCAGATCAAAATAGAACGAAAATTAGGTCGATACATTTCTGACACGATAAGCTCCGGAGAAAAGAATGTATACATTCTTACAGGTCACGCTGGAGACGGAAAGACAAGTATTCTTGTGCAGGTGCTCAGCGATTTAGGTATGCTGAAACCAATGGAAAAGCTCGAAATTGAAAAAGAGTATGAAGAAAACAACATAAAACTTTACAGCGTAAAGGATATGAGTGAGTTGAGTAGCGATAAACAGCTTCAATATCTAACTAAAGCTTTAGAGGCCCCTCAAAACGGTATGTCATCTATTCTGATATCTAATACTGGTCCTCTGTTAAAGTGCTTCGAAGAAATTGCGGAAAAAGCGGCAAAGGAATCGGGAACCGAATTCGGTGAAAATGATAGAATAGAACTTCAGGATAAAATACTCGATCAATTGGATAATAACTTTTCTAAGCATATACAGATTGGCAAATACGATGTAATGATAATCAACATTGCAAGAATAGACAATGTTGATTTTGCTGAAAAAGCGCTCAACAAAATACTTGATGAATCGTTGTGGAACAGCTGCAGCAATTGTCCTAAGCGTGATTATTGCCACATTTCCAAAAATGTATCTATAATGCAGAAATACAAGGACAACATCTCTAGGTTTATAACACAGTTTTATCGCTACCTTTATGAAAATGATAAGAGAATGACAATACGTCAGATGCTTTCTCAGATCAGTTTTTCTGTTACTGGCAATCAGGAATGCGAAAACATTAAAGGTAAATCAAAGGATTTCACTTATAAATACCTTTTCCCGAATCTGTTTTTTGGATACATAGGAAATGAACTAAATGACGATGCAATGCAGATTAGAGGTATTTCTTTAGCTAATGAGCTTCAGTTAGATTCTATCTCCCTGAATGTTGATTACGAACTTTTTGTTACAGGTAATATTGAAAAGCATTTTAACTCAGATGTACGTTCTATATTAAGCAAACGATACGATCTTTACATTAAATCTCATGTTTTTAGGCAAGAGCATGATTATTCCTACGAGAAGATAGATGTTCTATTCCGTAAGGCTATTCGTCGTTATTATATGGTATTCAACTTCGCTAAAGATGCCACAGGAAATAATCCAGTGTTTGATGAGCTGTTTGGTAAAGGATTTAATAGCTATATTCAACTGATGAACGGCAGTGCTGCGCCTTTGGTCAAGAAAGATCTCAATAGGGTTATAAATAGAGCGTTGTATATTGATGCAACAGGAACATTAACAGACAATCCACCAGACCGTCTTCCCTTAACCGTAAAACGCGGTGATGATGTATATCAAAAGGTAATGATGGTAGATGGAATGATCAGTGTTGATCAGATAAGAGTCGAAACCCGAAATTGTTTTTCAGAGTTTGAAGATTTCTCGGTAAAGAATAATATATTCCTTAAAATTGGTTCAGAGGAATTTAAGCTTTCTCTCCCTTTAATTGTTTATTTCGAAAAAATAGCAGATGGAGTGATCTCAACAAATGCAAATCCCGCATTGACTCATGGTTTGTCAAAGCTGAGAGCGATACTTCGTCGGTATGGCAAAAAGAATTCTGATGAAACTGATTTTAAGGTTATGCTTAATAAAACAAGTAACCCAGAGTATTTTGATATACAGATCAATGACAATAAATTAATTTTCGATTGAGGTAACTGATATGGAAAAGAAAAAACATTTTCCCGCAGGCGTACTGGATAAAGAAATATCGGACAATTTAGGTGTTCAAAATATAATTTTTGGTAAGAGAATCAGACCATCTCAGACTCTCTATGAATATTTAATCGAATTCTTGATCGTTGCAAATGCGCCAAAGTCAATTAAGGCAACAAATGAAGAGTTTTCCTCTATGTTTCCTGTGAGTGATTCATTGTATAATAACGTTATTGAATATAGTCCCAAGGCATATATGGGCTTAAAAAGGTTTGTTTTTTTTGAGAATAGCCGTATAGATAAAAAATCAAAGATAGACAAGGAAGCGTACAAAGAATGTAGAAATTGTCTGACTAAAAATATTGATACTGTTAATCAGATGGATCCGGATTCAGTTTTGTTTGTTCTTCAAAATATTTTATATGGTTTCAGTGTGGAGAATGTTGGAAGAGCATGGTTTAATAAAAATCTTATACCAGTTAGTTCAGTTGTTCTTTTTCCTGAATCATTAGGAAAACAAGGACTTAGAGAGAATATTACAATAGAAGATAACAAAATTGATACTAATTTTGATTTTAACTCTTACACATATATGTGTAGAGGCGGCGAGATATATTATCTGCATCTTCTCCATGCATTGAATAGTGAACGGAATCGCGAAAGTATAAACTATATAGAGTCAGGAATAAAACGAATGCTGAATAGTATTCCTGGAATAACTCGAATAGGCGAATTTATTAATACAACATGGGAAAAAGAAATGGATTTAACTCCTAATGACGATCCTATTTCAAAGAAATTAGGAGCCATTCCTTTAGATTATGCAGATCGTGATGATTATACTGTTAGTGAACTTAAGAATTTCCTAGCTTGTAATATTCAGCCAATGGAGAAAATAGATGTATTTACGTATGGACTTATTCTTCAACTCTTGAGAATGATGCATCTGACTGCTGCAAAATGCACTGGAAATGGTAATGGTTCATGGATAATGGATATGAGCTCAAAATCTAGAACCGATGCAACAGAAATCAAAAAGCTTGCAATAAAGGGATTTGATTTAGGAGAAGAAGCTATAAAACAGTATGTTTACGAAGGCATTGATATTTATTACGGCGGATTGACACAAGATAAGAAGGACATTCAATTCAAAAACGCTGAAGAAGATACATATAAACTGTTTAGAAAACTCGGTAAAGAAATAGGCATAATTATCCCTCTTAAAGGAGTTGGAATGCGCTACACTTTATCCGAAACTGTTATCAAGTTCTTAGTTATGTCTCTTATTCCAGCAGGAAGCAAAGTGACTTTTGAACAATTCCTTGACATGATGTATGAGCATTTTGGTATCGTTATTGCTCAAACCCACTATCTTAAAGCTAAAGCCAGCGGATGTTATAAAGAAAGTGTTGATAGTGCTTCGTTCCTGAATGCTAACGCTAATGATTTTGCTCAAAAGCTCAAGAACTGCGGCTTTTTGCGCGACCTTTCAGATGCGACTGCAATCGTAGAAAATCCTTATAGCAAGGAGGATAACTAATTATGAATATGCTTGTAAATGAGATTATTAATCAAATCATCAAATCACTTGTAAAAGGCAAAGTCAATCTGGTTAAGCTTGAAGATTTTGATTCTCCAGAGATATACGTCAATGTATGCAAAAGACTGACCAAATTAACTGATGTCAATGTAATTGCAAAGGTAGATAATTTAAAGTATCAAGCATTTGTAGCACAGCAAAATAACGAGTGGGAAAATGATCTTGACTATCTTATAAACAATGGCTATGTTGATACAGAAAACCCTTTGACTATGTACCGAAATATAGCTGTTAATGAAACTGGCACTGTATTGCTTATTCTTATGGGTGCTGATGCTGCTGTTGATAAAGGCAGTATAATGGATTTTAAACGCATATCAATTGAAGATATCATCATAAAAGTTAAGAAGGATTATTCTAAATGGTTCAAAGACCTATTGTCAGTTACTGATAATGGAGATGATTATAAATACATAATCAATAATATCTTTACCTCTATTTTCAAAAGTACCAATATAGATATTATCCAACTTAGTAAATTTGTTGATTATATCAATGCGAAAGCAGTTTCTGATATTGATTCTTTCCTTGAGGAAGTGTTTGGCTCTCTTAATAGTTGGTGGAATATACCGCGTTGTGAGACATTTCCATCTTTGGCTATTTTAAAAAAGCCCAAAAAACTGGTAGATATAATTGTTTCGGCTTATGATTTTATCAATAAGCCTGTTTCCAGTGCGTCTAAAATCAAGCAATATTCAAAGAAATTAGATGAATATGCTGAAAAAAATCAGATCGATATTACAGCACCATTTAATACATTTACAAGCTATTCGGAGTTCAAAACAGATGTCATTGCAATGCTAAAAGGAGAAAGAGTAGCTGTACTTCGCCCTAAATTTCTTAAAGCAGATTTTAGTATCATATATAAGATATTAAATTTAAAGACAAGTACAGGCTCCAAACCTACTGTTGACAAAGTAGTAAAGTTGACAGGAGAACCTTTAGAGGTCTTTTTCCGCATAATAACTGACTCCTGTAAAAAATATCGTGAAAAAGCAAAGTGTGATGATCTTCCAAACGAGATACTGTTTGAGGTTACAGAAATTAAGCTTTCAAATTGCCTTGCAAAAGATGAGGATAATCAGGATTCAGCAAACTCTGTTGAATCACAGTATCATGATATCTGTACATTTCTCGGCGGTATATTAGGCTTTATTAAAAAAGGCTTTACTGAAAATGAAATATTCAGTAATCTTGATTATTTAGGTGAAATAGACCCTTTTGATTTCGATAATTTTGCTATTATTTGCAACCAGATCAAAACCAACAGTAAATGGGGAGAAAACTGTCAAATTTCATTTGTAGTACACACATCTTCAAGTTTAGGTGAAAGTGCATATAAATTTGAGTACAAATGGTCTTTCTCGCCATTTGCAGGGTGGAAGAATGCTTTCTCACTCATAAATGCCCTTGCTGATTCTGACGATGAAACTATTCCACTTTTGCTAGCTTGCAATAACATCAATGATTTTGTTGCATGTGAAAGTGAAAGCGAATTTTACGCAAAAGTTGAAAGCATGCAGAATGAGTCTCTGTCGCGCATATTTGAAGGCGAAATTAAAAAGATATATGGCAACATAGACACTTATAATAAATTCAATCTCGTATGCGAAAAACTTGGAGATTGGTATAATAACATTCGCAGCAACGGCCTGTTTTCTTATATGGATGATATGAATGTGGTGCTCAGCGAATATTCGGATATGCTTGAGAGTATAACAAAATCATATCACGAGTTATCTGTTAGTGCTAAGAATAATTTAAACTATTTCCTTGAATTGTTTACCATAGTAGGCAATAAGCAGTTTATCAAAGATGGATATTCCAATGAGGTAATTATACCTGCTTATCATCCTGCAATGCTGGAAAAGATCAGTGCTCAAAGCCATTACTATATCTACAGTTTCGTTGAGCTTATTAATAAATATGCTGACGATATGAAAATTGATTGTTGCAAGGCTGTAACGTCTATCTGTGAATTAGGAGCGGTTATTCAAGGTGTAGATGTTATACCAACCTGTGCAAATGCATTATTGGCATGCCGTAGTGTATGGGGATACTATGCCGTATACTGCCCTGAAAATTGCAGGAGTGATTATGCTGGTCTTGCTGAAATGGCTGACGCTGAAGTGTCAATCGACGATGAAATAACGCAAGAAAGCACTCCGCAAATCAGAGTTATAAAGAGAAATATTACGGATTATATCAATACATTCCCTTCAAGAATGGATGGATTAAATATTACTTTTATTTCTCCTATGGAGATTCAATATGTTGTTCAGGGTATTGAATCTGTTGCTAAAGAGATTGAAAAAAGGGTCAAAGATAATGGCATTGTTTACACCATAAATGTAAAAATCATTTGCTTTAGTGGAAGCAAAAATGTAAATAGCTATCTACGATACTGGCTTGACAATTATTTGGCACAGGAACGTAGTGTTAGGATAAATGTGTCCTTGAAGTATATTTCAGAATCCAATACAAAGGAAATATCAAACATATTAAAGAATCAGGATATTTGCTTTATTTATTATATTCTCGATGATGACGGAATTGATTTTAACATCTACTATTTAATTGAGGAAGACGAAAATGAAATGAGAACTTCCTATCAATTCCCTATGACGTTCATACCCGATACTGTTCCTTCTACACATTCAACTAAACGAAAAGTAAATATTTCGCAGATCCAGTTTAATGTTTCTGACCGTTACACTCAGTTCGCTCATAAGATCGTAAGACCCGATAACGTGAGTGGAGAATACAAAGCTATGCAATGTCTTTCCCTTAAACAAGCTAAAGAAGATGTACTGACTGCCGCTCATGAAAATTGCAGATGGGTAGTATGTGAAGATAGAGCAATAGATCGTGATCTTCTCCAAAATCGTTCGGCAAAAATAATTGGCTTTACAACAGGTGAAGGCTGCTTTGGTGAGTATAATGTGACAATTTCTGCCAAAGAAGATGTTATTGCTGATATTAAATCATTACTCAATATAAGGTTGCAAAAAGTGTTTAGTAACTGGGGTAATGACAGAGCAGAGAAAGCAGCTAACAATTGCATTCAGCTAACCAAGAATTTCGACGGTAGCAGATTGCTAAAGGCTCTCAATCAAAGAGATTATGAGATACATAATTTCCTCGCTTATGCACTTACTGTGCAGTCACTAAGGATCGGTAGCGAAAAAGCTGGTGAATATATTGCACGTACCCTTTTGAATATCGATTCTTACCAGCACTGGTTTGCGGATGACACAAACAGACCTGATTTTCTTCTTTTAGAGATTTGTAATGATGATACTATCAGCGATAAAGATGCTCCAGTGAAATTGCACGCAAAAGTAATTGAGTGCAAGATGGGAATTAATGTTGATAGTTTCATAGAAAAAGCACATACTCAGGTAGAAGTCGGCGTAGCAAGTTTAATGGATCATTGGAATCCCAAATCAACCAGTGTGAATAGAAGGTACTGGTTTACTCAGCTCTATAGAGCACTCGCATTCTCGAAACTTATGATAGAAGATGGTGGAGATATAGATTATAATACAATAAACTCCAAAATTTTCGGTATCTTAAATGGCGACTTTGAGATCGAATGGTCAGGGGCGATTTATGCATACGGCCTTAACGAAAACTCAAACGATGTAGATACTACATCAATGGAATCTGAATTTTTGTCCACTGGAATAGAACTTAATCGAGCTGGTCAGATTTACATTCAGAGAATGATCCTGCCAGATGAAATGCAAGATGGTGATTTTGTATATAGCGAGATACCCGAACACACCTCCTATGAGCAGTATGATGAAGAAACAGACTCTTTTGAGGAAGATATTGAGATAATCGAAACTGAAATCGAAACAGTTCCCAAGCTGAATAGCGAGAAAGAATTGGTCACTGCAGGAAGTATTACATCCTCCTTGAATGAAGCGGTGGAATACACCAATGAGCCAATAAATGAAGAAACATTTGTGGCTGTTGCTCCTCATAACAATGATGATATTCAGCAGCATACTGAAGAAATCATTGAGACAAAAGTTGAGAGCGCTGAAAATGACGAGCCAGTTCCCGTGCTGAAAAAACCGCTTTCAGAGGTCAGAGTTCTTCTCGGAAAAGATAACACTGGTCGAGAGTACTATTGGGAATATGGCAACAAGCAGCTCAACAACCGACATCTGCTTATTAATGGTAATTCCGGTTACGGAAAAACATATTGTATTCAAGGACTACTGATGGAACTGTCGAATCAGGGTGTGCCATCTATTATATTTGATTACACTGGCGGTTTTATGCCTTCTAAATTAGAACCCTTGTTTAAAGATACTCTTGGAGATAAAATCGTTCAGAGAATCGTAAGAATAAGCAAGATTCCGATCAATCCGTTTATTCGCGGTAATATCGTTATCGATGAAGGCTTCTCTGTGCCTGAAGGCGATAACGACGTTGCTAATAGAATTAAGTCTGCCCTTAATAATGTTTTTAGATTTGGAGATCAGCAGCAGTCTGTAATTTATCAGGCAGTTCTTGATGGTATGAAGAAATACGGTGAAAATATGTCGTTTGTTCATCTTAGGGATATTTTGTCTGAGATGGATAATAAGTACGTTGATTCCGTTATAAATAAGATAACTCCATTTATCGATATGGAACCGTTTGCTGTAGGCGAAAACTTTAATTGGGATGATATCCGTTCGTCTGACGGAACTGTATACATATTCCAGATGGGTGGATATGAAAGAGATAATCAGCTTCTTTTAACAGAATTGCTTCTTAGAGATCTTTGGAGCTTTGCACAAAATCGTGGTGAGAAAGATAAGCCTTTTGTTGTAGTATTAGATGAGGCTCAAAACCTTAGGCACAATGCTGAATCACCTAGCGGAAAGATACTTACCGAAGGAAGAAAGTTTGGCGTGTCGGGTTGGTATGCTACACAGTTTATGGGTGGACAGCTTGATAAAGATGAAATCCAATGTCTTCAGCAGGCAGCACAGAAACTCTATTTTTGTCCTCCTGATAATGGCGTTATGGATACTGCAAAGAGCATTGATATATCTACCCAAGGCTCAAAAGAATGGGGCGAAAAACTCAAGAAATTGAAGCTGGGAGAGTGCGTTACCTGTGGTAGTATGCTTATTAATAATACATTTACGAAATACTCACCGCGTCAGATAAAAGTGGCTAGTTTGGAGGAAAGACTGAATAATGGATAATATAATTCACACCAAGTTTTCTTGGGATGATATTGAGTTTCACAAAACTTTTCAGCCTCAAGATACTTATATCTCAAAAATACTTGAGTTGGCGTCCAATAAGTATTCAGGTACAAAAGAAGATATAAGTGCTATTACTGGTATTCCAACTGGCAAGACGAGTGGAAAGGTTATTCCACATATACGTTATGCTGCTTTTATGGGACTAATCAATTATGAGAAAAATGGCAGTAATTATTCTTTGTCTCTATCTCATTTAGGAGAGGTGGTATACAGAGAAGATAGGTATCTTTATGAGAGAATCACGAAACTGATATGTCATTTCAATATATGCGATAAGACACAAGGTGCCTTGATATGGTCGTTTTTATATAATCAGCTACCTAATCAACTTGATGATGGTATCGGTAATGAATTTATAACTTCAAGAGCACGTGATTTTTTCGGAAGACCTGTTGAATTTACGGTAGTGAAAAAAGCTTATTCCGAGGGGTTTTGGCGCAACTTGTCTATTATGGATTGGGAAGATAGTTTGTGTTTGAATAGTCAATACTTTGCCAATGACTGTAAGTATGTATATGCTTATGCACTTCTATATTCTTGGGAATTACATCTGCCAGATGAGCATGAAATCTCAATAACCCAGCTTACAGATGCTTTGAAATGGGATAGACGCTTTGGCTTTGATGAATCAGAAGCAATAAATGCTTTAGATGAATTAGCGGCAGAAGGTATCGTTACATTGAATAAACAACTTCATCCATTTACCATTATAAGAATGGCAGAATCAGAGGATATACTTGAAAAACTATTTGACACCTTAATATGATTGGAGGTTTCTTATCATGCGCATTCGCGACATTGTTGAGTTCGATAAAAAAAGATATTTCGGTGGTGCAGTTCAGGCAAACTGGTTTTATGATGAAGACAAGGCTTTAGCAATTGCAGATACTTATGTTTTTCATGGGCCTCAGTATCATGGAGTTGAAGAAACCGAATCTCAAGATAGACGTTACAAATTATATGATACAGCATCGTATGCTAAAAAGCTTATCACGATGGTCGATGATCCGAATAGGAATAATTTCTGCTTAACTATTGCTAGCTATGGTACTGGTAAATCACATTTAGCGGTTACTCTTGCCGCTTTGTTTTCAGGACATCATAACCTGCTTAGGAATCTCGCTTTAAAACGTATTGCTCTTGTCGATAAAGAGATTGCAAATGATATTTCAAGTTACTTGAATAAGAATCTGGTTCTTGTGTTAAATGGAATGCAGAACTTTAATCTTGATCACGAAATCCTATCAGTAGCTCGCAAAGCACTCAAGCAGCATGATATTGACGATAACATATTACAGGAATTAACAAAGCAGCTGGATACAGCAAAACATTTTGTGGCAAATACATTTAACTCCTTTTCAAGCAGTTATGAGAAGGCTTTTGCTAAAATTAACAGGAATGCTGACGCTGAATATATTATCAATAACCTTGAAACGGATAATGCAGTGTTTGATGCGGTCAATGAAGTGTATAAAGAAATCAACGGAGATTATATGCACTGGGAAAGAGGCATATCTGCAGGCGATATTCTTGAACTGTTGAACGAGAAACTTTGTATACAGCAAAAAGTATTCGATCGTATAATTATTTTATTTGACGAGTTTGGACGATATATCGAATATGTGGCAGCCAATCCTGCTATTGCTGGAGATTCCGCACTTCAACAGATTTTCGAGGCTGTTCAGAACGCTGATGGAAATATACTTTTTGATGCGTTTATCCAGTCAGATCTAAACAATTACCTTAGTCGTGTCGGAAAATCTTCAAGTATAGTACGTTATGTTGGAAGGTTTGAGCAAAGTGAAAAATACTATATTTCTTCAAACTTTGAAACGATTCTCGCAAATTTAATCACTAAAATCGATAAAGATAGTTTCTCTGCACTTGTTGAAAATAATATTGATTCTGTATATTCAAGCTACCATAATAGAGTACATGATTCTTTAGTAAGGTGGGATAAAAGAACAAAAAGCAAAGCGGTATGGTATAATCCTTCACTGTATACCTCTGTGGTAGCAAAAGGTTGTTATCCTTTACACCCATTTGCTGTGTGGTTCCTCTCGAATACATCTCAATGGATGCAACAACGTTCAACAATTGCTTTTGCGGAGCAAATGTTTGAAGCAGTGAAGAACAAGGATATTACATCAAAATGCCTTGAATACATTTATGCTGTTGATATAATCGATTCTGATTTGTTTGCTGAAATGCTTAATTCAGAAGAACAAGGTTTAGTACAGAGTCAATATTGTATGTTGTATAGAGATGCGTGCGTAAAACTCGGTGATAAGCTTAATGATGATGACAGCGTTGTACTGAAGGCTATTTTGATCATTAACCTTTGCAAATTTTCTTTTTTAGATAAAAATGATTGTGCAAACGCCATTAGAATGTGCTCAGGTTTATCTGAAGAGCGAGTATCATCTGCTATTAATAATCTAGTAAATGAACATGGTATCATAGCACTCGATCCTAACACATTTCATTATGATATTCTTGCTGAAGCAAGTGGTAGAAACGAATATCAAAGAGCGTATATCCTAAAAAAAGTATCGGTCAAGGGATATGATGGTATAGCAGAATATGACGAAGAGCTGGAAAGAGATTTTCAATTGAATATATCTGAAGAAACTCCTTTTGCTGCTGAACATCAGATAAATTCCCCTGAATGGCGCTTTGATAAACGCTTAATGCATGCTAGAGATTTCTCCTCAAATTATTGTCAGAGTCTATTGGCGTACTTTGCAGGTGCTGTTGACAGCGAACAAGCTAGAGGGTTATTAGTATATATTTATTGCGGAAAGAACTACAAAACGGATGTTGCAATAGTTCAAAAATTATATACAGAATACCAACTTAACAAATTTCCGATACTGATTTGTGTGTTAGCGGATGAAAAAGAAGAAATGATGGATCTTTTGAAAGAAAGAGCCGCATTGAATCGTTTTACACCTGCTGAATATGCGAGGTTTTCTAAATTTATAATTGAGCGTCAAAAACTTGTTAGCAGGCGCATTCAGAAGTTGTTTGTTGATATGGCTGGTTGTCGTCAATTTATAACTACATACGGCGTTGAAGTGTCAAGCGATCGTGTTAGAGTTCTGTGTGCAAAGAAATTTAATGAAATATATCCCAAGACTATTCCCTTTGCATTTGATGGATTCGAACGTAAGGTTACGCCTCAGGTGAAAAAGAATTTTGTTGAGTTGTGTTCGAGAATGTATGATAACTCTATGATGAGCCAGCAAACATTCCAGTCATTTGCGCCTCCTCTAAAAAATCGTATTCAAGCGGTTCTATCTACATCAAATAAGCAAACTTCTTGGCAGGTACTGGATTCTAGGTATAAATTATGTGAGCCACAGAATGCAGCGGTAAAGAGGGTATATAATGATATTATTAATACTCTTGTACCAAATGAAATTATTGGTATTGGTCAGAGCTTTGGAAAATATCTACATCCGCCTTATGGACTAAATAAATACTCTCTTACTTTACTGATTTTGTATGTGATATGTAAACATAATGGAAAGATTCAGATTTTGCAAGGAAATGCGATCGTAAAACGCGAAGAATTTAGCATTTCAGTTATTCAGAATGACAAAAAGATCTACGAAAACCTTGCAAAAATGAAACTCTGTTTGAGCAGTAAGACTAATGATGATATTATTGAGGATCTGCTTAATAGTATAGCTAATAATGTCCATGTAGAACAGTGTAGCAATCTTCAAAGAGCACTAGATCAAGTCAAAGGTGATCTTGACGGGGCTGGTGAATTTGAAGCGAAAATAGCAACTGCCAATAAAACACTAAAGGATGGAAAAAGGCTATTCGAGCAGATATATACTAATACTCTGATTCCAGCGGAAAAAGCATTAGAAGAATGTAAAGAGCAATTCAGTCTCAAAAAGATAATGGCTCGTGTATTCAATAAGATATCAAAAATAGTTCCGAACACCAAAATAGAAGAATACTCTGATTTTGAATATAGTCAGGAATACTGCGATAGAGTCAATATTTTATTAAGCAATTCGGAAGCACTTTTGGATAAGAATTTCAGCACATTTATAAAGAAATTAAAATGTGCTGTAAATGAAGTATCTCAATTCAAGTCCGAATATACAAGGGTCTCAAAGGCACTTGTTAAAATCAACAGGCCTGACTACGCCCGTTTGCTTGATGAAAGAGTTTCGGATGTAGTATCAGAAGCTAATCTTCAAGCTAAGTATGGACAGACATTTGTTGATATAGACAAAGATCTTTCTATTATTGGAAATGGTAGTAATATCAACTATTCTATGTGTATTGATTTCAAATCGGAGATCGATTCCTGGTTAGATTTCTTTGCAGGTATAACAGATCTTGATAAAAAAATCAAGGACAGTTATATTGAAAAACTGCAAAACGCACAAAAGACACTTACTAATAGAATGAATGATTTAGTTCAATATGCCAATGAATTTGTTTCGAGTTGCAAACGCAATATTGGTCGTGATATTTCATTGCCTGAATATGTTGATAAAGCGAATCAGATTTTAGCGTTTGGTTTGCCTTCGATGGTTTCAGATCCAGTTCAAATCATTGCTGATGATATTATGAACTTTAAAAGCAGTACAAATGCAATCAATTCTGCAGATGATTTCTTATCTAAGTTTAAAGGCACTATATGTGAAGCAGAGGCATTGAAGATTGTTGATAGAATAAATGCTGAGAATGAAGAGAAACGAAAAACATGGGTAAATACCAATATTACTCAAGTACTTCCTACCATTAAGGCGATGAATGCTTCTCAGTGCACTAACTATCAAAGAAATCTCTCTAATATACCAAACTTTCTGCAGTCAACTGACTTAGAAATGATTGAAAAAGCGAGAGAGGCTTTGCAAACAAGATTGAAAGAACTTAAGATACTAGGCGTCATAGAGCTTTATTCGACATTATCTGCTGAAGAAAAATCTGAGTGTCTAAAACGCTTGTCGTTATTATGATTTTTATTATCCATCGACATATACGATTCAGATATCTATTTTTGGGGAGGCATTTATTATGTCAGGTTTGGGTCCGAATGGTATAATTCAAAAAGAGAGAACTGAGTCTATATTGCAGAAGATAACCTCAAAAACATCGTACACTTTTACTAGTAATGTCAAGAACACTCCTGTTGCAAACGGAAATGCTAAAATATTAAATATTTATTATAGGGATAATGCCATCAGAATAAATATTTATCCTGAAAGTATTTAGTATTCAAGATATTTGGATTTGTTTAATCAAGGTGTTGCATATCAAAAAGATTCAGCAGATCCCAAAAGCACTTTTGGAGCTTTCGCTTTTTTGTGGACGAAAAAAATGTGGAGTATGCGTTGTCTTATCTATTGGATTTAGAAGGGTAACTATTAATCATTTAAGTCGCTTTCCGTTCTGGTTCAAATGCTGCTGATAATATTTTTTCATATTGAGCACTGCGTCAATAATGATGTGTCTTTCATAGCCAACGTAATACATTTTATCTGTCATAAGAATTATCCCGGTTGTTAAAGAAATAAAATGTCATATTATGCGATTTGCGAATTTAATAAATGAAAGATGCTTATAACACTCATCCCTCGGCAATTACGCCGAGGGATAATCTTTTACTCCTGTCCTTCCTTGATAAGCCGCTTCCTGTCTATGCTCTCCTCAAACTCCAAGGCCTTTTCGTAGGTATCGCTAAGCTGACCGAGGGAGCCATCTGATGCACTCGCCTGTAATGCGGGCATGTAATTCAGCTTCACTGTCACATACTCGGGATAGACCTCGACTCTGCTGACGTACAGCTCGATGAGCTGTTTCATGCGCGGGAGCTGACCCGACATCAGCAACTCCTTGCCTTTTCTGAACGCCTCGGTTATCTCATCGGTGTCCACATCAACGGTAGCGGAGCGCATTTCCAGCTCGCGCCGCTGTGTCTTGAGCGAAGCGAGCTCCTTCTCACGCTCTGTCAGAGCCGCAGTCAGTGCGTCCGAACCTGTGCTCGCTATTACATTCACCAGATTGTCGATCTCTTTCTTTTTCTTCCTGATGGACTTCTCCAGTGTCTTAAGCTCATAGCTGTACTGCTCGTCGTTTTCAAGGACAGAGTGGTTGTATTCCTCAATAACTTTTGGTAGCCGCTTCTCGTCGAACAGTACCTCTGCCAACAGCTTCAGTACATATTTCTCGATGTAATTGCGGTTGATGTCCTTGTTTTCGCAGAGCTTCCTGCCCTTATTTGACCTGGTATTACAGCGGTATGTAACATAGAGCTGTTTGTTCCTGCCACTGTGGATTCGGTTGCCGCAGAATGTGTTGCCGCATACGCCGCAGACTATCTTGCCGCTGAGCAGATAGTTTTCTTTGGCTGTGCTACGGGGAGAGTGTCCCTGCTTGCGCTTGTCCATTATCTGCTGAACGGTCTCAAAGATCTCTCGGCTGATTATCTGCGGCATCCCGTCCTCTATCCTGATGATGTCATCGGAGTTGCGGTTCTTGTGATTGTTTCGCTTGCCGCTGAACGACGCAGGAGAGCTTCTGCGGTAGATGTAAACGCCTGTGTACTTCTCGTTGCGGAGTATCTCATACAGCGAGTTCTTGCCGAACGGATTTCCTCTGCGAGTCACAATTCCTCGCTCGTTGAGGCTGGTGATTATCTCGCCGTAGCCAATGCCGTTAAGAACGCAGTCGTAGATGTAGCGTACATGCTCAGCCTCTGCTTCTTCTATCTCATATCTGAGTTCGCTGTTTACCCTGTATCCAAGCGGAGCGGCACCGCCTGTGTGCTTGCAGGCAAGAGCATTTTCGTATTGCCCTTTCTTTACTTCTCGGGAGAGGTTTGCAGAGTAGTATTCGCTCATCGACTCCAGCAAACCCTCCATGATTATACTCTCGGGACCCTCGCCAAACTGCTCCAGTACGGATATCAGCTGAACTCCGTTGCTCCTGAGTTCGCGTTTGTACAGTGCGCTGTCGTAGCGATTTCTTGCAAAACGGTCCAGCTTGTGTATCAGCACGACCTCGAAATCACCCAATGCTGAATCTGCTATCATCCGCTGAAATTCTTCTCGGCGGTCGTTTGTGCCGCTCTTAGCTCGGTCGATGTATTCTTCATTTATCTCATAGCCGTTTTCATCGGCAAACTTGTGTATGGCTCGAAGCTGAGCCTCAATGCTTTCG